>NZ_JQAR01000027.1 GCF_001437155.1 Liquorilactobacillus mali
AATCATTACTTTCTCTGGTGAAGCTCTTTAACTTAGGGACTTATGGCACAGCCCCCTCTTTTGAATACCTAGCTTAGCTTGTTTAATGCTTATAGACGGCAATTTCAATAATATTTTCATCATAGTCTTTTATTTTAACAGCGGTCATCTTTCCAGAAGCTCCAACTTTCTCGACAGGATCAGCGAGTATGGGGATGTAGTAACTGGCTAAATGATTCAGCACATCTTCCATAGGTGTACTTGCTACGATACAGAAACTGACCTTTTGACTGCTTTTTGCAGCTGGTGCCAGTTGCAATTCTAGTAATTGGTGGCCACAGCGCATGACTGCTTTTTCAGCATTTTCAGAGATGATAGGCATATCAAAAACTTCATGATAGAAACGTACAGCATGCGGGATATTTGCAACATTTAAAGCAAGATAATCAATTCGTTTGATATTCATTAAATAACACTCCTCACGTGTAGATTATATCATGCAAAGTTCTGAGTGAGTATGTTCCGTAGAAAAAGTATACTCAAAAGGGCAACAACCAACTCGGTAAAAGGAACACTTAACCAAACACCTGTTACACCAAATAAGTAACCAAAGATGACAATAGTTGGTAATAAAATCAAGTAGCCGCGAAGAAGTGATATAAAAAAAGAAAGTCGTGGCTGATTGATAGAAACAGAAAAAATCATGATATTTATATTGATTCCTGAAAAGAAGATACTCAGAAAGTAAAAAGGAATACCGTAGCTGGCATATGTTACCAGCAAGTTGCTATGTGCGTTATTGAAGATGTTAATGACAGGATATTTAAAAATAACTAAAAATACATAACAGACTAAGGCAATTACAGAACAGGTTACTAAACTTGCGTAAAGTATTTTGCGTACATCTTTCCAATTGTTTCTGCCATATTCACGAGCAACAAGTGGTTGCATTCCAAATGAAACACCATTAAAGAAAGCCAGAACGATGATACAAATATTAGCAATGACGCCATAAGCTGCAACCTCATAATTACCACCTAATCTTAAGAGAACAATGTTAAAAACGAAGATACTAATTCCTGTGCTTAGTTCTGCTAACAGGGAGGGAAAGCCAAGCCTGATAACAGATTTTACTAAGGTAAGATTTGGTATTCTCAATTTTAACTTAAGATTTCTTGCTGGGAAGAAACGATGATGTGTAAGAATTACAAGACTTGTCAGAGGTGCAAAGAGTGTTGCAAAAGCGGCCCCATTCATTCCAAGTCCCAGCACAAAAACGAAAAGATAGTCAATGATTATTACCACACCTGTCTCAGACAAGGTAGCAATCATTGTTAATTTAGGATTACCATCATTTCTAATAAAATTAACTGAAATGTAGTTCACAATAAAGAGCGGGGCTGAAAAAGAGATAATTCTGAGATAGGGAGCAGCGACATTAATTGTTTGTGAATTAGCGCCCATCAGGTATAAAAGTTGGTTGGTAAATATGTTCGCAATAATTATAAAGAAAATACCAACTAAGATTCCTGAGATAAGCAGTTGACCATATAGAGAGTCATTATTACTTGAGTTTCTTTCTTTATTCATGGAATAAATAGTTGCACCACCAATTCCGAGCATTAGTCCAATAGAATTGAATAAATTGAAAATTGGTAAAACAATATTTAAAGAGGCTAAGCCAATCGCTCCGGCAGCGAGTGCGATAAACAAAGTATCAACAATCACATACAACGAAAGCCCCAGTGAGGCAAAAATATTTTTAAGTGTATAGTTTGCAAATTCTCGAATAATTGGTGTTTTTGATTCCAATGGGTAAGTCTCCTGACGTCTGATTATTTCAGATTCAGTATATCAAAGGGATAAAAGATATTCTATATTTCTGAGAAGTTGCCCATAATTTGCAACAACGAAAAAAGCTATTACTCTTAACCATCTGTATGAAATAGGGAGGAAGATAAAAGTAGCTAGTTTAGACTGCAAAAGGGAAAAGAGTGACTTATAGAACATTTTTATGTGGAACGAACGAAAGAACCAGCTCAAAATTTAATTTTTGAGCTGGTTCTTCAGTAATTTTTCAAAGTGTAGAAACTGATAAGATGTGTTTTCTTTACACATGACTGTATCTTTAATATGTCTCATATGTTTCAGCTACAACTGATAATTTACTGTGGTACTTAGAGACTATTAAGTTTTTACCGCTCAAGGAAAAGCTTAATCTGTGTTAATTTTTGGATCCTGGAAAATTGTTGTGTTCAACATCAACAAGAAATTGTTCCAAATGCTTGAAGTAAACAGGGGCATTATCAATCATGTGATGATGTCCACCATTTGGAGTTGTTTCCAATCTCGCATTTGGGATAGTTGCTGCCATTCGTTTTGCTGTTTCAAGCGGCATTGTTTCATGTTCACCATAGGTAATCAGAGTAGGCATCTGCAATTTGTGAATGTCTTTTCTGCGATCCCAGCCCTTCATTTTGCCTGTGACAACAAATTCATTATCACCTTGGAAATAGTTATAGACTGGTGTAGCCATCGTATTTGTTAAATGTGAAATAGCCGGTGGCTGCTTACGGTCGACATATCCACGATTCAATTTGTCAATTAAAGATTGATAACGTTCATTAGCATAGTCATTTTCAGATTCACATTTCTTCATGAAAGCAAGATCAGCGCTTGAAAATTCTTTTTCGCGAATCTTGTTAATGTTAGTTACGTATTCTTCAATATTATCAGTCATACTAGAGATGATAATTCCTTTTAAATGCTCAGGATACTTGAGTGCATATTCCTGTGTTAAGATACCGCCCCATGATTGGCCAATCAAGTAAAAGTTTTCTAGTCCAAGTTTCGTTCTGACCTCTTCTACTTCATCAATGAAGTAGTCCATATTTAGAAACTTATCAACGTTTTCTTGAATGCTAAAGTCTGGTTGATCAGAGTACCAAGATCCTAGCTGATCATACATGGTTACCTGAACACCAATATTTGCTAATTTACTAGCAAAATTTTCATAATATTCGTGGTTACCGCCAGGGCCGCCATGAAGGCAAAGTAATTTGATTGATCCTTCACCTTCTGTGTGGGTCCAAAGATGATAACCGTTGTCTAATGTAAGTATAGTAGTTCCTTGTTTCATTAGTATACACCTGATTTCTTTATCAATAAGTTAATCATACCACCATGATTATACAAAAAAGTATTTATTTTTGCGTATTAGAGAGATGAAGTGACAATTTACTTTCTGCTAATTGAATTGAATACGATTGTTCTTCATTTCCACGGACTGTCATCCGCATATCTGTAGCATAAATTACTAATCCCAGTTGATGATTTTGGGGGATTTTATAAAAAGTTGGCTGCATCTTTAATGAGACAGGATAAAAAGTATTCGGAATCAGTTCATCATTTTTCCATAAGGAAGTACGATTTTGAAGGTTGATATGGCCAACAGAGATCATCTTCCAAGGTGTCACTTTGTCCATTGTAAATTCTGTCAAGTCGTCTTCACGCCAATGGAAACCTAAGTTGAGAGACTTTCTCGCAAGTGTAGTGGGAACAGGTTTAAGTCGCTTTTCATTTCCATAATCAACGAGCATGAAGCTTAGTAAGCCGTGATCTTTATTTGTAGAAACATTTACAGTGACTTCAGGAGTGCCTCGTAAAAGCATCTCTTCGTCAAAAATCGCGGATTTAAAAATCAATCGATTATTTTTCAATGGCGAATTTTCTACTTGGAGGAGATGTTCTTTCCACAGTGAATGATTTGCAGAGTACAGGGAAAAGTCCGCTTCGTTTAGGTGGTCTTGAAAATTAGATGCTCCATCTTGCAGCTCACTATTTTCCGGAACAAGCTCATGTTGTTGCAAAAGTAAATTTTGTACAGTTTCGTTTGAGTCCCAATCTTGATAACTCTGCCAAGTTTCAACCTGCAAGTTATCTTGCACCAGCACATCTGGCAAAACTTCGGCAGCATTGTTCGGGACGCCGTATAATTTATATGATAACCAGAGGTTCATCATGTCAGTGAAGTCAAGTGAACGAAAACTGTTGATATAAATATGCTGTCCTTGATGTAAGATAAGCTTTTGTTTTATAGGTAATTCTTTTAGTGCATTCCATAATTGATAGACATTACGGGGTTTGACGTTCCAATCGTTTAATCCGTGTACCATTATAATGTCGGCCTTAATATTTTTTACATTTTTCAAGTAATTACGGGCATCCCAAAATGAATTATAGTTTCCGCTTGTTCGATCTTGTCCTTCCGTAATTTTTTGCAAATGTTGGTCAAAAAATTTTTTAACTGTTAGATAATCACCAGCCTGTTTTTTTCGACTGAAACATTCCAATGCAAGTACATCGGCATCTTCTCCAGGAAATCCACCTGGAGCTACTACTAAGCCACCATCGCGATAATAATCGTACCAACTGGAAATTGCAGCTTCGGAGATAATTGTTTTAAGTCCGGCAACGCCTGTTGTCGCAGCGGCAGTTGCGAGGGTCCCTAGGTAAGATCTCCCAGTCATTGCAATTGCATTATTACACCACCATGCTGTGATTTGAATATTATCGGTTTTATTTGTAAAGGCTGTTCGTTGGCCATTTAGCCATTCGATAATAGCGACAGTTGAGGCTGTCTCATCTTCTGAACCGCACGTACGAACACCATCTGATTCCATCGTACCAATGCCAGCAGCATAAACAGCAGCAAAACCTCGTGCAAGAAAATAATCGTTGAGTGTATACGAGAATTCTCTGCTAAAAGTTTCGGCCGCTTTTTTAGTAGTCCCAACCTTCACTCTTGGTTTAGGCAGCGACAATTTAGGAGAGTGATAGGCAATATCATCGTAAACAGTATCATTGGGAGTTTTGTGGGTCAAAGGAACATTCATAGAATGCATGCGCTTATCCCCATCCTCATCGTTAGTTCCTTGATTGTAAGGGCTGGCAGTATACAACGCTGGTACTTTTAATCCAGTATTTGTTTCAACCGGTCTGATTACTTCTACTTTTAGCAAATCAAGCTTACCATCTTTGTCGGTATCCAATGAAGATTCGACATAGACAACCTCACGGATTAGTTTATCTGTGTCAAATACCGGCTGGGCCTTACCATTAAAGAAGAGCGGATGATTGATTTTTCCGTAAAAGCTCACGAAAAAACCTTTTGCAGCTAGGACATCAATCAATAATTGACCATTTTTGGTGTGGGTACACAATAGTTCATACCATGCAGCTAATAATGAAGTTGTGTTAGAAATGTCGTCAATGTATGGAAGATTGATTTTTTTCATTGCAACCAATGGATTCGAAAAATCAAAATCAATAGATGGTAGAAACTCCAATAGTTGTAGTGCAACATTGTAAAATGCGGTTACTGAAAATTTTCCTTGATCAGTATATGTACGTAAATTAGTATTTTCATCTGCCAAAAGTGATGCTAGCTTCTCAGACCTAGAGCTGGCGGTTAATGCTTGTGGAAACATCTGAATAGTTAACTCACGCCATAATTTGGTGAGATCCTTTTCTGCAAGCATTTCTGTAGTCAAGTAACCAATACTTTTAAGCTCAGCAATTTTTTGTGAATCTGAAGTGGTAATATGAGCAAATTGATTATTTTTCAAGATAATACCTCCTGTTTTAAATTCCTCAATCGCTTGATTATACAATATAATTGAGCAAAATAAAAAAGGGTGGAATAAAGAATGCGGCATGAGTTGGTAAGAACTGGGTACTAATGAGAAATTAAGAGTATAGCAAGTTTTTAACTATGAGGGAGTAGTGCGAAGCTAGATGGAGAATTTTGACTTATGAAACACGTTTATGTGGATCAAAAAAGCACGTTCAAAATTGAATTTTTGAACGTGCCTCTTGTTATATCTGCCTGCAAAATATAAGCAAAGCATTTCATTTTTATCGAGCAATAATACTAGTAATTATGGTAATGATGTTTTTTTAACCTAACATAGCATGTTAATAGTAGCTGTTAGGAATTAATCAGATAGTTTACTATGTTTTATACCATACGTGAAGTAAAGAACCATACCTATGGCAAACCAGATGATTGATGCAACCCATGTTTCTACAGATAGGCGTGTCATCATGATAATACACAAAATTCCAGAGATAACCGGTAAAATGGGATAAAGTGGAACTTTAAACCCATCATGTGAAATATCTGTTCGCTTGCGAAGAGGAATTACTCCGAATGAAACGAAGGTAAATGCAATCAAGGTCCCAATGTTTACCAGATTGGCAAGTTGATTAAGCGAAACCAGCCCACCCATAATAGCAATGATAATCGTAACGATAAGCATACTGTTGTTAGGGGTATGACTCTTGGAATTAATTTTTCCAAGAAAATCAGGTAAAAGGCCATCTCGTCCGATCGAATAGATCAAGCGAGAACTACTATAAATCATAGTTACCATCATTGTGAACATTCCAGCTAAGGCACCTATCGAAATAATACCTGCTACCCAATTTTGGTTCACGGATTGGAGCGCAAAAGCAACTGGATCGGCTACGTTAAGCTTAGTATAAGAAACCATACCAGTCAAAACAATGGAAACTAAGATATAAAGAACTGTACAGATGACGAGCGTTCCTAGGATACCCAATGGCATATTCTTACGAGGGTTCTTAACTTCAGCTGCTGAAGCGGAGACCACATCAAATCCAAGATAAGCAAAGAACACGGAAGAAGCACCAACGAATACTCCATTGACCCCAAAGGGCATGAATGGCTGCCAATTGGCAGGCTTAACGTAGAATGCACCAACGATTAGGAAAATTGCAATAATAGCTATTTTTACCAATACAATAACATTGTTGATCCTAATTGAAGATTTGACACCCTTAGAGAGCATAAAAGAAATCAAGAGAATGATTAGAACTGCAGCAAGATTAATGTATGTTCCATTTGCTGGATCGAAATTACCACTCAGTGCCTTAGGAATCTGAATACCGAAACCTAGTAGAAAAGATTTAAAGTAAGCTGACCATCCTGTTGATACGGCAGCAACGGCAAGCATGTATTCAAGTATTAAAGCCCAACCGAGAAACCAGCCAATAATTTCGCCAAAGACGATAGTCCCAAATGAATAGGCACTGCCAGCAATAGGTAATGAAGCAGAAAATTCAGCATAGCATAGTGCGGCTGTGGAACAGACTATCGCTGCTAAAATGAATGATAATACAATACTTGGGCCAGTGTGCATAGCAGCCACAGTTCCTGGGAGTATGAAGATTCCGGCACCAATGACAGCTCCAACACCAAGTGCAATAAGATCACCAGCACCCAAGGTTTTTACAAAACGATTATCTTTGGTAATATAACGAGATAGACTTTCTTTGCGTAAAATGCGTTCCTTTAGATTCAAAAGAAATACCTCACCTTTTTTTTATTTAAAATACTGACTTAGATAATAAACGTAATTGAAGTGATCTGTCAATTCATGTTAGGAAAATAAATTGGTTTGGAGTGCCCGAGTGATAGTATTCTTTGTGAAATGTATGAAAAAATATTGAAATAACAGTTTTTTATTGGCTTTTTCATAGTAATAAAGGACTATAGTCATTATAATTGCTATATGGATAATGGTTACTATCCAAAATGCAAAAAGACAGCTTAGTTAATTAATGACTTGGAATGGATGAAAAGATGAAAAGATTAATAGTCATATGTGGAGCACCGGGTTCAGGAAAGACGACCGTGCAGAATTATTTGCTAAAAAAGTATGGATTTCAGCGGGTGATTACGCATACCACAAGACAGCCTAGGATAATGGAAAAAAATAAAGTTGATTATTACTTCGAATCAGAAGACAGTTTTTATAAAAATCACTTTATCGAGTATGTGGAATACGCAGGACACATGTATGGTTCTTCCTATGAGGGACTGGAGTTGGCATTTCAGAAGTCGGATACAGTAACCATAGTGTTGGACACTAAGGGAGTTCTCAGTTATAAAAAGGCAATAAAAGATATTCAAACATTGTTTTGGTATATTAAGGTTCCTGATACAAAGCAAATCTCAGGACGGATTTTGAAGCGCGGAGAATCCGAGCAGGAAGTTGCAAAACGTTTAACAAGTTTGGAAGCAAGACGGGATATGACTATACCGCAAAAATTAGTACCCTTTTGCACAGTAATTGAAAATGGAGTATGGCAGAATACAAAACACATCGTGAATCAGACATTAAAAGATGCAGGATTTAAGGTATAACATAACACTATATGTAATTTTAATATTAACTGGTAGTTAATGACTAACTATCAAATGAAGACTATATTCTTGAGCGCTAATATTATTATGGAGGCGAAAAAAATGATTGAAGTTGCAGTGAAAATACTACAGAAAAACAATTATAAGATCACAAAGCAAAGAATAAGTATGTTAGAGTATCTTAGCCATTTTCAAGAACAATATGTTAATGTTGCAGCCGTTGATAAGTATATGCATGAGATTTATCCAGGTATGAGTCACAATACCATTTATCGAAACATCAAGGAGTTTCAAGAAGTTGGGATAATTGAGCAGCGGACACGTGACGGGATTGCTTGTGTCAAGTATCAGTGTGACTTTGTGCATCAGCATCATCATCATTTTATTTGTAAAAAATGTGGAAAAGTTCAAGAAGTACAGATGTGTCCTTTGGACTTTTTTGAAAAGCAGCTTCCTGGATGTGAAATTGATGATCATCATTTTGAACTATACGGAATCTGTGCAGATTGTATAAGATTAGGCAAAAATTAGATGTAGGAAGTACCATACATCCTATAAATATTTTAGAATAGCATTATAAATAATATTTAGAAATGGAGCGATTTAAATGGCATATCGAACGCCACCGTTCATTACGCCGTTTGCGGTAATGTCAGTAGTTTTAGCACTTGGAGCTACGAATGTTGCAGTAAATACTGTGACACATACAAATGAAGGGCGGACTGTGACAAAAACATCAACATCCGCAGTCAGTTCAAGTGAGAGCAGGACAGTAAGCTCAGAAAGTTCAGCCCCATCTAGCGAACCTTCCTCAAGTAGTCTTTCTTCAAGCAGTTCGTCGGAGTCTCTGTCTTCCTCAGAAAAAGATAGCAGTTCAGAAGAAAGAGACACAATATCAAGGTCAAGCAGCAGCGTACGCTCAAGTAGTAGCAGTTTATCTTCGAGTGATAATGATCAAACTCAAGATGAGAGCAGCGCAAGTCAATCTACCGCTTCTACTACTACAAGCAGTTCGACACAGGGTACTCAAACTGATAATACAAGTTCGAGTGCGCAAACGACTAGGTCGGAATAGGAGGTGCCTCTTTGTTTAGTATAATTGGGATTATCAATAGTTATTTAGGATATATCAATATAAATGTAAAGCTGAAAAATAGGATTTATACCATTCTTGGAACCGTAGGAAATTTTTATCTATTATACGTAGCATATCAATTTTTTAAGAATGGATTTATGACAAGAGGAGCACTTTTTATCTTGGCATTTATTGCGTTGGCGTACTTTTCATATTTAAATGTTATTCACTATTTTACGAAAAAACAATCACGGATTGATTTTTCTCCTTGGATCGAGAAAAAATTGCATATGAAGCCAAGGGAAGAAAAGATAGAAAAAAATAGTAACCTGTCCAAAGCAGGATATGTGCAGACTAACGGAATATTTGATAATGAGAAGATGTTGCCGGCCTCGCTTAAAATGAATCAAGAGCATCATAATAATCTGAGAAAAATAGTAGAGGTATTGGAGCAACAAGGATATCTTAGTTTAAATTTTGGCGGGCTGTCAGAAGAACAGCAGCTTAAGGTGGCTCGTACAAATACTAACGGAATTGATGCGCTGCTGGAACCAGTGGCACTTCCATATTTCGAATTAGAGAAACGCGGAGATAAATTTGTTATTCTTGGTGGAGTAAATCCGCTGGAGAGAAAAGAGTTAGGCGAAATAGTACGGGTTGGATTAACCCCAGTTTCCGATATAGGCGATAAATACGAAATATTTCTTGCTGCAGTTGTAATCGAAGGTGGACCACACAAATTTGCAGGCAGATCTTCTCTTGTGTCGGAGGAGCAACCCTTTAGCCTTGGTGTACAGGTAGCATATAAGAACAAGTAAAAAATCGGAATATTAAGTTGAATCTAAAAAAGTAATTGGTAGAAAGAGCAATATAGGTCGTTAAAATTCGAGCACGTTTATACGAAATAATAGTGAAGGAGCTGGGTCAAGATTTAAATTTTGATCCAGCTCCTTTGTTTTGTCTTGGAAAATTATTTAGTATTAAAAATAAATAATTTACCAAATAAAAGCCGTTAATACCGTCAATTAGGCGAGAGACAAAAAGAAATATCTTGCATAAAAAGGAAAATTTAATTAGAATGTTTATTATCGTATATTAATTTACGCGGGAGGGGAACAAAATATGCCAATTATTGAATTTAAAAAAGTTGAAAAGTATTATGGGAAATTTCATGCTCTGAAAAATATCAATTTACAGGTTGAAAAAGGTGAAGTGGTGGTCGTAATCGGTCCATCAGGTTCAGGTAAGAGTACTTTGATTCGTACAATTAACGGTTTGGAAGAGATTGAAGAGGGCCAATTATTAGTTAATGGCTATGACTTGGCTGATAAAAAAACAGATTTGAATCAGATTCGTAAAGATGTAGGAATGGTCTTTCAGCATTTTAACTTATATGATAATAAGACTGTACTTGAAAACATTATGTTAGCACCCAAACTTGTTTTGAAGAGAGATGAAAAGGAAAATAAAGAGACTGCTTTGAAGTTGTTAGAGTCAGTCGGTGTGTCAGATAAGACAGAATCTTATCCAAAACAATTGTCTGGTGGGCAAAAGCAGCGAGTTGCGATTGCCAGAAGCTTGGCTATGAAACCAAAGGCATTATTATTTGATGAACCAACATCTGCACTTGATCCAGAAATGATTGATGATGTATTGAACGTAATGAAGGAAATTGCAAAAGAAGGTATGACAATGGTTGTTGTAACTCATGAGATGGGTTTTGCTCGTGAAGTTGCTGACCGAGTTGTCTTTATGGACAAGGGTGAAATCCTAGAAGATGCACATGCAGATGAGTTTTTTGAAGCACCTAAAGAAGAACGTGCAAAGCAGTTTCTAAGTAAGATTATCAAGCATTAGAGGAGGAGAGTTGATGAAAAGACTAAGAAAATTGCTCCTTACGCTAGGTATTTTTATTCTTGGAGGTCTCCTTTGTGCTTGCTCGTCTTCAAAAACACAAAGTACATGGAGTGAGGACAAGGCAGACAATACCATTACGTGGGGAGTTAAGGCTGATACTCGTCTTTTTGGGTTGATGGATGTTAAGACTGGGCAGATTAAAGGCTTTGATATTGATGTTGCTAAAGCAGTTACTAAAAAAATATTGGGTTCGAAAGGCAAAGCAAAATTCGTCCAAGTTACAAGTAAGACAAGAATACCACTACTTAAAAATGGTAATATTGATGCAATCATCGCAACAATGACAATTACACCGGACCGCGAAAAGATTGTTGATTTTTCAAAAGTGTATTTTGCAGCTGGACAATCGTTGTTGGTAAAGAAGGGCAGCAGTATTAAGAATGTTAAGGATTTGAATAAAACTGGAACAACAGTATTAGCAGTTAAAGGTTCGACATCTGCTGTTAATATTAAAAAGTCAGCACCAAAAGCCAAAATACTGGAACTTGAAGATTATGCGCAGGCATTTACTGCTTTGAAATCAGGTCAAGGGCAGGCTCTTACAACAGATAATGGTATTTTGTTCGGTATTGCTTCGGAAAATCCTGGGTACCAGGTAGTTGGGGGAACATTCACTAATGAGCCTTATGGGATAGCCGTAAATCAAGGACAAACAGAGCTAAAGAATAAAATCAACAAGGCCTTAGCTGAGATGAGAAAAGATGGGACATATCAGAAACTGTTGCAAAAATGGTTTGGAAATGTAGCTGGATTTAACTTGAAGGAGGCGAGTCAACAATGATTAGTGTTTTTCAACAGCATGGGCAGGAATTGCTGACAGGCCTAGGAAATACAATTTTATGCAGTGTTATTGCCTTATTCTTTAGTCTGATAATCGGTTCTACGTTTGCGATCTTTGAGGTTTTACCCTCTAAGCTTTTACGCGTTATTGGTAGAATTTATATCGAAGTGTTTCGTAATATCCCATTATTAGTAATAGGCATGTTCTTCTATGTGGTTGTACCGCAATATGTTTTACCGATGGATGGTTTTACTGCAGGAACGATTGGATTGACTCTTTATACTTCTTCATTCATTGCTGAGACAGTTCGAGCGGGAATTCAAGCAGTCGACAGTGGACAAATGGAAGGTGCACGTGCAAATGGATTAAGTTTTATGCAAGCAATGTGGCATATTGTTTTGCCCCAAGCTTTTAAATATGTTATTCCACCATTGGGAAATCAGTTTATTAATTTAGTGAAAAATTCTTCTGTATTAGCTTTTGTAGCTGGATTTGATTTAATGTATCAAGGAGATATGATTGCTTCAGCAACATTTGATACTTTTAATACTTATATTGCTGTAGGTGTCTTATATTTAATAATCACATTACCGTTAAGTTATTATATGCGGTATCTCGAAAAGAAATTGGCCTAGGGGGGAACGGATAAATGAATAGTTTTGCTGAAGCATACACTTGGATAAACTTTCGCTTCTTACTAGAAGGATTATGGGTCACGATAGAAGTCTCTGTTGTTTCAATAATTTTGAGCTCAATAGTTGGCTTATTTCTAGGAATTGTTAGATATATTCGTTACCCAGTCGTTTCGGGAGTTGTTGGAGTTATTATTGATTTGATTAGGAATCTGCCCTTGCTGCTACTGATTTTCTTCACGTATTTTGGATTACCAAAAATTGGAATCAGGATGGAACCATTAACCGCAGCAATTGCCGCCATGACAGTTTTTGAATCAGCTATGATTGCTGAAATTGTGAGAAGTGGAATTTTGGCTGTTGATACTGGACAAATGGAAGGCGCACGCGCAAACGGGTTAACTTATTGGCAGGGACTATGGTATATCGTTTTGCCGCAGGCGTTAAGAAAGATGATACCGCCCTTGGTAAGTCAATTTATCTCATTGATAAAGGACACGTCTTTGGCCACAATCATTGTTTTACCAGAATTAATGTATCGAGCACAGATAATTTATGGGCAGAACACGAGATACATGATTCCTATGTTCGTTGCACTGGCTGTTTTGTATTTTGTCGTTTGCTACGCCTTGTCACTAGTTGCTTCAAGACTGGAAAAAAGAGTTGGGTAAGCTATCAAATACAGTGGTAATGATTTTAAAAAAGAAAAGTCTCAACAACACAGAAGTGTGACATGAAATTCGAGCGTTAACATGAAATTATGTGTACGACGGTAATTTGTTACGAATAATCCAAGTTTGGATTGAGAATGTCGACTTATGGAACACGTATATCTGAGATAAAATAGAAGAGCTGAGCCAAAATTTAGTTTTGACTCAGCTTTTTTATACATAAAATTTTATAATAGTCCTACTCAGAATAAACAAATTTAGAGAAATATTGTGCCTGGATGGGGGAGACTTCGGCTGTTACAATACTGCCGTCAACAGTGTATTCAGTATCGAGCACATTTGCTTGAGAGTTCAGTCGTTCAAGGTAGTTACCTGAAGTAAAAGGAATTAGAAACTTCATTTTTTGATAACCAGGGAAAAGGGTCGTTTTAATCAAATTTGCAAGTTCCTCTAATGATGTTTTATCTTGAGCGCTGTAAGTGATATTCATTCCCTCAACAGTAGGATATTCTGCGTCAGTTTTGTCTGCTTTATTATAAGCATAAATCATTTTCTTATTGCTAACACCCAATTCTTCAAGTGTCTGGTTTGTCGTTGCAATCATTTCCTTGGAGTGCGGATCAGAAATGTCAATTACCTGAATTAATAAGTCAGCCTCCCTAACCTCGGCTAGTGTTGACTTGAATGCTTCGACCAGATTATGCGGCAGTTTACTTATAAAACCAACAGTGTCACTTAGAAGAAATTTTTTATTATCGGGAAAACTTAAGTTTCTCACAGAAGTATCCAAGGTCGCAAAGAGCATATCTTTTTCAAAGACTTGTTTGGTTTCTTCCTCTGAAAACAATGAAAGTAGGCCATTCATTGTGGTTGACTTACCAGCATTTGTATAACCTACAAGTGCGACACTAGGCAGATTTGACTTGCGACGTGATTTACTCTTTATTTCAAATTCCTTATCAATTTCTTTTAGCTCTCGCGATAAGAAAGAAATCCTATTTTGAAGAGTTCGTCTATTCAATTCGAGTTTTGTTTCACCAGCACCACGGTTCGCTAAGGCACCACTTGCGCTTTGTTGATCTAATTTGATATCTGGTGCAACTCTTAAACGAGGCATCTTATATTTCAAACGTGCAATTTCAACTTGAATCTGTGCCTCTTTTGAGCGAGCACGATTTGAGAAGATCTCTAAAATAAGTTCTGTACGATCCAAGACAGCGATACCAGTATTTTTTTCAAGATTACGGATCTGTGTTGGAGATAATTCATCGTTTAGGACTAGAAATTGTGCATCAGTTGCACGTGCAATCTCGGCAATTTCCGAAACCTTTCCCTTTCCTAGGTAAGTTGCAGACACTGGTTTTTGCAGTCGTTGACGGACATCAGCAACGACATTCATATTATTTGCTTTTACTAATTCTGTTAATTCATCCATTAGATAGTCAAAATTTTCTTGTTGTGCTTCGATACCTGCGGTAATAACTGGAATCATCGTAAATTCCTCCTCTACTAATTTTAAGTATAACATTTATTGCTAACACCTGTTGATGTGAAAAAGAGGATAAAAAGAGACATAATTATTTTTTAGCAATTTTTAATTAAGCTAAAGCCGAATATTAGAAATGCATAAAAGTGTTAACGATGTAACTTTATTATTTATTTTGCAAGAATAAAAGCGTTTTTTTCTTTGCATAAAAAAGCTAAGCCCATATTTATTTTTATAAAATTCAAAAAAACTGCATAAATGCAGGCAAAATGTGGAAGAAATATGAATAAACTAAGAATTTATACTTGTATTTAATTTAATTATCATATAAGATTTAATCACTGTTAAAAAAATAGTTTCTTATCTGAAACGAACAAGGGGAGTAATAGTGCGATGAAAATAAATAAATTCGCAAAGCTGGGTACAGTTGTAGCTTTGTCTTCATTATTCTTAGTAGCTTGTGGCTCTAAGAGCAGTTCTACAGCATCAAAGCAAGTACTTAACTGGAACGAGACAGCAGAATTGCCGACAATGGATTTGTCAACGGCAACTGATGTTGTAAGTTTTGATACATTAAACAATACAAACGAAGGTTTGTATCGTTTAGGCAAGGATAGCAAGATTGAACCAGGAATTGCTACCAAGACACAGGTATCTAGCGATGGCATGAAATATACATTTACGCTGCGTAAAAATGCTAAATGGAGTAATGGTCAAAAGGTAACTGCTAAAGATTTTGTCTACAGTTGGCAGAGAACAGTAAATCCTAAAACTGCATCACAATATGCTTACTTATTCAGTGGTATCGCAAATGCTGATGATATCATGAATGGCAAGAAAGCTGTTTCTACTTTAGGTATTAAGGCTGAGGGTAATTATAAGTTAGTTGTAACATTGGATAAGAAACTTCCATACTTCAAGTTATTGATGGGATTCCCTGTATTCTTCCCACAAAATGAAAAAGCAGTTAAAGAATACGGCAGCAAATATGGTACAGCTTCTAAGTATATGGTATATAATGGACCATTCAAGCTTACAAAATGGACTGGTTCAAACTTAAGCTGGACATTGAAGAAGAATAATAATTATTGGGATAAGAAAGATGTTAAGCTTTCAGCAATCAACTTTAAGGTTAACAAGAGTACAACAACTTCATATAACTTATATCAATCTGGTAAGTTAGATGAAACAACATTGAGTGCTGAACAGGCAAAACAATTGGCTAACTCTAAAGAACTTGTAACTCGTAAAGGGGCTTCAACATTCTATCTCGAATATAACCAAACAAAGAAAGAATACCAAAATGCTAATATCCGTAAGGCTATTTCGTTGGTTATAGATCGCAAACAATTTGTAAACAAGGTTCTTGGTGATGGCTCAACAGTAGCTAAAGGTTTAGCATCAACAGGTTTAGCTAAATTGAATGGCGAAGATTTTGCTTCAGCAGCATCAGTTAAGAGTGCTGTTGCAACAAATCGTGCAGAAGCTAAGAAGTTATGGGCAAAAGGTTTGAAGGAACTTGGGGTAACATCATTGAACATTCAATTACTTAGTGATGATACAGATAAGGCCAAGGATTCTACAACATTCTTACAAAGTCAGATTGAAGAGAACCTGTCAGGCGCTAAAGTTTCTGTTTCAAATGTGCCATTCAAGACACGTTTAGCACGTTCAGAAAGTGGAGACTTTGGAATCGTTGTTACAGGTTGGGGTGCTGATTTTGCTGATCCAATCAGTTTCTTAGATCTATTTACATCAGACAACTCACAAAATAATGGTAAGTGGAAGAACGCTGAATACGATAAGTTGATTGAAGCTTCTAAGACAACCGATGCTGGTAATACAACAAAACGTTGGAATGACTTAGTTAAAGCACAAAAGATTTTATTGAATGACCAGGGTATTTCTCCATTGTATCAACAAGCAACTGCAACTTTAGTTAAATCAAAAGTTAAGGGTGTTATCTACAATGCTGCTGGGGTTAACTACAACTTTAAGAACACTTATATTGCAAAATAATTAGTTGAGTTAAAATAATATTAAAAGCTAATTGGGGGATTAACTGAACATAGTTATCCCCCAATTGGTGTATGGAACGAAATTATATTATAATGTACAATGAATATTGTCTGTCATAACTTTGGAGTAAGAGTAAGAACTAGAATGTGAGGAAAAATTATGCGCAAATATCTTTTAAAGCGTGTCTTCTATATGTTATTGACGTTATTCCTAGTAGCAACCATTACTTTCTTTTTAATGAAATTAATGCCAGGAACACCGTACTCTAATCAAGAAAAGATGACACCGCAACAGATTAAAATTATGAATGAACAATATGGGTTGAATAAACCGGTATGGTTGCAATACCTTATTTATCTTGGTGGGATGTTGCATGGAGACTTAGGAACTTCATTCCAATATAGTAATCAGCCAGTCTCATATTTGATTTCAAGTAGAATTGGTGCTTCGGCTCAATTGGGTCTACAAGCAATGATTTTTGGTGTTTTAGTTGGAATTATTATTGGCTCTTTTGCAGCTATCAATAGAAATACTTGGATTGATACTTTATGCACGATTCTTTCAATCATTGGTAAATCAGTACCTAACTTTGTGTTGGCTGTATTATTGCAATTCTATATTGCTCTTAAATTGGGTTGGTTCCCAATTGCTGATTGGGGTGGCTTTAGCTATACAGTGTTACCAACAATTGCCTTGGGAGTTGGACCGCTCGCGGAAACGGCTCGTTTCATACGAACTGGGATGGTAGATGTTTTGAATTCTGATTACATCGAACTTGCCCGGGCTAAGGGATTAACAAAATTTGGTATAGTCTATCATCATGCATTGAGAAATAGTTTGATACCTTTAGTAACATTGATTGGGCCTTATACAGTTGCCCTTATGACAGGATCAATGGTTATTGAAAATATCTTTTCTATTCCTGGTATTGGTGAACAGTTTGTTAAGTCAATTACAACAAATGATTATCCAACGATTATGGGTGTGACAATGCTGTTCTCTGCAGGTTTAGTTGTTGTTATCTTATTGACAGATATTGTTTATGGAATCATTGACCCAAGAATTCGACTAAGTGGAAATGGAGATTAAGCAGATGGAAGAAAAAATTAAATTAAGTCCAGATAGCTTTGAGGCCTTACCAAAAGCTGAAGAGTTAGATAACGAAAAAATTGCTGCTCCTTCATTAACCTTCGTTCAAGATGCTTGGCGCCGTTTAAAAATGAATAAGGGTGCATTCGTCTCACTTTGGATTATTGTTTTGATGATTGTTGTGGCATTCGGTTCGTCATTTTTTATTGATCATGCTTCACTGGTTAAGTCGGCACCTAATTATGCTAACTTACCTGCAAAGATACCTGGTGTTCCGATTAACGGACTGAATGGAAAGCTGAAGGTTTCTGGTCAATGGGTAGATGAATACAAGCAAAATAATATTCCCTCAGGTAAATATTTTGTTTTGGGGACAGATTATTTAGGTCGTTCCCTCGCTGAAAGAATTATTTATGGTACAAAAGTTTCATTGATAGTAGCGCTTGTAGCGACATTCTTTGATCTGACCATTGGTGTTGCATATGGGATTATATCCGGTTGGAAAGGAGGACGAGTTGATAATGTAATGCAGCGTATTATTGAAATCATCTCGTCCGTCCCAAGTCTTGTTATCGTTGTTTTGATGTTATTGGTTCTAAAACCAGGTATGACATCGATTATTGCCGCAATTGCGATTTCAAGTTGGACAACGATGGCCAGAATGATTCGAGCGGAAACGTTGCAGCTCAAGTCGCAAGAGTATGTCTTAGCTGCTCGTTCTCTAGGAGAATCCGCGCCTAAGATAGCTTGGAAGCATTTGGTTCCAAACCTTTCAAGCATTATTATCATTCAAACAATGTATACAATTCCAACGGCAATATTCTTTGAAGCCTTCTTGAGTTTCATTGGTATTGGTATCAGTGCTCCTGAAACTTCACTTGGTGTGTTACTCAATGATGGACAGAAGAACTTCCAGTTCTTACCATATCAGATGTGGTATCCAGCAATCGTATTGTGTGTACTGATGATTGCATTTAACCTATTAGGTGATGGTTTACGTGATGCATTTGATCCAAAGACTAGAAGGTAGGTGGCAAAATGGCTGAGAGAATTTTAGATGTGAAAAATTTGGAAATCAATTTCCACACTTATGCTGGCGACGTCAAAGCCATCCGTGATGTTAGCTTTCATCTAGATAAGGGTGAAACACTCGCAATAGTTGGTGAATCTGGGTCAGGTAAGTCGGTTACAACAAAGAGTTTGATGGGATTACTTGCAAATAATGCAGAAGTTGTTGGCGGGTCAATTATGTATCATGACCAAGATATTTTGAAGAAATCCGAAAAAGAGATGCAGAATATTCGTGGTAAGGATATCGCAATGATTTTTCAGGATCCAATGACTTCATTAGATCCAACAATGAAAATTGGGCAGCAGATTGCTGAACCATTAATGAAACATAAGAAAATGGAAAAGAAAAAGGCCTGGGCTCAGGCCCTTGATATACTAAAATTAGTAGGAATCGTTAACCCAGAAAAGAGAATTAATGAATATCCTCATCAATTCTCAGGTGGTATGCGTCAACGTATTGTTATCGCAATTGCACTGGTTTGTTATCCAGAGATACTAATCGCTGATGAACCAACTACTGCTCTTGATGTGACAATTCAGGCACAGATTCTTGACTTGATGAAGGAACTTCAATCAAAAATTGAAACTTCGATTATCTTTATCACTCATGATTTGGGTGTAGTTGCAGGTATGGCGGATAGAGTTGCCGTAATGTATGCAGGCAAAATTGTTGAATATGGAACAGTTGATGAAATTTTCTATAACCCACAGCATCCCTACACATGGGGTCTGCTGAATTCGATGCCAACTCTTTCAAGTACGTCGTTAGAGGCGATTCCAGGTACTCCTCCTGACTTGTTGGATCCACCAAAGGGAGATGCTTTTGCTGCTCGTAGTGCGTATGCAATGAAGATTGATGTTGAAAAAGAACCACCTTTCTTCAAGGTCTCAGACACTCACTACGCTGCTACTTGGTTGTTACATCCAGATGCTCCAAAAGTAACTCCACCAACCGAGATTGTGCGCCGTCAAAAGCTGTTTGCTAAGATGAGCGCCAATAAGTCAGTAAAGGCCTAGGAAGGAAGAAGACCCATGTCAGAAAAGAAGAAAAAGCTATTAGAAGTTAAGCACCTCAAACAATATTTTAATGTGGGGAAATCTGATTTGGTCAAAGCTGTCGACGATGTAAGTTTCGATATCTATGAAGGAGAAACTTTTGGTCTTGTAGGTGAATCAGGTTCTGGTAAAACAACGACCGGTAGAAGTATTATTCATTTATATGAACCAACCGATGGTGAGATTATTTTTGATGGACAAGACATTAATAAGTTAAAAACAAAACAAGAAATGCATGCATTCAGAAGAGAAATGCAGATGATTTTTCAAGATCCATATGCTTCTCTAAACCCAAGAATGAAGATTAAGGATATCGTTGCTGAAGGAATTGATATACATCATCTGGCTAAAAACGATGCGGAACGTAGCAAGATGGTCGAGGATCTCCTAGAAATAGTGGGATTAAATAAGGATCATTCAAGTCGCTATCCACATGAGTTTTCAGGTGGACAACGTCAACGAATCGGAATCGCACGTGCATTGGCTGTACAGCCTAAGTTTATTATTGCTGATGAACCAATCTCCGCTTTGGATGTTTCGATCCAAGCACAGGTTGTTAATTTGCTGAAGGATTTGCAGAGGGAACAGGGATTGACATATCTCTTTATTGCGCATGATCTTTCAATGGTTAAGTACATTTCAGATCGAATTGGGGTCATGCATTACGGCAAGCTTTTGGAAGTTGGGACATCTGATGATGTTTATACTAAGCCACTGCATGATTATACAGCAAGCTTGATTTCAGCTGTGCCAGTTCCGGATCCTGAATTCGAACGAAATCGTAAGCAGATTGTTTATGATTCATCGCAAGAAAACGACGATGAAAATAAACCACGTAAGATGCATGAAATTACACCGGGACACTTTGTCCGTTGCTCAGAAGACGAAGTTGCTAAATACAAAAAACGTGCTGCCAGTTATGAGAAATAACAGGTAAGTACATTTCAAAGTAAATCAATAGTTGTTGAGATGAAAAATCTGACTATTGCAGTGAGTGAATGTTGAATTAAAAAATAGTAGAAGCTAGGTCAAAAGTTAAAAATTGACCTAGCTTCTACTACTTTAAATTAAGCTTCTAAAACTATTAATAGTTTTGTTCATCTGTATAATGGTTGAAATATTCAACTGAAATTGATTTATCGGAAACAATCATCTTTGTTACAGAGCCATTTTGAGGGCTGAGAGAGACGATATCAATATCAGGTGCGAAGCGATGAACGATGCTACGGATAGTTGTTCCATGACTGACAACTAAGACCTCATCACCATCTTTTTGCTGACTTCGAATATAGTCGAAACCAGAATTGACTCGTTTCCAGAATTCATCATTGTTTTCTGCATTATGAAATGGGTCGACTTCTTTCATGAAGTTACGTGAATCTTCAATTGAATACTTCGTGATTATTTCTGGAAATGAACGGCAGTTATGGCTGGCACCTACTACAAACCATGCTTGATTGGCATCATTACCTTCAAAATATCCATATCCTTGTTCTCTGAACTGTGGAAGAACTGTTGGTTCAGGAAGTTCTTTTGAATTACTATTTTCATCCATAATAATATGACATGTATTCTTGGCACGTGAGGTATCACTATGATATATACTAGTGAAATGCTTTGATGCAAGTCTTTTTCCAGCTTTATGTGCATCAGATATTCCTTTTTCAGTTAGCGGTGAATCACACCAGCCTTGCATTCGATTGTAATGATTGAAGATCGTTTGTCCGTGGCGAACAAAATAAATTGTGAAAACCATTTTTTCTCCTCCTAATTTAAAGCCAATTTACTAGCTTAGTGCACATTAATAGTATACAGATAATTGTAAGACTATGAAAGTTCTTAATATAGTTAGTTATATTATTCTTTTCAGCTTGCGTTGAAGTCATAGATAAAACACAAGTAACCTTGAGACAGAAAAAAGGACTTAATCACGGTATTAAACCAGAAAAAAGTCCTTTTCTTAATATAGTCAATAAATGATTTACAAAAGCTAACTTTAAATAACTTGTCTGTTTTTTATAAGACGATAGAGTGAGATCATGATTCCTGGTACGATTGATATCAGTCCAAAGGATACTAGGATGACAGAAAAATTGTTTTGGACAAAATCAAGTTGTCCAAAGAAGTAACCCAGAGAAGAACCTAAAACAACCCAAATCAATACGCCAAGTAGATTATAGATAGAAAAACGTTTGTAATCCATACGGGCGCTTCCTGAAATCAAAGGAATAAAAGTTCTGATTAAAGGAATGAATCTTCCAAACATTACCGTTTTTCCTCCGTGTTTTTCAAAATAGGCGCGTGCTTTCGCAAGTTTATCCTCGGAGAGGAGTCTTCTAAAAAGCGGGAACCTATGCAGGTTACGACCAATTTCATAATTAACCGTATCACCAATCAAGGCGGCAAAGAAGAATACCGGGACAAGAATTTTGATATCAAGAGAAGAGCCTGTGATTGCAGCTAGAGTGCTTGCAAAGAAGACAAGGGATTCTCCAGGAAGAAAGGCGAACACTACAAGTCCAGTCTCCATAAAGACAATAGCGAAGAGTGCAATATACACCCAACCACCTAATGTCTCAACTAACGGCAACAAGTAGAGTTGAAGATGGGATAAAAAATAGAGTACATTGCTAATCAAGACATCACTTCCTCAAAGTTAATTTGTAGATTATTTTAACGAAAATTGAACTTAAATGCTAGTGTTTTACATAGGATTTACAATTTTTTAAATAATGCAAAATATCCTTTAATTGTGGGGAACGAATAAAGGTGTTAAAATTGTATGACGAGAATTTAGGCAACAGGGGGGAATTTAATGAATTCTGATATTAAGGCTAAAGAACAAAGAAGAATGGATGATGTAGTTGGTAAGATTAAGACTGCCGAGAAGAAACATCATAAAGAGATTGAAAGTGTAAAAAAAGATTCCCAAGCTATCAAAAAAGACTTCTCAAATAACCTACGAATTAAAACGGAATCTTACTCAGGAATATTTGAAACTGCGATGACAGTTAGACAGCAACAACAACTCCTGCAAGAACGTGAAAATAATTGGAAATTAGCTGCAAGGAGATTAGATGTTTTAGCAAAGCTGGAAAAGAAACCATATTTTGCGAGAATTGATTTTAAGGAAAAAGGTGAACAAAAGACTGAATCTGTGTACATTGGACTGGGATCATTTAGTGATCGTCCAGATAATTTCTTAATCTATGACTGGCGTGCACCTATTTCTAGTGTCTATTATGATGGAGGAATTGGTGAAGTATCCTATGAGACTCCAGATGGAATGCAGAAAGTTGACGTAAAGTTAAAGCGCCAATTTTTAGTAGAAAATGCCAAAATTCAAACAGTTTTTGATACCGATGAAGCAGTCGGTGATCAGATGCTCCTAGATGTTTTGGATGATTCTTCAGATACAAAAATGAAGAGTATTGTGACAACAATTCAGAAAGAACAGAACCAGATTATTCGTGAGACTAAGGCACAATTGCTATTTGTTCAAGGTGCGGCTGGTTCGGGGAAGACTTCAGCAGTCTTACAACGAGTTGCTTATTTACTGTATCGCTTTAGAGGCAATTTAACTTCAAGTCAAGTAATTCTTTTTTCTCCCAATCAATTATTTAATGATTATGTTGATCAAGTGCTGCCTGACTTGGGTGAACAAAATATGATTCAAATGACGTATTACCAATATGCTCAGCGTAGGTTACCTAAGTTGAGAGTTGAGACTTTACAGCAGCGTTTTGAACGGGTTGAGACAGCTGAAGAGAAAAAAATCCAAGGACTGAAAGATAGTCTGCAATTCTTTAACGCAACAACAACATATGGTAACTTTCTTGAAAATAAAGGGATGCGTTTCAAGGATATTCGTTTCAAAGGGGATACTTTCTTTGATAAAGAACACATTGAAAAAATCTACTATAGTTTCAATGAGAACTATCATTTGCGGAATCGTCTTGAAGCTACGAAAGAACGATTGCTGAAACAACTTGGTCGGCGAGTCGATAAGGCTTCTAAGGAAGAATGGGTTGAAAAAGCAGTCCAGGAATTGAGCCCAGAAGAGCTAACACAGCTCTACGGAGACCATGCACGCGATTTTGGAGACGGAGATGCTGAATTGCACTTCCTAACAAAACGGTATGTGATGGGACAATACAGGCAGATTCAACGAGATATTCGGCGTAATCGGTTCTTAAATATCAATGCACAATATATTCATTTTCTAAACAGTATTCCTGATTTATTGAATATTCAACAAGCAGGAATTACTGAGGAACAATGGAAAAAAGAAATAACACGCGTGATTACCGCGATTAAAGAGAAGAAAATGCTGATGGAGGATGTTAGTCCATACTTATATTTGTATGATTTGATTACCGGTAAGCGTGGAGAGTTGGATATTCGACATGTCTTTATTGATGAAATCCAAGATTACACGCCGTATCAGCTGGCATGCCTAAAGGCAAGTTTTCCGAGGGCGCGTTTTACTGTATTGGGCGACTTGAATCAGGCCATTTTTACTAAGAAAGAAAGTTACATCTTATTAGAAGAAATGAGCAAGCTTTTTCCTAAGGATGGAATCAAAGTTGTGCAACTTACTAAGTCATATCGCTCAACAAAACAAATAACCGAATTTACAAAACAAGTTCTGCTCAGCGGAGCATCTGTTGAGGCTTTTGAACGTAAGGGGGAATTGCCTGAATTACAGGTATTCAGTGACGAAGAACGAATGATTCAAAAAGTCATGGAGCAATTACAAAGTAATGATGAAGAAAAATTGACAACGGCGATTATTGGCAAGACTTTAGCACAATGCCAGAAGCTTACAGATGAATTACATTCGCGAGGAGTCAATATAACATTGATCAAGACTGAAAACCAGCGCTTGGCAGCAGGCAATATCATAGTACCTGCCTTCTTGGCGAAGGGGTTGGAGTTTGATGCAGTGATAATGTGGGATGCTAGCGAGAAAAACTACCACGATGAGGATGAACGTCAATTGGTTTATACGATTTGTTCAAGGGCAATGCACCGATTAAATGTTGTTGCGCTGAATGAGTTATCAACTTTGTTTGAGCGAATTTCGTCTGATTCTTACAAGTTGATTGAGGATTAGAGATACTAACTATATAACATCATGATTTTAGGGGGCGGGTCAAAAATTAAATTTTGACTTAGCTCCTCTATTTATTTCAGATAAATGTACTTTATAAGTTAAATTTCTCCGTCTAATCTCTAATTATTCATAGTAAAGTATTCGTAATTTTATCTTAGTACTTGAAGATTTTTTAAACCGGAATCATACTCTTACAAATAAAGTCTAATATTCAAACCTGTAAGATGCTATAATAACCTTAATTTAATCACATGTAGGGAGTAGCAATGTATAATCAGATGAATTATTACAAGATTCCACGTGATGAGTGGCGTAATTTATATCAGAAATATCAGGTCTCATTGTCAGTGGAAGAATTGTCACGTATTAAATCTGTCAATGATCGTATCTCGCTAAATGATGTTCAAGACATCTATCAACCATTAGTTCATTTATTAGGGATTCATATGAAATCACGTCAAGAACTAATGAAGCAGCAAGCAGAATTCCTAGGAATTGAAGCACATAAAGTCCCTTTTATTTTAGGAATTGCGGGAAGCGTTGCGGTAGGCAAGAGCACAACTGCCAGATTATTGCAGACACTTTTAAGTACAACGTATCCTGAGAAAAAAGTTCAGTTGATTACAACCGATGGCTTTTTGTATCCGAATAAAGAATTGAAGAGACGTCAAATAATGCAGCGCAAGGGTTTCCCAGAGAGTTACGACATGGGACGGCTATTGACATTTACTAATGATGTGAAGAACGGGTTACCTGCTAAGGCACCCAAGTATTCACATAAGGTTTATGACATAGTACCTGATGAGTTTGATGTTGTCGATAATCCTGATATTTTGATTGTTGAGGGAATCAATGTGCTGCAGTTGCCAAGTAATCAGCAAATATATGTTAGTGATTTCTTTGACTTTTCTATCTATGTAGATGCACACGAAGATTTGATTCAGGGTTGGTATCTCGAACGCTTTGAAACGCTACTAGATACGGCTTTTCAGGATCCTTCCAACTACTATTATCCATATGCGATCGGTGATCGAGCTAAGGCAACTAAAATGGCCAGACAGGTTTGGCTTACTATAAATAGGCCAAATTTACGTGAGTACATCCTGCCAACAAGAAATCGCGCAGATTTAATTTTACACAAGACACAAAATCACTTAGTAAACGAACTTTTTTTGCGTAAATATTAGAAAATACTAAAAATTGTCCGGAATTTACTTGAAACTGGGGCAAATTGATTTGACCCTTAAAGCTCTAATCGGTAGAATGAACGTAGTGAATGATCCAAAATTTGAAGATGAGGTGAAACTTCTTGACTAATGTTGACATGCAGGCTTTTGACAAGATTATTGTGCTTGATTTTGGAAGCCAGTATAATCAATTGATTACCCGCCGAATTCGTGAGTTCGGCATTTATTCAGAATTGCTATCACATAACCTGACAGCTGCTGAAATTAAGAAAATGGCACCTAAGGGAATTATTTTCTCTGGTGGTCCTAATAGTGTTTATGATAAGGATGCTTTCCACGTGGATCCCGAGATTTTTAAACTCGGAATTCCTATCTTAGGTATTTGTTACGGAATGCAACTAATGGCTAATGAGCTTGATGGTAAGGTTGAAAGTGCTGATAACAAGGAATACGGTAAGGCAGATATTCATGTAGCTTCTGCTGATGAACCGATGTTCAAAGAATTACCTGCCACTCAGACAGTCTGGATGAGTCATGGTGACTTGGTAACAAGTGTTCCTGAGGGATTCAGAGTTGCGGCTACAAGTGCCAATTGTCCAATCTCTGCTATGTCAAATGATGAGAAGAAATTCTATGGTTTACAGTTCCATCCAGAAGTACGTAATACAGAACATGGCAATGACATCTTACGCCATTTTGCCTTTGATATTTGTAAGGCACATGATAACTGGTCAATGGATGACTTTATTGATATGCAAATTGCTAAGATTCGCGAGACTGTTGGTGATAAGAAGGTCCTTCTAGGCTTGTCAGGTGGGGTCGATTCATCAGTTGTAGGTGTTTTATTGCACAAAGCAATTGGTACACAATTGACAAGTATTTTTGTAGACCATGGTTTGTTGCGTAAGGGCGAAGTCGAGCAAGTTATGGCAAGCCTTGAAGGCAAATTTGGTTTGAATATTATCCAGGTAGATGCTAAGAAGCGCTTCATGGACAAACTTGCTGGTGTTTCTGATCCAGAAAAGAAACGTAAGATTATCGGAAATGAATTCATTCGTGTATTCGATGATGAATCTGCTAAGTTGGATGGAATTGATTACTTAGCACAAGGAACTCTTTATACTGATGTGATTGAATCTGGAACTGATACTGCCCAAACAATCAAGTCGCATCATAATGTTGGTGGACTGCCAGAAGATGTTCAATTCCAGTTAATTGAACCTTTGAGGACATTATTCAAAGATGAGGTCCGTGAATTAGGTGAGCGACTTGGGATGCCATCTGAACTTGTATGGCGTCAACCATTCCCTGGCCCAGGTCTTGGAATCCGTGTGATTGGTGAAATTACAGAAGAAAAACTCCAGATTGTCCGTGATAGTGACTTGATTTTACGTGAAGAAATTGCTAATCACGGTCTTGAGAGAGAAATCTGGCAGTACTTCACCGTTCTTCCTGGTATCCGCAGTGTCGGTGTCATGGGGGATGGTCGAACCTACGACTATACTGTCGGAATTCGTGCGGTAACTTCAATTGATGGAATGACTGCTGACTTTGCTAAGATTCCATGGGATGTCTTGCAGGCAATCTCAGTTCGAATTGTTAACGAGGTCGATCATGTTAACCGTGTAGTGTATGATATTACATCTAAGCCACCTGCAACGATAGAGTGGGAATGAAGAGACAATATAATATGGACGGGGGATGCCCATAAATCAATGTTTTTCAACTTCAATGTTGCTTGATTTCTGTTAAAAATAAAAAGACTCCTTACTTTTCCCTATAAAAAGGCTCTTAGGTCTATTCAATAATATGAGTAGACTTAAGGCCTTTTTTATTCTGTGTTAAACAAACCACAGTTTTATAGAATATTTAAAAGGACATATGCAAATCTAAAATATAATTGTGATTTGCTGGCCCTATAAAGAATTTTTTACACAAATCAGTTTTTAAGAGCTAATGAAGGTGGTCAGAAGTTAAATTTAAACTAATTTACCCGTTCATTCCGTATATTCAATAGGTCAAACTATTACTGTTAAATAGAATTCATAGGACAGTTCAATGTGAACTAATTTTTTCTCCTAGATTATCAAAAAAGTAATATGACAAAATATATAACAACTTTATACAATTCGAGATTTAAGCTAACTTCGGATATTTTCAAGTATAAAATTTAATTTAGAGATAAAAAGTTGGCGATCATTCATTAAGTTTTTATTAATCAAAGACAAAATATTAAATAACCCTTTAAATAAGTGTCTAAGCGGACTATACTTCATTTTTTTGGAAGATCAACTGGAATTTCTACTTCATAAACACATTTTTTATATTCAAGTAGACTGTTTTCGTATTCACAAGCAATAGCGGCTCCGCAAATACCTAATTTTTCAGCAATTTTTATTGCAAAATCGGGACACCAATCATTAGTTAATATTTTGCCTTGAAAACAAATAAAATCATTAGCGGGTAATTGTAAAATATTTGAAGAAGTTTTTAAAGAACATTCGTCCGTTATGAAAAAGCCTATTTTTAATGGGGTAATGATATTTTTTTTAAGGTCAGTCACATCCAATATAAGAACAAATTGTCTAAAAATTTCTAGTTCTTTGTAAGGAGAACTGTGTCTAAGCTTTAAAAGGTCAATATGATACTGTTCACGAGTCTTATTTTTGCAAGAAACACAAAGTAATTGGCGCTCATTTTTATGCAGTGAATAAGGAACATAGCCGATATCATTATTGCTTTTAAATGAAAAGTAATTTTTATATCTATCGACTTCCTCAGACAATCTTTGAAGTCGCTTTATTTCAGAGTTAAGTTTTTTGCCCTGTGTGTCCAAGTCTTTTTTTAGTTCGTCTGTGGTTTGTGGAGTTGAATAAATTGTGCGTATTTCGTCGATAGATAAACCAAGTCGACGTAGGTATTTTATTCTATCAATAATATGAAATTGTTCGTATGAATAGTAACGATATCCATTTTGTGGATTGACGAAGTGCGGCATTAAAATACCAACTTTGCTATAGTAACGTAAAGTTTGAACAGAAACATCAAATATTTTTGAAGTTTGTCCAATAGTGAATAATTCATTCAATATATCACCCACTGATCGTTTAATAAGTCAGGCTACACATCATATACAGTTAAAGCATTTTTAAAATCCTCAATTAAATCATTTATGTTTTCAATTCCTACGGATACTCGTAATAAACCATCTGAAATTCCTAGTTTTAACCGTTCATCTCGTGGCATGTCATAATGTGAGGATGTTGCAGGATGAGAGACAGTCGTTCTGTAACCGCCCAAAGTCATTGCATAGTGTACAAAAGTAAGTTTATTTAAAAATTTGTTAAGAAGAGTTTCATTTCTGGAAGTTCAAAACTAAGCATTCCTCCATAGCCGTTAGGAAATATTTTTTTTGCCAATTGATGCTGAGGATGGTCAGCTAATCCAATATAATGGACTCTTTTTACAAATTTGTTATTTTCCAAAAACTTTGCTAATGCAAGAGCATTATCTGACTGTTTTTGAACACGAAGATCCATAGTACGCATTCCACGTTCGCAAAGCCAAGCGTCAAAAGGTGCTGCGGTTGTTCCAAGCAAAACCTGAAGATCATACGCTTTTTTGATAAATTCGTTAGAACCAGTGACGGAACCAAGACAGACATCACTATGCCCATTTGCGAATTTTGTTAAACTGTTTACCACAATATCTGCTCCCAGAGTTAAAGGGGATAAAAGATAAGAAGTCGCAAAAGTATTATCAACTATCAATTGACTTTTATGTTTATGAGTTAGGGTAGCAATTTTTTCTATGTCTATTGTATTAATCATTGGATTTGCTCCTATCCTAGTATTTGGTACATAAATTTCTGAACAGTTGTGCCATAATTAA
>NZ_JQAR01000028.1 GCF_001437155.1 Liquorilactobacillus mali
TTTCTATACAATTCAGAAATCTTTTATGCATTTACACAAGATATTTTACGCTCTCGAAAAAAGAGATTGATATTACAATTTGATCAGAAAATTGCGATATTAATCAAGAAAATAACATTTAACTCGTTACCAGCGTTTGAGCTTTTAAATATTGTTATGATTTTTGGTACACTTCTCCAAATAGTTATAAAAACACAGTTTAGCTAGCCTTTTTAATTATTGGTGTAATTACTATAACCCTGACAGTAACTATTTTTATAGTTATGCTGGCACTTCTAATTAAATATACAATCCTCATTTTTATAGCAAAGATAATCTTTACACCATAAGTTAGTTGATTCTGCTATAGATAGCTGTTATATCAGTTATAAAGATTCTAATCATAATTAATATCATATATGATTATTACCATGCTTCATAAATCATAGAAAAGTACTCCCACACTTTTTTCGAAGCTGCTTAAGTTGTACAGATATGGGTACACGCAAAACAAAGCAATTTCTATTTGTTGAATTTTATTTTTCATTTTGCTTTAACATCAGCAAAATTGTTTCTTTTTGCCGTTGAGAGACATTGTTATCCAAGTAGGTTTTACACATCTGATTAACTAAATCGTACATCTTCGTATCTGTAACGACAGACATACTTTTTATTAAATCATATACAGACGGATCAACCTTAATGGTCTTTCGTTCATTGGCCTTATATTCTTTTTTCATGAAAGTCCTTGATAAAAACTGAGTTGCAGTTCCTTTTTAGAATTAATGAAACGAAAATACAGATTTTATATAGATGCTACAAATGGTTCTTTCTTTGTGGGCTATTAATATGTTCTTGAGCCTAGGTTAAATGTAATGTTACTAACGATTGCAAATCATGTGTTTCCATATTGAGTAATTTTGCAGATGGGAACAATATTTGTATTTCTGCAAAAAACATTATTATGTGGAACTGTTGTTTTCATTATTTCCACACCGTTGCTAATTTTTCCAAAAACTTCTTGGGAGTTCATACTGTTGTATTTAACATATCTGACATTTGCAGGGGCTGTTAGTTTTTTAACATTTAATATATCTATCAGTAAATAAATATCAGTAAAAATTTTCAAAGAAGGATTTTCACAGTTTCTATGGTGCTGGCACAGACACTCACACCAATTGAGGGGATCATCCATGACCTTTTATTTACTGATCATAACCTGGATAAAATTGCGGTAATTTATACGATAACATTCACTCTTCAAATAGGAATTATTTGTCTATTTCTCCACAGAATAGGCAAAATTTATTAAAAAATGTTAATCATCTTTTTTACTATCAGCATCTAGATTTTTCTTTAGATGCTTTTTTCTTACCAAAATTGCAATGAAAATTGATTCGAGATTTAAGTAAATAAAATCAATGATTATTAAGACACCGTAAATGAGATGACTACCGCTTGATAGTCCCCAAAGATTCAACAGTAATATTGGTATGAAAAAAAGACTTGTGAGGGCAACTAGTGGGGATGCATTTTTCCAAAGCCATAACATATGGACACCTCCCTTAGGTTAATTAAATTAATAATAAAATAATTTTCAGAGGAACGACAGAGTTAGTAGGAGAAATTTACGAAAAAGTATGTGTTTGAAATCACAACCATAGATTTAAAAATGATAATTTGATGAAAATTAGGGTAGCAAATTTGTTGTAGAAATGGTTCTTGTATATCATAATAAGTTCATGTAATCACAATGTTTAAATATTGAAAAAAAGGCGTTAAAATAAGTATGAAAGCGGTTTACAGAAATGCTTCTAGAGAGGAAGAAATAAGTTGTTTTGTAAACAATGCTTGTAATGAATGTTTTGCTTGATAATGACGAGGAGGTCTAGAAATGTCAAAAAAAATAATCGATTTTGAACAATTGAAGAAGTTTGATGATGAATTCAAACCGGTACAGCTCTTATCTACAGAGGGAAAATTGTTGGAACCTGATTGGAAACCGGATCTGAGTGATGAAGAGCTTGTTGAACTCTTTAAACAAATGGTTTGGTCTAGAACACTAGATGAGCGTTCAACAAAATTGAATCGTCAAGGGCGCCTAGGATTCTACGCACCCACTGCGGGTGAAGAGGCAAGCCAGATTGCATCGAATTTCGTAATGGAAAAAGAGGATTTTATTTTACCCGCATATCGTGATGTTCCACAGCTTGTACTTCATGGGTTGCCTCTATATCAAGCATTCTTATGGTCACGCGGCCACGTTGATGGTAACAAGTACCCAGCTGAATTACGGGCATTACCACCACAAATTATTATTGGGGCACAATACGTCCAAGCTGCAGGAGTAGCACTTGGTTTTAAATTAAAGGGTCAAAAGAATGTTGCATACACCTATACTGGTGATGGTGGAACATCTCAAGGTGATTTTTATGAGGGGATTAACTTTGCAGGTGCATTTCAAGCTCCCGCCATCTTTGTTATCCAAAATAATGGTTATGCCATCTCTGTTCCGCGTAGTAAGCAAACTGCCGCAGGAACTTTAGCTCAAAAAGCTGTTGCTGCAGGAATTCCTGGGATTCAAGTAGACGGAATGGATGCACTGGCTGTTTACGAGGTGACAAAAGAGGCACGTGACTATGCACTGGCAGGTAATGGCCCAGTGCTGATTGAAACTTTGACGTATCGTTATGGTCCACATACTCTTTCTGGAGATGATCCGAAACGTTATCGTACGAAAGAAACAGATGATCTTTGGGTTAAAAGAGACCCACTAGTAAGGATGAGACTCTATCTTGAGAGTAAAGGTCTCTGGAAACAAGAAGATGAGGAAGCCTATGTTGAGCAGGTCCGTGCTGAAATTAATGAAGCAATTAATAAAGTTGAAAACATGCCAAAACAAAAGATTAGTGAATATCTGAAAAATACTTTCAAAGATACACCGGTTGAGATTCAAAGGGAAATTGAGAAATTTGAAGAGAAGGAGGCAAAATAATTATGGCGAACAAGACAATGATTAAAGCAATAACTGACGCGCTAGATCAGGAGCTGGCAAGAGATGAGAAAGTCCTTGTTTTTGGTGAAGATGTCGGGAAAAATGGTGGAGTCTTCCGTGCCACAGAAAATCTTCAGGCAACGCATGGAGAGGAACGTGTTTTTGATACACCCCTTGCTGAATCTGGAATTATCGGACTTTCAGCTGGATTAGCTTTAGAAGGTTTTCGTCCAGTACCCGAAATTCAATTTTTTGGTTTTGTCTTTGAAGCAATGGACCAAATCGCGGGACAGATTTCGCGGATTCACTTTCGATTAGGTGGAACACGTGAGATGCCAATTACAATCCGTGCTCCTTTTGGTGGGGGTGTACACACACCGGAATTACATGCTGACAGTTTAGAAGGATTGGTAGCACAGATTCCAGGATTACGTGTTGTTATTCCAAGTAATCCATATGATGCCAAAGGGCTCTTAATTTCAGCAATTCGTTCCGATGATCCAGTTGTATTTTTGGAGCATATGAAGTTATATCGATCGATCAAAGCAGAAGTACCTGATGAAGAATATACTGTACCTCTGGACAAAGCTAACATCGTAAAAGAAGGCACAGACCTGACTATTATTGCTTATGGTGCAATGGTTCAAGAAGCAGTCAAGGCAAGCGATGAATTGGCTAAACAAAATGTTAGTGCAGAAGTGGTAGATTTAAGAACCGTGTCGCCAATTGATGAGGAAACCATTTTGGAGTCAGTTAAGAAGACTGGACGAGCAGTAATTGTGCAAGAAGCACCAAAACAAGCAGGCGTAGGTTCTCAAGTAGCAGCGCTTATTGCTGAAAGGGGTATTTTATATTTAAAGGCACCAATTGGACGTGTTACGGCACCGAATACACCTTATCCATTTAGTGAAGCAGAGAGTGATTGGCTTCCTAATAAGAAAGATGTAGTTGAAAAGGCGCAAGAGATTTTAGAATATTAGGAGGCGAGCAAATGGGTGCGTATCAATTCAAGTTGCCAGATATTGGTGAAGGAATTTCAGAAGGAACAGTTGCACAATGGTATGTAAAAGTTGGTGATGTTCTAAAAGAAGATGATGACTTATTAGAGATTGAAAATGATAAATCAGTTGAAGAAATCCCTTCTCCTGTGGCAGGAACTGTTAAGAATATTCTTGTAGGTGAAGGTGAAACTGCTGAAGTTGGGCAAGTGTTAGTTGAGTTTGAGGTCGAAGGAGCAGGAAATGTTACCGAGAGTACCGAAAAAGCAGCACCACAAACATCTGTTGAACAGACACCAGCTTCTCCCGCAATAGAGACAGTGCCAACAACAGAAACTAGTGTAGTGGGTAAAACAGAAACGGAAACGGCTCCTCCTAAAATGTCTGAGGTCGATAGAACATTGCCTGTCTTAGCAATGCCAGCAGTACGTGTCTATGCTAGGGAAAAAGGTGTGGATATCAAAAATGTGAGTGGGACAGGTTCCCACGGTCATGTCACTAAAGAGGATGTTGATGCATTCTTGCAAGGTGGAAACAAGACTGAGACAGCAGAAACAAAAGAGGCAGAGAGTGTAACTGCAACAAGTTCTGCAAGCAAAGATTCACAAACCTCAAGTCAAGAATGGCCAGAAACTAGAGAAAAGATGTCTGGAATCCGCAAGGCTACAGCTAAAGCAATGGTGAATAGTGTTAGCGAAATTCCGCATGTTACCGTTTTTGATGATGTTGTGGTCGACAAATTATGGGATCATCGTAAACAGTACAAGACAATGGCGGCTGAACGAGAAGTCCGTCTTACATTCTTGCCTTATGTTGTTAAGGCATTGTCAATTGTCATGAAGGAATTCCCAATCTTTAACTCATATGTTGACATAGAAAACCAAGAAATTGTATATCGTGACTATATCAATGTTGGAATTGCAACGGATACCGATAGAGGTCTATTTGTACCTAATATCAAAAATGCTGATCAAAAGAGTTTATTTGGATTAGCGAAACAAATCACAGAAAATACAGAAAAAGCAAAAGATGGTAAACTCACCAGCAACGATATGAAGCATACTGGGATGTCGATTACAAATATCGGTTCAATTGGTGGTGGTCTCTTTACACCTATTATTAATTGGCCAGAGGTTGCAATTCTAGGGCTAGGTAAGATTACTAAAGAGGCAGTTGTTGTGGAAGATGAAATCAAAGTTGCTTATGTGTTAAAACTTTCACTTTCATTCGATCATCGTATTATTGACGGTGCAACGGCCCAAAGAGCACTTAATCGTTTAGGTGAATTATTGAGTGAACCAGAATTGTTATTGATGGAGGGGTGAGCAGATGGTAGTTGGAGATTTTGCAATTGAACTTGACACGGTCGTGATTGGTGCTGGACCTGGTGGCTACGTTGCCGCAATTAGAGCAGCAGAAAAAGGGCAAAAAGTTACGGTCATTGAGAAAGAATATATTGGTGGAGTGTGTTTGAACGTTGGTTGTATTCCCTCAAAGGCATTGATTGAGGCGGCTCATCGTTATCAAAGAGCAATGAACTCATCTGAAATGGGTTTGCGTGTCACAGCGGCAACGCTGGATTTCAAGCAAACACAGAAGTGGAAACAAGAAAGTGTAGTTGATAAATTAACAGGTGGTGTGGCTGGACTATTCAAAAAGCACCATATCGATGTAATTTGGGGCAGTGCTTTTTTGAAAGATGATCATAGCCTGCGCGTGATGACAGATGATTCTGCTCAGACATATAGTTTTAACAATTTGATTATTGCTACTGGGAGTCATCCAATTGAAATTCCTAATTTTAAATTCAAAGGGAGGGTTCTGGATTCAACAGGAGCCCTAGCACTCCAAAAAGTACCTAAAAATTTGATAGTAGTTGGTGGAGGTTACATTGGATGTGAGCTGGCTTCTGCATATGCAAATTTAGGAGCACATGTTTCTATCCTTGAGGGAGCAGATCGAATTTTAGCCAATTACGAAAAAGACTTGGTGTCGGTTGTTGAACACCATTTTAGTGGCCAGCATGTCGATATTTATACTAATGCGGTCGCAAAAATGTCAGAACAGACTGATAAGGGCGTCAAAATCAAATTTGATGTTAATGGCGAAGAAAAGGAATTAGAAGCCGATTACTGCATTGTTTGTGTGGGACGTAAACCAAATACCACAGATTTAGGTTTGGAACATATTGGTGTAAAAATCGGGGACCGCGGACTAATTGAGGTTGATGCACAGTGCAGAACAAGTGTTGACAATATCTATGCAGTTGGTGATGTTATACCTGGAGCCGCATTAGCACATAAGGCTAGTTACGAAGGGAAAATTGCAGCAGAGGCAATCTCTGGTTCCAAGGGAATTGTAGATTACCGTGCCATGCCAGCTGTCTGCTACACAGATAGTGAAATTGCAACAACTGGTTTGACAGTAGCAGAAGCTAAGGAACAAGGCCTTGACGTTAAGAAAGCACAGTTCCCGTTTGCAGCTAACGGACGTGCAATCTCAATGAGCAGCACGAATGGATTTGTACGTCTTGTGTTCGAAAAGGATAGTCAGGCAATCGTCGGAGCACAAATTGTTGGGCCTAATGCTAGTGATTTGATTACAGAATTGACACTGGCAATTGAAACTGGGGCAACGATTGAAGATGTTTCATTAACAATTCATCCACATCCTAGTGTCAGTGAAGCTGTCATGGATGCCACTGATATTGCACTGGGACTACCAATTAATATTTAGGAGATGACTTTGATGCAATATGTAGCAATGAAAACATTCGATATCCGACGGAACCTGGCAACTGAACAGTACTTGATGAATAGCGATAAATTAAAATTACCGGTTGTATTATTCTATATTGAGGACCGCTGCGTAATTGTTGGAAGAAATCAAAATACCCTTGAGGAAGTCAATCAGAGTTATTGCAAAGAACATGGAGTAACTGTTACCAGAAGACTTTCCGGTGGTGGTGCGATGTATCAAGATTTAGGAAACCTGTGTTTCAGCTTTATCGTTGATTCCAAGAACCAAGAATTTGGAGACTTTAAGAAAATGGTTTCTCCGATTGTTGATGCTTTACATGACATGGGTGTGACAGGTGCAGAAGTGACAGGACGTAATGACATTGTGGTTGATGGAAAGAAATTTTCTGGAAATGCGATGTATACTCGGGGAGGAAAAACATTCTCACATGGAACGTTGATGTTAGATGTGGATACTTCAGAGGTTGCCAAAACGTTGACGGTACCTCTAGATAAGATTCAATCTAAGGGAATAAAATCGGTACGCAGCCGTGTTACAAATTTACGGCCATATCTTTTACCACAGTATCAAAATATTACGACTGAGGAATTTCGGGATTTGTTGATTACGAAGGTTTTAGGAGTAGATAGTATTGAGCAGGCAAAAGGAAACGAGTACCTACTGACAGCAGAAGATGAAAAGAAGATTGATGAAATCGAGGCACAGTACTACAGTAATTGGGATTGGGTCTACGGTAAATCACCTAAGTTTACTGTCAAAAAGCGTAAGCACTTTACAAGTGGCACGATTGATGCACGTATTTTTGTTGAAAAAGGAAAAATCAAAAATATTAAGTTTTACGGTGACTTTTTCGGAACAAATAATGTAAGCGAGCTTGAATCCAAGCTTGCTGGTAGCATTTTTGGTAAGTCAGAATTAGAGGCAAGGCTGCTTAACAGCAACTTGAATCAATATTTCCAAGGTATTCCCGAGCAAGAAATAATTGATTTGCTAGCTGGATAGGACTAGCGGCTATGAGTCATTTATGAAGGGACTGGGTCAAAAGTCAAATTTTGAACCAGCCTCTTTATTTGATTCTGCATAAACGTATTCCGTGATCAAAAGGCTCTCTCCAACTATACACAGCAAAGACTTACTATGTTTGTAACTTTTATGTTAGTGCTTAAGTTTTACCAATTTGTGTCACACTTCCACATATTCTAGACTAAATAGGCTGCGAGCAGAGATTAAAAGAAGGTGGATAAAATGGAATGGCAAACTGCTTGGATACATGAATGCAGCGATTTTTCAACTTTGCCTTTTAAAATGGCTGAATTAACAGAAATAATTCAAATGACTTTGAATGTTAGCGGCAATGCTGTCCGATTTGAGTTGTCAAATTTATATGGTGATAAAGATATTGTGTTTGACGAAGTAAGTTTTAGTACAGATGAGAAGTTCCACGTGAAACACAGGGTATATTTTGATGGCAAAGAGGCGGTTGTTATAAAAAAAGGGACAGCTATAATTACCGATTCATTGGATTTTGTGATTCAACCAGGGATGAAAATCTTTTTAAAACTAATTAGTAATAGGCCTCAAAGATATATGGATTTTGCTAATACCTATGACACATCAATGACGAATGCGGTAATCGTTAGAAAGGCTGACACAAGTCCGTCATTGCGTCGAACAATTGATGCTAGACGAGGTTGGTTTTGTCTAAGCAAGGTAGAAGTGCTTAGTGACTATCGAGCAAAAGTTATTTCCATAATTGGGGATTCATTAGTTGAAATGGGATATATTAGTGATAGTCTCATGGCTTTGTTGTATAAACAATTTCCAGGCAAAGTGGTTGTTTTGAATTATGGAATCTCTGGCCAGAGAATACTCAATGATGCTCCACAAGATGAACCTTTATTTGCAACATTTGGAGTAAAAACAAGAAAAACTCTACCCAAAGTATTGCAGAATAAGCCAAATTTGGTATTAATGTTTGCGGGACTAAATGATTTAATACTACCTGTCTTTAGCAAAGAGGCACAAAAACAACTTGTTAAGGCTCAAGATCTGTTCACGGAAGTTGAGCACATCTGTGAACAGATAAAAATGGTAAAAAGCCACTTTATGCTAAGTACGGTAACGCCATTTGAAATTGGGCATACAAGGGAAATTCACACTTCGATGGTGGAGCAAAATATCAGTACTAGAATAAAATTAAACAAACTTCTTCAGCGGAAATATAAAAATGAATTGCTTAATACTGCAGAATTAGTTGAAGATAATAGTTTTCGGCTGCTTAAGCAGTATGATTTGGGAGACCACATGCATGTCAATAAGGCAGCGGGTGAAATTATTGCACAGAGTATGTTTGAAAAAGTTGCAGTGGCAGTAGCATTAGACTAATATTACCTTAGTAATGTGTGCACAGGAGTAGTATACTGTGCATAGAAAATTATTACGAGGTTATACGATGATCGATTTACATGAAATTTTAGATAAAATGAATCCAAATCAAAAAATTAATTATGATAAGATACTCCAAAAGATGGTTGCAAATTGGCAAAGAAATGCTAACAGACCGTCGATTTTATTACATAGTTGCTGTGCACCATGTAGCACCTATACTTTAGAGTACTTGACACAGTATGCTGATGTAACAGTCTATTATGCAAATTCGAATATTCACCCACGGGCAGAGTACCAGCGTAGAGAGTATGTTCAGCAAAAATTCATTAGCGATTTTAACCAGAGAACTGGCAATAATGTGCAGTTTATTGCAGCACCATACGAACCGCAAGAATACTTTTTGGCAGTCAGAGGGCTTGAAAAAGAACCAGAAGGTGGGCAAAGATGTCGAGCATGTTTTAGTTACAGATTGGATTTAGTTGCTGCGAAAGCTGTGGAACTAGGCTTTGATTACTTTGGGAGCGCACTAACAATTAGTCCACATAAGAACTCACAGGTAGTTAATAGTGTTGGAATAGAAGTTCAAAACTTTTATAATACTATGTATTTACCTAGCGATTTTAAGAAAAATAATGGCTATCGGCGTTCTGTGGAAATGTGCCGAGAATACGACGTTTATCGCCAGTGTTATTGCGGTTGTATTTTTGCTGCAAAAGCTCAGGGAATTGATTTGTCAAAGACGAGAAGAGAAGCTTTGGCATATTTAAAGGGTAAGGATGCAGCAAAAGAGTTTGCAGATATTAAATTTGTATATCAAGAAAAAGAAAATCAAACTTTAAAGTAGATAGTTATCTTTTAAGAACAAAAAGGGCTTTATAACTTTGGAATCTGTCAAAAAAAAAGACAGATTCTTTTTTTATACAGCTTTTTCTAAAAATGTATATTTTTGCTTTGAAATGTATAAATGCGATGATAGAATGCTTTTAAGATGTATATTTGATAGAAAACAGGGGTGTTCAAATGAAAGTGATGATTTCTGATTTTAAAGAAATAATGCAAAAGGATAATGCGGTCGAGATAAAATTATTAAAAAAGAATCATCCAGACTGGATAGTTGTGACACAACCCTATGATTTGAAAGAACAATCAGCTTTTTTTAAAGAACTTAAGGACACCGATGCGCTGATTACAGCTTTTTTACCAATCAATAAGAAAATACTTGATGCAGCACCAAAATTAAAACTAATATCTGTTAGTGCAGTTGGCTATGAAAAAATTGACTTACAGTTGGCACAGAAAAAAGGAGTCAGAGTCTGTGCAATCGGAGAGTACTGTACGCAAGACGTTGCTGAATTTACAATTTCGTTAATGCTTGTATTAGTAAAAAGATTGAAACAATACGACAAACTTGTGAGTGAAGAGCATCGATGGGAGTATGACGCTTTTATGGCTCAACCTAGGCTTTCACGAATGACTTTAGGAATCTTTGGCTATGGTCGGATTGGTGCAGCGGTTGCTAAGATGGCAAGTGCATTAGGAATGCAAGTAATAGCATACAGTGGACATATGGGTACTGGAACAATAAAAGATGGGGTAAAATTTGTAACTGCAGATGAACTATTGACGAAGGCCGATATTGTATCTAACCATATGGGAGCAACATCTGAAAACTATCACTTTTTTAACATTGATATTTTCAAGAAAATGGCGCAAAAAAAGCCTTACTTCATCAATGTTTCAAGAGGTGAAACAGTTGATGAAACAGGGCTTTTAATGGCAATTGACAGTGGCATGATTCGGGGTGCTGCACTTGATGTGTTAGAAAGTGAGACACCTGATTTAGTCAATAATCCTTTGCTGCAGAGGAATAATATAATAATTTCTCCGCATACAGCCTTTTACTCACAAGATTCAATGGCATCTCTACAGCGAATATCTTGCCAAAATGTAACATCTTTTTTTGAGGGTCAAAGTGAAAAAGTCTTTAATTTCGTTGACTAGCAGTTTTCAAATAAACCTTTATAATATATAGCATTAAGAGTAGAAGTACGACTGTGAACCAAATTGATAGGCGTGTACCAAGTGTAAATGAGCTAGGTATATCCGCAATTACAATCATTATGGTGGTTGATACAGCAGCAGCAACTTGTCGGAAAGTATTATTCAGAGCCGATGCGTGACTAATATCTGTTAGAATGATATCTTTGAAGGCTTCTGACATTGCCGGTGCAAAGACTAATGAATTGCCAATCATTCGAACAAGGTAGGCGGAGGTTATCAGCCAAGTAGGTGTTGTTTCTGTCAACGAGACCAATGGGATCGTCGCAATCAGCATTAATAAGACACCCATATATAATAGATGCTTAGGACCATGGCTATCGTAGTAGCGACCTGCTAGTGCTGCAAAGAGTGCGTTTAAAATTGCGCCAGGTAACAGAATGAAACCAGCTTGCATGCTGTTCAATCCCTGAACATTTTCCACAAAAATTGGAATAATCTGTTCTGTGCCAATGAGTACCATGAAGGCAAGTAGCCCAATCACTGTCAGCAAACTAAAAGAGCGGACTTTGAGTATTTGAACTTTAAGAACAGGTTGAGTGAGTAGCAATTGGCGCTTGTAGAAGATCGTTAATAAGAAAATACCAATAATCAGCATGAGCCCAGCAAGTAGATAGTTTTGCTCATACAATGTGAGACTTGCCAGAGACAAAGTTGCTCCAACGAGTGAGAGAAATACAGATAGGATGTCAATTTTGACATCTTTTTTTTGTGAATAATTAGGAAAATAAAAGAAAGCAATCAACCAAAGCAAAAGGACAAGCGGCAGTACAAGAATAAAAAGAAAGCGCCAATTTAAAAAATGCAAAATAATACCGGAAATTGTTGGCCCAATTGCTGGCCCAGAGGCAATTACCAGGCCAGATAATCCTAGGACGGTACCTCTCTTTTCTGGAGGATAGATAGTCACCATGGTGGTCATCTGGAAGGACATAACTATTCCACCGGCGCATGCTTGAAGAATACGGGCGATCAACAAGGTAAGAAAACTGGTAGCTAAAGAACCTAGAATAGTACCAAGAATAAAAATACCAGTTGTTACTAAAAACAACTGTCTATTGGAGTACTTATCATATAAGTTGGAGGACAGTGGTGTGACAATTCCAATGATTAAGATATAGCCAGTGGTCAGCCACTGAACATTATTTAAAGAAACATTCATTACTTTTTGAATAACAGGTAAAGCAGTGACCATCATTGTTTGACTAGCTAATGTGAGAAATGTCACTAGAAGTAGAATGATTGTGATAATTGTTCTTTTTTCTTTCGTAATATGTGTGTTCATGAATGATTCCTTTCCATATTAAACAGATATCTGTGCTGAATTTTGTGCTATTAAAATATATATTGTAATAATTATTCTAACATCCAATGTTATAGTTTATTTTGGATGATAGCAAGAAATTTTTCTATCAGATAAAATAGTGTCAAATTAAACAATAATATTCGTCTTTAGATTATTTTTGTTTGTTGAAATTTGTCTTGAAGCAGATTTTTTTTAAAATGGTATCTAAAAGACGAATACTACACATTAGTGACGTTGCAGAACATGGTATAAAAGGATATACTTGGGAAAATAAGTCTAATAAATTAAATGAGGTGCTGTAATGAAAGCAATTCTGACTACAATTGGTAAAGATCAAGTAGGAATTATCGCTGGCGTTAGCCAATTTTTAGCTGAAAAGAAAATTAATATACTTGATGTTTCTCAAACTATTATGGATGGTTATTTTACAATGATGATGATGGTAGAGATAAACGATGAGAAAGCAGATTTTACCGCTCTTTCAGAAGAACTTGGTGGAATAGGGAAGAAATTAGGTGTTGAAATTAAAATCAGGCGTGAAGAAATTTATCATGCAATGCATCAACTATAGGAGGATATTTAATTAAAGATGGAAACCGAGAAGATTATTGAAACAATCCACATGATTTCTGACGAAAATCTTGATGTCCGTACTATTACAATGGGAATTTCGTTGCTTGATTGTATTGACAGTGATAGCACAAGAGCTTGTGAACGTATTTACAACAAGATAATGACAAAGGCTAAGAATTTGGTCAAGGTTGGCGAACAAATTGAGGCAGAATATGGTATTCCAATTATCAATAAACGAATTTCTGTGACCCCAATTTCAATTATTGCGGCGGCAAGTGCTGATCAAAATTACTTGAAGTATGCACAAACATTGGATCGTGCAGCTAAAGAACTTGGTGTTAATTTCATAGGTGGGTTCTCCGCACTTGTACAAAAAGGATATCAAACAGGGGATCTCAAATTAATTAGGTCACTACCCCAAGTCTTGGATGAGACAGACTTGGTTTGTGCTTCAGTTAATGTAGGCTCGACACGCAGTGGTATCAATATGGATGCTGTTGCTGAAATGGGTAAGATTATAAAGGATGCTTCAGAGCGTTCTTTTATGACAAATACAAAAATGGTTGTCTTCTGCAATGCAGTTGAAGATAATCCATTTATGGCCGGAGCTTTTCATGGTGTTGGTGAACGAGATACTGTTATTAATGTCGGGGTTAGCGGTCCAGGAGTTGTGAAACACGCCCTTGAAAATGTTAGGGGCGAGTCAATGGATGTTGTTGCAGAAACTATTAAGCAGACAGCATTCAAGGTCACTCGGATGGGGCAATTGGTTGGAACAATCGCAGCAGAGCGTCTAGGTGTTCCTTTTGGAATCGTTGATTTATCATTAGCTCCAACCCCTGCCGTGGGAGATTCTGTTGCACAAATTCTCGAAGAAATTGGACTCGAAAGTGTAGGAACTCATGGCACAACTGCTGCCTTAGCTTTGCTTAATGATGCAGTTAAAAAAGGTGGAATTATGGCCTGCAGCCATGTTGGTGGACTGTCTGGAGCATTTATTCCTGTATCTGAAGATGCTGGAATGATTGCAGCTGTTAATGCTGGAACGTTGAATATTGAAAAGCTTGAGGCTATGACTGCTGTTTGTTCTGTAGGGTTGGACATGATTGCAATTCCTGGAGATACACCAGCAGATACAATTTCTGCAATGATCGCAGATGAAGCAGCAATCGGTATGATCAATAATAAGACAACAGCTGTTAGAATTTTACCAATTCAGAATAAGAAGGTTGGAGAGACGGTAGAATTTGGCGGATTATTAGGATATGCTCCTATAATGGGGGTCAATAAGGCTTCTTCAACGCGAATGATAGCTAGAGGCGGATTGATACCTGCACCTATTCATAGTTTCAAGAATTAAAATTCTTTTGTAGAAAATATTTTGGCAGATGACACTGATTTCTTTCAGTAATCTGCTTTTTTTGTGTCTTAATAATGGTATGTTTTGGATAGTAAGGCTTATAATTAATGAGTGAAAAAGGAAATTTCAATCAAAAACAGTCATAAATACTTATTTAAATGATTGAAAATGCGTTTTTTTGCACTTTTTTGCACTTTTTTGCACTTTTTTGATTGATTTTTTGCACCGGCGATGTTACTATATTTTAGGAGGTAATGTAAGTGCTTGCAGAAGAACGGCAACAAGTAATTTTGAGAATGCTTCATGAGAATGGAATTGTAAAGTTGCATGATGTTTGTAAGGAAGTTAAGTGTTCAGAATCGTCAGTTCGTAGGGATTTGCAGGAATTAGAAGAAAAAGGAATCTTAATTCGCGTACATGGTGGCGCTAAGGTGCGTCAATCCTTACAAAAGGAACTAGACATGAGTGGTAAATTCTCTCAGAATATTGAACAAAAAAATCAAATTGCGAAAGTGGCAGTAAGTCTTATTCAAGACGAAGATGTCATTTACCTTGATGCAGGCACATCTACATTGGCTATGATTCAGTTTCTGAAACAAAAGAAACAGTTAACGGTTGTTACCAATGGAATACTGCACGCAACTGCACTCGCTGACCAAAATATTAGAACCATTCTGGTTGGTGGCGAATTGAAAAATACGACAAAGGCAATTGTTGGTGTAGAAACAGTCCAAGAGTTGCAACGTTACCGCTTTAATAAGGTATTTCTTGGGATGAATGGGGTTCACCTTGAATACGGATATACGACTCCTGATCCTGATGAGGCAGCGGTGAAGCTTGCGGCAATAAAGCAGGGGGCCGAGTCGTTTGTTTTAGTGGATAGTACAAAATTTGACCAGTTTTCTTTTGTTAAAGTTGCTGAAGTATCAGAGGCTAAAATAATTACCAATAAGTTATCAAGGCTGGTTTTTGACCAGTATAATAACCAAACAGAAATTCAGGAGGTTTCATTATGATTTACACAGTTACAGTTAATCCATCAATTGATTACATTGTGCGGCTTAAAGAATTGACTTTAGGTGAAGTTAATCGTATGGATTATGACGCAAAGCTTCCAGGTGGAAAAGGAATCAATGTTTCACGTATTCTCCGAGAATTGGGACAAGATAATATTGCTCTTGGATTCTTAGGTGGGTTCACAGGCGACTTTGTTGAGGAATCACTAAAGGCAAAGAATTTGAAGACAAAGTTTACGCATATAGCGGCTGATACCCGCATAAATGTGAAGGTCAAAGCACAAGATGAAACGGAAATAAATGGTAAAGGACCTGAAATTTCCAGTGAAGAAGTTGACGTATTTAAAAAGCAATTCGATAAATTGACAGAGAATGATGTAGTTATTTTATCTGGCAGTTTGGTCCCAAGCCTTTCGAAGGATTTTTACTTTGAATTGATTGAATTAATTCGTAACAAAGGTGCAGATTTTGTAATTGATACGACTGGTGAGAGCCTAATGAGAACATTAAAGGAACATCCGCTAGTTGTTAAACCCAATCACCATGAGTTGGCTGAATTATTCGGTGTTAAGTTAAATGGAATTCCTGATATTGTTAAGTATGGTAAAAAGTTGTTAGATCTAGGTGCAAAGCATGTGCTGATTTCAATGGCAGGTGATGGTGGCTTGTTGATTACACCTGATAAGGTTTATTACAGCAAGGCACCAAAAGGAACTGTAATTAATTCAGTTGGTGCTGGCGATTCAATGATAGGTGGTTTTGTGGGGACATTCGCCGCTACAAAGAATTCACTCGAAAGTTTCCGATATGGCTTGGCATGTGGGAGTGCAACTGCCTTTTCAGAAGATTTAGCAGATCGTGCCAAAATTGATGAGATTTTGCCACAAATAAAAATAGAAGACTATAAAGATTAAAAGGGAGTGTAGTAATGGATATTCGTGAATTGTTATTAAAAGATGCAATGATTATGGATTTAAAAGCAACGACGAAGCAAGAAGCTATTGATGAAATGGTACATCAATACTATGTTACGGGTGTTATCAATGATGAAGAACTTTATAAAAAAGACATTGTAGCTCGTGAAGCTCAATCAACAACAGGAATTGGTGACGGAATTGCTATGCCGCATGCCAAGAACAAAGCAGTCCAAAGAGCAACGGTTATGTTTGCTAAGAGTGAAAAAGGTGTCGATTATGACGCCCTTGATGGTAATCCAGTACATTTGTTCTTTATGATTGCTGCTCCGGAAGGTGCCAATGATACTCATTTACAAGCACTTGCAACACTTTCAGGACTTTTAATAAATCCAGATTTGGTTGCAAGCTTGAAAAAGGCAAAAACACCAGATGAAGTTCAACAATTATTTGCAGATGCACAAGCTGCTAAAGAAGCCAAAGATAAGGCAGAAGCAGAAAAAGAAAAAGCTACTGCTAAAGAACCAGTTTCATCTGATCGTCCATACATTGTAGCTGTTACAGCTTGCCCAACTGGGATTGCACACACATACATGGCTGAAGAGGCACTGAAGAAACAAGCTGAGGCAATGGGTGTTGATATCAAAGTTGAAACAAACGGTTCAGAAGGTGTAAAGCATCTTTTAACGGCTGATGAGATTTCTCGTGCTGCAGGTGTTATTGTTGCAGCTGATAAGAAAGTTGAAATGGCTCGTTTCGACGGGAAACATTTGGTTAATCGTCCAGTTGTTGATGGAATTAAGAAGTCTGAAGAACTTATCAATAAAGCAGTCAATCAAGATGCACCGATTTATCACGCTGATGCAGATTCTAGTGAAGAAGATGACAGCGCAAATGGTACAGTCGGAAGCAAAATATATAAGGATTTAATGAATGGTGTTTCCCATATGCTGCCTTTCGTTGTTGGTGGTGGTATCTTAATGGCATTGTCATTCGTTATTGAACAGTATCTTGGCGGACCAAAGTCAACAGGTTTTATTTTCTTGAACAATGCAGGAAGTCTCGCTTTTGCATTTATGATTCCAGTACTAGCAGGATATATTGCTGAATCTATCGGTGATCGTCCAGCATTGATGCCTGGTTTCGTTGGTGGGTTCATGGCAACTGTTTATAGTGGTTCCTTTGGTGGTGTATATACTGCTAACGTTATGGCAAATGCAAAGAGTGCCGGTGGATTTTTGGGAGGTATAGCAGCTGGTTTCATTGCTGGTTACTTAACTATTTTCCTGAAACATTTATTCTCCAAGTTGCCTAAATCACTTGAAGGTATGAAACCAATGCTTCTTTATCCAATTGTTGGTCTGTTCTTAGTTGCTTTTTTGATGTTCTTTATTGTAAATCCAATTTTTGCAGTTATTAATACATGGTTAACGACATTCTTGAACCACATGGGAACAGGTAACGCTGTATTACTTGGCTTGATTTTAGGTGGTATGATGTCCATTGATATGGGTGGTCCATTCAACAAAGCGGCATATGTTTTCGCTGTTGGTGCATTTACAGCAACTAAAAATGGTGATTTGATGGCCGCTGTGATGGCCGGTGGCATGGTTCCTCCATTTGCAACAGCTATTGCAACAGCATTCTGGCCAAAGAAATTTACTGATGATGAGCGAAAAGCAGGTATTACTAACTGGGTACTCGGTTTTTCATTTATAACTGAGGGTGCAATTCCATTTGCAACAGCTGATCCATTACATGTTATTGGTTCAAGTGTGTTGGGAGCCGCAATTGCTGGTGGATTAACACAGCTTTGGCATGTAAGTGTTCCAGCACCTCATGGCGGTTTATGGGTAACACCATTAGCTACTAACGCTTTTGGTTACATTGCAGCCGTTGTAATTGGCGCAATCATTGCAGGTGTTGTATTAGGAATTTGGAAAAAAGAAAGAGTAAATAACTAAATATATCAAAAAGGATACAGGTCAAAATTTAAATTTTGACCTGTATCCTTTTTTTGTATAGTCTAGATGCTTATGGAATATGTGTCCAAGCTATATATAGAACATATAAGTAAATGTGAACTAAAAATAAACTTCTCCTGGATTAAGTTCTAAGGGCCTTTGGATAACACTTGTTGAAAATACGATTTGAGTCTTTGTTTCGCCAAAGCGCTGGATATCATTGATAAAATTATCAAGAGCTCTGGTGGATTTGAAGTAGCAAGTAATAATTTGGGAATAGCTACCAGTTACACAATCACAAGAAATAACATTACCCACAGATTTTATATATGGATAAAAGTCATCTTTATCTTTAGGTGAAAGCCTTAGGCTAACATATGCTTTAATTGGGTATCCAAGAATCTTGTAATCAATAGAAGTCTGATAATTTTTGATGATACCGCGCTCTTCGAGGTGTGTTAAGCGAGTTGAGACTGCCGGTGCGGAAATAAAACAAATATCAGCCAGCTTTTTCAAGGAAATACGGGCATCTTTTTGTAAAGTTGATACAATCTTTAAATCAATTTCATCCATTAAAAATCCCTCCAAACGATCCTATGTAACCTAATATAACATATTATCTTAATTTAAACACGTATTAAAAAGTAGAAAAGTAACAAAAATATGCCAAAAAGCGAATGAAAAAAACAAATCAATAGTAATTATAGTGTTTTTAGGTAAATGCCTAATGCATAAATAGTAAAGGACTATTTTTTAAAAAGAATACCTTTAACAGCTTTTTTCATGTCACTCGATGAGATAACTTTTTTGGTGCGAGCTCTTTGATTGTTTAGGAGCTGTTCAATAGCATTAGGAAATGAAGTACTACTCTTACTTTTCAGTGCCTTTAGTGCAGCAAAACCTGGTTCAAAGGCCGCAGGATCATGAAGCCCAACCAAGACTGATTGTGGAAACTTGTAAGGACTGGCTGTTGATACGATGACTACTGGTGTTGTTGAGTCAGAATGGTTCTCTTTATAAAGTTTAGCAACATAAGATGCTACAGCCGTATGAGGATCAATAACTGAGCCATCAAGTTGGTATATTCGCGAAATTTCATTAGCCGTTTGATCTTCATCGGCAAAAGCAGCAAAAAAATCAGATAGTGAATTTTTTATTTCCGAGGAAATAGTGTACTTCCCAGTTTTGTTTAATTGTTCCATTAATTCAATTGTTGCTTGCACATTTTCATCGTTAATGTAAAAAAGAAGCCGTTCAAGATTGCTTGACACCAGTATATCCATTGAAGGTGAAGATGTTACATAAAAAGGTCTATTCTTATCGTACACTCCCTCATTGAAAAACTCCGTTAAAACATTGTTTTTATTTGATGCACAAAGAAGCTTATTGATAGGCAATCCCATTTTCTTCGCATAATAACCAGCTAGAATATCACCAAAATTTCCAGTTGGTACACTAAAGTTGATAGCGGAACCGAGTGTAACCTTTTTTTGTTTAACCATTTGCGCGTAGGCGTAAAAATAGTAAACAACTTGAGGAAACAGGCGACCGATATTGATTGAATTGGCAGAAGAAAATTGATAATTATTAGCTGCTAACTCTTTGGAAAGTTTATCATTATTGAGCAGCTTTTTAACATTTGTCTGAGCAACATCGAAGTTGCCATCAACAGCAAAGACAAAAGTATTTTTTCCTTTTTGGGTCAACATTTGCTGTTCCTGAATAAAACTTACGCCGTCTTTAGGATAGAAAACAATAATTTTTGTGCCATCGACGTCAGCAAAGCCCTCCATTGCAGCTTTACCAGTATCACCCGAGGTTGCAGTTAGAATTACAATGTCATTTTGTAAATGATTCTTCTTTGCTGCAGTTGTCATCAGATGGGGTAGCAGCTGTAATGCAATATCTTTAAAAGCAATCGTTGGTCCGTGGAATAATTCGAGGTATCCATTTCCATCGTGGAAAGATAGTGGTGCAATAAGATTTGTGTCAAAGCTATCTCCATAAGCATTCTCTATACATTTTCGCAATTCGTTTTCAGAAAAGTCAGTATAAAATAATCGGAGGATGCGAAATGCTAGTTCTTTGTAAGAAAAATCGGGTAGTTCGGATAAATCAAAGTCGATTTTGGGGATACTTGTTGGTACATATAAACCACCATCTGCACTCAATCCTTTTAGTATTGCTTCAGATGCAGGAATAGTGTTTGCATTTAAATCCCTAGTGCTACGATATAGTAAGGACATGAACAGTTCTCTCCTTTTGCTTGTTAGAAGTTTCTCATTTATACTCATTTATATATGAAGAATACCATAAATAGATAATTGATAACAGTAATAGGTGAAGCAATTCGAAAAGTAAATGCTCGAAAACAATGTAAAGAAAACTTAATTTTGATTATTTGCGCTAAATATTAGATTTTTATGATAGAATAGTTGCAATAAACAAAGTGGAGGATACGATATGCAAGTCGTTAATATTGGTGTTTTAGGGTTAGGAACAGTCGGAAGCGGTGTTGTCAGATTGTTGAAGGATCATGAGCACAAAATATCTAGCATCACTGGTAGGAAACTTGTGGTTAAAACAGTGGTTGTACACAACCTAGAAAAAAAGCGAGATATTGATTTAACTGGTATCAGGATGACTAATGATATTAATGAACTGATTAACGATAACGAGATTAATATTGTTGTTGAAGTTATGGGGACTGTTACAACGGCAAAAAAATACATTGAATTATTGTTAAGAGCTGGGAAACATATTATTACAGCTAACAAAGATTTGATTGCGACATACGGATCGGAATTAGCAGAACTTGCCGACCAAAATAAATGCGATCTGTTTTACGAAGCGAGTGTTGCAGGTGGTATTCCAATTTTACGAACAATTGTTAATTCCTTTGCTGCCGACCGCATTATAGAGGTAAAGGGAATTGTAAATGGTACTACAAATTATATTTTGACAAAAATGAGTCAGAATAATATGTCATTCGCTGAAGCTCTGAAATCAGCGCAGGAACTCGGATTTGCGGAACCAGATCCAACGAATGATATTGAGGGAATTGATGCTGCATACAAGATGATCATTTTGACACAATTTGCCTTCGGAATCAATGTTGCACTAGATGATATTGAGGTTAAAGGTATAAACGGAATTGATTTGGAAGATATCAAGCAGGCAAAGGGTCTAGGTTACAACATCAAGTTGCTAGGGATAGCTAAGTTGATCAATGATAGGATTAGTGTTGCAGTGGGCCCAGTGCTTGTCCCTGAGACACAGCCATTGTCGGCTGTGCAAAATGAAAATAACGCAGTCTTGGTCACGGGAGCAGCGGTAGGAGAAACCATGTTCTATGGACCTGGAGCAGGAGAATTGCCGACAGCTAATAGCGTACTAAGTGACATAATCGCTGTGACAAAAGATATTGTTTTGGAAACGACAGGTAATCGTTTCAATGATTTTTCACGCGAAGGTAAACAAGCTTTACCCGATGAGGTTAAGTATCCTTATTATATTTCACTAAAGGTTAGAGATCGTCCAGGCCAAATGCTAAAAATCACAGAGGTTATGACGGAACTTAATGCAAGTTTTCATTTGATTATTCAAAGTGAATATGATGATGTTAATGCTCGTGTTGTTATGACAACTCATGAGATGTCTGAACAGCAAATTAAAGAAATTATTGAGGGTATTGATAATCTAGAAGAAATCGAAGTTATTGCTTCATACAGAATTTTGTCAGAATAATTATAAGCAAAGGTTGGAAAGATAAATGCAATTTGAACTTAGGGTACCAGCAACAAGTGCAAATCTTGGCCCAGGATTTGATTCAATTGGAGTCGCAGTTGATCTTTATCTTACGGTAAGGGTTTGGGGAGAGAGCAAAACTTGGATTGTAGACCATAATATGGGAAAAGTCTATCACGATGAACGTAATTTGATAATTAGTACCGCATTAAAGGTTGCTCCTACGATCCAACCGCATAAAGTGAGCGTAAACTCAGATATACCATTGGCTCGTGGACTTGGAAGTAGTTCTTCTGCAATAGTTGCTGGGATTGAAATTGCTGATAAGCTTGCCAACTTAAAGCTGACAAAGCAACAAAAATTGGAAATTGCGACTAAAATCGAAGGCCATCCTGATAATGTTGCACCAGCTATTTTTGGGAATTTAGTTGTGTCATCATATAATGGAAACAGTGTAACAAGTGTAGTTGCCAAGCTTCCTGAACTGAGATTTGTTGCATATGTACCAGAGGAATCTTTGTTAACGAAAGAAAGTAGAGGGGTACTTCCCGATTTACTTCCTTTCAAGACAGCAATAGAGGGAAGTAGTGTGGGTAATACATTAGTTGCAGCCTTAATGGCAGGAGAGTTGACTAAAGCGGGTAAAATGATCGAAGCTGACCGGTTTCATGAACGTTACCGTGAAAAATTGGTCCCGTATTTAAAGGACATTAGAAAGTTAGCTCACTCGCTCGGAGTATATGGTACTTATTTGAGTGGGGCAGGTCCAACAGTTATGATGATTGCTCAGGAGAAAAATGCCACACAGGTAGCAGAAGAATTATCGAAGAGCTTTGTTACCGGAAAGTTTTTTGTTATGAAAGTAGACGATGTGGGGTGTGAGACAAAGTTTCTAAAATAGATATAAATAATCCTAGAATTGGCTTGCAATTTTGTAAGTTTGCAATTCTAGGTTTTTTTGTGTAGTTAATTTGATAACATACTTATGATATTTTAAAGATTATTTTTATAAAATTGCGTATATTCTGTGGTAGTATTATACTGTATGTTATGTATATTTTATCTCAATATGGTAAAATAAAGTTTACATTTTGTATTATATAGAGGAGAAATTAATGACTCGCGAAATAGGGTGTAAGGGTCAAAATAAGACTTATTTATTTTTCAAGCGTGTTATAGACATTCTCATTTCGAGTGTAGCTTTGATCGTAATGATACCAATATTTATAACGATGGTAATCATATATAGCTTTGGAAAGAATAAGGGCCCATTATTTTATAAACAGGAACGTGTAGGAAAAAATAAAAAGAAGTTTTATATTTATAAGTTCAGGTCAATGGTTGTGGGTGCAGCAGAGGTACTGAAAAATGATGCAGAATTATATAAATTATATGTTGCTAACAGCTACAAACTACCACCTGATAAGGATCCAAGGATAACAAAATTAGGCCATTTCTTAAGAAAAACATCTATTGATGAACTGCCCCAGTTTATCAATATATTCAAAGGCGATATGAGTCTAATTGGCCCACGTCCCATTATCGAAGAGGAATTAAAAGAATATGGTGATAGGGTGGATAAGTTTTTATCTGTTACTCCGGGAGCAATGGGTTACTGGCAGGCTTCTGGTAGAAGTAATATTGAATATCCTGAGAGATGTGAGTATGAACTTTACTATGTAGATCATGCTTGTTTTTTGTTCGACTTAAAAATATTGTTGAAAAATATTGTTGCAATTTTTAAGGCTGATGGAGCGTTTTAAGCAGCAAGAAAGTAGGACTTAATGAAAACTGAGATTTATGTGGTTAGTCACAAAAATGTGAAGATGCCAAATGAAAATGTATATATACCGGTACAAGTTGGTGAAAATACGGAAAACTTTAAAGGATTTGAAAGAGATAACACAGGTGTAAACATTTCTGCAAAAAATCCTAATTATTGTGAGTTAACTGTTCAATATTGGGCATGGAAAAATAGGGTCGCTGATGTGAAGGGACTTGTACATTATCGTAGATATTTTTCTAATGGAAAAGCAGCATTTTTTAAAACACCCGCGGAAAAATTCAATGAAATTCTTACGAGTGATAAAATTACAAGTTTACTAGAAGAAAATGACGCAATTTTACCCCACAAAAGGAACTACTATATTGAAACATCATGGTCTCATTATGAGCATGCACATCATATAGAGGGACTTGAGGTTGCAAAAGAGGTTATAGGTGAACGTTATCCTGAGTATATTCCCTCTTTTGAAGAGGTAGTTAACAGAAGAGCTGTTCATATGTTTAACATGATGATCGCCAAAAGTGAAGTATTTGACAGTTATACGAAATGGTTATTTGATATATTGCCCGATGTAGAAAAAAGAGTTGATATTTCGGAGTACTCTGATTACGAAAAAAGAATTTTTGGGTTTATCAGTGAAATTTTATTAGACGTTTGGTTTGAGAAGAATCAAATAAAATATGCAGAGTTACCTGTTCTTTTCATAGGGAAACAAAATTGGGTTCGTAAAATTGGGTTATTTTTCCTAAGAAAAATGGGATTAAGTAAAAAGGCAGTCTGATAGTGGCAACTTTTTTATGAAACATGTTTATTCGAAACAAATAGGCTGGATCAGAAGTTAACTTTTGACCCAGCCTTTTATAATAGTTATTAATATATAAAATGTCTTTAATCCCTTTTAAAGATGTCGCGCGTATAAACTTTATCTTTGACATCAGACAATTCGTTGTTGTAACGGTTTGCGATAATAGCAGAGGAATTTTTCTTGAAAGAAACTAAATCATTTACAACTTTACTTCCAAAAAAGGTAGATCCATCTTCCAAAGTAGGCTCATAAATAATTATATTTATGCCCTTTGCTTTGATTCGTTTCATAACACCTTGAATTGAACTCTGTCTAAAATTATCAGAATTACTTTTCATTGTCAGTCGGTAGACACCAATGGTTATACTCATTTCATTTTCTTTATCATGATTATGATAACCCGCAGTTTTAAGAACACGATCGGCGATGAAGTCCTTACGCGTTTTATTTGAATCCACAATTGCTTTGATAAGTGTTTGAGGTACCCCGTCATAATTGGCAAGAAGCTGTTTTGTATCCTTGGGCAAGCAATAGCCGCCATAACCAAAAGAGGGATTGTTATAGTGCGTACCAATACGAGGGTCAAGACCTACGCCCTCAATAATCTGTTGAGTATTTAAATTTTTAAGCTCTGCATATGTGTCTAGCTCGTTGAAATAAGATACACGCAATGCTAAATAAGTGTTAGCAAATAACTTTACTGCTTCCGCTTCAGTAGATCCCATAAATAATGTGTCTATATCTTTTTTTAGTGCTCCATCCTGAAGTAAAGCTGCAAAAGTTTTTGCTTTTTCGAGCAAACCATTGTCAGATTCTTCGTATCCAACTATTATTCTGCTTGGGTATAAGTTGTCGTAGAGAGCCTTAGATTCTCTCAGAAACTCTGGGCTAAAAATAATATTTGCTATGCCTGTTTTTTTACGCAGTTTTCTAGTATAACCCACAGGAACTGTTGATTTTATAATTATCACAGCCTCTGGATTGTATTTATGAACAGAGTCAACCACAGCTTCAACAGCAGAAGTATCAAAGAGATGAGTTTTACTGTCATAATTTGTTGGTGCTGCGACGATGACAAAATCTGAGTCACTATAAGCAAAGCTTTCATCTGTTGTTGCTACAAGATTAAGTTTTTTTGTTGATAAATATTCCTCTATATATTTATCTTGAATAGGTGATTTTCTTTCATTTATAAGGTCAACTTTTTCTTTTACTATATCGATAGCTTTTACTATGTTATTTTGAGAAAGAAGTGTCGCAAGCGATAGTCCTACATAGCCTGTACCTGCAACCGTAATATGATATTGTTTATTCATTATACATAAAACCTCACTAATAAATTTTAAATGTTGCTGCCCTATAAATAAACCCAATAGGAAACACACATGCATTATATCATAATTACTTAAAAGTTCTGTAATTACTTGACCATTTAATACTTTTATTATAATCTAAACTGGATATAGCGTTCAATAGTAGATATATTTTGATTGACTTTATGGTAAATAGAGATATGGTTGGCTAAGCATATCGAAATGTTTGTAAATATAAATTAAATTTTATTAGATATCAAGAAACTTCTTGTACATATAAAGCATTTTTCAGTATATTGCAATTATAGTCAGAAAAAATAAATTTACCGCATGATAATATTGGAGGAAGAAAATGACCAAGTATTTAATAGTTGGAGCAGGATTATTTGGAGCGACATTTGCGTATGAAGCTGCTAAAAAGGGGCATGAGGTTAAAGTAATTGAGAGACGTAACCATATTGCTGGAAATATTTTTACCAAGGAAGTAAATGGTATTCAGGTTCATCAATATGGAGCACATATCTTCCATACCTCAAACAAAAGGGTCTGGGACTATGTAAATCAATTTGCAGAATTCAATCGCTATACGAATAGTCCGATTGCAAACTATCATGGCGAAATTTATAATTTGCCATTCAATATGAATACGTTCAATAAACTCTGGGGCGTTGTGACACCAGAAGAGGCACAGGCAAAAATTGATGAACAAAAATCAATTCTGAAGGGCAAACGACCTGAGAATTTGGAAGAACAGGCAATTTCTTTAGTTGGTACGGACATTTATGAAAAGCTAATTAAGGGCTACACAGAGAAACAATGGGGTCGCTCAACAAAGGATCTGCCGGCATTCATTATTCGTAGATTACCAGTTAGATTGACATATGATAACAATTATTTTAATGATGATTACCAAGGAATCCCAGTTGGCGGCTATACACAGATAGTTGAAAAGATGCTTGCTAGTGATCTGATTACTGTTGAAACAGGTGTTGATTTCTTTGATAAGAAAGATGAATATTTAAAGGAATTTGATAGAATCATATTTACAGGTATGATTGATGAATATTTCAATTATTCCTTGGGAGAGTTGGAGTATCGCAGTCTGAAATTTGAGACAGAAAAATTAGATGTTGATAATTACCAAGGAAATGCGGTTGTGAATTATACTGATGCTGAAACTCCTTTCACAAGAATTATCGAGCATAAGCATTTTGAATTTGGCAAAGGTGACAAAAACAAGACAGTTATTACTCGTGAATATCCAAAAACTTGGAAGCGTGGGGATGAACCCTATTATCCAGTTAATAATACGGAGAATAATACATTGTATAAACAATACAAGGAATTAGCAGATAGGGAAGCCAAAAATGTTTTGTTTGGTGGTCGATTGGGACAGTATCGTTACTACGATATGGATCAAGTTATAAGTGCAGCGTTGAACGTTGTAAAAACAGAAATAGGAGACTGAGTTTAGTTCTTTTGTTAGTCAATTTTAGTTTTGAATAATAAAAGGCTTCGATAATGGGGTTAACTTGAAAATGATAAATGATATAGAAAAAGAACCTGTAGTAGCTCCGTTGAACAATAAAGCACTAAGTGTACCAGAGTTGATTTACTTATCAATGTTTGCAGTGTACATCATAGCAAGTGCAATTAATGGGACGATGTTTGTTTGGCTTAATTCTGTCAGTGATTATACTTATTTAATAAGTGAATTGACGATAGTAGGAGTTTTAATAAAAGTTCTGTTGTTTGACAAATGGGATTTAAAAAGTATAAGCGTAATATTGTTATCAGGTTTGGCATTGTGGCAAATCTGTACAACTTCAAGGGAATATTTATTTTTTTATTACTATGTGTATATCGTTGGAGCAAAGAATGTAGATTTTAAAAAGATAATAAAGGTGTTTTTGTGGGCAGTGGTATCTGTATTTATTATTGCAGCCATCGCATCTTTATTTGGAGTTATTGTTAATGTAACAATCGGCAGATTAATGGAGCCAACTGTTAGATATTCAGTAGGAGCTGTTTACCCAACTGATTTGGCCGCAAGATGTTTTTATATACTGCTTTCTTATGCTGCTTTGAGAAAATTTAAGTTTAGTATTCCTGAGTATATAGCCGCAAGTGCTTTTTCAATTATGGTTTATGCCCTTACGGATACACGATTAGACTTTTTACTGATGATTATGGTGATCTTGGTGACTGTATTCAAAAAACTTATTTTTCGCATTATTAAGAAGATAAGTGTAAGAATTGCAGCAGGAACTATTTTTGTAGTAATTTTCTTAAATATTGTCTTGGCTTATCTCTTTGAGCCTTCAGTACGCATTTTTCAAATCGTGAATAAGCTTTTGTCTGGAAGATTAACATACGGTCATGAAGCTTTTAAAAATTATAATGTAACGTTTTTAGGACAGTTTGTTTATCAAAATGGTAATGGAGGGGTACACAGTCATCCCTTTGATTACTTTTATATAGATGTTTCATTTATTCGATTATTGATGATGGAAGGAATTCTTGTATTTTTTGTTCTGTTATTTGTAATTTATTTCTTGTATCGTAAATTTTACAATGAAAAGAGCTTTGGTTTGATTGTGTGGTTACTGTTTGCAATTCTTAGTTCGCTAATTGATCAGCATCTGTTTGAATTATCCTTTAATGTGATATTCCTAGGTTTATTTGCAAACATCGATTATTGGAGAAATGAAGTTGTATAATAGTGTTTTTAAAAGAAAAGCTGGGGTTGAACAGCTTTTTTTTATTGAATGATGCTTAAGATAATAAAGCATATTGATTTTGACTATTGAACTGTATTCTCATAGAACTAATTAAACTATTTGTAGGAGAAAAACTGATGGAGACAAAACTCGTAAGTATTATTTTACCAATATTTAATATAGAAGATAACTTTTTGAAAAAATGTGTTGAATCACTACTCAAACAGACATACAAAAATATTGAAATAATACTAATAGATGATGGTTCTACAAACAATATAATTGATGTATGTTTATCATTACAAAAAAGTGATTCTAGAGTAAAAGTTCATAAACAGGTTAATAGTGGTGTTTCTGTAGCAAGAAATAAAGGACTAGAAGTTTCGAGCGGAAAATATATATGTTTTGTTGATCCAGATGATTGGGTTTCTGAGGACTACATATCTGATTTGGTTGAAGCAATAGAAAACGCAAATGCTGACTTTTCCGTATCTAATTGTTTTATAAATTATAAGGATAACAATCAAAAAAATGATTTTTTACAAGGTGAAAGCAGGGTACTGACAGGGGCTCAGAAAAATGAGCTGTTGTACCAATTAGTAGGGAAGAAACTTTGCAGATACTATCCAAAAGGAATAGCTGCAGGTGTGCCTTGGTGTAAGATGTTTAATAGAGATTTTCTAGAAAAAAATAACTTGGAATTTGTTCCTGGTATGAAGAGAATGCAAGATAATATTTTTTGCCTGTATGCATTCGAGAATGCTAAGAAGATTGCATATACTAAGAAAAATAATTACTACTACAGAGAAGACGAAAATTCTGCTTCTCATAAGTATTCAACTGATATAATTTCAAATTTTGAAACTTATTTTGACGAGACATTTAAGTTTTTGGATAAATATGGTAAGGAAGATTTAATGTATCAGGCTGTTTATATGAAGGAACTTACAAGTTTTAATTCCTTTTTTGCAAGGTATTTTTTTAATGAAAAAAATACAAAAAAATTCGGTAACATTAAGAATGAAATTGAACAACTACTAGAAACACCAAGGTATAAAAATGCACTTGCTAATATAAATTACAAACTTTTGAACAACCAGGAAAAAATTTTTGTATTCTGTTTGAGGCATCGTTTTTTCCGTATTCTTAAACTACTGATCAGATTGAAAAATAGATGATGTAATGTTGGTATTATAGAAATTCGAACAGAGTTTAGTAAGTGGTGTAGTGATATGGTATCTACGATTGTTTTTTGGTTCAATAAAGAGAAAACGGTAGCGTCAAGAATCTTGTGTAAATGAAATGCCTTCGTACATATAATATGTATC
>NZ_JQAR01000029.1 GCF_001437155.1 Liquorilactobacillus mali
AACCAAAGATTTTTCCAAACCGGCCTTTATTATGGAGACTTATGTCACAGCCTCTTTAATTTTTTTTAATGGATTCAAGGCAGATAATGGGTCTTGAAATATCATTCCAATTTTTGCACCACGAATTTTATTAAATTCATCTTCCTTAAGGCTTAATAAATTCTTATTTTCAAAAATTACACTTCCACCTATTTTTACACTATTATCATGTAGACCCATTATTGTTGTAGCTAGAGTACTTTTTCCACACCCAGATTCACCAACAATTGCTAAAATCTCATTTGTGTTAACTTCTAAATTAACACCAGATACTGCCTTGTAATAATTTCCACTAACATTAAATGAGACATTTAAATCCTTAATATCCAATATCCTACTATCAGGCATTTCTTAAGACTCCTTTATGAGAAAATTACAACTAAGTTATAATAGTGACCATTATACTTTCAGAATTCAAAAAAAGTCAACAATTTATTCACATAAAATTCACATTTATAGCCGAGTTATACTAATTTATTTTTAATCGAAAGAAATGTCTGAAATCCTTTTAATTACCTAATATTTATGCATAGTTACTTTTGTAAAAGTAATGAAAAATTCTTTTGGATTCTTTTTATAAACTAAATCTATTTTTGGTATAAAATATAAAAAAAGGAACTGAGACCTAAATTGGCAAAATTTGAGGAATAACACGAAGTTATGAACATAGCTAGTACTTTACCATGAGGAATTCAAGGTTAGACGGAGAATTTCGATTTATGGAACACGTTTATACAAAATAAATAGAGGAACTAGGTTAAAATTTAATTTTTGACCCAGCTTCCTCTATATTACGAATATAATAATCTTTAAACTGTTTTTTTACTATTTTCAATAAGTTTCTAGCGACCTATTATCCAACCAATCATAGTCCAAAAATTTTTTCAGTTGCCTATTTACCGGAACCCATAACCCACTTATTAATAAATCTACCATTACCTCCATAAATATCTCGTCATTGTTTATTACATCTACATTTATCAATTTATTGTTTTCTGTCCTGCAAATAATTTCTTCTTTTTTAATCCCAACGATTTGTGCGGAAACAATCTTCTCATCTTTATTCATTGTAATTATCTCCTTTAATTAGCCTGTTGCATCGTTACTTCATTCATTGAAATAATTCTAAAACAACTTTATGAACTTCTTTTGATGAATTGTTGAAAAGAAACTTGTTAAATAAATAAGTTTATCTTCAGTTCTTAATGAAAGTATAAAGGCATAAGAAATATCGGTAGTAGACAGATAACACTGTTTTCTATTCAGTATCTTAATGAATTTTTCTTCATAATGGAGTATAATACTGCTAATCAACTCAGGAGGGGATACATTTATGCATGTACTTTGGAAAGACAAAATAGTAGAACGTGACACAGTAAAAATAGATATTGAAGACCGTGCCTATCAATATGGCGATGGGCTATACGAAGCAATGCGTGTCTATAATTCAAAAATGTATATGTTTGACGAACATTTCGATAGACTCGACCGCTGTGCAAAAGAAATTCGCTTAGACCTGCCTTTTACTCGTGCTGAGTTAAAAGCTAACTTGGAAAAACTAATTGCAGTTGAATCAATTAAGGAAGGAGAAGTCTACTTACAAGTTTCTCGTGGTGTTAAATCACCAAGAGACCACCATCTACCACTTCCTGGTACTGTTGAACCAGTTTTGACAGCTAATGTTATCACGATTGAGCGTGATGTTGAGGCCCAAGAAAAGGGACATACTTCTTGTATAGTACAAGATCAACGTTGGTTGCACTGCAATATCAAATCATTGAGCTTACTTGGCAATGTCCTTTCGTTGAATGAGGCAGTTGAAAAGGGTTATGATGATGCATTGCTTGTTCGCGATGGTTACTTCACTGAAGCTTCTGCGTCGAATCTTTGGTTTGTTATTGATGGTAAGCTACATACCCATGAAGATGGTAATTTGGTATTACCTGGTATTACAAAAATAAAATTGCGGGAAATTGCAAAATCTCTTGGATTGGAAGTCGTGGAAAAAGCAGTTCCAGTTACGATGCTTGATCAAGTTGAAGAATGTTTTGCATCCAATTCTGTTCATGAAGTGATGCCTATTGTTGAAATCGATGGGAAACCAGTACGAGATGGCAAGCGTGGACCAATAACAAAACTTCTTCAAGACAAATATATTGAAGCAACACTATAAGCCTGGATACACGAACAGCAATATTCAGTACCAACTATAAATGAATGCTATGATGTAGCAAAGAAGGAGAGACTTTTTTCTAAGTCTCTCCTTCTTTAATTCCACTCTATTATTTTTATTATGCTACCATTTTTGTACCATAAAGTTGATCTCTTCTTTATCTGTTCCCTGATCTTTTTCCTCTGCTTCGTTAAGTAATTTGTAGATATCAGCAAATAATTTTTTTTGTGCTTCCCGTGATAATTTCAGTGTGCTCAATACCCCACCTGTTTTTATCTTGTCAAAATAAGAAGAGTCTTTCTTATACTCATTAATTTCTTTTGTTGCCGAATCGATAAATAACTGAGTTCCATACAAGAACATTTTTACCAGTTCTTCAGCATGTTCAGCTGCCCAGTCAGCTGACATATTTAGTCCACTAATTTTGTCATCATCAATGATACTTGAAGTACTATTATGATTATTCAACTTGAAACTCGAATAATAATATTCTTGCAAATTTTTAATGCGTTCACTTCTAACTATTTCAATCAAATCTAAATCAACTAATTTTTTTATCGGATAATATAACTGACTTGTAGCAATTCCCGTCCTCTTTGAAATTTCTTTGATATTTATTCCATCTTGTACATTTGTTGTTTTTATAATTTTAATATTTTTTTCATCGGCTAAAGCCTTTGCAAGCTGTGAAACGATATTTGCAGCCATCTAATCACCTCAAATTAATCATAATGTATTGACAAAATTAAATCAAACAGTTATATTTTTGTTTGTCATTAAAATATTTTTTAACGAAAAATAAAATTTAGTTGTGGGGTGTTTTAAAAATGGAAAAAACAAAGAACATTTTTGTCACGGACAAAGAATCGAATATTCAAATCGGCAAAGACATCACTAGCAACTTAATTAGTTCCCTTACAGGTAACATGTTCTCATTTTCTCTGGGATTAATGTTATTAAATATTACAAATTCACCACTTAGCTTCGGGTTAGAAATGATTATTATGCCTTTGGTCAATCTATTATTTGTTGTCCCTATTGGCAATATCGTTGACTCAGTAGAACACAAAAAAATAATTATTTCATCTCTGCTGTTTCGGCTGCTAGCGCTTTTTATTTTGTCAGCAACAATCGGTTTCTTTAAAGATGACTATCTATTCATTCCTATCACTATTTTTGTCACTATCAACACTATCTGTAGTAATTTCAATTCAACTGCTTATTCTGCAGCAATTCACGAAGTTGTCAATCAAAATCATATTCAAAAACTCAGTTCATTCACTCAGGCCGCTAGTTCCCTATCCGCAATTATTGCACCTCCGCTTGGAATGACTCTTTATAGTCTTCTAGGTTTTAAATGGATGATCTTTCTTGAAATTTTTGCTTCATTAATTTCTTTTGCAATTGTATTAAGCATGCATTTTCATTACTCACCGAGGAAAAAACAAGCGAATTTTATTCAAATGGAAAATATAGAATTAACATCTCAGATAAAGAAGTTTTCAAATGGCCTCAAGTACATCCACAGGCAAAAGCTAATTATGGAAATGATTACCATTGGTGTCTTTATAAATTTTCTATTTACTTCCCTAACAATCGGAATGCCCTACATAATATCAAACAATCTTCATCTTGGAAATGGTCCCATTAGTTTCCTTGAAAGCGGAAATTCAATTGGAATGCTACTTGGTAGCTTAATAATTGGAATAATTCCAGATAAATTATCTATGAAAAGAAAACTTTTTTGCTCTTTGATACCAACCATTTTGTCATTTATCTGTTTGGGTATCGTTCTCGCATACCTAAAAGGATACTTGGCCATAACTATATTAGGAACAATATTAATGGTCACTCTTGGATTCTCACTTATCATATTGAATGTAACCACACAGGTGTTTCTACAAAAAAGTGTCCCTACAGACTTACTAGGACGCGTTATGTCTTCAATTACAACAATAAATACGTCTGTTATGCCAGTAGGAACATTGGTTTTTGCACTCCTATTCGCGCATGTTCATGAAGGTGCCTGGATCCTAATTACAAACGGTGTCATAATGCTTGCCTATAGTCTTTGGAGGATGACAAAAATATAAAATCAGGATCAACATTGTAACATACCTGTACACATTTAAGATGCTATGATATTTCCCAACTCTTGAATCATCGCCCTACCTTGTGAATCAGATACACCTTTATTCAGCATCAAAATCATATTGGCATGTTCACTTTTATCATCATAATAAAAATTATAGTATCCGTTGTCTATCCCATCTGCTCGCTGACCATTTGGAAAATAGTAAAAGCCTGCTGAATACGCAGTTTCATGATTCCGAGAAAGCTCGTTTAGCGAACTAACCGATAGTAAGCTGTTGTCCTCAAGTGCAGATACAAATTTAAGGTAATCAAAGGGTGTTGTATACAGATTGCCGCATCCTAATTCACTCGAAGCTAGATCATAAGACATTGCGTGTAAAGTTACATTATTTCCAAAATTATAAGTTTTTGCTGCTGAATTAATTGTATTACTATCTAATTCGGCAGTATTTCTTAATTTTAATGGCTTTAAAATGTACTCACTTAATACACTCATATAGGATTGATTTGTGACTTTTGTTATTATCCCCGCTAACAAAATATAATTTGCATTGGTATAGTTCCACTGCATTTTACCTGTTGATTTTAAATGATTGATTGCCCACATAACGGCGCTAGAATCATTTGTCAACATGGTATTTGGTGCAGGTTCCCCCATTTGAATACCCGATGTATGATCTAACAAGTTTCGAATCGTTATTTTGTTTGAATATCTAACACTTGGATAAAATTGGCTAAGTTCGGTATTCATTGACAACTTTTTCTGATCAATTAACATTTGTATTATCGTTGCCGTATAACTTTTTTGTAATGAAGCCAACATGTACTTCGTTGAACTTGAATTCTTGACCTTTTTTTCATAGTTTGCATATCCCACCGATACACTCCTAATTTTATGCGCTTTACCATTCTGATAGACTAAAGTTCCCCAAACTTTATCTTTTTTAAAAACATCTTGCAACTCCTGTTCTTTATTTTTTTTATTCACATTTCTTCTTTTATGTATTCCAACTGTATCTCTAATCTGATTTTTCTTTGATGTTTTGTTTGTTGCCCCCCAGCAGATAAGTATCCCAAAAAACATTAAAGCTGCCGTTAATAGAATAATTTTCGTTTTTCCCATTTGTTCTTGCCCCTTTTTACTATAGTAGTACTAATAATTGCAATGGTAATTAGACAAGTTATATAAGTTTTCACATATTACCGTGTAGCATTATCCTCTTTAAGACTTTCATTTTCAAAACAAAACTAATCTGTTTTAGACTATTTTATATCTTTTTAAAAATTCAAAATTATTTCTAACAAAAAACTATCGAAAAATTAAAGTGACCCCAAGAAATTAGATTTTATCTAATCTCGTGAAATCACTTTAAATAATCAATTTAAGACATTTTCTAATGTTTATTACTATGGAGCAGGATGATTCTATTTCTCTGGAAACCAAATTTTAATTTCATTTTCAGCAGCCTCAACACCGTCAGAGCTGTGCACTACGTTTCTCAAATTACCGTCTTCCCATTCGCAGCCAAAATCACCACGAATTGTTCCTGGGGCAGCTAATGTTGGGTTAGTTTTCCCTGCCATATTGTGAAATGCATCAATGATATTAATTCCACTTGCAATAATTGCAACCATTGGTCCTTCCTTCATGTAAGACTCTATCTCTCCAAAATATGGCTTATCAACCTTGTCTGAATAATGTTTTCTGAGCTTTTCATCTGTTGCTGTTGTTACCTTCAAAGCTTCAATGTTATAACCTTTTCGTTCAATTCTTGTAATAATCTCACCTACGTGACCTGCAGAAACTCCATCAGGCTTTACAAGAATCAATGTTCTCTCAACTGCCATTTTCATTCCTCCAAACAATATCGTGACTTACAACACAATATAATTTTCACGCGTTGAATTGGAAAATGCAAGTTTTTACAAAAAAATCAAATGGTCCACTATTCTTTTTGCTCCACAATTTTGACTAATTCTTTTACTATTTGAGGATCAACTTCCTCATATGAGTTAAAAAACTGATTTCCTAAGTATCCATAGGAGACCTCTGCCCCAGTCGTTGTAACATCTTCCTTGTAATTCTTACAAGTTGCATGCAATTGGTTTACTTTTGTAAATTGCAATATTTTTTCTGCATTTTTATAATTAATACCGCTACCTGCTAGGATTTCAATTCGTTGTCCATATATTTCTTGCAACTGCTTAATTAGTTTTATTCCCTCAATAGCCGTCGGTTTTTGTCCACTTGTTAAAATCCTTTTTATTCCAAGCTTTATCAGCACCTCTAATGCTTGAATCGGGTTACTGACGCAATCAAATGCGCGATGAAAAACTGCTTCTGCCTTATATTTATTAACCAAATCACACATTATCTCAACTTGCTTTGTATTAATAGTGTAGTCATTGTTTAAACATCCAAATGCAATCCCATCTGCACCATTTCTAAGCAGCTCTTTTGCCTCAAGTAGCATCTGTTCAAATTCATTATCATTGTAGCAAAAACCCGCAGGCCTTGGTCGTACCATACAAATAACTTTCAAATTCGTATTTTCTTTTGTCAAAATGAGGCTTGCAGCACTTGGTGTTAGTCCACCTAAATACAATGCACTATTTAGTTCAATTCTGCTGGCACCACCAATTGCAGCATTCAGAGCATCTTGATACCCACCACAACAAACTTCAAACAAAATAATCATTTCCTTATTACTGCAAGCAGTATAATGCTGCATTACAGTACTTTACTCTTCAAATCCATTGGGATGACTCTTTGCCCAATTCCATGCGGACTGAATCATCGTATTAATATCACTATAACGTGGATTCCAACCTAAAATTCGTCTGATCTTCTCACTATTTGCCACAAGTTCATCGGGATCTCCTCCTCGTCTTGGTGCATCAATGACTTTAAAGTTAATCCCTGTTTGCTCTTTTACAGCATGTACGATTTCTTTAACTGAGTATCCATGTTTTGATCCAATATTAAAAACATCACTTTTACCACCATTACGTAAATATTTTAATCCTAAATAATGTGCATCCACTAGATCAACAACATGCACATAATCACGAATATTATATCCATCTCTAGTTGCATAATCATTACCACACATTGCAACATAATCTCGTTTGCCTGACGCCGCCTCAAGTATAATTGGAATTAGGTGCGATTCAGGGCGATGGTCTTCACCAATACTGCAATCAATCTGTGCACCTGCGACATTAAAATAACGAAATGCCAGCCAATTAATTCCATATGCTTCGCCATCCCACTTCATCATTTGCTCCATCATTAGCTTTGTTAAACCATATGGATTAATTGGATTTTTGCTTGTTTCTTCACTAATTGGACTACTTTCAGGAATGCCGTAGACTGCTGCCGAAGAAGAAAAAATTAACTTACTTATTTTATAATCTTTCATTACATCAATCAATGCAATCAAGCCATAGACATTATTATCGAAATAATCATTCGGCTTTGCTAACGATTCTGGTATCTGCATATACGCACAAAAGTGGAACACTGCCTCAATTTCGTATTTTTCGAATACATTTCGTAATAGACTCTTATTACGAATATCACCCTCGATAAATACTGCTCTTGCATCAACTGCTTTCATATGCCCCTTAGACAAGTTATCAATTACAACTACATCCTCTTTTTCATCTAACAACCGTTTAACCATATGCGAGCCAATATATCCTGCTCCACCTAAAACTAGTAAACTCATTAGCTTCACTCCTCAGTATTAAACTTTGATTCCACTAAAGTTTAATATAGAATAAACAAAGGAAGAGTTTTTGTTACTTATTCCGACAAATGAGGTATATTTACATGAATAATATTGGTCCACTTATTAAAAAAATCAGAACTGACAAGAATCTGACTCAAAAAAAGGCGTCGACTGGCATAATGTCGCGTTCCCATCTTTCAGAATTAGAAAATGGTAAATACTTCCCTTCATATGAGAAAATGTTGGGCCTATTGCAAAATCTTGATATTTCTCTTATGGAGTTCCAAACAGAACTTGGTAATAATTACTCACTCAAAGACAGGATTTATATGGAAACAACTAACAGGTTATCTACAGAACAAAAAATTGATGAATTAGCAGACTATTTAGAAAAAACATTCACCCCAGAGGTTGCAGAAAAAAGTATCCGTCTACAAATTAAACGGCTAAACATGTTAGGTTTAGTTGAACTGACACAACGTAATCACATAACCGTTGAGAACTATCAACCCATATTCAACTATTTGTTATCATGTAAAAATTGGCATGAATTTGAAATCCGAACACTTGCTAATTCAATTTTCTTAGCAGATTTTGAAGTTGCAAAAGTACTCGCAAATCAATTTGAAGAAAAAGCAAAAAAGTTAAATTTTAAAAACTATATGGATAAGGTGATTCTCTTTTTCAGTAATTTGGCTGAGTTGGCATTGCGAAAAGGAGAGTATCAACTTGCATTAAGATACGCAAAAAAGGCTCAGAGTAAAGCGTATGACAACAAAAAAATATATTATCTCCTAATAGCAAATGTACTTGCAAATTTGTCAAATTTAAAATTAAGTATCGCAGACAATACATATATGCAAGAAATTACCAAAAATATTGCTATCTTTAGAACTCTTTCGTATCCAGAAGTTGCTGACAGCCTGCAAAACCTGGTCGACCTAATACTGACCTCGAATATGTAAACTAGTGTTTATCTGCAAAATAATACATTATTTCTTTTCCATTTAGCAAAAAATAAGACTTTTCAGTCTATTTAATCGAGAAAAGTCTCATTTTTCAATTTTTATTCCATCTTTGGTGCCCAATGGTTGATCGGACCGAATTTATGACCAACAGCTATCTCATTGCCAATTGCAATGTTTACATATTCCTTAGCAATTCGAATTGCTTGTTCAACACTAGTTCCTTTAGCTATCTCTGCCGCGATACATGCAGATAATGAATCACCTGTTCCATTAATATGCGTCGTTCCATGATATGGAGCACTCAGCCAAAAGCTTTTGCCAGATTCCAATAAGATAAAATCACGAACTTCAGTCTGTTTTTCATCCTGATGGTATCCCTTGGCAACAACATTTTTTGCACCCATTTGCTGTAGCTTGTGCGCAGCGGTTATTAAATCATCATCACTCTTGATATTCATACCAGCTAGTTTCTCAGATTCATAAAAATTTGGGGTAATTACAGTTGCAAGAGGAACCATTAATTCTCTGAGAGTTTCAAATGCACTTTCTTCAAGCAACATGTTACCATGTTTTGTCATGATAACTGGATCAACAACTAATGGTCCAAAATCATATTTCTTATAATTCTCGACAACGTTTTTAATCAGGCTAGAATCCGCTAACATTCCAGTTTTTGTTGCCTTGACCTTAAAATCCGCACTGATATCTGCAAATTCTTGATCAATAAAATCTAGAGGTAGCGAAACACTCGCATGAATCCCATATGAGTTTCCTGCAACACATGCTGTCATTACAGATATTCCATATACTTTTCTTGTAAAAAAAGTATGTAAATCTGCCTGCATACCTGCACTACCATCACTATCTGAACCAGCAATCGTCATTACCTGTGGATACTCATTTGCCATAAAAACATCCCTCTTCATTCAAAATTAATTGTCTGATCATCTGAAACACCCGTCAGCAGCATCACTACTAAAAATAATATGCTTCGAGCACTTCCTCTGTCGCTGATTACCTTGGTAGACTTGTCACATTAAAACTAGCTATAGTCTCAGAAAAATTATAATGCTTTATTATTTTTAACAGCTTTCTAATTCCACAGTATAACACAAAGTACATACTTTATTTTAAATTAATTTGTTTTTCCGCTCGGTGACGGATGGTAAAAACATCAAGCTGACAAAGTCTTGCAGCGAGACAAAAAGATTCTGGTTTAAAATCCGGAAATTACATTCATATTCAATTTCTGAGCAATTGCGACTACCAAGTCTACCGTATTTTGAAAGTCTTCATATGCCACGATTGTATGATGTGTATGTTCATAGCGAACTGGAATCCCAATGCAAATCGTTGGTACGCCTTCATATACCAGTAGTTCGCTGGCATTTACTCCGCCACCAGTTCTGACAGCACGAGTATAAGGAATATTATTTTCCTCAGCCGTTGCAACAGCTAAGGACTGAAAAGCAGGAGTCGCAATAAAAGTTGTATCCATGTCGCGAAGCATTGGACCGCGTTTCATCCCAGTTTGAACTAACCAATCTGGGGTAAAAGTATCATCTGCTGGGCACCCATCCAAACAAATTGCAATATCTGGTTTAATTTTCCTTACTGTAACTTTTGCACCGCGACAACCTACTTCCTCTTGAGCAGCAAGAGCACCAACTACATTGACACCAATTTTTTCCTTTTGCTGTGCCAAACGCTCAATTGCTGTTAGTACAACAGCTGTACCGATTCTGTTGTCAAAGGCCTTGCCCATCATAATATCCAACTTTTCGTTATACTCCCAAGTAACATCAGGAACAACGGGACACCCCGTATTGACTTTCAGAAGCTTAATTGTTTCATCAGCAGAAACTGTGCCAAAATCAACTACCAAGTTGGCAATTTCAACTGGCTGTTTCCTCTCAGCAGCTGTCATGTAATGTGGCGGTTTAGTTGCTATGATACCAGGTATCCATTGACCATCACGGTTTTTAATTCTCACGCGTTCAGCAGTTACGTTGGCTGGCACCCAACCACCAACAGTTACAAATGAAGCAGTTCCATTTGGTTTGATTGCCTGTATCATAAAACCAACTTCATCCAAATGAGCATCCAGCATCAATGTTGGTTTACTATCATCCGCATTAGGCTTTATAAATGTATTGCACATCGCATCTTTTGATATATTTGCATATTTTGCAGCATATTCTTGAGCAATTGCTGAGACATCATGTTCAAACCCTGAAACTCCATAGGCATTTGAAAGTTTTTCAATTAATTCTAAGCTTTGTTTTTTCGTCATTTAGAACTCCTCTTCTCTAAATTACTTGGTTTTAAATCTTTTTTTCAATTTATTTTCACTATAGTTACTGAGTTCTGAGTATCTAATTCCATACTGTCTACAAATTATCAACAACTGATCAAAACAATCAGCAAGTTCTTCTTTTAAATTATCCAGTCGCTCATCTTGAGTTAAGGCTCTGTCACCTGGATGATCCCTGCCATTAAGCTCAATCGTTCTAACAGCCCTAGAAAGTTCACCAATTTCCTCACTTAGAAAAACCAAGCGATTCATTGGTGAAAAGCGATACCAGTCACGTCCCTTATAAAAATCAACAAGCCAATCTTGATGTTCATCAATTGTCATTTTTTACTCCCTCTCTCTAACTAAGTTTGAAATAAAAATAAGATTAGTTTTATTTTTTGTATTCTAAATATAGCTAATGAATTCTCATAAAATTATGTGTCAAGGTCCCAATACTATTAATAATCAGCCTATTTAAATTCTAGTAATTATACCACGAATTATTATATTGGCTTTAACGATAAAAATACCGACCCCTAGAAATTGGCTTTTCAGTCTAACTTTGGGATCGGTCTAATTGTTTTGTTTTTTAGTGCCTAAATTTCATCCAATGGGCGCAAATGCTTTTTGGAGATTGCTTTAACTTTGTTTACTCGGCGAATATACTTTTCTTGTGCCAAAAAGTCAGTCGTCATCCAAACATTAACGATATCTAAGGCAATTGCTGAGCCAATAATTTTACCACCCAAACATAAAACATTGCTATCTGTATGCTGTCTTGCTAATTTCGCACAAAAAGGATCTTGGCACACTACTGCATCGATTCCAAGAACACGGTTAGCAATCAATGCACTGCCATATCCAACTCCATCTATGAAAATACCACGATCTGCATTCTTTTTGGCAACTTCCAAAGCAGCTGGGTATACGTAATCTGACAAGTCTACTGCATCACTGCTGAATGGGCCAAGATCATTAACCTCGTGTCCCATTGAAACTAAAAGCTCGCTAATTTCTTTCTTTAATGCAACACCAGCATGGTCACTTGCTAAAACTATTTTCACTATAATCTCTCCTCTATCGTTTCATTTTGTACCAGTCAATTATACAATATGAAATCAAGTTATGGAGGTTTTAATCCAAAAATTACAGATCAATTACTTGTTTGCAAATATATTTAAGAGTCTGTACAAACTTATTTTTATATCATACACTCAGATGTATTGTAAAAAAGTCACTCAAACTTGCCAGCAATTAATTGCAATATTTCCCATGTATTATCTATACCCTTGTTCTTTAATAGATCTATAGCTTCAATAATCTCAAAAGTCTCAACCTCATCGACTTCTGACTCCTGAATATCTAGATTAGCAATCTCAAAATCTGTAGTTGCAGCAAACCAAAAAGTTATCCAATTCCTCCTAACTTCTCTGAAGAAAAGACTATCTTTATTTATTTGCAACTCTATTCCCAGTTCCTCACCGACTTCACGCCTAGCTGCTTGATAGACATTCTCATCTTTTAGAACTGATCCCCCCGCTGATTCCTGCCATTTTCCTGGATTGCTTAGCTTACTTAATGTCCTTTTTTGCAATAATACGTTGTTGTTGTTATCAAAAATAAAAACACCAACTACCAAGTGAAACTCTCCCTTAGCCAAGGCGTCTCTTCTTTTTTTTACTCCTGTTTTCTGAAGCTTTTCATTATATATGTCCCAAGATTCATCAAAGTTATCACTATACCTTGTCTCATTCATCATCAACTCTCCGATCTTCTTGTAAAATTCCATATCTTATACTGGATTCCAATAAATCACCTAGCACATTTATTACTATTTTTTAATAATAATATTAAAGGAACTAACACAATATGGCTGATAAAAATTACAATAAATGAAAAATTATAGTCAATCCGCGAAACCATATAGCCACCTATCAGCGGACCAATTGCACGTCCAGCCGAACCTGCAGTACTACTAATGGATTGAATTGATGCCCGATTGCTATCGTTGGCATAACGATTGAGCAAAGCTGGAATTGTGGTTAGGGCTAAGACATCACCGATGGACAATGCAGTAATTCCCAAAATAAACCGCCAGTAAGTGTTCGCATCTATAATCAATAAATACGAAACTGCAAACATAATAACACCTATAAGTACACGTAACCTTTCATTATTGAAACTCGCTTTAAAGAATGGTCTCAGCAATGGTTGAAAAATAACAATTTCAAAAGTTGATATCGTAAATAAGAAGCTATACTTCTGTACCGAAATGTTCTTAGCAAGCATCAAAACTGATATGTTACTATTCCACTGCTCATAACCTATCCAAATAATGATAATAATCAGGCATATAATTGTTAGACTGCTTAAATTTTCACTTAAGTTGAATTTTTCAGGCGTTCTTATTAATTTTTCATGTTCAACGTCATTAAAGTTAAAAGCAATAATCATTAAAGTCAGCAAAAAAAGTATTAATGAGCTTAGAAAAACCTCTCTGATACCTATTGCAAATAAAGTTCCAGATAAAAATGTAGCTATTCCCATCCCAATATTTCCCAACCAATAAGCATTTGTAAAAATACCCGCATCTTTCTTTTGCAAGTAAGCAATATATCCATTAACTGCTGAATTCAAGATTCCCAGACCCAGTCCATAGAATGCAACCAAAAAAGCATAGAGCGGCCATAAAGGCCACACTATGATCGTGGTTAAAGAAAGGCAGACAATTGTACCACCTAAATAATGCGTTTGTTTTACCTTCCATCTATCTAATAAGAAACCCCCTATTAAATTTCCAATTACCATGGCAATCGAAAACCCCATCAGAACATAACCAGCAATAACCAAACTTTGGTTTAGCCTTTCATGGATAAATAAGGTAGTTATCGGCATTATTAAGCCAATTCCCATATTAATAAACATACTTGCAAATAAAGCAGCTTTGTTCTTCAAAGAGATACCCCTACTACATAGTACAAAAAATTACTTAGTACCAGTTATTTTCCTTCCAATGTTCCATCGCTTTTGTCCAAGAGCCATAGCGTTGCGTTACATATTCTTCTGCAACTTTTTCTTGGTTTGCAACTGAATAGTCACCATTTAAATAACTTGAGTCAAGCTGATATTTCCCAATATATTTTCCATTTCTAGCATTATAGTCTCCACCAGATTCATGTTGCACTATATAATCTTGTGCTATTTTTTCGCTATCAGAAAGATTTGAAGTTTGGCTACTTTCGCTTGAATTTTGAGTGCTGTCACTAGTACCTTGAACACTCCCAGCACTCCCAGTTGTTAGTGAAGTTGTTGTTCCATACGCTGTTTGTGCTTTCTGTGTCGCCGTTGCCTCAGTACTACTGCCAGAAATATTAATTCTCTGGTTGACGTAAATTAAATCAGGATTAGCAATGTTGTTGCTCTTAGCTAGATCTGAAATGCTGGTTCCATATTTTTTAGCTATTGCCCACAATGTATCACCATTTTTTACCGTAAGTTCTGTACTTAAATTATTCTCTAGTATACTTGAAAAGAGTGTCTTATCCGCTTGCTGGCTATTTTGAGTTGAACTAGTATCCGTTCCTACACTATTAATATTCTGACTTGTTATCCCTGATATATTCACAATGTTTATTCTCCTTCAAAACAAGATGATACAGTTATTATACATGAATATTTGACCTATTCATACGCTAAAAATTCATAAAAACGAATAAAACAACCACAAAGTTCTTATTTGTTTCCAATATAAGTACGACTTACTTCACAATTTTTTCACTTATTAAAATTATGCTTTCAATAGATATTAACATATGTGAAAGTGAAGTGCATACATTGAAAAGAAGAAAAAAATACTTGAAAGTAAGCAACATATTTCTTTTTTCTATAGTTGTAGTTATTATAATAATTTTAGGTATTAGAAGCAATCAAAAGAATACTCTTGCCAGTAATTCAAACAATCAAAAACAAAATACGCAGGCTCAAAAACTTTCTAATCAAAAAAAGAAAATCACCAAAAAACTGCAAAAGTATCTGAATAAAGTTACCGCTGACGGTACTGCCAGCGTAAGTTTCTACAATCTTTCACCTGAAAAAAATAGCTCTGCCGCTAAAAAGAGCAATGCTTCCTTGTATAAAGAAGGAAATCTTGCAGTTTCCTCAAATGCTTCTACTCCGGTTACTTCGGCTAGTACATATAAATTGTTCATAACTGCATACCTATTTAACGAAGCCAAAAGTAATAATTTTTCTTGGACAACATCTTCTATAAATGGTTTTTACAATATGATCGTATATAGTCAAAATGATTTTGCCGAAACTGAACTGCAAACCTATGGAATTTCTAGTATAGACAGTTTTATTAAAAGTCAAAATTGGTACTCTCCTGTCTTCACCACTTCTAGTAATGCCACAACTACTGCCAAAAGCTTGCAAGAGCTATTATTGCAATTATTTCATGGTACTGGTGCATTCAGCGATACTACAAATCGTTCTAAATTATTAAGTTTAATGGGCAAGCAAGTTTATCGCACAGGGATTCCTGCCGGAGCTGCCGAAGCAATGAAAGGAACTACCGTGACTGATAAAGTTGGTTTCTTGAATGATGTGAACAATGATGCAGGAATTGTCACTCTTCCAAATGGTCAAAGATACATCTTAGTGGTTATGACTCATGGACATAATCAAAGCGGATTTAGTGGGTTCCCTAGAATCGCTAAAATCACTAAGAAAGTTCAATCTATTGTATATGGTAATTAGAAATTATAATAACAGTCAGCTATATTGATGTCTGACTACCAATAAAAAACATGATATAAAGCAATAAAACTTGCATACTAATACGAAATTAAGGGAGTCAAGTCAAAAATTAATTTTTGAGACTTGACTCCCTTATTTATTCCAGATAAAAGTGTTCTAAAAAAATAACAAAAATAATTATTTCTTATCTAAATAGTCTTCCTTTGAGTACTTAGTATCTTCATATTGTCCAAATTCACCGTAAAAACGATTATATCTTTTCTTGAATTTTCTAAACAAGTAAATTGTTATTGCCTTGATGAAACAATAAATCGGGATCCCCAAAATCACACCAATGATCCCTAACATATCTCCCATTACTAACAATACGAGTAACACAGTAATTGGGTGCAATTGTAAGTTGTTTCCCATAACTTTGGGAACGATGAACTGACCATGCAGAAATTGCACCACAAACCATACAATTACGAAAATGACGGCCATCATAAATGAAGATTGGAAAGCAATGATTAACCCCGGAACAAAAGCTGCAAAAGAACCAATGTATGGAACAATACTCAAGATTCCAGCCACCAATGCCAAAGTACCGGCATATTTAATTCCCATTACCATAAAACATGGCCAATACATTATTCCTAGAATTACAGATACCGCAATTTGTCCTTTCAAATATCCACCAATTTGTTGGTCCACTATCTTGGCAAATTCTGTAAAGTCAGCGCGAAAAACTGGTGGAATCAATTTTTTGCTAGTCTTAAAAAACTTTTCTTTATCTTGCAGTAAGAAAAACGCTATTATTGGACCAGTTATAACTGCCAACAGTAAGGTAGAGATTATTGAGAATACGCCTCCAAAGCCTTTTGCACCACTCTGCAAATAACTCTCTATAAACTTGCTTATTTTTGTACTTGATAAATTTAGTGAGTCCTGCAGCTGTTTTAACTCATTCACATACGGAAAATTAGAAGTTACACTATCTACATTTTTTTCAAAGCTCTGCAAAATATCAGGAAAATGCTTAACTAGATCAATAGCTTGGTTTCTAGCAGCAATAATTAACTCAATTCCACCAAAAATCAATAATGCTAATATTATGACATAAATAATAACTATTATCCAAGTACGCTTAACATATTTTTCCAGTAGTTTAACAAGCGGATTTATTAAGTAATACAGAATCAACCCTACAATGACAGGCGGCATTATCGTGGAGAAGACAACAACAAAGGGTTCAAATATAAATGCTACTTTGCTGTAAAGAAAGATGACACCAGCTATCATCCCTAAAACAAGCAGCGTGAATATTAGACTTTTACCACCCAAAAAACGGATCCATTTGTTACTTTTCATTAAATACCCCCATCTCATTACTAATGATACCATTCGATTATACTAGTATTATCAAATTTAGGTTAGTATTACACCTCCACTATACATAAAGCAGCGTTTATTCTTTATTTTCTGCTAGGAGATTATAAAATAACTGCTCATCAATATTTCCCCCTGAAATTATTGCAACAACTGTTTTTCCACCAATTTTCTCACCATATTTTCTAATTGCAGCAATCGTTGTACAACTCCCTGGTTCAGCAATAATCTTCTCTTTTCTTGCCATGAATGTAACAGCAGCGGCGATATCTGTCTCATCAACTGCTATTAATTCATCAACATATGACGGAAGCATTTCATAACTCAATTTTCCAATTCCGCCTACAAGCGATTCACAGATTGAATCCCTGGTTGGATATTCCTCATAAAACTTTCTTTCTTCAATTGATTTAATCATTGCAGGACAAGCAGCAGTCTGAACCCCAATTATTCTGATTGCGGGATTAATACTTTTAGCTGCGACTGCAATTCCAGTAATCAAACTTCCTCCTCCAATTGGTATAACAATTGTATCGACTAGCGGCAGTTGTTGAATCAATTCCAAAGCAATTGTACCCTGGCCGCTATAAATCAGAGGATCCGAGTAATAAGAATCAATATAGTTCATTCCACTTTTCTCAACATACTTCATCCCTTGAGTATGGGCTTCATCGTAATTCTTACCTATTTGTTTAACTTGTCCACCAAATTGTTTAATTTTTTCGATTTTATTATTTGGCGTCCCTATGGGCACAATAACTTCTACTTTTTCAATACCCAGCAGTTGACTGGCATAGGCTGTTGCAATTCCATGATTACCAGATGAAATAGTAACTACACCTTTCTTTTTTTCCAAACTCGTCAAGCTCAATATTTTATTCAAAGCACCGCGAATTTTAAAACTTCTAACTGGTTGGAAGGATTCCAATTTATAAAAATATTCTCTTTCATTACTATTTAAAAAAAGTGACTCAACTACGGGAGTTGTTCTTAAATATGGTTTTATCCTCTCAAATGCCTTTTCAACATCTTGCAAATCAAATTTTTCCACTGGGCTCACTTCATTTCCTAGATTTTGTGAAAAGTATCTCATATGCTTATTATTTATTCAACTTTTGAATTCAAAGTAATCAAGTGCTTATTCTAATCAAGTGCTTATTCTTATGATATTTAATAGCAGATTACTGAATAGATAACATTTTTAGAACAAAAAAGAGTGTATAGAAGAATTAGCATTCTTCTTACACCCTCATTCTTTCTATGTAACTCCTTTAGTCTCGTGAAAAGATACCAACTACACCAATGCACAGTGCAATTACTGTCGAAGCTACCGCGATAGCAAAACAGGTAACTCCACCCACTGCAACAGCTTGAAACGACATTCCCCAAGAGAGTCCCAGTATCAGTACCAGCATGACAATTAATGCAATGATTGAAACTATAATTAGAATATTTTGAAATGCAGACATCTTCTTGCTCTCCCTTCTAATATATTAATTCAGAATTCTTACTTTTCCATCTGGATCAATTATATCAAAAAGAAGACAATAATTCTTATTCTATGATTTCTGCTGCTAAAAAATATCCTAAATTTAATAATTACGCTGTTTCTTTGTTAATTTTTCTATAACGTTTCCCCAAATTCCATGCCAGCTCAACGCTAAGAATACCCCAGCTGTCACATCCGAAAAAAAATGAACCTGCAGGTACAGCCGCGAAAAGATAACTAAGGCCATCACCAAAAGCAATGTCACATAGGTCAGATACAGCAACTTCTTATTGTATATCAACTGTTTTGCTACCTGTAACATCACAAGTGAAACAAGCACTATCTCAAATGTATGTGCACTAGGAAAACTATATCCAAAGGCACGCACAAGCATATCAGTCGGTCGAGGACGTGCAACATAGTTCTTAATAAACTCCATTAAAATATAACCCGTTGTAACTTCTAGAAGTGGTAAAGTTATTTTCTCCCTAAGCAATAGAAACATCAAAACACTCATATATATGATTACCAAAACAGGTGAAAATATGCGTGCTAACATATGGAAAGAATCAATAATGTCTTTTTTTTGAAGATATGTCATCCAATCTAGGACCTCATAATCCACATGTAAAATCATTGAGTTATTAAGCTTAACCAATATCATCATCCCAACAAATACGACTAAACTACTTGTTGGAACCAGCCATCTTTTTATCTCTTTTTCTCCTACATTGTCATTTCGCTCTTTTGTTATTTGAAAAACACCTCACATATACAGATTAACTGCTGTCAGTGAACAAGCCCCTTGTATGTACCAGCATGAACATGTCTAAAATCAAAAGTACTCAGGTCAGACAGTTTAATAACACGTGTTACACCATATGCCAACATCAAGTTCAAATTATCTATGTCATCATCAGGGACAACCATAACTGATTGTTTGCCAATCCCTTTTGCATAACCTAATTCAAAAGCTCCACCATCATCAGGAAAACTTGGCAGATAAAGCATCAAGCACAAATCTGATCCAATAATTCCCTCAATATCAGAGTTGAAAGTCCTTGCTTGCCACTCGACATCGTGCAATAACTCCGGATGTTCGGCAACATCCAACCCTTTATATTGAAAATCAAGTGGAAAATGTGAATACTTCCTTGAAATACTCGGATTAGCCTCAATTGCAGCCAATCCCTTTTTTAAATGTTCACGTTGCCGTTCATTAAACCATGAACATCCAATATAGACTTTTACAGGTGGCATCGGTAAATCGTTAACATTATCTCCTAGTGCAAACGCATTTTTGAATTGTGTCATTAAAATACTCCTTCAATTTGAAAATAAATTTATCGTAAGGTCATTTTATCATATTTGCCGAACAATAAGTCAAGTAAGGCTATTATTGTTAGCTATTTTTTCCGCATATTTAACAATATTAGAATTCTATTGGTTGAATAATCCTTACCAAAAGCTTACCAAATAACTTAAAAAAGCTTTACAAATATTGAGTTATAATCGCTTTAACGTTATAATTAGCAGAGCAATCATACTGATTGGAGACAATAATAGATGACTAAAAAAATTTCTATCATAGTACCTTGTTTTAATGAACAAGAATCAGTTCCTTTATTTTATCAAGCGGTCAATGCTCTTATTCCGCAACTGCGTGATTACTCCTTGGAATATATTTTTGTTGATGATGGTTCAAGTGATAACACACTTTTGGAGTTGCAGGCCCTAAACGAAAAAAATCCACAAAATGTTCATTTTGTTTCATTTTCCAGAAACTTTGGTAAAGAGGCTGCACTCTATGCAGGCCTTCAAGCATCTACAGGAGATTTGGTTGCAGTCATGGATGCTGATTTACAAGATCCGCCAGAACAACTCCCGTTGATGCTCTCAGGAATTTTAGATGAGGGTTATGAAATTGTCGGAACTCGTCGAGTGAACCGCAAGGGAGAACCACCTATCCGTTCATTTTTCTCCATTCTTTTTTATAAACTAATGAACAAAATCTCTGATGTTCCAATGGTTCAAGGCGTCAGAGATTACCGTTTAATGACTCGTAAAGTCGTCAATTCAATCTTGGAAATGGGTGAATATAACCGTTTTTCAAAGGGTATCTTTAATTGGATCGGATTTAAAACAAAGTATTTAGAGTATGAAAATCGTGATCGTATCGCAGGCAATACCTCTTGGTCCTTTTGGAAGCTTTTTCGCTACTCAATCGAAGGTATTGTAAACTTTTCGGATGTTCCTCTTTTGGTCGCCTCTTTTATAGGCTTTTTTACCTTCGCATTATCAATACTTTTTATGCTTTTTATTATTGCACGTAAGATCTTTTATGGAGGCAGCGTAGATGGCTGGGCCTCATTAGTTACTATAATTGTTGGCTTGGGTGGACTACAGCTACTTTGCTTGGGCATCGTCGGCAAGTATATTGGTAATATTTACTTAGAGGTGAAGAAAAGACCGCTATATATAGTTAAAGAGAAAAAGTAAGGCTTATCATTAATTCCTTTTTTGTGAAAACTTTTCTAAAAATGGCTGAATTCAACAAATCAATTTTATAAAATAAAAGTCTTTTTTATCACAATTTGCCTGAAAATATTGCGACGTAAGTAAATTAAACAGGACTGGATCAAAATTCAATTTTTGATTCAGTCCTATTTATTTTGTATTAAAAATAACTGAGTGTGTAGCATAAACCAGTAAAATTCGTGATTAGACAAAGAACTTTCAATTACAGAACACGTTTATAAGGAATAAATGAAAATGACCGTTCAAAATTTAATTTTTGCCCCACCTCTCCTTCTACAGAAACTACCAAATTCGGCTGAAATTTTTATTTCATATTCTCTTGAAAATACGAACGTATGTTTGTATAATTAAAAAACGGAGGTGTTGTTATGAATTATCAAAATGAGCCTCATGGAGTATTCTTCATGATCGATAATAAATCTTTCTATGCAAGCGTTGAAAGTATTCAACGTGGTCTAAATCCACTTAAATCTGTTCTAGTGGTGATGTCCGAGCAGAAAAATACAAATGGTGGACTGGTCCTTGCAGCATCTCCAAGTGCGAAACGGATTTTTAACATTAAAAATGTGGATCGTCATTATGACTTACCTATTGATCCAAGATTATTAGTTGTACCTCCAAGAATGAATTTATATATTGAAAAAAATCTAGTAATCAATAAAATTTTCAATCGTTTTGTTGCAGAAACGGATCTATATCCTTATTCAATTGACGAATCAATTCTTGATTTAACACATTCATGGAAACTTTTTGGCTCTTCTCCTCTTGAAGTTGCATGCCTGATTCAGAAAACTGTCCGCAAAGAAACTGGACTCTACACTGCTATCGGCATTGGAGAAAATCCTATTCAGGCCAAGCTGGCTCTTGATATCTACGCAAAAAAATCTCCCCTCTTAATATCTAAGGTTAGTTATGACAATTTCGGCTCTAAATTTTGGAATATTACCGAATTGACATCTTTTTGGAGTATAGGTAAGAGGACTGCAAAAAGATTGAAAAAACTTTCTATTAATAGCCTCTTTGACTTAGCACATACCAATCCATTTAGGCTTAAAAAAGAGTTTGGCATTATCGGAACCCAGTTATTTGCATTAGCTTGGGGAATTGATCGCAGCAACCTTTGCGAATTTTTGAATGTTAAAAATCCCAGTGTCGGTAACTCTCAAGTTTTACCACGAGATTACATAAAACAATCTGAAATTGAAGTTGTTATCAAGGAAATCGGACAACAAGTTGCGGCACGAATTAGACACATTGGCAGAGTTACTGGTTGTGTTCATCTGGGAATCGGTTTTTCGTTGAGCAGTATTGAACACGGTTATAGCGGTTTTGCACATGAATTAAAAATCTTACCTACAGATAATACCCAATTATTAACAGAACAGCTCTTATTTATATTCCGTAGTTTTTGGCAAGGTGAACCAATTCGACATGTTGCCGTCTCCTATAGCCAGTTAAGTCCAAAACTGGGGGATCAACTGAGTCTCTTCGAAAATACTGATCTGCAGCTTAAGAAAATCATGTTTAATAGCCTAATTGACCGGATTCGTGAGCGATTTGGAGTAGAAGCAATCATGTATGCAAATAGCCTGCTAAAGGGTGGTACTTTCATCCAACGACAAAGTCTTGTAGGAGGACATAATGGAGGAAACTCATTTGAATAATTCAGTACAAGAAGCACACTATATTTTAAAACAAGTCAAGAAATACTTTAAACCAGGTATAAAGGCTCGTTATTATATCCTTGTAGTTAATGATAGATTTGATCACACTTTTAATTTTTTCTTTAATATCTTTAAACCAAAGCACTTTAGTCGCTCTATCCCTTTACATCGCATCAAACTCTATAACTTAGATTATCTTGAGAAGTTGATCAAGGAGCTGCGACAGGAAACACAGCTAACTATTAATTTTGTTCTGTTTGAAAACCAACGTTGGCCTAGTACAAATCAATTAATCTCATATAAAAGGAGTGAAAAAAATTGAATGATAAAGAAAAAATTGACGATGCTTTTGCCGAATACTTCTTCAAAAATTTCTATCAGGATCGTGGCATGCGCAAATGGCAGGGTTTCTTCTTAAGCGACCATACTCAAGCTCTGAAAAAGCAACGCATGAACCAAGAAAAAAATGATCAAGAATAACTATTGAAGTCATGCTGCTATCATTTGTTATTTTCAAATTTGTACGTAATGGCTAACAGAATTAATTTGAAAGTTTGCTTAGTAAATTTGAAAAATGAACCAGTCTCAAAAGAAGATATGTACCCCTCCTAAAACATGAACTATTTTAATTCTTTCATCCTTAAGAACTATTAGTCGTTACCTATCCTGTATAAATCATATTCCATGATTCAATAATTAATTAATGCTAGACTGAGGCTGAGAAGGATTTCTAGGATATACGAACGCAAAAAATCAAGTTTGATTTCTGCATATCTTCAGCTGTTATTCAAAGATTATCAAAACTAGCAATACTAGGAGTAATAAATAGCCATGTTTTTATATAAGTGAGGTGAATAAATTGATAAAGAAGGAATATGTCAAAAAACAGTTACTAAATAAAATCGATAAGATCAGGTTAGTAAGTGATAAGTATGAATATCAATTAACTGATGATGCTGATTTTGGCCACGACAACTACTATGAACGATATATAGATATTCAAGTCGTCAAAACAGGTGAAATGCTTGAAGCTATAAATGATGCCTACAATCACATTGACACGGAAGATGCCAAATCTTGGGACAAAAAATTAGATGAATTAGCAACCAGAATTACTGAACGCATAAATACCTTTGAAGAATTAGAGTAATTAAAACTTTTCTTATGTACAATTTTTGACTCTTACCCTTGCCTCCCCTGGTCATTTATAAATATCATTTTTTTGCCTTAAGCTGCTTTAATCCACTGGATAGGAATATATCCTCGTAAAGTCTTGGAACAATATATTAGCATTCTCAGTATTATTTGTATGGCAGAAAATTGCTTTAGGCTCCTGTTCCTCAGTTAATGGTATAATTGACTGAAAAGAGGCTAATTATGAATGAAAAAGAATTCTTGGTTTTTGTAAATCAAGAGAGTACCACTAATGTGACTGAAGCTACTTCTAAGTTTGTGTTGAATAAAATTTTTAAATATTTTTGTAAAATCGTTAATGATTATTATGCCAGTTATGAGGGAGCAGAGCACACTTTGACTGCTTATCGTTCAAACCAATCTGTCTCCTTATCTTTAAAAGGGATCGTTCTCACATATTGTTATCATAATTCAGCAAAAATAATTACTTTAACATTCAATGGCATACAGCAAAACAAGTTTTATTATTTAGGGGGGAATTTTATAGATTCCAAAAATAATAAGAAACTTGGAATTACTAATGTTGAGAGAAATTTGAATTTATTTGAAAAGGCAGCCTTCTAATTAGTTATTGCTGTCGGATATTTTTATTATTCTTTCGTATCAAACCAAATGTTCAAATATTATGGGTTATTATGGGCACCTCACTTCACGAAAATTTAAAATGTTATAGACTTATTTTGTAGAAAATGAGAGTGTAAAATAGATTGGTAAATTCGAAGCTAGACGAAGACTTTTAGTTTATGGCACACGTTTGTATGGAATTAATAAAAGGGCTGCTCAAAATTAACTTTTGAGTAGCCCTTTTTGTGTTCGCTGTATGTTAAAATTAGCTCTCACAAAAATTGCCTAAAAATGATTCAAATTATTATTACAGAATTGAGTAATTCTAGCAAATAAACATGTATTTATTTGTTGATCACTTTATCCTTTGTATTAATCAATGCATTTTTTAAAGCGTTTCCAATGTTTCCCGTCATTAACTGCTCGATATATGGGAATATAACTTCTGAATTATCTAAAGTAAATGTTTTAAAAAAGATGGATGGTGTATGATCTACCACATAATGCAAGATACCATTGACCTTATATGTTGGGTGCTCGATAGTAGTTGGAATACTTGTCTCTATTGCCCCATTTCTATCACAACTTACATCAATAATTAGTGCATCCTTTTTCATTAGTTTCAAATCCGTCTTATAGATTATATGGCCTTGTTCACTGCTATCCCATAAAACACAATTAACGATTACATCAAAATCAGCTAAATTAGATTTCAAAATGTTCACTGTTCTTCTATTGTATTGTATGGCTTCAGCATTTAATGAATCTAGTGCCCTTAAAGCCCCTCTTGCAGTATTTCCTCTTCCAATCACCGCAACTTTTGTTTCGCGCGGAAGTCTTCCATAACATTGAAAAGCATGAATGACAGCTGCTTCTCCAGCCAAAACATTGTTTTTCCAAAACACATGGCGTCCTTGATCAAACATCTTTTCCCATGCAAATATTCGCAGATTTAACTTCAAAATATTTTTAGTTACATCATTATTTTGCATTGCATGAATCCAACCAAAGATTGTTTGCCCACTTGATAAATTTTGGACGTACTTTTCCTCGCCAATTTTTACACCACAAACTATTGCTTGCTTCAAAACATCATCTCGTGAAGCAATGTGACAACCTAAATGACGATATTCGTCGTCAGATATTCCAAAATTGTATCCATACCCTTTTTCGAAATATAATTTTTGAGGATACTTCATTTTTCTTATATCTTTTGGAATCAGAACTATCCTTTTCTCATTTTCTTTCGTACTTAGAGGGAAGCCAACAGATTCAATAATCATAGTTTTTTCACCCATTTCTTTGCACAAACCGTATTATCTGGCAATTTTTCAGCCAAAATATACTCTGTGCTTTCGAACTTTTTTGATGATTTCATTTTGTTCACCTCTATAAGTCAGCTTAACACACTTCCTGAATAATAAGTTGTCCCCACACTTGCAACCTCTAAAGAACATGCTTGAGTTTCAAAAATAACAGTTAGTTTTGCTAACTATTTTATGAACCTAGTGACTATATTCACAAAAACCATCTTAGCGATTAGAAGTTATTTATTTCATACATAAAGTAGCGTTATAAAACCTGTCCCATCATAATTTTATATGTCTATTCTTTTTCTAATTACATAAAAACAGCCTCGCCTCCTAAAAGGAGACAAGGCCGCCTAAATCATATATTACTATTGCATTTGAGGCAGTGGTAAAAATAAAATTGTATTCTCCCCTTACTCTACTATTTCTTAATAGACTGCCCCTTCGTAATAGTTAAATGAAGGTTTTGTAAAATCATAATTCTTTAATTCACTCAACTTAATAAATATATCAGCTGTACCAAATGTCATAAGGTTAATAGGTTTACCCCATTCTTCATCTGGAACTGCAACTACAATGAATTTATTGATAGCCTTTGCATATCCTAGTTCGACCCCACAACCAATGTCTTCTTGAAGTGGGAGGTATGTAAATAATACAACATCGGAACTTTTTATTCCTACAATATCTCCATTAAATGTTGCGATAGCCCATTCCTTATCATGAAGGTATTCAGGATGTTCATCAACACGAATATTTTTATATTGATGCTCCAGCGGAACATATGAGTGCTCCATGTCTACACTTGGATTAACTTTTAAGGACTCCAGTGCAATATCATAAGATTTCTTTTGTGCAGGAGTAAACCAACCTGCTCCAAAATATACTGTCTTTGCCATTAACTATTCTCCTCTATAAATTGTGAATTTTTTTAAAACTATTTCTAATTTACCAAATTAAACTGTATCTGCATAGACTATATATCAAAGGCTTTCAAAAAATATATTGAACCAATGAAAAAGAAACGCTACTATATCAACGCTTCTGGATGGAGAATCAAAAATAGGCGTACCAATATCAAATAAGTCCTGTATTAAAGAACCAGCACAGCTGACACAAAATACACAGCAAGTTACTAGTAAAGCAAGCGCTAATTATTAGACATTCTCAAAACTTATAAATTAGAACCATTCTAAAAAATGATTCATTTTTGCTACATTGTGATATTATAAGAGTGAAAGGTCTGATTTCTGTGCATTTAATTGGCAAAAGTGGGAACGCTTTGGCTCATGATCGTAATTATTTAATAGAATTGCTAGATGAAGATATAAAAATCCATGGCAGGTTTGAGTGCTGGTGCATTTTCAAAATCGTTGATGGTATCAAATTATATACTTCCTACATGAAAATTAAAGATTATCGAACTGAAAAAATTAGGCTTAACAATTGCCGTAAAAACGGAGAGTACTTCGAAAGTCTCGAATCTACCGACCTACTTAAGATATTGAAGAGACGAAATAGAATTGAGTAAAAGATAGATTTTCTTCCAATTAAAATAGTCTTGCTTGTAAACTGTTACTCGATTGAGTGGCAGTTTTTTAGTGAAAAAAATTGGCCCCTTCAAGAACTATTTTTAATAAAATATAGAAGTAGTTTATTGATCCCAGCAAACATATTATCTGTACAACGAGTAAAAATAATTTGATTAAAGTTGTTGTATACGTTCCTGGAAGATATCTTCTCTCAGCATACTCGGGTTTACTAATAAAACTAAGTAGAATTAAAAAACACGGTAATAGAAAAATTATATACTTACCCTTCCCCCAAAGATCTACAGAATTTAACCCAATATGCACTGGGACAACATCTGGTAAATAAAAATATAGGCCACTAGCCAAAAGAAGTTCCAAAATATAGACAGTTATAAAAAAATAAAAAGAAAGTTTGTAAATTTTGTCAAACCACGCCACACTTATCATCCCTTCATCTGTCTCTGCATTAATTGTAGCACTTTATTAAAAGAACTATTTTTACGGCAATGTCATCCAAGGCAGGATACAGCAAAAATTATCTATTCTGTCTTCATACTTAAAAATTCTTGGACTGAACTACGATCATCTTCCTTGTCATACCGTTCTTCAAAGTTATTATTAGTATATTCTGTGATCACATTACGCCAAAATGCTTGGGCTGGGTAATTGTTTTTAATTTGTAGCACTTGCCATTTTCCCGGAAATGAATCAAAAATAGTATTCGCAGCCCTTTTGCCAATACCCTTACCCGAAAAATAATGTAACACAAAAAATTGTTCGATAAAATTAGGTTGATCATTATTAGCCTCTCTTACTAGTGCAAAACCAGCTATTTTATCATCTGCTAAAATAAAAAATGCATGGTAATAACTACCCTTCCAATAATCCATGAGATTGGCAGATTTAAATAATCCATCCGAGTTAACTTGAAGAGATGGAACATATGCACTAAACTCATATTCGTATAGTTGGAATAGATTTTGTAACGTCTGTTCTTGTTCTTGTGAAACTTCCTTTAAAGTAACATTCATTGTTGTTCCCCTTTAATTTATATACTAGTATGTACCTGCAACTAGCTACATACATGCTTCATGTTAAGTAAAAAATTTGGCAATAGCAAGCTTTCAAAAAATATTGATGTCTAAAAGAACATATTGTGATACTGTAAAAACTAAATGCCTAGTTTCTACGCGTTTAATTGACTAAAGTAGCTGTGCATTGACTAATAAGAACTACCAAAATATTTCAAAAAAGGATGGTCCTAGCGATATTTATATCGTGAAACATGAGTTTTTAGAAATTATAATTATTTTAATATTGGTAACCGTCTTAATTATTTTCTATCACAGCTCAATCATTTTTCTAACCGTTAAGGTGACTATTAAAAGAATCTGCTAAATAATGTGTACTAATCATAATCGATAAAAATATTTTAGTTACAAACACAAAAACTATCTCGGTAGGCTAACAACTGCATCGATTTCACTTTTTACACATAAACAAAATCTAATATTGTATCTAATTGAATAAACAGGGAGTAAACTAGATGAATTTGAAAATAATAAATAAAGATAATGAAAAGAGCCTGCTTCTAAAAAATAATGCTTTTGATATTTTGGGAGAAATGGTCGTAAGAAGGACAGACGAAAAATGGGATTACGAAATAAGAAAATACGATACTAAAAAAGTACGAAAACAAGTTTTTCCAGATGAAAAGTATAACTTAGAAGATATAAATAAAAATGGATTTGCAATAGGTGCATTTAATGAAAATGAAACTATTGGTTTGGCAATTTTCAACAATAATTGGAATGGATATTTATATCTAGAAGATCTAAAAGTCAATGAAAAAGACAGACGTAAAGGCGTGGCACATTCACTATTGAAATTTGCAGAAGTAATTGCAAAAGGAAAAAAATACAAAGGAATTTGGACAGTAGGACAAAATAATAATCTTGCTGCATGTAAATTTTATTTGAAATATGGTTTTGAGATTGGTGGATTGGATACTAGAGTGTATAAACACACTTCCCAAAAGGGAAAACAAGATATCCATTTTTATTACGATTTTACTTAACTTCAAGTATTATATGAAACAATAACTTTCATATTATGTTTATACAAGGTAACTTATACCCTCAATTAACAAGAAGAAATGGAGAGTTCTTATATGTGCTCCTAAGTCAATATTTGGCACATGTTTTTCTAGACACTTGTTCTGATTCTTTC
>NZ_JQAR01000003.1 GCF_001437155.1 Liquorilactobacillus mali
TTGATTTGTCGAAACTTTGTTCAGTTTTCAAAGGTCTACTTAATTGCTTAACGCAACCTTTATATAATACCATGTTTAACAACAACTGTCAAACACTTTTTTATTTATTATTGGTTGCTTTCACTTTTTCTGAAACAAGCAACGAAATTAAATATACTCTTAATTTCATCACTCGTCAATCTTTTTATTACTAAAAAACACAATTTAATTACTTTTTCTTTTTTCTCGTCATTGCTCTCTTTAAAACTTGGAAAAAAGTTAGCGATTTTACTATTTTGTTGGCATCAACATATTTTCTGATCGCACGTAAAACTTTCTTGGGATCTTTGGAGGAAAAAGTAAATAATCCATTTCTCTTGGTCTTTAGAGCATAGCGTGGAATCCACATTCCTTTAAATAAAACCGATACCACAACAACATCTACTTCTTCCCATGGAATTTGAATGAAGTTTTTTACATTGCGACTATCATAAAATTCAAATCCCTTATCACCTATCATTATTTTGCCGTAGTCTGTCATTCCCATATGAGAATTTCCCTTAATAACCAGATCCACTGTCGTATTAATCGATTTAACCATTTTTTCTTCTCCTTCTTAAATTACGTACTTTAAGCAATTATATAGCTTTGCCATTGAACACGTAAAGCATTCTATTTCTATATTTTTCAATCCAATCAAAGACTCACTTATTATAGTAAGAAAAGGACCAGATCAAAAATTTCATTTTGACCTAGTCCCTCCTTAATTACATGTAAATGTATTCCATAAGTCAGAATTTCTTGCCTAATTCAAGTTAGGTCTCAAATTTTACTGACTTATCTTATACATTTTTTATTCATTTTTAGTTCTACATTACACCTAAAACATGCATTACTACCCCAAATACAAAGAGGCCAAGTATGATAACAATTGGAGAAACGTTCTTCTTTAATAGCCACATACATAAGAATGTAATAAGCAAGGCTGCTAGCCCTGGAATCAATTGATTTAAGTTATCTTGTAAAGTAGTGACCTTGTATTCTGTTAGAGAAAGACCCGAACTCTGCTGAATTAAAGCCTCCTTAATTCCTGCTGCTCCTGAAGGTAATTTACTCCAGTCAATATATGCACCTGCACTTTGTTTGATACTTGAAACCTTAACTGGACTAAAGTCAACGTTAACCCATCTCTCTATAAGTGCCGCTAATATGAACATACCTAAGATTGAAGCACCTTTGGTAATATCTTGTAAAATTCCACCAGATAAATCTTCTGTAATTTTTGAACCAGCCCTATATCCTAGTTCTTGTGTATACCACATAAAGCCCATTCTAATTGCATTCCAAACGACAAAATAAAGAATTGGTCCAATAATACTTCCACTTATAGCGAGTGATGCGGCCAATGCACCGACAATTGGTTTAACTGTATACCAGAACACTGGATCACCTACACCAGCTAATGGTCCCATCATACCAACTTTTACACCTTGAATTGTAACATCGTCAATTGGTGCACCGTTAGCTTTTTCTTCTTCAAGCGCTAATGTTACCCCAATAATTGGTGAAGCTACATATGGATGAGTATTAAAAAATTCCAAATGACGAGTTAGCGCTTCTGAACGTTCTTCTTTAGTCTTGTATAATCTTTTTAGTGCTGGTATTAAAGTGAAAGCCCAACCACCATTTTGCATTCTTTCATAATTCCACGAACCTTGAAGGAATGTTGAGCGCCACCAAACACTAATACGATCCTTTTTACTTAATTTAATTTGATTAACCATTATTTTTCCCTCCTTCTCTAATATTTATCTATCAGGTCGCCGACTGGATCACCTGTATTTGAACTTCCACCATCGCCGTTACTATTGCCGCCTTTTTTCGAAAGAGTCAAGTAAATCAACGCTATTGAAATACCAATAGCACCAAGTCCGATAAGTGTAATTTCACTAATAGCTGCAAAAACAAATCCAAGGATGAAGAATGGCCAAACTTCGCGACTAGCCATCATGTTTATAACCATTGCATAACCAACGGCAACAACCATTCCACCACCAATAGATAAACCATCTGTCAACCAACTTGGCATTGAGCTTAATAATGACTTAACTGGGCCCGCACCTAAAGCTAAAATTAGAGCTGCTGGAATTGCAATACGTAATCCCTGCAAACAGATAGCGACAATTTGCCAAAATTCGATTTTCCTAAAACTACCTTCTTTAGCAGCACCATCCATAAGGTGAACAATACCTGTTGCTAACGTACGAGTAATAATAGTGAGAAGAAGACCTGCAACTGCCAGAGGGATCGCTATAGCAATAGCTGATGAAACCCCTGCACGTCCTTGACCACCTAAAACTAAAATAATTGCTGATGCAATCGATGCGAGAGCTGCATCAGGTGCAACTGCAGCACCAATATTTGACCAACCCAATGCGATCATTTGTAAACTTCCGCCTAAAATAACACATGGTAATAATTGCCCTGTTACTAAACCTACCAATGTACAAGCAATAACTGGTTGATGAAAATGAAATTCATCCAAAATGCCTTCCATGCCGGCTAAAAACGCCACTAAGACAACCAAAATGATTTGAATCATACTCAGGTTCATAATTTATCCTCCATTTCTTTTGACTAATGCTTTTCCTTCAACATTTCTTGTGCCTTTTTAAGAATGTTATCCATATTTTCTCTGCCATCACTTGGAACTTTACGTACATCAAAGGAAATTCCTGCATCTTCCAATTCCTTATATGCATCAATATCGCTCTGATCAAACGCCAGAACCTTATTAGGCTGTACTTTCCCAGCAGAATGTGCCATTGAGCCAATATTTAGTGTTTTAATAGGCACTCCACCTTTAATTGCCTTTAATGCATCTTGTGGATTTTCAAAAAGCAGCAAAGCTCTTTGTCCTCCAAAATGCTTATCATCTTTTGCTAATTTAATCATCTGCTCAATTGGCACCACATGTGCTTTGACACCTGCTGGAGCTGCTTGTGTGATCATCTTTGTGCGTAAATCATCTCTAGCTACATTGTCAGAAACAACAATAATTCGGGTTGGGTTAACCGTCTTGCTCCAAGCCGTTGCAACCTGTCCATGCAATAAACGTGAATCAATTCGTGCAAGAACATATTCAAATTTGCCTGGGCGACCACTAGTGTTAGTTCCTGCAGCTGTTGCAGTCTTCACTTCTTTAGGTTGCAATTTCTCTGGCTTAACCTTCACACCGTCTTTTGCTGTCTCTATAATGTGTGTCGCAATTTCCTGGGCAGATTCCATTGATAATCTTGATGCATAAGCTTCAATTACCATTGGAAGATTCATCCCAGCAACAATCGCCCATTTGTCTTTATGTTGCTCTAACAAATTGTTGGCTTGATTAAATGGTGTTCCACCCCATAGGTCAATCAAGAAGAGAACTTCATCTTGATTATCAAAAGAAGAAATAGCTTCTTCCATTTTGGTTCTTACATCATCTGGGCCTTCATTAGGCATTAAGGTTACAGCCTTAACATTTTCTTGTTCGCCAAAAATCATCGAACCAGACTGGAAAATGCCTTCTGCAAACCCGCCGTGGCTCGCAAGAATAATTCCTACCATGTTTAATACCTCCTAATATTTTTTCTTTTGCATCTTATGCAAAAGTTGATAAAACCTACTATATAACTCCACTATATTAAGTAATAAATCCATCAAACCAATTTTTTTTCTGAGAGTGCATGCCACAAATCCTTTGAACTATCGCCCGATACTTTACGAACATCCAGCTTAATTCCCTTCTTGTGAATCCAAGAAAAAGCTGCCACATCCACATCATTCACTGCAATCGCATCACTAACCATTACCTTTGTTTTATCAAAACTAATTGCACCAATATTGACAGTATCAACTGCAACACCACCTGCAATCAATCTCTTAGCATCTAAAGGTTCTTCTACTAGAATCATCACCTTTAGCAAACTAAAACGAATATCGTGGTAAATGCCGATCATCTTAGCAACTGTAATGACGTTGACGTTTATTCCCGGCGGACTGGCTTGTATCAATAAAGTTCTTCTAATTCTGTCTCTTGCAACTTTGTCAGAAACCACTAAAATACGATTAACCTTTGTTACCTTTGCCCAATTAGTAGTTACTTGACCGTGAAGCAATCGGCTATCAATTCGTAAAAGACGAACATCCATAGGCACTGCTTATCACCTCATAGCAAATGAAATTGTCACTTAATATAGTTTGTAGTCATCTTGTAAGCGATACCTACACCCTATGTATTAGCAACTTTCATGCCAAGTTTTGTGTATTATCGAATTTTCCTTCCATTAAGGGCTTTCTTTATAAAAAAACAAATAATGACACACTAAAATTTAGTGTGTCATTATTTGTGTATCAATTTTTCTGGAATTCTGTATTAAAAAGTTGCATTATATAATAAATTTCATTCCCACCTAATTTGATGTTCAAGGCTTCTTGAAGTATCTCATTGGCCTGTTGTACTGTACTATACAATGAGTCCTTCTTCATCAACTCAAGTTCATCAGCAGGAACTGCCATTTCAGAATTCGTTAAAACCCTCTCAATTGCTCCGGCCAAATGCATAATCAAACTGATTTTAAAGGCATTTGTAAGTTTTTTTTGAACCCTTCTATCGAGAAAGTCACAGTATTTCCACAGTATTCCCGTAATTTTCTTAGGATTTATAAATGTAAAATACTGCTCTAAATATTTCTGGGCAATCTCTTCTGTAAGAACATCAGAATACTCAAAATCCTCGCTTTGATCTATTTCTAATTCCATACCCTCAATCAAGCTGATTAAACTCTCTCCACCATCTTGTAATAACTTTTCTAGCGGAATAAAGGGAACCGACACATTGGGATCAACTATTCCAGTTGCAGCCACTATTCGCTGATTCTTCTTTATCTTTTGTACTTCTTGTTTCATCTGTACTACCGAAATCGGGATGACTTTTAGGTCATTAATTAAATTATCAATGAGGATTTTGTCCAATAACTCCTTAATTTTTTTTGCTGTTCCTTCACCCGTAGAACAAACTGCAATAATAACTTTCTGTCGTCCATCATCGTTTGGTAGTGTACCTTTCTCCTTTTTTTCTGTAACCTTTTCTGTGGTACGTGAGTATCCTGCAAATTCACGCAATTCACGGTACACCGTCAATAGATCACTGTCGATTAACGCCGTCTTACGAGCAGCTTCTAGGATCATCGCAGTTGTAACCATGTCAATCGTTCGAACCTCTATCCGCGTTTTCTCCGTCAACTTGCTGCTAAAGGTACTTAAAGATCCCATATCTACTAAAAGCAGTACCCCATTGCCTTGATTTATTTTCTTCACTTGGACAGCAATTCCGTCCAGTGCAACTTTTGGACTCATTTCTAGCGGCATATCAAAGGAAGTTATATTATCAACTGATAATAATTGCGTAACTACCTGAGCCATTGATGAAGCAGTACTTTTACCATGTGCCGCAACTACAATACCAACCTTTCCCGCCTTTGGTTCTGCTTTTAGTGATGCAAGCAAAATTGCCATATAATACACTTCTGACTCAGGAATAGGAAATTGGTAAGAGTCTTCTATTATGCCTTTGACCTTCTGTGCGACTTCTAATTCATCCGGATAATCATGTACCATGGACGTCAAATCCTTTGATATTTGTCTAAGCGGCTTGCCAGACTGGATTCTCTTCACAAAAGAACTGATATGTAGGCTCATTGCATATATGAAATTAGCGCGTGCAGGATAAGCCTCTTCTTCAACCAAAAATTTTTGAATTCTCTTTGTTAAATCAATTATATCCTGATCGACAATTTCATTTAATTTATTCTCCGCCTTGTCAAGTTTTCCTCTACTATAAAATGATTTCAAATGTAAATTGATATCCGTCATAATAAAATTGTTTATTGATGATTTGTCTAATCCTTCATCCTTTAAAAGAGCCGCTTTATCACCAATAATTTCATATAGATTATATGGCAATTCATAACTATCAACTTCGGTATATTTCTTTTGGGCATCAGGTTTAATGATCATCTTTGTATCTAATAATTTCGTTATCTCACCTAGTTCATGCCTATTATTTGCCAAGTGGGACAACCCATCCTTGATATTTGGCGGTAATTGTTCGAATTGTAAACTAATTTCATTTTTATCTTGCATGCTGTTCAAAAAGCCCTGTGCACACACAAGTTGAACATTTGATTTAAGTTGCCCAACATTTCCATATGTGACACTCCCAATTAACGCCTGTACTACATCTTCATTTAGACATATATTCTTCTGAATTCGATTTGCTTCGAGAGTCAGCAGCTGTTCCAGCAACTGAATCTTTTCGTGTGCAGTTTTTTGCTGAAAAGCAGGTAATTGAATAATAATGGGGATTCTTCTTACAAATGTTTGAAGCAGCGAACTCTCTGGATTCTCAGTTGTAGCACAAACTAATCTGATATCAGCATGATGTACCTTCGCGGTTTCGCCAAGTCTACTATATATACCATGATCCATGAAATAAAAAATCATTTCTTGCCCCTCAGGAGGCAAACGGTGAACTTCATCCAGAAACAGCATTCCACCATCAGCTTGCTGAATCAAACCGTCCTTATCCTCATTAGCTCCTGTAAAAGCACCTTTAACATATCCAAACAGATGAGACATTAACAATTGTGGGTTATGAGCATAATCTGCACAATTGAATGTAATAAACTGTTTTTTCGTTAAAATATCGGAATCGACCGCAAAATGATACATAGTATTAGCAAAATAAGTTTTACCTGAACCAGTTGGGCCAATAATCAATGTATTTAATCCATGTGGCGGATAGAGCAAAGCCGCTTTAGCCTGTTCAACTTGATTCTTTAAACTGTCTTGGTGTCCAACCATGCTTTCAAAAGTGTTTCCTTTTCTCCTTGAAAAAGGAGTGAAAACTTTCTTAGGTTCAATGCTTTTATCTGCAGCAAAACCTATTTTTGTACTTTCAATCTTTTTTTCTTCAATCGGATCAAGTTTTATCCCAGTTGTGTTCAACCAATATCTTACTGGTCTGCCACTTTGTTTATTCACAAGACCTTCGCGTACAAGTTGATTTAACTCCTTACTGACATTCGATCTAAGGATACCTAGTCCTTCCGCCACCTCACTGGTTGTAACAGCCTCAATCATCCCAGTGCCATGACTCGCTAAATAATCAATAATTTTTTCGCGCCGTGTCATACTTGTAACCCCTTTCGCATTGTGTATCAAGAGTGTATCACTCATTTGAATTAGTTTCAAATTTTGACACTCAAATGTAAAACACAATCTTTCTTACACAATATTCAGTAGCTAGTTTTACTCACAAACAGCTTCATATAATTAGCTTGAAGTTGTGGTAAAGTACGCTGCATAAAAAAGGAGATTACTGAAAATTTAAAAACATTTTCGGTAATCTCCTTCATTTTTGAAACATATTAGGTTCTTCTATTCCTTGCTAGCGTCACACTGAAAAAATAATTTCTGCTTTGGTTACTTCACTACTTCACATATGCATCCTTGAAGTTAAAGTTAACACCAGCTGAATTGTAAATAACACCCTTAACCTTAGATCTAACCAAAGTTGCCTGTGCCTGTTGATACAATGGTGAAACACCTTGCTCCTTCATAAGAATTTCTGAAGCTTGTACCATATCACTCCAACGTTTTGCTGTTGAACCCGCATCCCTATTCTTGGAAGCAGAAATTAATGAATCATATTCGGAATTACTCCACTTACCATTGTTATATGAATTATCAGACGTAAATAAATCTACAAAACTAATTGGATCTGAGAAATCAGCTCCCCAACCTGAAAGAACTACATCAAATTGGCCATTCTGGGATTTACTTAAACGTGTCTTGAAAGGTACATTATTCACAGAAACTTTAATTCCTGATAAAGTTTCTTCAAGTTGGCTCTGAATATAAGCTGAAACATCCTTTGCAGCATCTGTATCATCAGCTAACAGAGTAAATTGCACACTGTTTGTTCCTAATTCTTTAAGACCTTCTGCCCAAAGTTTCTTTGCCTCTGCCTTGTCACTCTTAACTCCGTCATAAGTCTTAGCATCCTCTGTAAAATCTTTGCCGTTATATGTTGCAAGTCCCTTAGATACAATACCAGGAGCAACAACAGATCCATCACCAAGAACTTTCTTGACTAATTGTTTACGGTTGATTGCCAAGGAAATAGCCTGACGAATCTTTTTATTTTGGAAAACCTTTTGTGTTTGATTAAATTCAAGGTAATTGATTCTTGCCCCACTACGAACGGTAAATTCTTTTGAATTTGACAATTGCTTTGCCTGTTCAGAGCCTAAAAGTGTCTCATCAAGTTTCCCGCTCTGATACAAATTATAACCAGTTGTTGTACTCTTAGTAACCTTAAAATTGATTGCTGATAATTTTACATCCTTCTTATCCCAATAGTTGCTGTTCTTCTTAAGTGTCCAGCTAAGGTTAGAACCTGTCCAGCCAGTCATCTTAAAGGGACCACTGTAAACCATATACTTGGAAGCTGTTCCGTATTTGCTGCCGTATTTCTCAACCGCACTCTTGTTTTGTGGGAAGAATGAAGGGAAACCCATTAAAAGTTTGAAGTAAGGTACCTTCTTTTCAAGTGTAACTACCAACTTATAATTACCTTCAGCTTTTATTCCAAGTGTATTAACTGCTTTCTTGCCTGCAGCAATATCATCAGCATTTTTAATGCCGCTAAACAGGTACGCATATTCTGAAGCTGTCTTTGGATTAACAGTTCTTTGCCATGAATAAACAAAATCTTTGGCTGTCAATTTATCACCATTACTCCACTTCGCATCCTTACGCAGAGTAAATGTATAGGTCATCCCATCATTAGAAATTTTTGTAGACTTTGCAATTCCTGGCTCGATCTTACTATTTTTACCTAGACGATATAAACCTTCGTTTGTGTTGTTCAACATATCAAAACTAATTGTATCTGTTGCCTTTGAAATATCCATTGAAGGCAGCTCCGACGGCTCACTCCAATTGATAACTTGTTTTGAACTAGATGAACTGCTATTACCACAAGCTACCAAAATTAACGAGCAAGCGGTAATTGCCACCCCTAAACTAAACCTTTTTTGTATCTTCATAAAAGCATCCCCTTTTTTCCACAAAAAATTCAACATGTTAGCATGAAATCAATTTTAAATTAAAATATCATTAAAAGCAATAATTTAAAAAAAGTTTATTTAATCGTTTTCGCAACAAATAAAAAATGGCGCCCACCTTCCGCAGTGGACGCCTCACCGTATAATAGAATCTTAAGCTTACCAGTTAATCAAAAAAAAGTCAATATCATAAAGAGAACTTCAGTTCGCTTTTGTTGTTTTTTTTTATAAAAGGACTTAAAATATAGTTGAAAAATAAAGAAAGGAAGTTTTAGAAATGAGTAACGAATTAACTAACAGAATCAATAACTGGATGGGACAAGACGATTTCTTCAGCAATTTGGGACATTCATTTTTTGAAGGAGCAAAATCTTTTAATCAGGCTCTTAAGACCGATATCAAAGAAACAGATGATGCATACGATGTTAAGGTTGATGTCCCAGGGATAAACAAGGACGACATTTCTCTATCTTATGACAATGGAATTCTTTCAATTAGCGCAAAGAGGGACTCCTTTGAAGATGAAAGCGATAAGGATGGAAACATCATCACCAGTGAACGCAGTTATGGCAGCTACTCAAGACAGTATCGTCTTCCTAACATTATTAAAGATCAAATTTCTGCAAAATACACTGATGGAGTATTGGAAATTACACTTCCAAAGTCAAAAAATGCTTCCTCATCTGAAAATCAAATTAAAATTGACTAATCATTTTATCACGAGTTTCTTTTAGAATAATATAGAAGGAGCTGGATCAAAAGCTATATTTTGACCCAGCTCCTTCTATTTATTACGTAAGTTAAAATTACCCATCCAATCTCGAATTAATACTCAGTCTTTATTGACTAATGTTACACTCCTTTTTTATTTGTCTAATTTTTCTAAAAACAACAACTTTAATTTGTGAGATACTGACTTTTATTTCATTGTTGTGCAGAAAAAATCATCTTTTATCACTAGATTCTTTTTTGCCACTGACATATAGTTCGTAAAATTATAAATAATCATCTTACAAAACATATTATTGTATGATATAATCTCAATAAGCATATTATTAAGTTAATAAAACACAATATAGTTCGCGTTTAACGGAGGAGAATTTATTTTGAAGACAAATAGATATATTGTTGCTTTGGCAGGTATTATGTTACACCTAATGATAGGTTCAGTTTATGCTTGGAGCGTTTTTACGGGCCCAATTGCTAAGCAGACCGGTTGGACTGAATCTTCTGTTGCAGGAGCTTTCAGCATTGCAATCTTTTTTCTAGGAATGTCTGCTGCTTTTATGGGTAGGATTGTTGAAGCAGCTGGTCCAAGATTAACTGGTACAATTTCTAGTATCTTATACAGTCTTGGAATAATTTTAACGGGTTACTCGATTCACATTCATTCACTTGTTCTTTTATACATTGCATACGGTGTTATTGGCGGACTGGGTCTTGGTTCTGGGTACGTTACACCAGTATCAACCATTATTAAATGGTTCCCCGATAAACGTGGCCTAGCAACAGGACTTGCAATCATGGGATTCGGCTTTGCCGCAATGCTTACAGGACCAGTTGCTCAGAATCTAATGTCCACAGTTGGACTTGAAAGAACGTTCTATATTCTTGGCACATTCTATTTTATTGTAATGATTATTTCTGCACAATTCATTCGCAGACCTGATTCTTCGAATGAGGAAGTAACCCTTGAGAAAAAAGGGGTCCGAATTACAGTTGGGCCAGAACTTACTGCTAATCAAGCAGTTAAAACAAAATCATTTTCTCTCCTTTGGCTTATGTTCTTTATCAACATCACATGCGGCATTGGGCTTGTATCCGCAGCGTCTCCAATGGCACAGGAAATGACTGGTATGTCAGCTGCCACTGCTGCTGTCATGGTAGGAATAGTCGGCCTGTTCAATGGTTTTGGTCGACTCGTTTGGGCCACTCTCTCTGATTTCATTGGCAGACCTATCACTTTCAGTGCTATTTTCATCGTGAACGTTGTAATGCTTTCAGTTATTCTTGCCTTCAGTAACCCGCTAATATTTGTAATTGCACTGTGTTTAGTATTGTCATGTTACGGAGCTGGTTTTTCTGTAATTCCTGCATATCTAGGAGATGTATTCGGTACAAAGGAACTTGGAGCTATTCATGGATATATTTTAACTGCTTGGGCAGCTGCCGGAATAGTTGGACCACTACTCTTATCCTTCACACACCAAGTCCTTCATAGTTATTCCGTTACATTAATTGTTTTCATTGTAATTGATCTTCTTGCCTTAATATCCTCATTTTGGATTCAACGAGGATTTATTAAACTCGGAAAATTAACAGATAAGTAACAATGTGCAACCATAATTACGGAACTTTATCCATTTTATAGTTCCGTATTTTTTTGTCAAAAAATCCTTTAGTTTTACTACCAATTTTTATCTGCTAATATGTAGGCATAGATTATCAATCTTGTCTTTTAATAAAGTGAGGTTATAAAAATGTATTTATTTGCTATTGGCATCTGTATTGGCATTTTCTTACCTATGCAGACTGCGATCAACTCGCGCTTGCGTGTCTCCGTAGTTTCCCCTTTCATCGCTTCAACAATCTCCTTTAGTGTTGGTACCATTTTCTTAGCAATTCTCGTGATCATCACTCATGGTGTACTGTTTCCAAGTACTACCCTCATCTCAAACCAACCATTGTGGATTTGGTTAGGGGGAATTCTTGGAATCATATTCTTAACTGGTAATATTTTTCTTTTCCCACATATTGGCGGAGTTCAAACAGTCATCATGCCGATATTAGGACAAATACTCGCAAGCATGTTAATTGATAATTTTGGATTATTCTATTCATCCCATCATCCATTGACATTTCTTCGCCTTTGCGGAGCAATTTTAGTTTTTGTAGGAGTAATCGTAGCAGTTGCGTTGCCCAGTATTCTCCATCGTGATAAACTTGCTGCAAAAGCAAAAGAATCATCTCTCTTATTGTTTTGTTGGCGCCTTTTTGGAATTATCACCGGTTCTTTCAGTGCTATCCAGACTGCGATTAATGGTCATCTAGGTGTTATACTTAATTCATCCATCAATGCAGCCTTCTTTTCTTTTCTGGTTGGTACGATCTTCTTATGGCTAATTGTGTTGATTAAGGATCGTAAAAATCTCAAAAATCTAAAGAGTCCGCAAATTATTTGGTGGAACTGGACGGGCGGTTTGCTTGGCGCTATCTTCGTAACAGGTAATTCTTTTTTAGTGCCACATCTCGGAACAGGAATCGTAACTGTGATTGTGTTGATTGGAATGATTATCGGGAGCCTTTTGGTCGATCATTTTGGCTTGTTTCTCTCACCAAAGCACCCTGTCCAATTCACACAAATCATTGGGATCGTTGTTATGGTAATTGGTGTTGGTATTATCAAATTGTTGTAGAAATTCGTATCATATGGAAAGGATGACAAAATTGAAAATTGGGTTTATTGGAACTGGCGTAATGGGTGCTGCAATTGCAGGCCATTTAATAAAGGCTGGTCACAAACTAACTGTCTATAATCGTACAAAAAGTAAAACCGACAAATTAGTCGCTGCTGGTGCAACTTGGGCCGATACTCCGACTGAGGTTGCCAAAACAAGTGATGTTGTCTTTACAATGGTAGGCTTCCCAACCGATGTCGAAGAAGTTTATTTCGGTGGCAAGGGTATCTTCAAAGGCTTAAAAGCAGGAAGTATTACAGTTGATATGACGACAAGTCGTCCAAGTTTAGCAGTCAAAATTGCAGACTATGCAAAAAAACATGATTTCCATGCTGTTGATGCGCCCGTTTCTGGTGGTGATGTTGGCGCTCAAAACGCAACATTAACCATAATGGTTGGTGGAGAAGAAGAAACATATAACGAACTCCTCCCCCTCTTCAAAGTTATCGGTAAGGCAACTAATTTCTTTGGAGCTGCGGGATCTGGCCAACACGCTAAAATGGCAAATCAGATAATGATTGCTGGTACAATGACAGGTTTGACAGAAATGCTTCTTTATGCGCAGCATGCTGGACTTGATGAACAAAAAGTCCTTGAGACGCTTTCTGCCGGAGGTGCAAATAACTGGAGCATGACTAATTATGTCCCACGCATTCTAAAAAATGACTTCACACCTGGATTCTTTGCTAGACATTTTCTTAAAGATTTGCGCATTGCTCTAGAAGAAGCCGATAAAATGGGGCTTGATCTTAAAGCCACTGCTGAGGCTAAACGACTTTATGAAGTAATGGTTGATGTCAAAGGCCTTGGAAATCAGGGAACTCAGGGCTTAATCAATATCTATAAATAATAATCACTACAAAAAGTCAGTATCCATACAATGATATATCTGTACAGAATTATAATTTTTACCAATTCTATATCTAGATTTTTTGTTTCTTGTCAGTGACAGTTGCTGGAAAGTTTAAAAAAGAAATCAACTCAAAAACGAGTTGGTTTCTTTTTTATTTGAACAGTAATTAAATTCTGCCAAATTTATGTAAAAAAATGCGCTCAATTTAGTAACTAACTTTTTCAACTTGCTTGATCTTACACTTGATCCCTTATAGAAATAGGAATCTATTAAAAATAGTATTCACTGTTCTGTCTTTGATCAAGTGCATAACTGACCCTACCAGCTAATATGAATTAGCCTTCATAATTTTGAAACCTTCTTTCAAAATATGCTAGGTCATAAACCCTTCCATTTTTTTCAAAAGCCCTTTTTTCTAAAGTAAAAAAGGACATCCCATTTTTAAGCATCACTTTCTTTGAAGCAACATTATCCGGTACACATCCCCCAATTACTTTGTTTAATGAAAAACTCTTAAAACCAAATTCTATTAATGTCTTGACGGTTTCGCTAGCAAAGCCATGCCCCCAGTACTCTTCTGCAATTGTGTATGACAACTCACCAGTTGTCCCCTTGATCGCGAATTGACAATTACCAATTAGCTTATTACTTTTCAAGAAGATACCCCAAAAATTGCCTGCTTGATTATGCCTTTCAATAAAAGCTTGCGCCTCTTCAATACTTTTGAAATTGTCATGCTTGGTATACACAAATAAATTTGGGTTTTTAAATATTTGATATTCTTCTTGTGCTAACTCAATTGGGATAACAGCTAGTTTAATTCTATTGCCATTAATTTCATTCATCTGAATTCCCACTTTCTAAAACTCACAGGGATGTTAGATCAAAAGTTAAGTTTTACCAACTTATGTCGCCCCCATGAAATACAGATAATTACTACTACTCTTCATCATCCTTTTTCATTATAAAAGTCAATAATATCTGATTAAATTTCTCTGGTACCTCCATGTGTACTAGATGGCCCGCATGTTTTACAACTGATACATCAGCATCTTTAGCGATATCTGCACAAAAGGTTGCGTAATTGCTTGACCATAATGGCGAACATTCCCCTGCAATAAATAACTGGGGCTTTTTGATTGTAGAAATAATATCACGCCAATCTTGTTCCATATGATTAACCAACAACGGTTGATTAAGCTCATAATCGAATGGATATTGCTCACGTTGTTCTTTCAATTCTTCTACAAATTCAGGATTCAAAGCAATCGCATTCAGATGTTTTTTACCTAGCAGGGATATATTTACCCAAAAATTATTCCAGTAAATATCCTTACTTCCATATTTCCAATAATCATCGTTAATTAGTTTTGGCGATTGATCAACAGTTATAATCTGCTCAATTTTGTCCTCACCAAATAATGAAACATATGCCCAAATGGTGCTGGCCCCCATTGAGTGACCAACAAGAATTACTTTTTCCAATCCCAAGTATTCTATCAATTCTGAAATATCCGCAGCTAAACGGTAAATACGCAAATTTTTGCTAGTTCTCATTGATTCCCCATGATTGCGCCAATCTATTGTCAGCACATGATAATTATTCGCTAATAATACCTTTTTTTGATACTTCCATTCCTCTTTGATTCCTGAATACCCTGATAACAATAAGACGGATCGTCCACTTCCTTCGGAGGTATACGTCAGCAAGACATTATCACTAGTTTTAAACTGCATTAAATAATCCCCTCAATTCTGCCTGCAAAAATCGTCAAAATCAACAGATCTGCCGATCCCCCTAAACTCAGGTTCCTTCTTTTAAAAACCTCATCTAATTCATTCAAAAATTGTATTCCAGTGACAGTTTGGCTCCCACCTAACTCGAAAAATCTCGCAGACCATGATTTCATCTCACCTAGAATTGTTAAACTTTGTGCCCTCTTAATCAAATTAGAATCACTCGCATGTCCTGCAATATACATCAGCGTATTAAGCAGCCGTTCATTAATATTGCCCTTTGTACTCTTCAAGAATGGCAATGCTAAATCAAACACAGCTGGATATCCAGCAGCAGCCTCACCTCTGATTCCCATGGTCTTGTATTTCAAGAATTGGAATTCTCCCGCGCTTAGCTTATCTTTAGGTTTCTTAGAAACTTCCTTAAAATCATTTTGCAATAAATTGATCAGCATTGCTTTAATCGTTGCTGTCAAAGTAGATTGGCTATACACCCCGTTTTTCTGCAAGTATGCAGTGGCACACACAAATATTCCTAATGAGAAAATTGCACCTTTGTGGGTATTTACTCCATTTGTAGCATGAAACATTTTCCTTTCAGCCTCAACACCAACCCGACGTAACTGATTAAACATCTCGGGTAACGAATTACCAGCAAATTCAAAGCCTATCTCCTGAGCAAGATGAAAATATGACCGTAATGACTGAGCACTTTCGATAAAGGTAAAGACATCCATGTCTTTATGTGCCCCATTACTAGCAGGATCGACAAGACCTGGCTTGGGATTCGTAACGACTTCATATAATAAGGCTGTAACTGCAATTTCTGCTAAATCTTCAGTTCTTCCCAGATTATTAGATTTCTGATTGTCTTCATCAATCAGTTTTTGAATTGCCCGATATATTTCATTGAGAGTGTGCCTTTGTTCTTTTGCACAAAATTTTGCATTGCGTCCACATACAAGGCACCTGCGCGCCTCAAAACCCAGTTGAGTTCTTGACAGCTGATATTCATCACCATTTTGTGACATCACATCGGCATCAAACAATCTTCCAAATAAGAAGCTGCTTTCAAATAGAATCGTTAACTGCTTAATTTGGTTTATTTTACCGGTAACTACCAGCATCCCTTCCGGTCCCGTTTGCTTATCTAGAAAGAGTCTTAGAAAAAGAATCTCATGACTAGCTGCCCGAAGCTGTTCTAATAGCTCTTTCCAACCATCAAGAAACATCTTCTTCAAATATATGCTTGTTTTTATAGGACCAGGGATATTTAACTTGACCCCAATTACTATCTCATTTGGAAATTGCATTTCTAAGCTTTCCTGATAATTTTGCCTCCATTCCCTTGTCTCAAGAACTGCATTCAACCCTATTTCCTGCCCACCGGCTAGAAAATCCATCCTGATCCCTCCAAAAATAACTTTACACATGTAACACTTATATATGTATTAAAAAGAGCTGCAACACTCTTATAATTGTTGCAACCCTAGTATATCAAATAGCTCTGATTAAAGAATCAGTCCTTTATTGACTCTGGATAAACGTATTTTCCCCAAGTCAAAATTCTCAGTTATAGCTAATCTTTGACTTCCTTGATCACATCGATCAGTGAACCATCACGATATTCGATCAAAGCGACCACACGATCAGTGAATTCTAATGGCTTTGGTGTCCCAACCTTTTCTTGTGCCATTTTCTGTAATTCTTCGATCGTGTATACAGGAACACCTGGAATCTTACTTAAACTTGCAATTAAGTCTTTCCGTTTTGGATTTATTGCAATTCCGACTTCAGTAACTAATACATCAATCGAATCTCCCGGAGTAACAACCGTAGTAACATCTGGAACTACAGTGGCAATTCGACCGCGGACCAGTGGTGCAGAAATAATTGTCAATTTGGCAGTCGCGGCGTCCTGATGTCCCCCAATTGCACCACGGATCACACCATCTGAACCGGTCATTACGTTAACATTGAATTTAGTATCGATCTCAAGAGCCGACAAGATTACCACATCTAAAGCGTCGACCATAGCACCTTTGTTAGCAGGATCTGCATACCATGAAGCATCAATTTCTTGTTGATTCTTATTTTGATGCATTGATTCCGCAGCACCCTTATCAAAATCCTGCACATCCATTACCCGATCAACAAGACCTTCTTCGAGTAAGTCAACCGTTGGCTTTGTAATCCCGCCAAGGGCAAATGAAGCCTTAATCTGATTATCAATCATTGACTGACGCAAGAAACGTGTCACAGCTAATGCAGCACCGCCCGAACCTGTTTGGAATGAAAAACCATCCTTGAAATATTCAGAATGAGTAATTACATCATTAACAGTTTTGGCAATCTTCAATTCTTTTGGATCCTTAGTAAATCGAGTTGCTCCAGAACCGATTTTATCTGGATTACCAACTGCATCGACTTTAACAACATAATCAACCTGTGTTTGTTTGATTGAAGCAGGAGTATTTGGATAAGGTCTGATATTATCAGTTACCAAAACAACCGTTTCAGCGTATTGTGCATCCATTAAGGCATATCCTAAAGACCCGAATGCAGTCTCTCCGTCCATTCCATTTGCATTACCCATCGCATCAGAATTAGGAACACCTAGGAATGCAACATCAATCCTTATTTCACCCGTTTCAATTGCACGTGCACGATTGCCATGAGACCTGAAAATAACAGGATTTTTTAGTGCACCATGTGATACAGCATCTCCAAGGGAACCACGCATGCCAGAAGATGTAATGTTAGTAACAACACCCTTTTCAATAGCTTCAACGACAATATCATTCATTACATTAGTCAACGATGATGGTGCCAGAGTTAAGTCCTTAAAACCATGATCAATGATAATACGCATTACTTTATCGAATACATAGTCGCCTTCTCTGAAATGATGATGGAAAGAAATTGTCATTCCGTTCTTAACTGTTTTCAGTACGACATCTTCAAGCGAGTCAACGACTTTTTCACTCCCAGTCGTTGCACGCAGCTTTGGTGCTACTTTCTGGATTACAGGAGTTCCAAAATCATCCGTTGTATATGCTTGGTAATTTTTTTCTTTTAAGATTTCGTCTGGTATTTCACGGTTTATACTATTTTTCAATATAGTTTCCCTCCTCATCAACAAGATTTGCGGCAGCTGCGAGGCGCATAACACGTTCTGCACGCAACACAACTGGTCGGTCAACCATTTGACCATTCATCGAAATAACACCAGATCCCCTGCGTTTGGCTTCTTCAATTGCTGCAATTACGCCTTGTGCATTCAAAATCTCTTTCTTAGTTGGCTCATATACTTTATTAACCATCTCAATCTGACGAGGGTTGACTAATGACTTACCATCAAAACCAAGTTGGTGGATCAACTCTGTTTCACGGTAGAATCCTTCTTCATCATCCATGTTTGTAAAGACAGTATCAAATGCTGCAATACCTGCTGCACGCGCAGCATGTAAGATAACATTGCGAGCATATAATAATTCTTGTCCATCCGAATAACGATGTGTCTTCATATCGGTTGTATAATCTTCAGCCGATAAAGCAATTCCGATCATCCTATCCGAAGAAGTAGCAATCTCATAGGCATTAATTACACCCTTTGCAGATTCAATTGCTGCCATCAAATTTGTTGTCCCAACTTCAATGCCAAATTCTTTTTCAGCTTCAGCGACTAATTTTTCAAGCTTTTTCATCATGTCTGCAGATTCGACTTTTGGCAACCGAATAACGTCAACACCGGCCTTAACCATTGCCTTAATGTCATTCTTATAATATGGTGTATCTAATCCGTTTATTCTAACAACAAGCTCAGAATCACCATAATCAATTGTTCTCAATGCCTCATAAACAAGATAACGTGCAGCATCTTTTTCTGTTATTGACACAGCATCTTCCAAGTCGAACATAATTGAGTCAGCTCCAAAGATTCCAGCATCCTTAACCATCGCAGGATTGTTGCCTGGTACAAACATCATTGTCCGACGCAAACGTTCTTTTTGGTCTTTCATTATTTGAGCACCTCCCATTTGGGTGCATCAACAATATCTAAAGCACGTTGAACTGCAGCAATTGCACGGGCTTTGATAACAAGATCTAAGGCGCCTTTATCGACTACCTTTATTTTTGCATTTTTCACATCATACATCTTCAAAACTTTTGTAATTGTTTCCTTGATTTGATCACCAAATTGTTTAGCAACATCTGATTCAAGATCAAACTCAAAACCGTTTGATCCTGCACTCAACATAATCTGTACGTCCGAAGATTCCAATGTTCCCGCAATTGCGGTTTTCTTAATTTCCATCAATCCTCTGTCCTTTCTTTATGCGTAACTGCAATCTATCTAAGTTTGCCGTAATATAGGCAACTGTCGTGCTTGGAATATACTTCAAACACTTATTAACATCACCTTCTGCAATTGCTTCTCTAACCTTTGTAGCTGACACCACTTCCTTATCAACTTCTAGTCGATCAACGATCACGACATCAATTTCAGCTCCCAATTCTTTTTGCAATGCTTCATTATATAAATCCGTAGTATGTGAAAGTGGCTCATTTCCTAAGTAACGGCTGGTAATGCCCAACGGTTTAATAATCTGCGTCCTAAAAATTCTAGCATCCAGCAGTGTTTGATATTTAATAATTTTATCCGTATTCTTAATGAAATAAGCAGGGAAACTAACAAAGCTAACCATATAGTCACCGCCATTAATAACAGCAACATTCTCCAAATCAGCGGTCCCCTCTTTAACCAATTCTAATCTTTCTGCCGTTTTAAAGAGTGAAGCATCTTGTTTAACTACAAACACATACACATAATCATTTTCTTTTGCCGCTTTTTCAACTAAGTATCTATGCCCATTGGTAAATGGATTCGCATTCATCACAATGCTCGCAATTTTGTTTCCGGCATCAAATCGTGGAATCTCATCAAGATAGTCATCTACATTAGGTGTGCCCTTTTCAAGAATTACACCAAACTCAGTTGCGGCCAAGGCTTTGAAACCTATATACTCAAAACTTGTTTGATATCTTGGCTTAGTAAATACGAAATAATGAAATTTGTTCAATTGAGCCAGTCGACTCTCTATTTCTGAAATTATTTTATTGAATCTTGCACCTTTATTGTGTGCTCCAATATCACAGACCGCTACATATTTAATGACATTATTAGCAATGGACCCTGTTGCGACTAACCTGTCTTGCTCGTCAAAAAGCCCGATCGTTTGTTCAATTAATTTCGTTTCGCTTTCTGCAAAGTTCTTGATTCCACGTTTCTTTAAAAATGCCATCCACTCTTGCTTGGCACTTTTATTAGACAAATAAATATCTTGAATCCTCTCAGTCATTTCAAACCTCACTCTTTTTTACAAAGCACTTTGTAAAATCATAACTATTGGAACAACTATTACGAATAAAACCGATGAAGAAACAACCACATTTGTAGCAAATTTTACATCACCATGATATTCATTAGCCATAATTGGTAAAACAGCCAGTGTTGGGGTAGCCGATTGAATAATCAATGTCTTTTGGAAGATTGATGTCAATTCAAACCCCAATGCATGTGCACCAACCAAAATTACGATTGTCATAACGATTGGGGAAATAACGAATCTTCCAATCAAAGTTAAGGAGATATGCCGGTCGAATTTCATATTCTTCAATCCGAATTGCTGTAACATAATTCCAATATAAATCAGCGATAATGGTGTTACAAGGGCTCCCATATTAGGAACAAATGTATTACTTAAAAATGTCAGGTTCATATAGAAATGTTTCAACGGTTCAATATAGATAAATGGCAATGCAACAATAAAGCCATACAAAGGAACCGGTAATAAGTGAGATAAATCAAACTTTACATTGTCATTTCTGCCCTTAACAGTTGGATCATCATTAGCGATAACCCATACACCGACTGTCCATATAACTATGGTATTCACAATGTAGTATACAAGTAAGTATGGAATAGCACTTGTTCCAAATAAAGCATTGTTCAAGGGCATACCAATAAATACGGTATTTGCACCCGTAAATGCTTGGATCATCAGTCCCCTTTTACCTCTTGGAACGCGAAATACTCTTGTTAAGAGAAATGCTATTACGTAGTCAATTGCAACCGCAATGATCACATAAATAAGTCCTGCACCTAATCTACTCAAAACAGTTGGGTTGAAGTTTTCTAGCATTGAGTTGAAAATCGCCAGTGGTAAAGCAATTTTCATAATTAGTTTTGATAATGAATTAGAAAAATCTTTACCGAAAAATCCAACCTTTTGTGCAAAATAACCAACAGCGATCATTAAAACAATAGCCAAAACGCTTTGTATCGAAGTGAAAAAAACGCTCATGTTCTACACCTTCTTTTAAATTTAGGTGTGGTAGAATTGACCATCGCACCCAGTAATGCCTTTATATACTATTTATTTGCCTTACTGTATTCCACAACTGCATTTGCAACAGCATCAACGACACCATAATCAAACACAGCTGGCACAATATTATCTTTATTCGGTTCTTTAATCATGTTTGCCAAACCATTTGCCACGCTAATCTGAAGATTCATATCAACACTCTTCACACCGCTAGCCAGCAGACCTTTGAACAATCCTGGAAATGCCAAAACATTATTTACTTGGTTTGGCCACTGTGCTGATCCTGTAGCTGTGACAACAGCACCACCTGAAGCGGCTTCTTCCGGTAAAATCTCAGGAACTGGATTTGCAAGCGCAAACACAATCGCCTTGTCATTCATTCGTTTAACTTGGTCAACACTTAATACCTTTGCATCAGAAAGCCCAATAAATACATCTTGGCCATCAATAACATCATCAAGTGTTTTCCCCTCAGTCTGATTAATTTGGCTAACCAAACCGCGCTGATATTTGTTATATCTGTCATCGTTAGCCGTAACAACACCGTGAATGTCTACAAGCGTTAAGTTCTTTGCTCCCGCGGCAATCAGTAATTTAGCCGTTGCAACTCCAGCTGCCCCTATACCATTAATCAGTATCTTCATATCCTTTAATTCTTTGCCAACAACCTTAGCAGCGTTAATAAGACCAGCTAAAACAACAATTGCTGTACCAGTTTGGTCATCATGATAAACAGGTATACTTAATTCTTCACGCAATCTCTTCTCAATCTCAAAAACTCTTGGAGCAGCAATATCTTCCAAATGAATTCCTGCAAACGATGTTTCCATATTCTTCACACAACTCACAAATTCGTCAACTGTACCTTGCGCAAATGCCAGTGGAATTGCATCTACTCCTGAAAAACTCTTGTATAAGAGTGCCTTGCCCTCGATAATTGGAAGCCCAGCTGCTGGTCCAACATTCCCCAGTCCCAATACAGCAGATCCATCAGTTATGATTGCGACTAATTTACCGCTCATCGTATATTTATTCTTATTTTCAGGGTTTGACTCAATCAATTTGGCTAATCCAGCAACACCAGGTGTATATGCTTCGCTAAGTTCATTGCGATTAACAACGCTGAACTCAGGAAAAATCCCTAATACACCCTTATGTTTTTCATGAATTGACAAGACCTTATCCATATCAACCATTTGTTTTCCTCTTTTCAAATTTTTAAAAAAACACAATACGTATTAATGTAATTCCCGTTGCCTAGTGTAGATCTTATATTCTAAAATGTAAACAAAAATATTTATAAATTTAAAAAATAAACAGCAAAAACAAAATAATTTTTAAATTTTTTAAAAAAGAAAGTTGCTTTTTAATTACTATAACTGTTTGCAAAACATTTTAAAAAGATGAAATGTTGTTTAATTTTTTAAAAAGCTCTATTATATACATTGAACTAAAGTTTTATTTATACACTACTCAAAATTTATTTAGGTTAGGAGCTGACTATCTTGTCTCATGAAGAACTATTATCAGCGATCTCAGAGGATTACTATCTTAACAAATTATCATTTGGAGAAATTTCAAAAAAATACGACATCAGCCGCTACCTCATCAATAAGTACTTAAATGATGCAATCAAAGGCGGCATCGTCAAAATTGAAATTGCAACTGTTACAAAAAGAAACACTCAGCTTGAAACAATGCTAAGTGACAAATTCAAAGGAATCCACTTCTTTGTCATTTGCGACGGTTCAAATGATATTGCAACATCTAAGGAACTATCGCAATCTGCCGCACTAGTTGTAGAAAAAATGTTCAAAAACAATTGCAGTGTCGTTGGTACAAGCTGGGGAGAAGCCATATACAGCCTAGTCGACAGCCTGCATAGTTTCCCGCTTGAATCAGTAAAATTTACTCAATTTATGGGGGAAAATATGAAATACAATTCAACGGCCGGCTCTATGAGAATGGTAGAGAAAATCGCATCAAAATTCTCTAGTGAGTTTCTAACTCTACCTGCACCCCTATACATCGTGGATAACGATACAAGACAGGGGCTTTATGCAGAGCCTTCAATAAAGCACACTCTGAATGTTGCTAAAAAAATGGATGTCTTATTAACAGGACTGGGGACAATTCGCTCGTTGCAATCCATTCCCATCTGGAAAGAAAACATACCTCTGTTATTTCCTGGCTTAGATATGACCAAAGTTGCGGGATTTATATATGGACGGCCATTTGATATTGAGGGAAACATTTTAAATTCCAGTGATGATAAGGTCTTAGGAATAACAATTGAAGAAGTGCTAAACACACCAAAAAGAGTCTGCCTAGTTAGAAGCAAGTCAAAGACACGGGCGATCCTCGGAATTCTACGTGGAAAGTTGATTACAGATATTATATTAAGTGAGACCCTTGCATACCGTGTTTTAGCAGAACTTAATCTGTAACCACTGTAATCGCTTATAAATTTAAGTTATTTTCTTAACTTGTATAAATTAAGTTTTGCACAATCTTTTTATAAAACAAATCCTTATTTTAAAGATTTTTTTATTAAATTGGCTAAAAATCATTGACAATTTGAATATAAATGAGCAAAATCATAGTATACAAAAAAAGTGTCGCCACAAAAATACTTTGTGACAACACTTCTATTGATTAAAAAAGTATGTTTCAAAACTAAAATTGACTCTAAAGCTTGATCAAATTATAAACATTATCAATCTAAGACTTATTCACAATTTACGGTTATGCTCTCTAATGATACAAATCGAAACGTCCCTTAGCAAGTACTTCTTTGACACCACCAGTAGCAAATAATGACTTATCCATAATCGCTTTCTTAATAAATGATGCTGGATAGCCCTTGACTGCTGATTTACCAACCATACCGAATGCATGGGTATTTCCGATAGAAGCAACAGAGCCAAGTGATTTAAAGGTAAACTTTTCGATCTCATTGCCTTTTAATTGTGCAAGTAAATGTTTTGCAGCGTAATCACCCATTTTAAGAGCAACTTGTGCTGTTGTTGGATATGGTCGGTTGTTTTCCTTATTCATGAATGCCGAAACGTCCCCAACAATATAAACATTATCAAAGTCAGGATCCGTCAGGTTATCACTCACAATAACGCGCCCACGTCTTTGTGAAAAGCCAGAAGCCTCCATCACTTTGCTGCCACTTACACCTGTTGTCCAGATGATTGTGTTTGCAGAAAGTTCCTTAGTCGCACCAGTTTCTTTGTCGTCCTGATAGATAACTGTATTTGGTTTGATTTCTTTAATAGGTTTACCAGTAAGGAACTTGATACCCCAGTTCTTCAAACTAGAAATCCCATAATCAGCCAGTTTTTCATCAAACATTGGTAAAAGACGAGTAACAGCTTCGACACAATAGATTTCTATCTGGTCAGCAGATACTCCAGCAATCTTAGCTAAAGATGAACGAGATTCTGTAAGTGAGCCTAAGAGTTCGATACCTGTAAAACCGGCACCACACACGACAATCTTCAGGTCGTCAGGATTCTGTGTCTTACTGTAGTCTTGCATTCGTTCAACAATATGGTGGTACACCTTCTCTGCACTATTAACGTCTACCATCTCAAGTGCATTGTCTTCAACACCAGCAATCCCAAATGATTCTGAGCGGAATCCAAGCGAAACAATTGCATAATCATAGTTAAGAACCTGTCCATTATCCAACGTGACCGTTTTTGCTTCACGACCAATTGTTTCAACCTTAGCCTGAATAAATGTTGTCACTGAAGGTTTAACAACATCAGTTATTGCATAAGTAATCTTTTCCTTTGATTGAGTACCTGCAGCAACCTCATGTAAATCAGTTGCCTCATAATGATAACTATTGCGATCAATAAGAGTAATATGGAAATCACCCACGTTTGCTTGTAATCGATGAAGAGCACGTAATCCAGCGTACCCTGCACCTAAAATAACTATTTCCTTCATTTCTGCATCTCCTTCTTCTTAGTTATTAATGAATGGCATGTAAATCAAAAAAGTTAATGTTTGACTTACAGCTCCAATGGCAAGTATTTTGATTGCGCAGCTAAACGTCTCCTTCTTGACTTGTTTGTTGAAAAAAATCATAACTTGTCTAACGATAACTGGCAATGCAACCAAGGATAGCAACATCGTCCAAGGTGCAATTTTCAAAACGGGTGCAGCCACCAGAGCAATTATAGCTACAAAGTTCATTATAACAAATAACTGTAGTGAATGTCTCTTCCCAATATAATGAACTAAGGTAAATCTTTTATTTTTTTCATCCTCTGCAAGGTCACAGATATTATTGGCCAGCATTAGATTCGAAATCCACATAGTATTAGGTAATGAAATTAACAATATTGCCCCTACATTCACCAAACTCCACGAAAAATTCTGGTACGAATTAATGTATACACAAATTAATGTAATCATAAAACCCATTGTTGGGCCGGAAAAAACTTCCCCTAAAGGCAAGCTGGAAAGCGGCTTAGGACCTGAGGAATAAAAAATTCCTACAAGGTAACAAACTCCCCCCATTATCAATAATGGCCAACCTGTTACATAGGCCAGAAAAAAGCCAATAATCGCTGATACAGCAATCATTCCAACCATAATCCCAAAAACAAGTTTCAAAGATAGATTCTCACGCCCAATAATATTGGTTTTCTTCTTGTAATCATGTTCCTCAGTTGCATTTTGATAATCGTTGTAATTATCTAAAATATCAACGGCCATATTGAACAAAAACATTGCAATAAAAAACATAACTAGCAATCCAAGATTTAATGAATGATAGTTGAACCAGCTAAAACATGCTCCCAATAAAAATGGTAGGATACTTGCCGTTTTAGCCTTTATTTCAACTAATTCTAAGAAAACTGGAACAGTCAATTAAATCACTCCTTCTCTTTATTATAGCTAAACTGCTGATTTTGGTTTAATATAGTGTAGAACATATTATGCTCATAGTTCACCGGAAAGGAATTCAATGTTAATATGCTAGATATATGGTCTCACTACCCAAATGTTGCTCAAAAACTCAATACTGTCAGTTCTTTAATCAACGAACATCTCAGCACTGATAACCCTGACGTACAACAATTGCTTGCTGATTTGTCTCAAGAACAGGGGAAAATGTTACGTCCTGGCCTGTTTTTTCTTTTTGCAGAGCTTGGTGACAGCCATGAACAAAATGAAGAACAACTACTTAAAATTGCTGCTTCTTTAGAAATATTACATAAAGCTACACTCGTCCATGATGATATCATTGATGACTCTCCCTTAAGACACGGTGCAGTTACGATTCAATCTAACTTTGGGAAAGATGTTGCCGTTTATGCGGGCGATTTGTTGTTCACAGCATTTTTTGAATTATTGATTGATACCATGAATGGTATGTCTATGATGGAAGATAATGCTGCAGCGATGAAAAAACTCTTATTTGGAGAGCTCAGCCAAATGCATGCTCGATTTAATCAAGAACAGACGATTGAGAACTATGTTGAAAATATCAAGGGAAAAACAGCAGAACTATTTCGCCTAGCATGCTTGGAGGGGGCTTTCTTCGGCAAGAGTTCTCCCGAAACAACCCAAATAGCAGCCTCAATAGGTGAAAACATTGGCATCGCCTTTCAAATTTATGACGATATCTTGGATTATACTTCCTCAAGTAAAATTTTAAAAAAACCTGTGTTAGAAGATTTAGCTCAAGGTGTCTACACTTCACCACTGCTATTTGCAATTGCAAAGAAGCCCCAAGCCTTCGCTCCCTTTTTGGATAAAAAGCAAGATATTTCAGTCGCTGAAATCAAGAATGTAAGTAATCTGGTTCACAAGCTTGGCGGTGTCAAAGATGCAATTTCTTTTGCCCAAGGCTACACAAGAAAGGCCCTGGAAGATATTGATAAGTTACCTCAAAATAAGATTACAGCCAGTATCAAAGAATTAACAACTAGCTTACTGAATCGTAAGTTCTAAAAAACTGCCCGGAAGGGACTGGACCAAATGTTAAGTTTTGGTCTAGTCCCTTTATTGTCCTCGTGTGAATAACTTCCATAAGTCACATTCTCTTTTTTCGCAGAGTACGACCTTTTAGTGAACTAGCGAACCATTGAGGGAGACATGCTCAGTTCACTCAATGATTATCACCAACCTATTTCACCACTGACCAAGCTTATTTATTCGACAACATAATCACCATGGTCAATTGCTAAAAGTTTCTTATAATGCTCGTTGGAAGATGCAAGTTCACCAGGTGATCCTTCAATTTTAAGTTTTCCATCTTCAATAAAAATCACTTTATCCATCATTGATAATCCCTGCAAATGATGCGTAATCCAAATTATCGTTTTGCCCTCTAACTGTTTCATAAATGTCTCTATCAAGTCTTGTTCAGTCAGAGGATCGAGACTGACTGTTGGCTCATCTAATATCACTATTGGGGTATTCTTCAATAGTATCCTAGCTAATGCCAACCTGTGCCGTTCTCCTCCAGAGAAACGAAGACCGGCTTCATCGACTACTGTTTCAAGTCCTTCGGGAAGACTTGCCACAAGATCCTTCAACCCCACACGCTCTAATACATTCCAAAGACTAGCAGCAGTTGCGTCTTCATTGCCAACTCTCAGATTATTGCTGATCGTCGTATTAAAAAGATATGGTGCTTGATGGATAACTCCAATATAGTCACTAATTGATTCACCAAGTTCACTCACATCTATTCCATTCAACTTAAGACTGCCTACACTTGGCTGCAAGTCTCCACGCAACAATTTAGCTAGTGTTGTCTTACCTGAACCACTTCGTCCTAAAATTGCCAGCTTTTGTCCACTGCCAACACTCAGAGTTAAATCATCCAAGACTTGTTTGTTATCATCTGGGTAATGATAACTAAGATTATTTACTGTTAGTACAAAGGGTGTCTTCAATTGCTTGATGCTTGCACTTGGTTTTCTATCTTTGGAAGATTCATTTGACAGTCCATTTAGACGTTTCAGCGAATCTTGATAAATATTTGTTTCTTGAGCAGCGTCATCCAACGGTGCAAATGCATCAATCAACGGAAAAATAACCAAAACAAACGCTGCAATCCAATTAGCTGCACCTCCATGATTTCCGGGGAATTGCATCCCTGACCAAAGCAACAGGGCAATCGCTATCACTCCAAACATCAATTGAACTCCAGTATTACGATAATGATTACTCTTCTTGATTGCTCGTGTCACATGGTGAAGCTTATCTTCAATCTCCTTATGAAACTCTAAATATTCTTTTCCTCGTTGACTGAATATCCAATCAGAAACACCCAAAATATTATCAGTAAGCTCTGTATAAAGCTCATTTTTTAACATCTTCTGTTTCTCTTGACGCGCACCATTAACAAGAATTGCCATGAGTGGGAACAAAATAACTTGGACACAAAGCAATAGAAGCATTATCAATGCAAACCACAGCGAAAAGATACCAAGAGCTATTACAATAAACACAGTGAGTATCCAAGCTATTACTGTCGGAAAAACCGTTCTTAGATACAGGTTTTGGATATGATCGATATCTTCTGACAATAACCCTAGAATATCTCCCGTCTGATACTTATTCTTAAAAAAAACGGCGTCCTTTTCCAAGACCCTATATAATTTTAAACGTAATTCTGAGGTTAATTTCAGGACCCAATTATGACTAGTCAGACGCTCCAAGTATCTAAAAACAGGTCGACCTATTCCAAAAGCTCGTGTTAATACAATTGGCACATATACTAGAAGGATGTTTTCAGGATGTGCAGCGGATTTACTAATTAAAAAACCCGAATTAAACATGAGCGCACCGCCACAAAAGAAAGTCATAAAGCCTAACGCCAATGCAAAGAAGAGCGACTTACGGTATTTACCTAAAAATGGTCTAATCCAAGTATCTTTTTTGAATAACTTAAATATCTTCATCCTATCTTCTCCTCAAAGACCGCATTAGTTCTGCGAAAGCCCCATTACTTTGTCGTAATTCATCCAAGGTTCCAGCTTCAACTACTTGCCCTTTATCCATTACCAAAATCAAGTCCATTTCTTTCATCCAATGTAATCTATGAGTGGCAAAGAACACCAAATGGTTCTCCATCAAAGGCAGCATTCTTTCCTTCAATTCAACTTCAGTTTCAATATCCAAGTGAGCCGTGGGTTCATCAAACAAAAGAACTTTCCGTTGTTTATCCAAAAAGGCTCGAGCTAAAGCTATTCGCTGTGCTTGTCCGCCACTAAGTGCACGTGCGCCCTCACCGATTTGCGTATCTAACCCCATTGGTAATTCTGAAACCAGTTCACTCAGCCCAACAACTTCTACGGCTTGTTTGACCTGCTCCATTGTTGCATCAGGTTGATAGAACACAACATTATCTCGCAGTGTCCCCTTAAATATATAGGGACTCTGCGGAATGTAAATAAGTTGCTTCTGCCAATCTTTTTGAGCAAAGGAGGCGGCTTCTTTGTCATTAAACCTAATAACTGCTTCGTCCGGATTCAAAAAACCGCTTAGAATGTTGATTAACGTAGATTTACCTGAACCACTTAATCCGATAATCCCAACTTTTTTATATCCGGAAACTGCAAGCTTTATCTTCTTCAATGCTGGTTTATTTTCTGCATAGGAAAAACTCAGATTACTAAATTCCAATCGTGAAGAATTATTCCATTCATTGATAGAAAGCGGTAGAATTTTCGGTTCTGGTACATCCAGAATCTTGTTTATTGCACCTAACGCGTTTTTCCCATTTAGCGTTGCATGATAGTCACTCGAAAAATCTCTAATAGGCAGAAAATATTCTGGACTGAGAATTAGAATCGTCAATGCTGGATAAAGAACCATATGACCATCTATTAACCGCAATCCCAGAAAAACAGCGACAACGGCTATTGAGAGAGTTGTAAAAAAATCCAGTGCAAATGTTGAAAGGATTGCAATCTTCAGTGTGTTAAGTGTTGCCTTGCGGAATTTCTCACTTGTCTTGAAGATACTATTAGCATACCGCTTACTGAGCCCAAAGTACTTTAAAGTGTCGATTCCTCTGAGAGAATCAACAAAGTGATTGGACAGCATCTGATATGAAACATACTGTCTGTCAGCCCTTGATTGAGCAGCATAACCCAATACAATCATAAAAATAATAATAACAGGAAAAATGCCTAACAAGAACGCAGCCGACTCCCAATCGAAGTAAAAAATTGCTGCTAGGACAATCCACGGAACAATCATCAAAGTTGTAACCTTAGCAAAAATAAGATGCAGATAATCTTCAACCTGATCAATTCCTTCAAGTGCCATTGTTGTGGTATTACCAGTACCATTACTTTGAATAACAATTGGTCCCAGATAAAAAATCTTTTCCAAAAGTTTTCCGCGTATGTTGCCAGCCTGTTCAGCAGCATATTTATCCAACAATTCCTCACGATAAAAATTAACCAGATGTCTGAGTGCATAGCACAAGAAAAACAGTAAAATCCACTTGAATTGACTGACTAATCCATTCCCGCTCCACAAATTAACTATTGCTGTCGACAAAAAGCAAGCTTGTCCAACAATTGCGACAGCTTGCATTAAAGCCAATCCGGTCAGGATTAATAATATTTTTTTTATTCCCGGCAACAACATCAGCTTTTTATCAATCATTATTTCGTCTCCAAAACCGGTGCATGTTTTACTCTTCTTCTAAAAATATAATAGGTCCACGCAATATATGCCAAAACTAATGGCAAGAACATAATTGCTGTATATGACATAATTTTCAGCGTATATGGACTGGATGAAGAATTTGTAATCAATAAATCATACTTAGAACTAATTGAGCTAATCATCACTCTTGGAAACATACCCGTGAAGATTAACGCAACAAGTGCTACAAAAGTTGAACCACTTGCTACAAAAGTCGTTATCTCAGCGTCTTTCATAACAGCAACATTGGCAATTACCGTCAATACAACCATCAATACAAGCAAGGTCAAGGTAGTTGCAAAATGCAGCCTGAAGAAATCTGTTTCAAAATACATCAAAACAGCAAACGCAACCAAGCCAATGTACAAAATTCCATATAAAAACTTTGCGTAATTCTTTGCACGGTCACGAATAGGTCCAGTTGTCTTAAGAGCAATATAGTTCAACCCATGCAAGTAACTAAGCAAGACCATTGCAACTCCACCAACGATCGAAAATAAATTAATGTAATCACCAAATGTAGCGGACATATTGCCGTTAGCATCTATCGGCATACCTTGAATCATACTAATAAACATCACACCAAAGAAGAATGGCACAATCAAACTACCAATAGAAAGTGTCCAATTCCAAAATTGTTTCCGCTTAGCTGGAACATTCTTCCTAAATTCAAATGATACACCACGAATAATAAGCCCTGCTAATATCGTAAATAATATTAGATAATATCCACTGAACAATGTAGCATACCAGAAAGGATATGATGCAAACAAAGCTCCTCCAGCTGTTATCAGCCATACTTCATTTCCATCCCAAACAGGCCCAATTGTTGCTACAATTTGATCCTTTTCATTTTCATTATGCGTAAGAGATTGAACTGCCATCCCCACACCAAAATCAAAACCTTCAAGAAAAAAGAAACCTGAGAATAAAACTGCGATTAAAATAAACCATAGTAATTGTAATCCACTCATTATTCAAATGCCTCCTTATCAAACGGATCAATCTTAGCAGCTCTTTTTTCCTCTTCATCGAGCTTTTCTTCATAATCTGGGCCCTTTTTAAGTTCACGAACAACCAATGAAATCATTGTTATCCCTATGCCAGTGAATAAGAGGAAATAGACAGTATTTGATATTAATAATGATGCAACTGAAACATTTGGCGAAATACTTTGTTTGATAGTAAATAAGCCGTAAACAGTCCATGGATAACGTCCTAATTCTGTTACTAGCCAACCAGTAGTATTAGCTAAAAATGGTGCAAAAGTACATAACCCTAAAATCCACAGCATCCATTTTTGACGATATAAAAGTTGGTTTTTCTTTCTAGTAAAGAACAATCCCAGTAGAGAAATGAGCAGCATTAATGTTCCAAAGCCAGCCATTATCCTAAAACTCCAAAAAAGTACGTTAACTGGTGGGTAGTAATTACGATTCCCATATTCTTTAACCAGTTGTTTATTTATAGCGTTCATTCCCTTAACAGATCCAGATGGTTCATCATATGCCAAAATGCTTAATACGTAAGGTACTTCGACACCCCAGACGCGTTTATGACCATTCTCATTTGCCCATGCTACAAGCGTCCAAGCAGCAGGATCACCCGAGTTTTTATATAACCCTTCAGTCGCCGCAAACTTCATTGGCTGCTCTTTTACAAGGGCCTTCATCTGGAGATCTCCAGCTGTTAAAACTGCAATTGATCCAAATAAAGCCACTAACAAACCAATATGCATCGACTTCTTGTAAAAATCAGGATTCCCAACCTTTTTCTTGAGTAACTGAAATGCTGATAGCCCTGTAATAATAATCCCACCGGTTACAACTGCGGCAGCAATTACATGCCCAAATTCGTACCATAATTGCGGATTCTTTAAAAGTGCACTAAAACTCGTCATAACAGCATGACCATTCTTGATTGTATAGCCAGTAGGATGTTGCATAAAACTATTAGCTGCCAAAATCCACAATGCTGACAGCGATGAAGCTAGGGTTACGATCCACATAAAAGTAACGTGTAATTTTGGACTAACCATCTTCCATGTGAAAATCCATAGTCCTAAAAACGTTGACTCCATGAAGAAAGCAAGCAGTGCCTCCACTGCCAATGGTGCCCCAAAAATATCGCCGACAAACCGCGAATAAGCCGACCAATTCATTCCAAACTGGAACTCCTGAATAATACCAGTTACAACACCAACCGCGAAACTCAATAGGAAAATATTACCCCAAAATTTCGTCATTTTTAGATATTCGTCTTTTTTTGTAACAACATACATTGTTTCCATAATTGCAACTACCAATCCCGTTCCAATTGAAAAAGGAACAAAGAAGTAATGATAAATTGTTGTCATCGCAAATTGAAACCTTCCAAGTGCGACAATACTCATACGAAACCCCTCCTTTTTGCTTTTTTAAAACCACTAATATTCCTCACACGCCACTAATTTATGTAAGAACATTAAACATACCCACCTAAAAATATACTACTATAATAAGTAAAATCAATTATTAGACCGTGAAATATTGTGAAAAACCTATTTTTTTATTCAATTTTAATATTACCCTTTCTAATTACCTAATTTGGCAATTACTTTTATTTTCCCTACTATAAAAGGGGTAGATAATTATCATTCTTTTTCCAGTCCTACTCTTTCAATGGTAAAATATGCTTTTCTCTTTATTATTGTAATAAATTATAGTAGCTTTGAAGGAAGTGAGGAGGATAGACACTACTTTCGTTATGAACAGTTCCAAATAGCCAGCAGAAAATGCCTTCGATATATACAATGATGCACAGAACTTATTCTGCTGGGAAACTTATTATTTCAGTAGGTAAAGTTGGGAAGAGCTCATATTTAGGAGATGTAGATTATGAAGATATTAATTTGTGTAGAAAATCTAGTAATGGATGGACTCAAACGAGTCTCAACAGTTATTGGCAATGAACTCGCCAAAAAAATAGAAGTAAATTATTATTCTCTTTCAGATAATGCTTCTTTCTTTAAGCTCGCCGCTCCGCTGATTACATCAAAACATCCTGTAAATACCGGGAAGAGCTTCAGAGGCAAGGAACCATTTATTAATTACCAAGATCAAATAACGGACTTGATTAGAGTATTGGAAGTTGGAAATTACGATGCAGTTATCTTGACTGCTGGCTTACTAACTAGTTTTATTCCAAAAATAAAAAATCAACTCCCCAATATGCATTGTGTTGCTTGGATGCATAATAGTTATGAGACTTATATGAACAATTATTATCAATTTATGAAAACAGAATTTACAGACGGATTAGCCGCCGCTGATAGGGTAGTGGTTTTGACAAGCCATGATTTGAAAGGGTTTTCAGGACATCAATCTAAGACCATACTATTATACAATCCGCTTACCATTAACATTAATCAACTTTCTAACCTGAATAATCCTGTTATTAGTATGGTATCTAGAATTGATACACAGCAAAAAGGATTGGATTTATTGCTCAGCACAGCCAAACAACTTCAAGATGGTTGGACTATCAAATTAGCTGGTGATGGTCCGGACTTTAATGACTTTCAAAAAGAAATTAAGCGACTGGGACTGGAATCCAAATTGCAGCTTTTAGGAACACTAGCAGATCAACAATTACAAAAACACTATCAGACCTCCTCAATCTTTCTTATGACCTCACGTTGGGAAGGAATGCCCTTGGTGATTGGTGAGGCCATGAGTTTTGGTCTGCCCATCATTTCAATGCATAACACAGGTGCTTACGAATATTTGCTGGATAATAAATTTGGTATTATCACTGACGACCACATCGTTGCCGACTTGGTTGAAAAACTTAACCGTCTCACACAAAGTAAGAAAGCGCGTGCATATTGGGCCGATAAGTCCTTAAAAAGATCTCAAAGTTTCTTACTTCAAAATATTGCCGCACAGTGGAAAGTAATGTTAGAAACAATCTGACTAGTAAATTTTTAATAGTAGGATTTTTGAAGTTACTGGTGTAATTATCAATATTTTTAACATCAGATCAAAATAGAGACCAGATCAAGATTTAAATCTTGATCTGGTCTCTATCAATTTTCTGTAAACTATTACTTATTTTTTAAAACTTATTTCTATTCAACAGTTACACTCTTAGCAAGATTACGTGGTTTATCAACATCGTATCCCCGTTGAAGACTTGTGTAATAAGCCAATAACTGACAAGGTACAATAGCTAACAATGGAGTTAACAGCGAATGTACATCGGGCAAAATAATTTGATCACCATCTTCTGCCAGATTACGACTTACGATATTTATAACGTTTGCACCTCGAGCCAAAACTTCTTGTGTATTGCTCCTAGTATGTTTTGCAGTCTTTGCCCAAGTAATAATTGCTATTACAGGAGTTCCCTCTTCAATCAACGCAATCGTTCCATGTTTCAATTCACCTGAAGCAAATCCTTCAGTCTGCACATAGGATACTTCTTTTAACTTCAATGCAGCTTCTTGTGCAACATCATAGTCGATTGCCCTACCAATATAGAACGCATTACGTGTTGTTGCAAGGGCGTTTGCTGCGATTTGTTCATACTGACCTTTTTCATCAACAAGTTCCTGCATCCCATTCGCAACGGTTGTAAGTTCGCGTGCAACATTAAATGAATTTGCGGCTGAGACATCTTTTTCTTCGCCTAGTCTCTTTGCGAGAATTGCTTCAAGTGCAATCTGTCCAGTATATGCTTTAGTAGAGGCCACCGCTATCTCAGGTCCCGCGTACAACAACAGTGTAAACGTTGCCTCACGTGATAATGTCGAGTTTTCAACATTTGTAATTGTTAAACTTTCGTATCCCCACTTGTTGACTTGTGCCAAAACTTGGCGACTATCCGCAGTCTCTCCGCTTTGTGTAAGGAAAATAAAGAAGGGCTTCTCAGACAGTATTGGTGGATTATAACCGAACTCTGAGGCAACATGAACTTCTGTTGGTACCTTTGCCAATCCTTCAAAAATTTCTTTACCAACAAGTCCTGCGTGATAACTGGTTCCAGCTGCTACTATATATAAGCGATCAGCTTTTTTCATACTGTCCAAGAGTGCACCGTCAATTATTACTGATCCATCATCTGCAGTATAATGCTTAATTAACGAACGCATTACCGTAGGCTGTTCATCAATCTCTTTCAACATATAGTAAGGATATGCGCCCTTTTCAGCTTCAGAAGCATCTGTATCCACATGGAATGGTTTCCGATTAATGATATTTCCCTGTGCATCTTCAATTGTCACGCTTTGTGGTTTAACAATCACAATCTCGCCATCAACAAGTTCGATAAAATCATGTGTTTGATCAAGCATTGCAATTGCATCACTACATACAACATTAAAGCCTTTGCCTACCCCTATCAGAAGTGGGCTCTTATTTTTTGCAACATACAATGTTTCCGGTTCCTGATTATCCATCAGTAGGAATGAGTATGAAGAGCTTTCATCTATTAGCGAGATAACCTTTTTAAAAGCCTCTTTAGTTGCAAGATTCTCTTCTTTTGCAAATTTTGCAATCAATTGCACGATTACTTCTGTATCTGTATCGCTGGCAAATTTAACGTCTTGAAGATAAGTTGCTTTTAATTCAGCAAAGTTCCCGATTACACCGTTATGTACCAAAAAGAAACGTCCGTCTGCTGAAACATGTGGATGTGCATTTTCTTTACTAGGTACTCCATGCGTTGCCCATCTTGTATGACCAATGCCGCTTGAGCCATGGACATCTTCCCCGATTTCCTTACGTAAATCGTCAATACGTCCCTTTTCCTTAACAAGATACTCCTTGCCATCTTGCGAGTTCACATATATGCCTGCAGAATCGTAACCTCGATACTCCAAACGTTGTAGCCCATTCAATAAAATGTCAACTGCATTTTCGTTACCTGTAATACCTACTATTCCACACATACCAAAACCAGCCTTCCTAACCATTTTCTAATTAATTACTAATTTTTTAAAATTGGTCTATATCAAATTTTATTTATTAATAGCTTGAATACGTCTAATATAATACCTATCAATACAGTTGTCAAACACTTATTGAAATATTGGTATACGAAAATGTATAACAAAAAATTAACATATACCAAAAAGACACACAGCTTAGATAATCTTTCAGCCGCATGTCTTTTTCTAATGAATTTAGTTATTTATTAGCAAGTGCTTTTTTATAAGACGTAACAATCTGTGTTACTAATTCACGGTCCTTCAATCCGGTTGTCTGTTCTACAACATCCTCGATTGGTTTATCGGCAATTAACTTCTTCAATTCTTGACTTTCAGTATCATTAGGCTCGTCAAAAGTATAGATCATCCCAACTGTTTCCAACAGTGCTTCATATGATAAGCCCCTATCTTTTGCTTCACGAATTGGCCGAATAAATCTTTCGTCATATCCTAATTTGCGAATTGGAGTTCTTCCGACTCGTGCAATATCATCAGATAAATATTTATTCTCAAATCTGCCAATTATCTTTCGTTGATAAGCTTCATGACTCTCACGATCAAAGTTCCATTTTGCAATCAACAAGTCCCCTGTTTCTTTCAAAACTCGTTTTAACTGTCCAAGAACTTGTTCATCGACTATCGCTGAACCAATATCTGAGTATCCTTTGTATTTACCAGTATATGCAACTGTTGCATGCCCCGTATTTACAGAGAATAATTTTCTCTCAATGTATGGTTCCAAATCAGGAGCATATTCTACACTCTTTAGTTTTATTTCAGGTGCCTTCATCTGATGTTCATCAACAACCCATTCTTTAAATGGTTCAACTGATACAAACAATGGATCTTCATGTTTTTGTAGTGGAACAATCCGATCAACTGCAGCATTCGGGAATCCAACCGCTTCATCAGCATATTCCTGACCTTCGTCAGTTAAGTGTGTGTATACTTCCTTCTTCAGATTTTGGCTTCCACCAATCATATTCTCGCAGGCAATCACATCAATTTTATTCTTGTTGCCCGCAGCCTTTCTAGCAACAATCCCGTCTGCTATTAATGGTGCAATGAACTTTAGAATCTTTGGTCCGATCGCTGTTGTTACAATATCTGCACCCGCAATTGCTTGAACAACCTTTTCCGGATTTTTAGCGTTATTAATACCGCTAACATTAGTTACTGTAATTTCCTTTTGGGATTCATCGGCTAACTGGATTGTATAGCTTTTCTTCTCATTCAATGCATCGATTATCGTTTCATTAACATCGACGAATTCAATTTCAAATCCATTGGCTGCAAGTGTTTCACCAATAAATCCACGACCAATATTACCTGCTCCAAAATGTACTGCTTTCATTATTTATCGACCTCTTTCAACAAGTTTATAATTTCTTGTTCCGATTGCGCATCCGCAAGCTTTACAACATTATTAACATCGCTACAAAAAAGTGCTATCTGTGATAACAAGTTTAGATGTTCCCCATTTAGGCCTGCTATCCCAAAAACTACAGTCACAACATTTTCATTCTGACTATCTTCCGAAAAATCAACTCCCATTGGAATTTGAACAACTGAAATTCCAGTCTTCTTAATAAACTTCTTACCATCTTCGGTTCCATGGGGGATTGCAATAAAGTTCCCCATGTATGTTGAAACATCTGCATTTCTAGCAATCATAGATTCTACATATTCAGGCTCAACATCTCCACTATCCACAAGTAATTTTCCTGCAAGACGAATAGCTTCTTCCTTGGTTGCTACATGCTGATTAAGCTTGATCATCTCTTTCTCCAAGTCCATCTTCATCATCACTTTCCTTTTATTTCAATTTGTTCCAAAAATTGCGTAGCTATCAGGTCGCGAACTTGTTCCTGATTACCTTTTTCAAAAATACCCGTAGTAAAATTACTCATTACGATTGCTCCACTGACCGTCCCCATTAAAACATTCTGAAAATCTGTCATCGGAGTCGGACCTAGCATCAAAAGAATTCGACTTACTTTGATTGGAGCTTGGTCCATTGCCAACATGTCAATTGGCTCCGTAAGGTCATAAATGTTAAAGAAAGGCCTCTTTACATTTAAATTTGTAGCATGGACTAATGCTATCGTTGCTCTTGGAATTCCAACCGGAGCTAGTTGTATTCTCTTTAAAAGTTCTGCTTTTATTTCTTGTTTTTCGCTTGTAACTTTTTCCGAAATTACCTCAAGTATCAAGTCCAATGTACTTCCTAAGTCACCTGTACTATTAATCTTAGAGATTTCGACTGATTCCACGAACTCGTTTGCCTCATTTACTTCTTGGGCTAATAGCGTCAATTTCTCCTGTCCCTTATCGTATACAGCATCTGCCACTTTTTTGTTTTGTTCTTCCACATACTCGCGGCGCCCACCAAGTTTTCTGATTAAAGCCTTAACCTGCTGCACTTCTTCATCTAGAAGAAGCGGACTAACCACTAAGTAATTCCAGCTAAAGCCGGGAAGACTCACTGTTGACAGGATTAAATCATACTGACCAAGATCAACGTTATTAAGCTCTGAGACCTTTGCTATTCTCACGGTATGAATCTCAGCTATTTCTCTTTGCAGACGACTCTTTAAAATACTTGCTGTCCCGATTCCATTGGGGCACACAATTAACGTCTTCATTTTTTGTATTTTGGAATCACTGGTATAACTATTCGCAAAGTACAATAGTATCAATTGTTCTTCCATCGGTGTAAAAGTAAACTCGGGAAAGGTTTTGCTCAAAGCACCTTGAATTGCCTTATAGAGTTCTTGATATTGCTGGCTAACATTTTCAAGTGTTTCGATTCTTGTATTAGGCAATTTGAGTGTATTACTTTTCAGCAATAGGGTAATATGCTTGCTAAGCCTATCAAATAAGTCTCGATCACGACCAAAGTTCCAACCAAATGCATCCGAGACCCACTTGATCAATTCCTTGACATCGTATGATATCTGTAAATCGTAGTCATTCGACCAACTCTCGTTTGAAAAGTGATAATCAAGACCCTTCAGTTGAACTGCCAAAAAGTCGATCTCTCCAGAAGTTATTTTTTCCTTTATCTTACTTCCGAATTTGTCTAATATTGTCAAAACTTCCTGGCGATATTTGAAAATGCCCTTTTGCTTCGCTGCAGAATAACTATTAATTACCGCTGTCTTCATTCGCAATATCGATATTGCAACCAACAAAACCCACTGTACTTCTTGCACATCTGATTTTGTATTATGTTCTATCATCGTTTCTTTGAGAGCTGTGACACATTCGAACAAGATCTCTCTTGGTAGTAAATTCAGAAAGAAACTCTTAGCTGGTTTCTCATCAGTGGAGTTCAAATAGTCAAAAAACTCATATTCGTTGATTTCACTTGTGAGAATTCCACACAATATCAACCGTTTTTGTACCTCTTCACCTGTGATTTGAACACCAACAGACTTTTTCGCATCGACTTCTATTCCGTATTCTTCCAAGGCTTTTGCAATGCTTTTCAAATCTCTTTGAATAGTATTTTCACTAACTCCTAATGTAATGGCTAAAGAAAATATTTTAATTGGTTCGGTGCCAAGTAAAAGCATGCATACAACTGCAGCTTGTCTCTGACTACTTGATAGCGTAACCTCCGCAGCTTGATTATTTAGTTCAGTCATTAATTTCTTTCGATTTTCGTCTGATCCATTCAGCCAGTAGCGACCATCATTACTTTCAATCCTTAAGCCATGCTGCAAAAGATACAATTTTAGTTCTGAGAATTCACGGTACACCGTCCTTCTGCTAATCACCAATGAATCTTCAATTGCAGCCATTGAAACACCCTCATCGTGTTTGCACAGCTTTTGTAGAATCTTTTTCTGGCGTTCTGACAATAAAATCAAGCTACATCATCCTTTTTAATTTAAATGTGCTACAACCGAATCATATTCGTCAGCTTCAAGCAAATTAGATACACTCAAGATCTGAACGTTTGTATATCTCAATTTGAGGTTCTTTTCTGCTTCTTTTGTCACAATAACCAATCTATCCTTGCTATCTTCCAGTTCATCTATTCCAATATTCTTAACCGGTATCTTTCTACCGGCTTTCTTCAAACGATCCTTGAACATTGATGCTGCCATTGTAGCAGAACCAACTTGTTGATCATGATGAATAAAGTCTACTTCTTTAAGTACTTTAAAATCTATATTTTGTATCCCCGTCTCAGCAGTCGCACTTTCGTCAGAAATGTCTTTTTTCTCTTCGCTTGGAGCAATTTGATTCAATGCTTTCAAGTTAAGGACTACTTCATCATACTTAGGACTGCTCAAGAAGTTATCAACCGAAATATGCATTGCCCCTGGTGTCTTTTGTAAAGCTCTTTCAGCCAGTTCCTCTTGCGTAATAACAAGCAGACCGTCTTCATCTTTCAAACGACTAATTGCAGTATTGGTAACAGGGATATTTGTAATACCAGCTTTTTTAACCTTATCTCTTAATAAGGAAGCTCCCATTGCAGAAGAACCCATCCCAGCATCACATGCAAAAATAATCTTCTTAACATCTTCATATTCCTTAACTTGTTCTGTAGCACTTTGACCAGTTGTAACAGTTGCAGTACCACCCTTTGACTCAGCCTTCATTGCATCCATCTGTCGTTGACGTGCTTCAAGGTCGTCCTCATCAGTCATTGATTTATCAGACTTCAAGATTATCGATGCAACCACGAAAGATACAATAGCTGCGACCAGAACACCCGTTAAAATCTTTAAATAATTACCCTTTGGTGTCATCAATAAAATCGCGATGATCGAACCAGGGGATGCAGCTGCCTTTAATCCTGTGCCTAAAAGTTGGAAAGTGAATGTTCCACTTACCCCACCTGCAATAGCTGCAAAGACCAATGCTGGTTTCATCAAAATGTATGGGAAGTAAATCTCATGAATTCCTCCAAAGAACTGAATTATAGCAGCTCCTGGTGCAGAAGCCTTTGCTGTTCCCTTACCAAAAATAATAAATGCTAACAGGATACCAATTCCGGGTCCTGGATTAGACTCCAGAAGGAACAACACTGATTTACCTGATTGAGAAGCTTGTTGAATACCCAAAGGTACTAAAATCCCATTTCCAATCGCATTATTCAAGAACAATATTTTCGCAGGCTCGATGAAAATATTTGCAAGAGGAAGCATGTGAATAGAGATAATCCAATCCACACCCTTACTCATGAAATTACTTCCGGCAGTTACAAGTGGATTAACTACAAAAACTCCAAAAATTGCTAATAACATTCCTAAAATTCCACTTGAGAAATTATTATAGATCATCTCAAAACCGGACTTAATCTTATCTTGAAACAATTGATCGAACTTCTTAATACTCCAACCAGCAAGTGGTCCCATGATCATTGCTCCTAAGAACATTGGAACACTAGAGCCAACAATCACACCCATTACTGCGATTGCACCTACAACTGCCCCGCGTTCTTCATAGACCATTCTACCACCAACATAAGCAATTAAAAGCGGAATCATATAATTAAGCATCGGATCAATTAGCGTCGCTATCTGCTTATTTGGAATCCACCCAGCTGCCATAAATATAGCAGTAATTAACCCCCAAGCAATAATTGCCGCTATATTTGGCATGATCATTCCACTAAGACTGGTACCTAGTTTCTGGATTTTAGCCTTAAGTGAATTTCTTGATTTCTTCATTTCCATTAAAAATCCCTCCTTTTTACATCTTCTATTTTACTGTCCTGTTGCAAGCGTTTTCAAGATAAAGTAAATGCCATTAAGTCACAGAATCTCGTGTCAGACTAAGCTCACAATTTCACATACACATTATTCCCATTTTTTTCCTACAAAAAAGAACTAAATCAAAAATCAGCTTTTGATCTAGTTCCTTTATTAATTACCTATAAATGTACTCCATAACTCGAAGTTTTGTGTCAATACTCTGTCAACTTGTATTGAATTCTACGTGTAGCTTTTTGGATTTTTTATGCCTTTGCTGGATTCTTCTTCTTTTCAACTTTCGTTCCCGCCTGCATTTGGTCATTATAGCCCCAGAACCAAGTAACTAAGAAGCTGACAACCAATGCGGCCAAACTAGAAAGCAGGAATGCATAAAAGCTATTCAAGTCTGCGGCATTCTTTGGATTAAAGAATGATGAAAAACCAATCAATGAACCTGTGAACCCAAACATGTTTCCGTGCATCAAACCTGTGATAAATCCGCTGGCTGCTGAACCAATCAAGCCTGAAACAAATACCCTTCTATAACGCAGGTTCACACCGTATATCGCAGGCTCAGTTACACCACAAAAAGCTGAAATAGCTGCTGCAAAACCGAGACCTTTGATATCATCCTTTTTAGATTTAATTGCAACTGCCAATACTGCAGCACCCTGAGAAACCATTGTTCCAGAAATAATTGCATTCAGTGCACTTTCTCCGCTTCCAGAAATTTGCTGTGCAACTAATGGTACGACTCCCCAATGCAATCCAAAAATTACTAATACCTGATAGAAGCCACCAATAACTGCTCCACCAAGCCACCCAGAAATGTGAACGAGCCAATTGATAAAGTCAGCAATACCATTAGCTGCCCCCTGAATAACAGGTCCTGTAATAACAAGCGTGATTGTACTTACAATTAAGACTGTGATCAATGGCGTAAAAATCATCTGCAAGTAACTTGGAAGATTTTTCTTAAGCCAATTGCCAATTTCTTTCGCAAACCAAGCAGCTAGAATCATTGGAAAAATTGAATACGTATAATTTAGAAATTGAAAGTTAAAACCACCGATTGAAAACATTGTCTTAAAATTGCTGCCCCATTCAATGATTTGCGGATAGGTTAAAACTCCACCAATTACTGCTGTTATAATCGGGTCGCCTTTCATATATCGGGCCGCCGCAAATCCTACAAAAATAGGTAGAAAGAAAAATGCCGAATCTGCCATTGCACTAATGGTAAGATATAATGTACTTTTTGCACTTAATAATTGCCCTAATTGTGGTAGTGTCAATAATGCCAGGATTCCCTTAATAATACCAGAAGCAGCGATAACTCCGATTACAGGTGTCATTGATCCAGTAATGACTCCAATTAACTTATTTATATAATGCATTATTCCTTTTTTGTCTGGATCTGCTTCTTTTGAATCATTAGCGGCTTCGCCATCAGAATCTAACTTCTTAGCAAATTCTGGTCCCAATTCATCAACTACTGCATCGTATACATTTGCTACCTCATTACCAATAACAACCTGGTATTGTCCTGATGCTTTTATGACATCAATCACACCATCGGTATTTTTTAATGCATCATCCTTTGCAATACTTTCGTCCTTTAGGTAAAAACGTAATCTTGTAATACAGTGAATCAAGTTGTCTACGTTTTTTTCTCCACCTACGTCAGCGACAATTTTCTTGGCCAACTTTGAATAATCCTTATTTGCCATCGTAATTCCTCCTATCTACTTTTTTAATTTCAGAGTTCCAATAACGTCCCCAACAGCACAACTTTTTCCCTCTATCTCAAGTGTCTCAATCTTATCATTAGAATTCGTTACAACCACCATAACGGTTGTTAATAAACCTTTATCCTGAATATCTTTCCTATTCATTGATGCCAGTTTCTGACCTTTTTTTACCTTATCACCAACTTTAGCAAAAACTTCGAATGGTTTTCCTCCCAACTCAACAGTATCAATTCCCAAATGAAGAAGTACTTCCAAACCCTCAGCAGTTTTCATTCCTATAGCGTGTTTTGTTTCCGCAATCACAGTTATTTTGCCATCAAAAGGGGATACAATTGCGTCATCACTTGGCTCAATAGCAAACCCTTGTCCCATTGCTCCAGTAGAAAAAACCGGATCCTTTGTCTCAGAAAGCGCAACCAGTTTTCCGGAAACAGGTGCACGAACTTCTAATATATCTACTTTCTTTTTAAAACCGAACATCGAAATCGCCTCCATATATCAAACGCTTACATAATTTCACTATCATATTATAACTTGTATATACATCTGTCAACATATTGGGTTTGTACCCCTCATATATCCCTTTTAAAAAAGAACTTTATCAAGTAAAATATATTTATTGATTGCATATACAGGAATGTTATAATAAAAAGAAACCGATTACTTAAGGAGGGATGATCTTGCAAAGGAATAAAAGTAAACAAGATATTATCGCAAAAGACATTGCAGAAAAAATTCATCATCGTATTTATTCTCCCAAAAGTTTTTTACCAAGTGAGCATCAGCTTTGTGATCTATATGGAACTTCTCGTGAAACAATCAGAAAGTCCTTAGAGCAATTGACAGAACTTGGCTTAATTCAAAAAATAAAGGGACGCGGATCACTTGTTTTAGACATTCAAAGATTTACATTTCCAATTTCCGGAATTACTAGCTTCAAGGAATTGAATAATTCACTTAATATGCATGCAAGCACCAAAGTACTCCAACTGGAAAAAAGGACTCTCCCAAAATCACTAGTGGCGGGGCTCTCCTTACCAACACAGGATGCATTTTATCTTGAACGTCTTCGTTTGATTGAAAATGAACCTGCCGTCTTAGATATCGACTATTTGTTAAGTCCTCCTGTTGCTGAATTACCGATTTCAGCTGCTGAAGATTCGATTTATGATTATCTTGAAAATGAGCTGGGCTTAGAAATTTCGTACGCCACAAAAGAAATTACAGTCGAGGAAGTCTCTGAAAAAATTAGCACCGATTTAATGTTAAGCCCCAACAATTTAGCCGTCTTGGTAAAAAGCTTTACTTACCTTGGAAACACTCATCTCTTGCAAGTTACAAAATCATACCATCATCCTAAAAAATTCAAGTTCGTTGATTTTGCCAGACGACGGAAAATCATGATTCATGATGAATTAAAGGAGCATCGCTATGAATAAAGAAAAAATACTCACCAAACTAGGAAAAAAGGTAATTTATCAAATTTATCCCAAGTCATTTTACGATAGTGACGGAGACGGAATTGGTGATATTCGTGGAATAATTGAAAAAATTGACTATTTAATTAGTTTGCATATTGATATGATTTGGTTCAATCCATTTTTCATTTCACCGCAAAACGACAATGGTTATGATATAGCAGACTATTACAATATTGACCCATTATTCGGTACGATGGCAGATTTTGAAGAACTAGTATCAAAACTGAGGGTTAATCATATTGGTGTAATGTTGGATATGGTTTTTAACCATTGTTCAACTTCGCATCCCTGGTTTCAGAAGGCACTCGCTGGAAATGAAAAATATCAAAAGTATTTCTATATTCGCCCAGCAAAAAAAGACGGTACTCTCCCTACTAACTGGAAATCCAAATTTGGCGGCCCAGCTTGGGCAAAGTTTGGAAATACTGACAAGTTCTATTTACATCTATACGATCCAACTCAAGCAGACCTTGACTGGCACAATCCAGACGTTCGTAAAGAAGCCGCTAATATCATAAATTTTTGGCGAAAAAAAGGAGTTACCGGATTTCGTTTTGATGTTTTTAATGTTATTGGTAAATCCGAAATTCTTACTGATTCCAACGGTGATGAAAACGACGAAAAGAAGCTCTACACTGATACTCCAGTTGTTCACAAATATCTACACGAACTAAATCGAGCAAGTTTTGGACAAGATTCTGAAGTCATAACAGTCGGTGAGATGTCCTCTACCACGATTGCAAATTCTATTGAATATACGAATCCTAATAACCGAGAACTATCTATGGTTTTCACCTTTCACCATCTTAAAGTTGATTACAAAAATGGTGACAAATGGCAGACCATTCCCCCTGACTTCAGCAAGCTCAAGAACTTACTTTTCACTTGGCAAGAGCAGCTTGATGAAGGTAATGGCTGGAATGCATTATTCTGGAATAATCACGACCAACCTCGCGCACTTAGCCGCTTTTGTAATACACGTAAATACCGGACACAAGGAGCACAAATGTTAGCGACCGCTATTCAGCTCCTTCGTGGGACTCCATTTATTTATCAGGGTGAAGAAATCGGGATGATTGATCCAGACTATTCTTCAATTGATGAATATGTTGATATTGAGAGCAAAAACGCATATCACATATTACAAAAAAAGGGATTCTCCGCTCATGATGCTTTTCTAGCCGTTAAACAAAAGTCCCGCGATAATAGTCGGACTCCTATGCAATGGACAGATGATAAATACGCTGGCTTTTCAACTCAAAAGCCGTGGTTAACTTCTACTAATCAAGACACAATAAATGTTGTTGCAGAATTAAAACATGGTGAAATATTCAAGTTTTATCAGAAATTGATTACGCTTCGAAAGAATGAACCTCTGATTAGTGATGGACACATTAAAGCATTATTGCGCGAAGACAAACACATCTTCGCCTATAGTAGATATTTGGATGATTCAGAGTTAATTGTCCTTACTAACTTTTATGACGAACCTGCATCCCTTGAATTACCTTCACAATATTTGCAATGCCCAGGCACGGTTCTTCTTTCGAATTATCAGCGAATTTTGAAGGAGTTACCCAGTTCAATAACACTAAAACCTTATGAGGCACTTGTATTTAAGTTTAACTGATTCATGAATTCTTTAAATTAAAAGAGATTAGTACGAATTCTTGCTAATCTCTTTTTTGTTTCATAAAATTTTTACTGTTCTGCTTATTAATTAAAATCAAATTTATTACCAATATACATAACTTATTTAATTGGTAACATAAGCTATCTGTAAAGTATTCACAACTACCATTTTCTCTATTATGTTTTATCCAATATTTATCTTCACAATCATTTTCTTTAACGTAACTTTTAAAAATATTTATTCTAAAAATGTCAATGTTACAGATGCTGAACGTGTTGAAAAAGTAATTATTTTGTGCTTTTTATTACTAAAAGTACACCTTGTACACTAATTTATTGGCGTACATGTACAAAAGTTAAAATGAAAGCGTGCTCAAAAAAAATTATCTTGGCCTATAATGTACTTGAGCTTGGAGGTGATAATTATCGTGAAAAAACGTAATCTACAAATTTTTTTTGAAATTATTAAAAATCCTAATTTGAAAAGTGGTGATTTAGAAAATAAACTGCATATTACAAGGAGGCAGTTAACTTATGCATTATCGCAAATTAATCAGGATTTGGCTGACCAACAATTACCAAAAATTGAACGTACACCACGCGGTGAATTTATTACATCAAATAAGATTACAGAACTTTTCAATTTGGAAGCGGTTACTGGAATCAGTCATGGAACATATCGAGAAGAGAAAGAACGCATTTTAATTACTTGCTTATATCTCCTAACAAGTGATGAATTAATTTCATTAACCCATATCTATGATTTGAATAAGGTAAGCAGAACTACCGCTTTTGTAGATTTGAAATCTGTAGAAAAGTTTCTCGACAACCGAGACTTACAGTTGAAATATACAAGAAAGCTAGGTTATTTCATCAAGGGAACTGAGCTAACTAAACGTAATTTGCTTAATTATTTAGTCACTCAGCTCTTGTCATATGATGATGTCCATAGTGTAGTTGAACAATTGGGCCGAGTCTCAATTGAACCTGTAATACATTTCATTCACAACTTTGAACATGTTCAAAAAATAACATACTCGGACGAATCTTTTAACTTTCTGATGTTGATAATATCCATGAATGTAACTAGAAATCTATCACACGTATCGAGAAATACCCATTATTTTGAACATCAAATTGATGATACGCAAGAATTTGTTCAAATACGTCAACTAATCCCGAATAATTGGATAACGAGTAATTCTGATGCTGAATGGCTTATCATCTTATTACTTTCTGCCAATACAATACATTGTGGAACTAATATCACAAATGAAACGCTAATCAACGTTCTCCATGTAATGGTAGATAAATTTGAACAACGAACTTTTATAAAAATTGTAGATAAGAATGATTTTGTAACCCGCCTTTTAACACATCTTCGACCAGCCATTTTCCGTGTTCGTTATAATCTACATTTGCAAGATATTGGCATTGATCAGGTAGTGATTTCTAATTCTCGACATCACTTTTTAATGGAAACCATTAATATCATCATTGAGCCACTCGAAAAATTAACTGGCAAAACATTCCCAACAGATGAACGAAATCTCATTGCGTTTTACTTTGCTGGAGAGTTGGAAAAATTTTCTAAATTGCATACAAGTAAGGAACGTGCAGCGGTTGTTTGTACAAATGGTTTGATTGTTTCCAAATTAATGATACAAAATCTACGTAGGTTATTTCCTGATATAAGCTTTCTATCTGCTACATCTGCACGTGAGTTCGAACATTTTTCTGGTGATTATAATCTTGTCTTTACAACAATACCTCTTAAAACTGACGCAAGACAATATATTATTCATCCGTTACTAAGTGAAACAGAACAAGCTCAATTACGTTATCAAGTTCTTAATGACATCGGCGTCAAGAATATTCAACTAGGCGTTGAGGAGCTTACGTCGATTATCCGAAAAAGCGCTAAAATACTTGACTATAAAGAACTTAGAAAGAGCCTTCATCAATTTTTGGCTGACCAAACTATTGCAGAACTTCCAAAAACAACACAATCAACTTTAGCAGCTTTTACTGCGCCAAGATTGATTCAGATTGGTAATGCTCATGATTGGCAAGAAGCTCTTAAACAGGCTATTGATCCTTTAATAAAATATGGTTATGTGACAGCTGATTGGCGAGAAGTTTTGATTAAAGAAACTGCTTCTCCAGAGAATTATAGTTTTCTAGGAATGCATGTGGCAATTCCCCATACTATTCCCGAAAATGGTGTTCTCAAAAATGGATTTAGCTTCTTTGTTCTTAAAGAACCTATTATTTATCCAAATGGCTTTAAAATTAAAATGATTGTTCCTATTGCAGTAAAAGATACCGATAAACATCTTAAAGCAATTCAAGAACTTACAGAAATTATAAGTAATAAATCATTACTGAATATGATTTATAGTTCAGAAAATAATCGTCAAATTTACAATATTTTTCAAAACTATTGTTCACAAAATAGTTAGGAGGAAATTATGAAATTATCTGAATATCCCACATTTACCATTATCATGCGAGGCTACACACCCGATCAAGCCGATACTATTATGCAGGCCATGGATGGATTTGAAAATCAATTTGGTGTTGAGGTGACAATGAATACGCCAAAGGCACTTGAGATTATTAGAGATGGTAACCAAAAGTACGGTAATAGAATCAAAATAGGAGCTGGAACAGTGACCACCCTAGATGAAACTAAATCAGTGATTGCTGCGGGAGCAAAGTTTATGTTAAGCCCTATCAAATTTTCTGATGAAATTTTCACTTATGCAAATAAAAAGGGGGTAATTACCGTTCCCGCTGCAATGACTCCGACAGAGGTTCATGAAATGTTTAAAAAAGGAGCTGACATCGTCAAAATTTTTCCTGCAACAACAGTTGGCCCAGGTTTTTTCAAGGCTTTACAAGCTCCTCTTGGAAACCTACCTCTAATGGCTGTTGGTGGAGTAAAACTACAAAATGCTAAAGAGTTTCTAACCACCGGTGCTAGCTATCTCGGAATTGGGTCGAATCTATTCAATAAAGATGACTTGATAAATAAAAACATTAATGGTTTATCAACTTCTTTACAAGCCTTTATTGGCATAAAAAATATGCTCTAAGGAGGAATATATCCGTGGTTGTTGATTTAACTCTTGATAAAAACTTATTTTTGACACACTTAGATGCAGAAGATAATCTAGATGCCTTGGGTAAAATTGCTGATAATTTATATAACTACAACTATGTAGAAAAGAATTATCGTCAAGCTGTACTTGAAAGGGAAGAAGATTATCCAACAGGATTACCTTCTCATTGGCCAATAGTAGCTATTCCACATGCTGCTTATAAATTGGTAAAGAAAACTACAATCTCAGTGGCTACATTATCCCATCCAGTGAAATTTCATGATATGGGTGATGTTAATAATATACTTGATGTTGATGTCATTATCATGATGGCAATTGGGCAACCTCATGGACAGGTAGAGATGTTGCAAAAAATTGTTAGTGTCATTCAAGATGATAGTTTACGCAACAAGATTTTTAATGCACATAATTCAACTGAACTATACCAATTATTTAACGAACTTTTTAAATAACTAATTATATATTAGTAAGAATTCAGATTCTAATTAGGAGGAATATATTATGGTAGCTCGTATTTTAGTAGCTTGTGGTAACGGTATTGCAACTTCAACGGTGGTTGCATCAAAGATTAAAAGCTTTTTAGCTGATAAAAATATTACAGTTGAAACAACACAAACAAAATTGATGGAAGTTCCTAGCAAGATTGAAAATTATGATTTGTTAGTTACAACTGGTCAATTTGAAGGAAAAACACATAATGTACCCTATGTACATGGTTTACCAATCTTAACAGGTGTTGGTGCAGAAAGTACCTTGAATGAAATTTATAATGTTATTAAAGATAAATAATTAATGAACGGTAAAATGCTTACTTATTTAAATGGAGGGGTAATTTCACTATGCATATAATAATGGATGTATTTAATTGGTTAATTGCTGCTGGTCCTACAGTTCTCTTACCTGTAATAATCACCATTATCGGAATGATTTTTGGCCTACGAATTGATAAGTCATTCAAATCTGGGCTTACTTTAGGAATTGGTTTTGCAGGAATTAAACTAATCTTGGACTTCATGACGACTAATGTTGGACCTGCAGCAAAAGCAATGGTTGAACGCACAGGCGCACACCTAACGGCACTAGACGTCGGATGGGGGTCAATCGCTGCTGTCACATGGGCTTCCCCCATCATTGCAATTCTGATTTTTGCTATTTTGGCAGTAAACATTATTTTGTTAATTTTAAAAAGAACGCATACACTTGATGTTGATATATGGAATTACCATCATATGGCAATCGTTGGAGTTATGGTATATTTTGTTACCAAAAACATTTTACTTGGTGTTGGTGCATCAGTTGTAATGTCTCTTATTACTTTTAAGCTCGCTGACTGGTCCCAACCAATGACTGAAAAATTTTTTGGAATGCCTGGTGTTTCTCTACCAACAGTCTCTGCATTATCTTCATTGGTAATCGCTTGGCCCTTGAACTGGCTGTTAGATCGTATTCCTTTTATGCGAAAAAATAAATTCTCCATTCGTGATGCTCAAAAATATCTTGGATTTTTTGGAGATTCCATGATTATGGGTTTATTAATCGGAATGGCTATCGGATTTTTTGCCGGCTATGATCTTATGAAAATCATGCAGTTAGGTGTCTCGATGGCAGCTGTGCTTGTCTTAATCCCTAAGATGACATCTCTATTTATGGAAGGATTAATGCCAATTTCTGATTCTGCACAAAACTGGTCACAAAAACGTTTCAAAGGGCGTCAATTATTTATTGGTTTGGACGCGGCTGTCGTTGTTGGGAATGCTGATGTTATCACAACAGCACTGATTATAATCCCATTAACTATCTTAATGGCATTAATTTTGCCAGGCAATCAAGTCCTCCCCTTTGCTGATTTGGCAGTTGTTCCTTTCCGTGTAGCTCTTGTAGTTGCCTTAACAAATGGTAACTTGCTCAAAAATATTATTATTGGCCTTGTCGTTACTGCGTCACTGTTATGGTGTGGTACTTCAACAGCACCTGTATTAACTGCAATCGCAAAATCGGTAGGAATTAAACTGGGTGCTAATTCATTATACATTTCATCATTTGCTGCAACTTCAATGGTTCAGAGTTTCGCTGTTTACTTTGCATTCACATGGCATCCGTTACTATCAATTCCAGTATTGCTTATCATTTTCACTGGTGTATGGTATTTCTTCGATGGCATAAAACATGTCAATGCTGCTATGGATGAACAAAATAATCAAAAAATAAATGCTTAAATTAAGTTGCGTAGGATATACGTATGCGTACAAAAAATTTGGAGGAGGTTTTTTTAAATTGAAAATTTCAGATGTTAAAGTTTATAAGGTTAAGCCCCGTTGGATATTTGTCAAAATATTGACTGATGAGGGAATTGTTGGTTGGGGTGAGATGATTTCTGGGACAAAAACTGAAACAGTCGTCGCAGGGGCACGCGAAATGGGGAAAAAATTAATTGGGCGCAACCCATTTGAAATAGAACGACTTTGGCAAGAAATGCATCGTTCATTTTTTCGTGGTGGTCCAATTAATGGTACGATTATATCTGGCTTAGAGATGGCACTGTGGGATATAAAAGGAAAAACATTAAATCTACCAGTTTACGAATTACTCGGTGGTGCAGCCCGTGATCGTATTCGTGTGTATTCTTGGATTGGTGGTGACAGACCCTCTGATGTTGCTAAGCAAGCGCAGGCTCGTGTCAACAAGGGGTTCACAGCTATTAAAATGAATGCTACATCTGAATTACACTATATTGACTCTTATAATAAAGTACAAGAGGTTGTTGACAGAGTGGCTTCAATTCGCAAACAAGTTGGAGATAAACTTGAAATTGGTATTGATTTTCATGGCAGAGTTCATCGACCAATGGCGAAAGTTCTCGCACATGCTCTTGAACCTTATCATCCAATGTTTCTTGAAGAAGTTGTTTTACCAGAAAATTGGGATTCATTTGATGATATTGCCCGTGAAATATCTGTTCCTCTTGCAACTGGCGAAAGACTTTATACACGTTGGGAATTTAAAAATCTCTTCTTACAAGGAGCTATTGACATTGTCCAACCCGATGTAGCTCTTTGTGGGGGTATTCTTGAAACACGTAAAATTGCAGCAATGGCAGAAGCTTTTGATATAGCTTGTGCCCCACATGCACCTTATGGCCCAGTTTCATTGGCTGCAACTCTCCAAATTGATGCTTGCACGCCAAATGTCTTTATTCAAGAACAAAGCCTTGGAATCCATTATAACCAAGGATTTGATTTATTAGACTTTGTTAAAAATAAAGAAATATTTGCATATGAAAACAGTTATGTTAAATTACCCAAAGGTTCAGGACTTGGCATTGATATGGATGAAGATAAGATCAAAGAAGTAGCTCAAGAAGGCTTGGTCTGGAGTAATCCATCATGGAAAAACTATGATGGTACAATTGCTGAATGGTAATTTATTAACAACGAAAGGGGAATATTTTTTATGATTGATGTTTCTGCTACAACAATTCTAATTCTAATTTTACTTTACCTTGAGTTCCAACAACAACATAAATTGGCAATTAAAAGTAAATCATCAAAAATTAAAATCGTATTAGCAATTGTAGCAGCGATTTTGCTTGTAACCTTATTTTGGTCAACTAACACCATTAGCAACATTCGACTTGTAGTTCTAGCTGTGTTGATTGCAAGCATTGGTTTATATAATCAAGGACTTGGTAAAAATAAAGTAGTTACTTATGGTTCAATAATGCATGCCAGCGCTTATAGTAGATATGACCGTATCATCACCGAAACTATTAAGCAAGGCGTAATGGTAACTTTTTGGTCGCAAAAAGGTGGCAGCTATTTCTTGATATTTGACCAACCTATCTCGACAATCCGTAAGTTTTTAAAATTAAACTTACCTCAAAATGTAAAATTGCTCACAAGTGAAGAGTTTGGTCGGTTAGAGGAAATAAACTCGCAAAATGATCATAACCGTCAAGTGGAGTTACTTAAAGCAATAAGAAATCGTCCCCAGCGTAATCGTTTGCCTTGGCAAAAGAAAAATGATGCTACAACTAAATTTCGCCACAGAAATTGATAAAGCAGCTGGTCATTAAAATTTAGATAAGAAACTCTTATTAGAGACTGGGTCAAAAGTTATTTTGATTTGGTCTTCTTTGTTCTCCCGCTAATCAGACTAGTTTTAGTACTCAGATTTGGCTAAGACACGTCAGTTTGAAACTGTATGTTCTCTTAAGTTTCCTATTCTTTAATTGTAAAAAAAATTCAGAAGATCTTTACATGGATAATTGTCCCCACCATTATGCATGCAAGAAATTCCTCATAAGGTTATCATTTTGATTTACCAATTATGACAATCCCTTTTTCTCTTTAATTGTTTCATTACCTAGTTTTGTGGGTTAGGTTTCTCCTTATTGGCTCCACAAATATTGTTGAGAAGGTAAGTATTGGTAAGCCCCTCTGTAGCAGTCAAACAAACCTACAAGGAAACATTTAAAGCCTGTAGGTATGTCCAAGATTTAATACGAAGGAATCGTGATAATAGACATTATCAGTATGGATACTAATTTAGTAATTCTTAAATAATTTGTTAATATTCAATACTTGAGAAACAATGTTAGCGATGGGTAACACTAGAAAAATACGGTTTTATACTATATTTACAAGCTTATTACAGATATATTCCCCAACTACAGACCAAATAATTTACAAAAAGGTTCTAATGATTGACCCAAATAGAAATAAACTTGCTGAAATTGTATGATTTTAATTACTTGTTCCGGTTGACCTAAATTGTTTATCTGTCTAAAATGAAGTATCATAATGAAGTGTGAAAACTTTTTAGTTATGAAGGAGAAGTTATATGTTTGACATTATAAAAGCAATTATTCTTGGAATAGTTGAAGGTATTACAGAATTCCTGCCCATCAGCTCCACAGGGCATTTGGTTTTGGTCGATGAATTCATTAAGATGGAACAGTCAAAGGCTTTTGTGGACATGTTCAATGTGGTAATTCAGTTGGGTGCCATAATGGCGGTTGTCGTTATTTACTTTACCAAGTTAAATCCGTGGGCATCAAAAAAAAGCCCACTTGAAAAGAAGCAAACATGGACCTTATGGAAGAAAGTTATCATTGCGGTTATTCCTTCGATTATCATTGGTTTACCGTTGAATGACTGGATGGATTCGCACTTGATGAACTGGTTAGTCGTTTCAATTGCATTGATTTTTTATGGTATTCTCTTCATTATCATCGAAAATCACAATGCACATACTCAACCAAAATTCTCAGATTTAAATACGTTATCATATAAAACGGCGATTATCATTGGTTTATTCCAGGTCCTTTCGCTGATTCCAGGAACCTCTCGTTCAGGTTCTACCATTTTAGGTGGAATCATGGTTGGAACTTCCCGCTACGTAGCTGCGGAATTTTCATTTTTCTTAGCCATCCCAACAATGTTTGGTGCATCCTTACTTAAACTCTATAAGTTCTTTAGTCATGGCGGAAGCTTGGCTGGGCTCCAAGGGGTTATCCTTGCAGTTGGTGTCATTGTTTCATTTGTTGTAGCATATATTTCCATTAGATTCCTTCTTAATTACATTAAAAATAAGGATTTCAAGGTTTTCGGTTGGTATCGAATTGTCTTAGGTGTCATCGTGATTGGATACTTCCTTATTTTCCATTAATTGTTAGTCGCTATAAGAGAAATTATGTTATGAGTTTTAAAAAATAAGAAACTGAATCAGAAGTTAAATTTTGATTCAGCTTTTTTATTATTTTCGGAAAATGATCGCAAAATTCTTGAATTAATCTAAAGTACTTAAATTTATAAGTAAGTTCTGGCCATTTTTCAGTTTAAACAAAAGTGATGAATTTTACTATAATAGCAAAAAAATATAAACTAGATAAGGTATAACAAGGAGGTACTTTATAATTATTAAAAAAACAGAAATAAATAAAGATGGCACTCACCGTTCATTAAGTAATCGTCATGTGCAGATGATCGCAATTGGTGGAACTATCGGTACCGGTCTATTTTTAGGGGCCGGGACTACTATTTATAAAACAGGGCCTTCAGTTTTATGGATTTATTTAATTCTAGGACTTTTTTTCTTTCTCATGATGCGTGCTATTGGCGAAATGTTTTATTCTGATCCTTCACAACATACTTTTGTTGCATTTATCTCTCGTTATTTAGGAGATACGATTGGATGTTTTGCAGGTTGGACCTATTGGCTAGGTCTTATTTTCCTTTCAACAGCCGAATTAACTGCTATAGGAACTTATGTGAAATACTGGTTCCCCGATTTTTCTGCATGGCTTATTGAATTAAGTTTCTTATTCATACTAGTTGTAATTAATCTAGTTGCAGTTCGTTTATTTGGTGAAGCTGAATTTTGGTTTGCAATGATTAAGATTATTGCAATTGCCGCACTTATTGTCACTGGTATTTTTATGATAATTACAAAAACAAAAACTCCTTTGGGCCATGCAAGTGTTAATAATATACTCACAGGTTATCAATTATTTCCAAAAGGAATTTTTAATTTTATTACTGCTTTTCCGATGGTTTTCTTTGCTTTTCAAGGAATAGAGTTTATCAGTATCACAATTGGTGAAGTTAAATCACCGCACTCCATAATTCGCAAAGCTGTTAACGAAACTCTCATACGAATTCTCCTTTTTTACATAGGGTCTCTTGTAGTAATTATGTGCATCATTCCATGGCATGTACTGACTGCAGAAAAAAGTCCTTTTGTACAAGTTTATCGGCTAGCAGGAATTCCAGCGGCGGCAGCTATAATTAATTTTGTTGTTTTAACAGCAGCTGCCTCTGCTTTGAATAGCTCTATTTTTTCTGCTGGCCGCCATTTTTACCAATTAGCTCTTGAAACATCAGATCAAGATTGGTTAAAAAAAAGATTTGCTCACATTTCCAAAAATGGAGTTCCAACAAGAGCGATTATAGTTTCGGCCACATTGGTATTGATTGCACCTTTAATGAGCCTTTTGAAAGGAATTAACAAAGCTTTTACAATTGTTACTGGAGCTTCTAGTGACCTCTACATTATAGTTTACATTCTTATTTTATTTGCACATCGTAAGTATCGAATCTCTAATGACTTTTTATCAAATGGTTTCCTCATGCCAGCTTATAAAATTACGAGTGTAGCCACTATTATTTTTTTTATTTTAGTTTTTATTAGTTTGTTCCTAATTCCTGCTGATATTCCAGGAGCAGTAGGAGCAATCATTTGGATAGTTGCTTTGTACAGTCTCATCTCAATAAGCAGGCATAAACAAATATAATTTAAATTGGCTATTCCAAGAAATAATAATTGTTTCAAAAATGTCCAAGTATTAATTCTACAAAATCTGTCATTGATAATAAGTTCTACTACTTTTAGCTCAACACAAAATGCCTATTAAAAATATCAAAACGATATTTTTAATAGGCATTTTGCAATAACTTTTGTTTCACATGAAACCCATAATTTTTTTATACCTTAACCTGACAAGATTGATCAATCATATCAGCGGCCATCCGCCCCTCGTAAATACCCCAAATTACAAGACTAGCACCACGACGTGCATCACCAGCTACATAGACTCTTTCTTGATCCGTGGTAAAGTCTTTATTCATTTCGGTAATGTCAAAGGCATCAATAACTGATCTCTCAGCACCCGTAAATCCAAGGGCAATTACTACAAAATCAGCATCTAATTCTCTTTCGGTTCCAGGAACTGGCTTATATAAGCGTGCCTTGCTTATGACAGCTTTCTTAATCTTTCCGGCTCTACCCTTGAAACCAGTGGCAGTTGTCTCATAAATGGTCAAATCTCCATTGATTACACTGTCTGCCTCTTTTTGCCCATAACCTTTCTTAGAAACAATCGGCCATTCTGGCCATGGATTGCTCGATAGTCTCTTCAAAGGAGGCTGTCGACTGATTTCGAGCTGCTTGATGTCTGTTGCTCCTTGCCTTACTGCAGTTGCAATGCAATCAGTTGCAGTATCACCACCACCAACAATCAGAACCTTCTTACCAGCTAATTTTTTACTTGCTGCTACACCATCGTGCAAAACTTCCTTGGTAGCCAATGTCAAATAATCAAGTGCTTGCATGATACCTTTCAATTCACGACCCTCACCGTTAATATCGCGAGCCTGACGTGCACCAACAGTCAATAACACTCTAGCAAAACTTTCCTTGAGTTCATCAGCCGTAATATCGACACCAACATTGGTATTCACAACGAATTTTATGCCAACATCTTTCATTACCTGAATTCGACGCGCAACGATATCTTTAGGAAGCTTCATATTTGGAATACCATACATTGCTAACCCACCAGGGCGATCATCTCTCTCAAACACGGTCACATCATACCCATATTTGTTAAGCTGCCAAGCGGCAGATAAACCCGTTGGCCCGCTTCCGACAATCGCTATCTTAATACCATTTCTATGAAGTGGCATCCCACTTTCTCTAACCCAATCAAATTTAAATCCTTGTTCAATAATAAACTTTTCATTGTCTTTAATTGTAATCCCTTTGCCATGAAGTGCCTCATTACAAGCCGCCTCACAAGGTGCAGGGCATACCCTCCCAGTAAACTCAGGAAGAGGATTAGTTTTTGTTAATCGTTCAAAGGCTCGTTTATCCTCACTCCGATACACTAAATCATTCCATTCAGGAATCAGGTTATCGTTGGGGCATCCACTAACAGCCTTACCACCAGCATAGAAGAAACCAGCATGACAATGCGGAACTCCGCAGTTCATACAACGGGCAGCTTGCTTACGTCGTTCTTCATCACTAAGTGAATTCTGCATTTCTGCAAAATCTTTAATTCGGTCTTCTACAGAACGTGTAGGGTTATCTACACGCGGATATTTCAAAAAACCAAATGGATCTGCCATCTTCGTTTCCTCCTTACTTCATGATAGTTGGCTGAACACCCACAATTTCGTCAAATGCTTTTTGTTTCAGCTCTTCTTCAGTAACATTTTCACTTGCATACTTAGCCATAATTTCGTTGATATGTCTAAATTCTTTAGGATATACCTTCACAAAATGGCCTGCTTCTACTTCCCAGTTATCCAGAATGAACTTGGCCTTTTGTGAATCAGTATATCTAAAATGCTTACGCAACAAGTCCTTTACAATTCTTTTATCCTGATCATTATTAGCAATATCAAATAGTTCAATCATTTCTAAATTGCACTGTTGTGGGAAACTGCTCGCGGGATCATATACATACGCAACTCCGCCAGACATTCCAGCACCAAAGTTTCTTCCGGTTGAACCTAGGATCATCGCAATTCCATTTGTCATGTATTCGCAGCCATGATCTCCAATTCCTTCTGCAACCACATGTGCACCCGAATTTCTAACACAGAAACGCTCACCTGCTCGTCCATTGAAGAATGCCTCACCACTAGTAGCGCCAAAACATGCAACATTTCCAACAATTGGCGCATTGCTATAGATTTGTTGGGCAATTTTAGGTGCTCGGACTACCAATCGTCCACCGCTTAGACCCTTACCAACATAGTCATTCGCTTCGCCCGTCAGATCTAGCTCCAATCCACGCGTAATAAATGCACCAAAGCTTTGTCCGGCGACACCAGTGTACTCAAACTTAATTTGTCCCTCAGGCAATCCATCATTACCAAAGCGTTGCGCGATCCAGCCGCCCATTCTTGCTCCAACAGTCCGCATTCGATTATTGATTGGTTGTTTGATAACTACTGGCTGTTTACTTGCCAGTGCCATTTCAGCAAAAGCATTCAGTTCTGGCCATTGGTATTTAGGTACAAATGGATCAACCGACTTACGTTTGATTCCAACAGATGTACTTAAAATTCTAGAAAAATCAAGCGATTTTGCTTTGCCTTTGGCAATAAATCTTGGAGTAATATTTTCAGTGTGTCCTACCAATTCATCGATTGTACGATAACCCAATGAGGCCATTTCCTCACGTAAATCTTGGGCAATAAATCTCATGCAATTTTTTACATGCTCTGGTTTACCTATAAATAGTTTGCGCAATCCTGGATTCTGCGTTGCTATTCCCGTCGGACACGTATTGAGACTGCATACCCGCATCATAATACATCCAATTGAGACCAACACCAGCGATGCAAAACTGAATTCTTCAGCACCAAGCATAATCGCAATAGCAACATCACGGCCCGTCATTAACTTACCATCAGTTTCAATTGTTGTTCGCTGTCTCAAATTATTTAAAGCAAGAGTCTGATGTGCTTCTGCTAATCCCATCTCCCATGGGAGACCTGCATCCCTGACAGAATTACGTGGGGCAGCACCGGTTCCTCCATCGTAGCCACTGATGGTTACTTTGTCGGCTCCAGACTTGACGACACCTGTAGCAATTGTTCCTACGCCCGTACTTGATACAAGTTTGACGGTTATCTTCGCAAAGGGATTGATTTGTTTCAAATCGTGAATCAACTGTTTCAAGTCTTCAATTGAATAAATATCATGATGCGGTGGAGGTGAAATCAGACGAACTCCTGGAACAGAACCACGGATTTCTGCAACCCAAGGGAAATTCTTAGTTCCAGGTAGTTGTCCCCCTTCTCCGGGCTTGGCACCTTGAGCAACCTTAATTTGCAACTCTTCAGCACTCATTAAATATTCAGCATTGACACCAAATCTTGCTGATGCAACCTGTTTTATCTTGCTGTTAAGGTTTCTTCCATCCGGTTGTGGTTTAAATCTTGCACGATTCTCGCCACCCTCACCGCTATTACTCTTAGCATTTAATTCATTCATAGCCTGTGCAATACATTCATGAGCTTCCTTAGAAAGTGAGCCAAAACTCATTGCTCCAGCTTTAAATCTTTTCACAATTTGGCTAACCGGTTCAACTTCAGACAGAGGTACCGGACCATTCGTTCCCTTGATCTCCCAAAGAGAACGGAGTGTCGTTGGTGAATCCAGTTCCTCTTTTCGCACATCTTCAACATATTCCTTATAAGTCTCATAATTTCCTGTACGTACGGCCTGTTGAAATTTATACATCGTCAAAGGATTATATAGATGATGTTCACCATCAATACGATACTTGAAACTGCCACCTGATGGTAAATCCTCAACCGCTCTTGTGTTAAATGCCTTGCGATATCTCACAAGATATTCTTCTTCAATTTGGTTTAGGGTCAAACCACCAATACGACTTTCGGTCCCAGTAAAGTACTTATCGACTACCTTCTCTGACAGACCAACAGCCTCAAATAATTGAGCACCTTGATAACCGATAATGGTGGAAATTCCCATTCTACTCATAACCTTAACAATCCCTTTTTCAGCCGCTTTTCGATAATTTTCAAGCTTATCTCCTAGATTGTAAGAAAGTAATGTTGCATATGCACCATATGGGTGAATTGCTGATGCGCCGTATCCAAGTAATGTTGCAAAATGATGAATCTCGCAGGCCTCACCCGTATCAACAATAATTGATGCTAATTCTCTTTTCCCTTTACGTACCAAGTAATTATTCAAGCCTGAAACTGCCAATAACACGGGAATGATCAATTGTTCTCTTGTAGCGCCTCGGTCACTCAGAATTAACAGGTTTGCACCTTGCTCAATTTGCAATTCAGCTTCCTTGAACATGTTGTCCAATGCTTGTTCCAAACGATTCGGACGTGGTGCAGTATCATAGCAAATTGATATAATTGCGGCCTTAAATCCATTTTTTCCGTTCAGATGTCTTAATTTCTCATATGATTTTAAGTCCAAAATTGGTGAATCAAGCTTAATCTTTTTCGCATTCAAAGGAACATCCTTTGTAATATCTCCGTCTGCGCCAAGAAACATCTCAGTTCCAATAACCAGCTTCTCTCTGATTGCATCGATAGGTGGATTTGTGACCTGCGCAAATTGCTGTTTAAAGTAGGTAAATAGCGATTGTGGTTTCTTGCTTAACACCGCCAGTGGAGAATCATATCCCATTGAAATAACCGGTTCCTCACCTTTTTGAGCCATTGGAATCAGTGCATCGCGAATGACATCTTCTGTGTATCCATGACGTCTCCATAAAGTCCGCAGTGCGCTTTCTGAAATGTTTTCATCAACATCTGCTTCTGACAAATCATCAAGTGTTAGTTGCTCATCTTTAAGCCATTTAGCATATGGTTGACTGCTCGAATATTTTTCTTTGATTTCAGCAGTCTTGTAGAACTTGCCCAGACTAGTATCTACAAGAATCATATCAGCCGGTCCTAGAATTCCTTTTTCAATAATATCCTCGGGAGCAACATCGTAGACACCAGATTCGGAAGCAACTACTAAAAAATTACCCTTTACAAGATTATATCTTGATGGTCGTAGTCCATTTCTATCTAATGCTGCGCCAACCTGAACACCATCCGTGAAGCAAAGAGCTGCGGGACCATCCCATGGTGCAACAAATCCTGCATTGTATTCATCAAATGCCGCCTGCTTTGCGGACACATGGGCATCTTTACCCCAAGCCTCTGGAACCATCATCAACAGAATCTGAGGAATGTCTCTACCATTTCGATATAGATATTCCATACAATTTTCCAATTTAGCCGAATCAGAATCTTCATCATTATATATTTCTATATTATGACTTACCATCCAATTTTCCGCTCTCTTCAAAGTGTTAATCTCACCATTATGAGCAATAAATCTAAATGGTTGCGCACGTTCCCAACTAGGGAAGGTATTGGTGGAAAAACGCGAATGAATCAATGCAATTGCAGATTCCATAGATTCATCATGCAAGTCTGGGAAGAATTCTCCTACTTGATATGCATGCAGCATTCCTTTATAACAGATTGTCTTACTTGATAGACTAACGATTGCAAATTCTTCGGCAGAAAAAGTCTTTTCCAGATGTCTACGCAAACGGTAAAGGGAGTCCTCATACTCTCTTCCTGGAGCTATATCAAACGGTTTCCCAATAATTAACTGTACAAAGCCCGGCATTGTTTTCTGAGCTGTTGGTCCACAACTTTCATATACATATGGAACGTCTCTTGCCCCAATAACACGAAACCCAGCACTATTGACTTCATCCTCAATAGATGAAAGCATTGCTTCTTTTTCATTTTGCTTTTGAGGTAGGAAAAACATCCCAACAGCATATTCCCCAAAAGCCGGTAGGTTTATCTTTTGCTCACTAGCATATGTTCTAAAGAAATTATCAGGCATCGCAAATAGTATACCTGCTCCATCACCTGTATCCGGTTCAGAGCCCGTACCACCACGATGATTCATTCTCCTCAACATAATAAGAGCACGCTCAATTAATTCATGACTTGCTTTCCCATCAATCTGGGTAATAAACCCCATCCCACAAGCATCATGCTCAAAGGATGGACTATACATCGTATTATTGAAATTCTCCATCTCTGTTCCCACCTTGCTAACAATCTGACTTCAATAAAATAAAATCTCGATTAAACACTCTAATGTTCTTTTAATTCTAGTTATAAAATAAAAAAAACACAAGACTAATAACTCTATTGTTTGGAATCAAAAGAAATCTAACATCAAATGTTAATTATTATTAGCCTAATTTATCATTTGTACTCACACCGTACTCCTGTAATTCCAGAAATGCGAATAATCATTCGTATACTGATTTTTTATTCGCTGATTTCCCGTAATTGCGAGGCAAAATATTAATATAATTAACTTTTAGACTCAATTCAAACTGTATTGGTTAGTTTAGGTCAAAAATAAAGACTGGGTTAAAAGCCATCTCTTAACCCAGTCCTAAAATCTGTCTATAAGCCAGAAAGCCTCTATCTAATTTCGAATTACTTCTAGCAAGATAAACACCACTTGCACGTAATCTCAAGTTAATACTTAAGTCTTTCCCAACTCACTCTACGGATAATTCTCTTATTTAATTTCAAATTATAATTTCCGTTTATTTTCCCTTGATATAATTCTGACCATCTGCTGCTGGTGCAACAGCCTTACCCAAGAAGATTACCAAGACAATAATTGTTATCGCATAAGGTGCAATTTGGAACCAAACTGAATTAACATGCGATAGCACAGGAATATAAGCTCCTATGATTGGCAGGCTTTGGGCTAAACCGAAGAACAACGCTGCTCCCGTCGCACCTAAAGGATTCCATTTACCAAAAATCATAGCTGCTAGTGACATAAATCCTTGTCCTGAAATAGTACTTGCTGAGAAGTTCAATGTAATTGATTGTGCCATTACGGCACCACCAATCCCACCAAAGAATCCTGAAATCAAAACACCCATGTATTTGTATTTAACTACATTAATTCCTAATGTATCAGCTGCTGCTGGATTTTCACCCACAGATCTCATCCTTAATCCAATACTTGTACGGAAGAAGAAATACCAACACAAAATACCGACAATAATTGCGATAAAAGCCACAAGTGAAGTATTCGTAAATAAAACTTTCCCAATAAATGGAATTTTAGACAAAATTGGAAAGGTAAAGTCACCCATACTCTGGTTAATAACTGGTGTTTGTCCTTTGCCTTCATATATAACTCTTGTAAGAAATACTGCCAATGCTGGTGCCATAAGATTCAAAACTGTCCCACTAATAATGTGGTCAGCTCTGAAAGTAACGGTCGCAACAGCGTGTAATACTGAAAAGATCAATCCGAATAAGGCACCGATAAATAGTGATATCCATGGGGTAAGACTCCCAAAGGTGCTTGCAAAAGTCAGGTTGAATACTGTACTTCCAAACGCTCCAATAATCATCATACCTTCAAGTCCGACGTTAACGACACCACTTCTTTCAGAGAAGGTTCCACCTAAGGCAGTAAAGATAAGTGGTGCAGCATACACAAAGGTAGTCGAAAAGACCGTCATTAATATAGTTGTTAAACTCATTTTTCAGCACCGCCCTTCTCTACCTTATTCTTACGGTTAAACCATCCTTTTTTGGCCATAAGTTCAAATGCATACTTGATACCAACAAAGAAAATGATTGAAGCAATAACTATATCAACAATTTCACTTGGAGTATTAGAGTATACCGAAATACTCAATCCACCTATTTGTAACGCTGAGAAAAGCAACGCGGCAAAAACAATTCCAATCGGATTTTCGGCTGCCAATAGTGCTACCGCCATGCCATTAAAACCAACATTAGGTAAATTATTAGAAACTGAGATATTTTCAAAATTGCCGAGTCCATCAATTGCACCGCCAAGTCCGGCCAACAAACCAGAAATCAACATTGCGATGATTATTGTTCTCTTCACATTGACACCTGCATATTGCGAAGCAGATTCGTTTAGACCAACTGCTTGAATTTCAAACCCAGATTTAGTTTTATTGAAGTAAAACCAAACCAAAGCAACAACTGCTAACGCAATAAAGAAACCCCAGTTAAACGTTGAATTATCAGTGATATGCTGCAGAAAAGGCGTATTCAAGTTTGCTTTAGAAGTAATGTTAGGTGAAGAATCACTACCCTTGCTGGCAAGCCAGCCCTTCACTGCAAAATTAACGATGTACAAAATAATGTAATTCAGCATGATTGTGGTAATAACTTCACTAGTTCCAAAGTATGCCCGTAAAATACCGGCTATCATAGACCACAAGCCACCAGCCAACGCTCCACACAATAGTGCGCCAATTATCAGAATAATTGCAGGCAAATGTGAAAATTTCAATGTAAAAACAATTGCCCCAAACCAGCCAATCAAATACTGGCCGGGTCCACCAATATTGAAAAACCCAGCTTTACTTGCTACCGCAAATCCCAAAGCAGTTAAAATTAAGGAAATCATGTTTCGTAGAGTTTCTCCTATTGAATAAACACCACCAAGTGATCCAACCAATAGATTTTGGTAATTCTGAATCGGATCATATCCAAATATTAGCATCAAAATTGCACCAACTATAAAACCGGCCAAAACTGAAACTAAAGGTATAGCTAACCCTTTAAGTGATTTAGTATTCACTGTATGTTCCTCCCCTATCCTTCTTGTCCAATCGGTGTTTTTCCAGCCATCATTAATCCGAGTTCTTCACTAGATGTATGTCTGGGATCAATCTCACCAACAATTTGACCTTCATGCATTACCACAATTCTATCAGAAAGTTTCAAGATTTCATCGAGTTCAAAACTGATTAAAAGGACCCCGCGCCCAGTGTTTCTTTGCTCAATGATTTTTTCATGTATATACTCAATAGCGCCAATATCAACACCACGAGTTGGATTAGCCGCAATTAAAAGATCTGGACTAGCAGAAATTTCCCTTGCAACAATCACTTTTTGTTGATTTCCACCAGAAAGATCTCCTGCAAGTTCTTTTTCACTTTGTGAACGAATATCAAAAGATTTAATAAGCTGTTTACCCAACTCGTTAATTTTCTTATAATTCAGCAGGCCATGCCTACTGGCAGGCTTTTTATAATAGCTTTTCAAAACGAGATTTTCAGCAATTGTAAAAGGCAGTATTAATCCCACATTTTGCCGATCTTCTGGAATACAGCCCACACCAGCTTCTGATATTCTGCGGGCGCTCAGATTCTGCAGTGGTTTACCTTTTAACTCTATAGATCCTTTTTTAATTTTACGTAGCCCGGTAATCGCTTCGATTAATTCACTTTGGCCATTTCCATCGACCCCAGCTACACCAACAATTTCTCCACTATGAACATTTAAATCCAAGTCTTTGACTTTAAGCAATCCATGAGCTTCAACATTCAAACCATTAACTGACAAGATAGTCTTTGACTTGTCAGTCTCCTTTTTTTCTACTGCGAAGTTAACCTTGCGGCCAACCATCATTTCAGCAAGAACTTCTTCTTTTGTCTCTGCAACCTGAACTGTTTCAATAACCTTCCCCATTCTAATCACTACACAACGATCAGCAACTTCTTTAATTTCTTTGAGCTTATGCGTAATGAAAATCACTGAGTTGCCTTCTTCTGCAAGGGCACGCAAAATTTTAATTAACTGCTCGATTTCTTGAGGAGTTAACGCTGCTGTCGGTTCATCAAAAATAAAAACATTTGCTTTTCTATACAATGCCTTCATAATCTCAACTCTTTGCTGCATTCCGACCGTAATATCACGAACTTTTGCATTTACATCAATATCCAAATGATATTTCTTTGCCAGTTTTTCAATATCACTTGCTGCTTTTTTATAATCTATCCTTGTTGCTTTTGTTGGTTCATCGCCAAGTATAATATTTTCAAGCACCGAAAAAGCAGGAATTAACATAAAATGCTGGTGGACCATCCCTATCCCCAACTTTTTAGCATCTCTTGGATTCTCCATCTTGACGACTTTGCCATTAATTAATATCTCACCATCAGTTGGTTCTAATAAACCTGAAAGCATCCCCATTAAAGTTGACTTGCCCGCACCATTTTCACCTAAAAGTGCTAAAATTTCACCTTTTCTTAATTGTAATGAGATATCATTATTTGCTTTGTAGCTACCAAATTGTTTCGTAATGTGTCTCATTTCAACGACATAATCTTCCATATGGTCCTCCTTAAAGTTCTCATACCCTATGCACTAAAATGGTGAAGAATTGGTTATTTCCCAATGCTTCACCATTTTATACAAACAATCAATTATTAATTATAATACCAAAATGCATCTGCTAATTACAACCATTCTTTATTTTGTTATTTAGGGCTAACTTTAATTGTCCCATTTTCAATCTTTGTTTGATATGATTGAACAGCTTTCCATGCACTTGCTGACATATTATCGTTTACAAGTCCAACACCATTACTCTTAAGATCATAAGTTACAGTCTTCCCACCAGGGAACTTGTTCTTCATTGCGTCATTTGAGAGATCCTTAACGGCCGTACCAACCTTCTTAATAGCAGAAGCTAAAGTAACGTTACCGCCCTTGTATTTACCATCGGCTTTTTGATCTTGATCAACACCGATAACCCATACTTTTTTGCCATTTTTTGCTGCATTCTTTGCTGCTGTGAAGACACCTGCACCAGTACCACCAGCTGCTTGGTAAACAACATCTTCGTTATTATTATACATAGCAGTTGCCAATGATTGACCAACATCAGCTTTTGTGAATGAGCCAGCGTACTTAACATCAATCTTAATGTTAGGATTTACAGCCTTTACACCTTGTTCAAATCCTTTTTCAAATGTTGTAATAACATCGCTTTGGATTCCGCCAATAAATCCAACCTTATTTGTCTTTGTTGTTTTAGCTGCGGCGACACCTGCAAGGAATGAAGATTGCTCTGTCTTAAATGTTACAGAAGCTACATTCTTACGGTTGCTTACAACTGAATCAATAATTGCAAAGTTAACATCAGGGTTTGCCTTTGAAGCCTTTGAAATTGCATTATCGAGCTTATAGCCAATTCCAAAAATAGTTGCATATTTTGCTTTGATTAACTTATTGATATTTGGTAAGAAATCTGAATCATCAGTAGACTGAGCATAATTATACCCATTGATACCCTTTTGGAGATTGTGACTTTTTCCCCAGCTCTCTAGGCCTTCCCATGCTGACTGATTAAATGATTTGTCATCGATTCCGCCACCATCAGTTACCAAAGCCGCTGAATGTTTTGTTCCCTTGCTAGATGATGAACTATTTCCACAACCCACAAGAATTGCCCCTGCCATCATTGTCGCTGCTAATACTGCTAAGACTCTTTTTTTCACTAAAATACAGCCCCCAAAATATAATTTTCTTAATAGTCTAAAGTATACACATTAAGTTACGCAGAATCAATATATTTTGTGCTTTTTTTTTGGAATTGTTCGCTTTTAACAAAGTATCTTATGACAGAGTATGTTAGCTTATGAATAATTATCTATTTTGACGAACGGTATTATGTTCTGTATAATTCGCTTTGCGTTGAATAAAAATATTTTATGGGGGTTTAATAATATATGTCAGAAAAAGTATACTTTAATCATGATGGGGGCGTTGATGATCTAATTTCTTTATTCTTACTTCTACAAATGGATAATACTGAATTAATTGGTGTTGGAGCTGTTGACGCTGATAGTTACGTTGGACCATCTGTTCAAGCAAGCCGTAAAATCATAGATCGTTTTGGCCATGGTGCTAACTTAGCCGTGGCAACCTCAAATTCTCGTGGTGTTCACCCTTTTCCAAAAGAATGGCGTATTTCAACATATTCTGAAAATGCACTACCTATCCTCAATGAAAGTGGCAAGATAATAACTCCTGAGGCTGATGAACCTGCCCATTTAGACTTGCTCCACAAATTACAAAATTCTTCAGATAAAGTAACTTTGGTCTTTACTGGTCCACTAACAGATTTAGCCCGTGCTTTGGAACTTGACTCAAGTATCACAAAAAAAATCAAGCGGCTTGTCTGGATGGGTGGAACCTTTTTAGAGAAGGGTAACGTTGAAGAACCCGATTCTGACAATACTCAAGAATGGAATGCTTTTTGGGATCCAGAAGCTGTTAAAACCGTCTTTGATTCGGACATTTCAATTGATCTAGTTAGTCTTGAAAGTACGAATAATGTTCCATTAACACAAACTGTTCGTTTGCATTGGGCCGCACAGCGTCGCTATCCTGGTCTCGATTTTATCGGTAACAGTTATGCCTTTGTTCCTGAACTAGGTCTCTTCGAAACTTATTCTACCTATTATCTTTGGGATGTTCTAACAACTTGTTACTTTTATGATTCAAGTCTTGTTAAAACCAGGGAAATTCACTGCGATGTTAGTACCAAGACCCCAAGCGATGGCCGTACTTTCTTAACAGAAAATGGTCGCAAGGCAAACCTTGTATATGATGTAGATAACGCGAAGTTCTTTGCCTTGATTGATAAATTAGCAAAAAAAGTTGATTAAAAACATTTTAATACCTGTGTTTGTTCTTTTTAAAGTTATTCATTTTGCGGTATAATAAGCTGATATAACTTCAAATAGGAATTTTCTATAAAATTTACTCTTACCTAAAGGTGAACTAAATGACAAAATCATCTGAGCATAATTTACCAAGCACCATTGAACTAGAACGCAGTGTGCAGCTATTCAAAGCTTTCGGCGATCAAACACGCTATAAAATTCTTTCACTACTATCCAACAAGAATTTGACGGTTAACGAAATAGCCGATGAAATTGGAATAACACAGTCAGCTATTTCCCATCAACTAAAACTCTTGCGGCAGACTGGTTTAGTGAAGGGTATTCGTGATGGTCAGAAAATTAATTATGAATTATCTGATCAGCATATCATTACTATCTTCGAACAGGTTAGGGAACATGTACGCGAAGGAAATTTATAGTTATCCTAAACAAATATACAAACACAAGAGAATAAGATCATTCTGCTGTTTATGTATAACTTAGGCAGGTGTAAAAAAGGAGGCTTTTACGCCTCCTTTTTTACACCCTCACAAACTAGTTTGTTTTCTGGTAATGAATAATTTATATTGCAAACATGATCTTATGAATTAATTAGCTGAGTCCACTCGCTTTTTAGAACTCCATACTTTACGGAATCCCAATACTTTCCTTGCCAGTAGCGAACCTTTCGTACTTCTGCCTCTTTTTTTAAACCTAAACTTTCCGAAAGTGCCAGCATTCGGTAATTTCCAGACCATGTAGTTAAACCAATATGCGGAAGCTGAACTTCGTTAAAAAGTTCAGTAATCCACTGTGTTAGGGCCAATTTACCTATACCCTGTCTCCATTTTGTATGTTGATAAATACTAATACCTGTATCTAACCATTTATTTAATGGTGCATCTTCATAATATGCAAAAACCATTCCAACCATTTGATCATCGACCCAAATAACTTTTCTAAAGGGATTATTTAAATAGTTATTCTTATCACTGCTTATAAAATCAGCTTTTTTTGGTAATTTATCATGAAAATACGGGCCATTCCACTTAGTCCATTCGGCATTTGGATTACTAAACGCCAGATCCCAAAAGTCTGACAATTCATCACGTTGAAGCATTTTTAAAGTTATTTCCATATTTTTCCCACCATTTCATAAAAATATTAAGAGAAATAATTTCCTCATTGATTTCGAATTCATTCAATTTTGTCAATATTTCTTCAGCATCAGTTGATATTCCCTACTACAGAGAAGTTGAAATATTTTCAGAGCTGTAAAAATTATAGCATTTTTTATTTTCACGATTATACTATTCTTATCAGTAATTGAGCCAATTCTATCATGCAATTCTTCACTCTTCTCAAATACTGTTTATGAAGAGCCGTATACTCGTCCAATAAGATTTGTTTGGTTTTTGGTGCTGATAAGAGTAGCTGCTTTTTGCTTTACAAGTTATGCATAATATGCCAATAAAACAGACATTGCAAAAGAAGGTTTCCCTGTATATTATTAGGTATTGTTACTTACAACAAAGTACAGAGTGTGCATAGGACGATAAGATTTGAGCACCGAAATGAAATTACAACTATGGCGTATATTTTGTTATGAATAATTCAAGACCACAGAGTTAAACGGAGAATGTTAACTTATAGAACATGTTTTACAGAATAAATAGTGGAACTAGGTTCAACTTTAATTTTTGACCCAGCCCCCAAAAATATACTGAAGGGATAGAAAAAACTTGAAAAAGCTTGAAAAAAAAGTGCTAATTCAGAGTTTAACTCTTTTGCTAATCATTCTAATTGGTGCAAATTTAAGGACACCACTGACTGCTGTACCTCCAATCTTAAATAACATTTCTAGCTCATTTAATTTGCCCACCTGGTTCTTAGGCAGTATGACAACGATTCCCCTGTTATGTTTCGCTATAATTTCACCTTTTGTAAGTCAACTTAGCCGTAAATTCGGTATCTTAACAACCATTACCATAGCGATAATTGGGTTACTTATTGGTTCCCTTTTTAGAGTTTATTCATTCCCAACTTTGCTGGTTGGAACTCTATTAATTGGTAGTTCAATAGCAATCTTAAATGTTTTATCACCTGTTTTAGTCGCAAAGTTTTATCCACACAAAATCGGACTAATGACCAGTGCATATACTTTTTCGATGACCATTTTCAGTGCTCTATCGGCAGGATTCAGTGCCCCACTTTCGGCAAGAATTGGATGGAAATCCACACTTCAATGGTTAGTTGTCATCCCAGTTATAACTTTATTAGTATTATTTTGGCAGCGTGACAGCAAAAAAGCCAATCACTTATCGAATAAATCATTTGTTCCAGCCGAGCAATTAAAATCAATATGGCACCAACCACTAGCCTGGTACTTAACTTTTTATATGGGATTACAATCATTTTTATTCTACACAATTTTAACTTGGTTGCCATCAATTTTTGTAGCTCATGGTATTAGTCAAAATCAATCAAGCTTTCTGCTGGGATTAATGCAGCTATCATCGCTTCCTGTAGCGTATCTCATTCCAAATTTAGCCAGTCACCTTAAAAAACAGACATTTTTAATTTGGATGATCTTCTGTTTATTCATTTTTGGGTTCAGTGGCTTATTATTTAAAACCTCTTCTCTTTTCTTTGCGGCTATTATCTGTATCCTATTGGGATTCGCGACCAATTCTGCCTTTTGCTTATCTATGGTTCTGTTCTCGCTAAAGACAAACAATCCCGACGAAACATCAGCTATGTCGGGAATGGCTCAATCAATTGGTTACTTAGTCGCCTCAATTGGGCCTGTCCTTTCCGGAATCATGCACAGTCTGACCAACTCTTGGAATTTAGTTATCCTTATGTTACTTGCACTTGTTATCATTCAAACAATTTTTGGGTTGATGATCGATAAAAAAAAGACCGTATTCGGCTAAAATTTGGCTCACTTATGTCTGTGAATTAACTATGCATTTTAATTAGAGATTTTATATGTAGTACATAATAAACTATTTCCAACACAAAAAAGAGGGTGGATCAAAAGTTATATTTTGAACCAGCCCCTCTGTTTATCCCGTATAAACGTATCCCATAAAATCTTAGTTTAAGTTTGGCTGCCCGGTCGATGCACTTGTTCCTCCATCTACAGTCAAAATAGTTCCCGTAATATATTTTGCATCTTCTGTGGCTAAGAATAGTACCGCGGGGGCTATATCTTCGGGAGTTCCTGGTCTCCCTAATGCCACTCGGCTGTTTATCAGCGCTAACTGATCTTTATTTGTTGCCACATCGCTTGTCATTCTGGTAAGCGTAAATGCTGGAGCAACTGCATTTACTCTAATATTATCCTTACCCCAATCTAATGCCAAAGAACGAACAAAACCGTTAATGGCATGTTTACTTGCATTATAAATGGCCTGCGACCAATCGCCTGATATACCAGAAACCGATGAAATTGCAATCAACGTTCCCTGAGTTTCTTTTAATGCAGAATAAGTAGCTGTAGCCAAGTAGAAGAAGGCATCAATATTAGTTTGACGAACTTTTTCCCAATCATCATTACTTAGTTGATCAATCGTACCACTGATATATGCCGCAGCATCGCTAACAACAATATCTATTCTTCCAAATTTTTTCTGAACCTCATAAACTAAGTTTTTAGATGTTTCGGGTTTGGAAACATCCCCAACGAAAGCTCCAGCTTGATCATCTTGATAGTTTTGAATGGTTTCTTGTAAAGATTTCAAATGACGTCCAGCTACTGCTACTTTCGCACCATTTTCTAAAAAGCTTTGGGTAATTTCACGACCGATTCCACTACCACCGCCTGTTAATAAAACTACTTTGTTTTCTAAGTCATATTTGTTTTTTGTCATTTTATTACCTCTTTTAATTAAATTTTATAAATAGCTGATAAATTCTATTCTTAGTTACTTAATTTGAGTTTTGAAAGCCTCCATTTAAAGAAATAAATTAGTTGCAGGAATAACAAAATCAAGTTCCTAAATATTAATTATTTTTTTGAGATTTATACTCTCCTTCTTTATACTACTGTCGTTGACAACCAAATAGGTACATTTTACAATAGGCGTTAAATTATAGACAGTACTGATTATTTTGATACTACCTTTACATACTGAAAGAAGGCTTTAAAATTGCAAAAAACATATCGACAATTATTACAGTGTAACTGTTCTTCAGCCAACACAATGGCTTTAATTGGCGGTAAATGGAAAGTTATTGTTCTAGACCATCTGCATCACAAAGATTATCACTTTAACGAATTACAACGATCAATCAATGGGATTACACCTCACACATTGAGCCAAATATTAAAAGAACTTGCAAAAGATGATTTAGTTAAACGCCATGACTTTAAAACTATCCCACCACAGACCGTTTATTCATTGAGTAGTAAAGGGAAAGAACTAATTCCATTGCTGAATGAAATTACCAAGTTTGGCAAGAATCATCCCTTACAATGATCAAATGACTTATTTTATTATCTTTTCAATCTTAAAATGGCAGAAAGCCTACCAATGCAACACAATTATCACATTGGCAGGCTTTTTGATATAAATTTTTTCTAATTTTAAAGTTAACTTAGTTTAGTATAGGGAAAAAATACAGGAAATTATCCTTATCTTCGTGATAAATCTTTCGCCTTCATTCTTTCAAGTTCCCCTCTTATCTTCTTTTCATGTCTATTTTTTCCGCTAACAAAATAGCCAAATAACCAGAAGTTTCCTATAACTAATACGGCTACTGCGGCTACTAAAGTGATGTGTTTTCCATTGAAAAAAAGTAAAATTAGAAAGACATTATATAATAGAGTTATCAAAAAACCTGTAATTCTTAAATTAAAATAGCCAAAGATATATTGTAAGACCGTAGCAATAACGGCAATACACCAAAATAACACTGAAAACATATCCATCTTTTGATCACCTCTTATTGTTTTAAAGATCTCTGGCTTTCATTTTTTTGTCACATCATGACCACTAAATATTAGCTAGTTTTGGTAAAATAATGCTTCAACAGTGGTATTAAATACATTAGCTAATTTAAAAGCTAATTCTAGTGAAGGAGAATATTTTTGCTTTTCAAGCGCATTTATTGTTTGTCTCGAAACACCGCACAACGTCGCTAATTTTTGCTGTGACCACTTTCTCAATACACGCTGTTCATATATTTTGTTCTTCAAAATTATGAATACTTCCTTTTGTTGATGACATAGCTAATAAAGTAAAGTATTAGACTAATCCCAATGTAAAATAACGGATCCCATTTTGAAACACTAACAAACTTAGGGGTAAAAAAGTTATCAAAAACTAATACCGACATCAACCCGACCCATGAAAATGTGATTTGATTTGCTCCTAAGTCAATATCTGGCACATAAACGATGCGCGAAACTGGCGCATATCGTGTTTACACGCAATCTAGTTTTGGTTAAACTGAACAAATTGTTGTTAATTTCTCGGACTATTTTGCGGATCCATTCTTTATTTTTTTAACTATTTTACCGGTATTTTATAAAGCTTGTAGTCTTCCTAGCAAATCAATGTTTCTTTAATGTTAGCACCGCTAACCGCCAATTTATTGCCGTAACTTTACCTTGTGCTATGCTCATGGATTGCAAACAAATTTTTTAATTAATTTGGATTCTTTTTCATTTTAAAAATAAAAAAGTACACGTAATAAAAAAATGAATTATTTTGTTGCTGAGAACAACTTCTAAAACAAATTTTGAAGTCAGAGCTTTCACCTAAAAGTAGTTGAGTAATTGCTATACGTTTAATTATATACATTGAAAACTGCAATAGTACAGAGTATTATGAGAAATAGAGTCTTTGGAGATGCTGTAAAAAATTTATTATGCAGGTATTTTTTAGAGGGTTCAAAAAAACTATAAGGAGTACTTTCCATCCATGTCAAAAAAAGCCATTATTATATTCAGTCTGGGCGTCTTTTTCATTTTTCTAAGCTTTGAAATTTTTAGTTACAATGTTTCCTCTACAAAAAATATTTTGCCAAAAACAAATAGCTTTGTTCAATCAATTAGCTATATTACTGATCTCAAAGATAAACATATTCAGGGAAAATATGTTTATAAAGTTGACAATGCTACTATTAGCAGAAATTCTCGAAAAAATCCAACTCTTGATATAAATGGATGGATCATAAAGAAGGGAACTCATATAAATAGCGTGTCAATCAAAGTAGCTTTAAAGAATAAATCTAACTCTTATTCTTTGTTGCCCACAGTAGTTACCACTAGACCCGATGTTACTAGTACTATCGACGACGGAACTAACTATAATTATTCAGGCTTTTCTGTTCATATGCTAGCCCGAAAGAAAATAATTAATCGAAGAACACGATTGTATATATTTTTACAAATAAATGGATCAACAAAAATCATAAAAACAAATACATATCTTGAATAGTCAAAGGGGAAAAATGAAAATTCTTAATTGGTTAAAATCAGATTTTAGACAAAATTATTTCTTCTATTTTCTTGCTTTAACATATGGAATAATTTTTAGCGCAATTAAAATTGTACATGACGATATCATAAATATGAGTTCACAATTCATACATGGGAAAAGTGTTTTGGGTATTGTTTATCAAGGATACTTTACTTGGTCATCTAGAGTTCTTATCAATACTATTATGTATTATACCGAAATTATTAGTAGCCATTGCATTTTACTTTTTGGCTTTATAACCGGAATATTAGTCCTCTTATTATCTAAATCTCTTAATTCAGTATTTAATGAATTTGATAACTTGTATATTAAATTAGCTATCATTGTTTGCATACTTATGTATCCTTTTAGTATTTTGTCGTCTGCTGGCTGGGTCGCTACTATAGCTACTTATTTTTGGCCATTTGTTTTCATGAGTATTAGCATTATGTCTTTAGTACAAGTACTTAACAAAAAAAAATTATCTTTAACTCAAAAAATTATGTCCATTATCAGTATTATTTATGCTGCTAACAATGAGCAAATTACTGTTATCCTAATATTTGTGTATACAATTTTTTTTGTTGTTTTTCTATTTGAAAAGAAACTGAATAAATTTTTTATTATTCAATATATGCTTATTATAATTAGTTTGCTCTTTATAATAACAACTCCTGGTAATGTAGCACGTAGTCATAGTGAATTAGCAAACTGGTTTCCAAGTTTCATAACATTGAATAGTCTATCTAAGTTTCAATTAGGATATACAAGCACTATGTATAAAATAATTTTTAACCCTAATTGTTTGATTATAGTTTTTACAATGTTAGTCGCTATTATTGTTAATACAAACTCTAAAAGTCTTTTTGTTAAAATAATTAGTGTCTTTCCTTCTGTATTATGTTTGGTGTTTGGACCATTACAAATTGTATTCACCAATTTGTTTCCCAATTTAATTTATCTGAATCATCCTGTAAGTGAATCTAATCTAATATATGGATTAATAACTGAAAATAATTATGCCGATAAAAGTATTTTTTTAGAATATTTAGTTCTAGGTATATTTTTACTTACCTTGTTTTTTGGAGTATATTTTTCTTTCAACTCTAAAAATGAAAGAATTTTATCCTTATCTCTATTAGTTGGCGGTCTTCTCTCTAGAATTTCCATAGGGTTTTCTCCAACGATTTGGGCCTCTGGTGATAGAACTTTCAGTCCTCTGTATGGATGTATTTTTCTTATATGCATAATCCTAATGAAAAATTTATTTTCTGACAGTTCATTTAAGAAACAAAATAAGACATCCATTATTATTCTTTCTATGTTATTTGGAAGCTTTAATTTTTTATCTTTGCTCATTCAAATTTTGGTCCAATAATGCTCAAACAAATTAAATTAGTAATCAAAGGGATTTATGGTCCAACTCCGCCTCCTACGATTAGTCAAGCATTAAAATTCATAATAGAAATAGAACATGATAATTGTGCTTGAGATCGATCTTTTCAGGAAATAATTTCTTCCAAGATCATAAATTGTCAGAGCCTGCAAAAATTTTGCCATTATCTGGCACAACTTAACTAAATTTTTGTACCCTAATAGTCCTCGTAAATAATAGCCTTTAAACTTTTACGAGGTATAATCATGGGAGTGTGACATAAGTCGGTAAAATTTGAATACCAACAAGAAATTACGAACATAGCGAGTAACTTGCTATGAGTGATTCAAGGTTAGACGGAAAATTTTGATTTATGGAACACGTTTATCCGGAATAAATAGAGGGGCTAGGTTAAAATTTCATTTTTGGCCCAACCCCTTTAAAATTGCTAAACTGTCATATTTAAAGAGTTTAAATGGAAATATAACCTCCACCCCTTGTGTTTCATAATTAAAATCTAATGACGGAGGATTGTTACAACAGGAAACAAATCTATATGTCCGACTATAGAAAAAAATCAGGGAGAGAATCATTGCTTACCTATTCATAGGAGTTATTTGATTGTCATATATTTTTATTTTATTATTTTGCAGTAAGTACTTGACCTTTACTCTACGTCAAAGTTTATACTTTATTTTGCAAGTGAGGCGACACAATCATGACTTATTCGATAACAGAATTAGCAAAACTAGCAGGCATTTCAACGAGAACATTGCGCTTCTATGATAAAAAAGGCCTTTTAGAAGCACGAAGAGATCCAGAAAACAATTATCGTTATTATGATGAAGCTGAAGTTAACCAGCTCCAGAAGATTATGTTTTTAAGATTGTTCGATTTGCCACTGAATCAAATTAAAAAAATTTTGGAAGATTCTGTAGCCGTACAATATCAGGCTTTATGTGACCAACGTAAGAAGATTATTGCTGAGCAAAATCGATTGTCAGATTTGATTGTCAATTTAGACGAAACACTTGCGACAATGAAAGGAGCATCCGTAATGAGTGATACAGAAAAATTTGCGGCCTTTAAGGCAAAAGCAATTGATGACAATGAGATACAATATGGTAAAGAAATTCGAAGTAAATATGGTGAAACAACCATTGATGACAGCAACCGAAAGTTTAATTCCCTAACAGAAACCGATATGATACACCTTAAGGAGTTGACCAATCAAATTTTAACAAAGCTTAAGGCATTAGTAGGTACCCATGATTTTAAACTGCCTGCTGCAAAACATCTTTTTGATTTACACAAAGAATTTTTACTTGTGCATTGGTCAAAGGAACAGTATTCACCTGAGGCACATAGGACTTTGGCAGCCATGTATATCTCTGATAAACGTTTTATCAAATATTATGAAGATGGTACTGGCAAAAAAGGAGCGGCTAAAACACTAAAAGAAATAATTGATTATTATGCTTAGCCTAATCCAGCAGTAACCATAGATTTAATTCCTAGTTTTTTTAGCATGTGGTGTATCATCATTCAATATAAAAAAGTCGCGATTTTCATAATTGCGGCTTTTTTATGTTTCAGTCCTCTTATGTATCTGTTCTTAGCAATAATTTTTTCAGTAGAAATCCAAAAAAGATGAGGACTATTAAATAAGCGGTACGACAACATACCAAATTGATGAAATATTAAGGATTACCAATAATACTAAATTTAGTATTTATTGTAGATAATGGCCTCCTAAAACTGTTCCTAGGAAACTTTTATTTTTACATCAGAGCTACTTATAATTTGGGATCACCTATCAATCTGAAAAGATGAGGTTTTTCATAAAAATATCCTTGACGCAAAGGAAGATCAAGTTCATTTAATAATTCATCGTCTACAACACTCTCGACCCCCTCAACGATCAATCTTAATCCAAAATTCTGCGTTATTTTCCGCCAAAACAGCAACTGGCCTGGAATCTCTGATGCCCGGTGCTCACTGCGCAAGTTTTGCATTGGAAATTTAATCTCTGATGCAATATCTAAAAGCGGAGCGATTTTTTCGTAAGTATTGTCTCCACTGCTGACATCATCTATACTCAACTCTATCCCATACTTAAGATATTGCTTTGCATATTGCTTGATTTCTTCGATCCTAATATTTTGATTTCCCTGATCTTCCGTTAATTCAACGATTAACGTTGCAGGATAAATTTGTTTTTGGGTTTCAATCAGTATGTTTGTCATCGTTTGACTGGTGAATTGTTCACGGTTAAGGTTAAAAGACAAAGACTCGACCTTCAATTTGAGATCTGTTCCTACCTTTTTTAATAAATTAATTTGTTCTTCAAGCGGAATTGATGCAAAGTCCTGGGGTAAATGCCATCCATTGCGGTCATATTTACGAAACAACATCTCGTAACCAATCAGTGAACGCGTATATACATTTTGTTGAGGTTGAACATAAAATCGATACATTTGAATCACTCCTTATCTTCTCAAAGAATAATTGTCGTAAACAATCATTTAATGTTATCTGTTTATCTATTATTTCTTAAAAATAATTGTTAAAACTTAAAAAATAATAAATTATACTTAATTATAGTACACAATACGGGGGAAGTTGTCATGAAAGTAATAATAATTGGTTGTACCCACGCTGGTCTAGTAGCCGCAAGGGAAATATTAAAAAATCATCCAGAAACAACTCTGACAATTTATGAAAGAAATAACAATTTTTCATTTGCATCTGACGGTATTTTTTTATATTTAAAAAAGCAAGTCAAGGATTTAGCAGATATTTTCATCTCTTCTCCTAAAGAGATTCGCCAACTGGGTGCAACGGTCAGAGAAATGCATAATGTTTTGAGTGTAGATACCAAAAAACATCAACTTCGTGCAGTAGATATGAACACAGGAGATATCATTAATGACACTTACGATAAGTTGATAGTAACAACCGGTGCCAATGTTCGTCTGCCCGCAATAGCAGGAATTGATAATCGAAGAGTTTTAGTATGCAAAAGCTACCTACAATCTAAAAAAATCTATGAATTAGCACAAGAAAGTCCCAAAATCGCAATTGTCGGTGCGGGGTATGTTGGAGTAGAACTAGCAGAAAGCCTTGTTACAAGGAAACACGGACACAAAGTTGATATTTTTCAGTCACACGGACAAATACTCAACAATTACTTCGATACCCAAATCTCAGATATGGTTGAAGACCTACTTAAAGAACATGGTATCACGGTTCATTTGAATTCAGATGTTTCTGATTTTGCGGATGAATCTGATTCAACCGTTCGTCTAATAACTTCTAATGGCAACTTTACCGAAGATATGGCTGTTGTTTGTACTGGGTTCGTTCCTAACACAAGACTCTTTGCGGGACAATTAGCAGTTGAGAAGCATGGCGCCCTCCTAGTCAATAGTTATCTTCAAACCTCAGATCCTGATGTTTATGCTGCTGGAGACTGTACCGTGACCCACTTCAATCCTACAGATAAGGACATATATTTTCCCTTAGGAACCAATGCAGTTCGACAGGGGCTTTTAGTCGCCCATAATATATATGGCCATTCATCACCATATATGGGTACACAAGCCACTTCGGCATTAAAATTATTCGATCATAATTTTGCAACCACTGGTTTGACTCTAGCAAATGCCAAACGACAGGGACTAAATGCATTCAGTGTCTCATATACCGATAATTGGCGTCCAAAGTATATGCCTGACAAAGAACCAATAATGCTGACCTTAGTCTATGATCGCAATAACCGCAAAATACTAGGACTGCAGTTAGCCAGTAAACATGATATTACATTAGCAGTAAACGTTGTTTCAGTTGCAATTCAAAACAGGAATACTATCGATGATCTTTCATTTGTTGATATGTTCTTTCAGCCAAATTACAGCCGCCCATTTAATTATCTAAATCTCGTTGCACAAAAGGCAGTTGAACAGGAGCGGCAAGCAGGATTTAACCAGCCGAGATATACTCATTTATATTGAAATATATCATCATCCCTGTACAACTACTTCTTCTATATGTTATTTGTAAGACTCTAAGCAATTGTCCCGTGTACAGTTTTAGTATAGACATGTGTCCTTTTTTGATAGTGGGACTATTCACTGCTATTTAGAACTTTCAAAACTAATTTTTTCGTTAATGGCCTAAATATTACAATGATAGTTTCTCTGTTAATGAGTCCCCTAGTGGTATTAATGCTCCAATTCTCAGTCTTCAGAATTTTCTGATTGCAGTGATGGTCAAAAAATCTTAACTAATGTCTGTATATACTGAGGCAATATCTTTGTTGGAATAAAGACAGCAGATAAAGTAGATAAAAATGTTAAGTACAGCACCAAAATTTAGCCCATGTAAAGGACTTTTGACAGTCATTTTCCTTAAAATATGCTACTTTATAGACAACAAGGAGATGAAGACATGTATTTTGGAAAACAGTTAGCACTTATGAGAAAACAACGCGATCTTTCACAGGAAAAACTAGCTAGACAGCCTTATGTTTCACGACAAACAATATCTAGTTGGGAAAACGATAAAACATATCCGGATCTAAAATCCTTACTCATTCTATCAAAAATATTTAATAAATCGGTGGACAACCTAGTTAAAGGTGATATTGATCAAGTTAGGTATCAAATGATGCGACGAAAGATATATTGGCTTTACATCAGCAATATTTTTTGTCTAATATTAATCTATCTAGCTTTCACCAGTCTACATTGGTTACCATTGTCAATTAGTCTGATCCTTATGGTTACTTTCACTATTCTTGGAATTGAAAATACCTTTTATTTAATTAAATTTAGCAATAGAACTAATTTGCATAATGTTCACCAAATTATGAACTATTTGAATGGTAAAACTTCTCAGGCAAATGAGATAAATAAACGAAATTTATGGATTCAGTATATTGCCGGTGGATTCCTAGGAATATTTATCAGTTTATTGTTTTTGTTCTTAATAAGTAAATATATTTTGGATATACACTTTTAATCACATTTTTTTCGGGCATTATTTGTAATACAATCCCCAAAACAATAACATACCTTACTAAGCAGACAATATTTTCAAGCATATCAGTATAATATCTCTGTTATTTTATACTTTTAAATTACAGATTTTATTGAACCATACTCTAACCGAATTAATTAAAGGGGATAAATAAAGATGAATAATATCATAATTATCTATTGTCATCCATATCAGAAGAGTCTGAACCACGCTGTTTTAGAGTCTGTTGAACATAATCTACTGCAAAAAAAGATCCCATATAAAATTATCGATCTTTACCAAGATAACTTTCAGCCATTTTATGATTTAGAAGAACTTCGTTTATTCCACACGGGAGGAACGCATGACCCCCTAGTTACACAGTACCTTGAGCTCTTAAAAAAGGCAAAGGGCATTATTTTTATAACACCAATTTGGTGGAACAGTATACCTGGAATGTTGAAAGGATTTATTGATAAAGTTATGAAAGAGGGCGAAGGGCTTTCACATACTGTTTCTAAATATGGCATACATGGTTGTCTAACCAACCTATCTCACGCTTATGTCTTAACGACTTCTACTTCTCCCACTTTTTATTTTAGGCTGTTTATGGGTAATGGTATCAAGAAAATCTTTATTTCTAAAACGCTAAAACAACTTGGAATTAAGCAAGGAACCTGGATAAACTTTGGTAATGTGACTAATTCAACCCATGACAAAAGAGAAAAATATTTGAAAAGAATCAAAAATTATCCTTTTCAATTCTAAAATTCAAATTTGACCTTTTATGGACTCTTTCCTAATCTAATATTCTCACCTAATAAAAACTTATGGGTCATCTGTATTGATTTGCAGAATATGTTTGTATGAAATCAAAGAAATAGAAGAGTCAGGTCTAAATTAACTATTGACCCAACTCTTCTATTTTTTACAAACTAATCCATATTATTCAATTAACTTTTAAATCTCTAGTTTACCTGGCAATAATTTTTGTTGGACTGGATTAGATTCACCCACAAAGAAATATTCATTGTCGTCATTACGTAAAACATAGCCGATTCCACGATCTAAAATATTTGTACCATTGAAGTATTTTGCCATCCATTGATCAACTTTGACACTTGAGTCAATTGTTTTACCTGTCGATACTTGAACGCTATTAAATAAATCTGGATGTTCAATTTCCAATAAGTCTAGGAATTCACCACCATACTTCTTTTGGTATTTTCCGCCACCAATAGTATTGGCAACGTACAACATCTCATGTATCTCCGAGTTTGCTAATTGATTCCCTTCTTCATCAGTTCGATTAACTGTTACTAACTCTTCAATAGGTAGGTTGTAAATCTGATCTGGTACCCAATCAGCAATTGCTTGAATACCGGCCACATGCAACGCTTTAATAGCATTTCGTAAATCATCCACCGTACCATATTTTGTTGGTGTTCCAAAACCGAGATCATAGCGATCAGTGAAAGCATAGCCATTATCAATTCTTGAGTCCAAGAATGTCTTGTCACCACTTGAGCGGTATTGCGGTGCCAATTCAAAGCTTGTAAAACCTAACGCTTTGAATAAAGACGTATTTTTGGCAATAATTACATTTGTGTTATTATCATGTGAATCAGGATAGAAAATAAAATTTGAGAATCCCTCAAAAATAACATTTGAATCTAGTGCCGCATTTGAGTGAAATACTTTACCATCGGTTGACGCCGTTGTTGTTGCCACCGTGCGTACATCTTGCTCAGCTGCTGCACCAACAGGTACCCAAACTGCTAAATAACCTGTAACTTCAGGATTAGCATACCCCTGAACACTTGTATTAACCTCATCCTTACCATTAACTAGTAAATCATGATTTGTAAAAATCAAATCCCCACTATCATCAGTATATGCAATTGGTGCACCCTCATCCGAAGTATAATTAACAACTCCGTCTGTTGTAGTTAGAACAGCTGCTCGGTAGGTTTGATTACAATGGGCTGCTCCCATATGCAGTACTACCTGCTCGTCGTCTTTTAAACTCAGGCTAGTATTATTGCTAACAATGACTCCGACACCTTCCGTCCGTGTTTCTTCCGTACCCTTGTCGTCAACCGTCATTGCACCTTTTCCAAAACGAACACTGGTTAAAATATCATTACTATCAACTGCCATTGTCTGACCGCCGGTAACGTATTTAATACGACTTGTCAATAAATTAGCGATTGTATCATAGTAAATCGTCTTATCAGCCATATATTGTCCACCTTCAAGATACATATCCCCGTAGTAGATACGCGGAACCGTATCTTTATTCGTTAGCAGGAGCGCATAAGCACTAGGCATATTATAACGATTATATTGCTTAGAAGTTGATGCTTGGTCTTCATAATATAGCTTCAAACCTTGCTCAAGTTGATCCCATGTAAAATCACCATATTCACCACCAGTTGCAGCCTGAACAGCCGCTTGGATTTGATCCTGCGAGTTAGAATCATGGGCTCTAACAAATGTGTAGTTGGGAATTGCTGTATTATCAGTACTATCTTCAGAACGGTCAATCAAATACCATTGTAAAAAACGCGCCATTGTATCATTCGAACCAGGTGTATTTTCCAGAGACGAGTTCATTTGCCCGACAAAATAATCATCCATCGTTAGTTGATTAGCACCTTGATCATATATATACTGTGGATCATCACTGCCCCAATCTTCTAAAATTGATAAATGAGCATTCGCTGTTTGTTCATTTTCGTCGACATGATAAACATCCTTAAAGTAATCGGCTGCAATACTTAGTAGATCTGCATCAACATTATCGACAGCATCAACACGAATGCCATCAAAGTTTGCAGATGAATCATTTGCAGTAATTGAACCAAAGTTCATCAAATAATGAAGCCAATTCAACTCTTCTGCTTGAACAATTGGATTAGAATTATCAATATCATTCGCCAATAAGAATTCGGAACCTTTATTTTCATGATCTCTAATATATGAAGGAACGTAGCCTAAAATACGATAATCAGAGTTTGCTTTAGAAGTCCTTTGACTATTCTGGTATGCCAAAAATCCACCTTGCAAAGACTGCAATCCATCTGAACTGACATCTTCTGTTGATTTATTCCAAATTGATTCTGTTTTAATAAAACTATGCATTAACTGTCGTAACCAATTGGTAGACTTTGTCAAAGTTATATCTTTTTCTAAAGCAATTTGAATAGTCTGTACCGCGCCGTTGAGCATTAACCAACTGTCAGTTGTTGAAAATACATGATTACTTTCCACAATTCCACGTTCAATCATATAGTTTACATAATCTGATTGAATACTCTTACTTGGCCACCAAGCCATCAGGAGTGGGCGGAAATCTTCAGATTTAGATTTCCTCCAAGTCTTACCACCAAGTAATATTTCCTTAGGACGGTACCAAGAATCGGCAGTTAAATAACCATCTAACGTCTCAAAACTTTCGATACTCCTTGTTTTTACGCCATTGTGAGCCGCAAAACTGTTAACAGCTTTGCCTGAATTAACCTGCTTCGGTATATGCTGCGAGACTAGCCGCTGGACTTTTCCGGTTCCAGCTTCAGAATAATAGGCTTTGCCCTTGACTGTTTCTATCTGATCTTTAATCAAATAGCCATCCTCATCAAAGTAATAAACCTTTCCATCAATATTTTGCATTCCTGTTACAAAAGAACCATTCTTATCAAAGTAATAAATCATCTTATCTTGGTCGGTGAAAAAACCTGAACCTGCTGGTTGGCCTTTTGCCTGGTAAGCAGTTGTTTTTCCATTTTCTTCTAAAATATACGGAATGGCGTTTCCTGAATCTTTATCAAAATAAAAAGTTGTTTCACCGTTTTTTACGTACTCGCCTTTGACTTGTGCGCCAGAAGTTTGATCGAAATACTGTAAGTTGCCATCAATCAAATTCAATCCTTTAATCTTATTTCCCTGCTCATCAATGAAAAACCACGTATCATTAATGTTTACATATTCACCTCCCACAACTACTGGAATTCCCCAACTGCCAAAGATGCTCTCAAAAGAGCCTAATCGAGCAGTTTCTTTAACTCTTAGGCCTTCACCATCATAAATGTGTTTTGGCCTTTCTACTGTTATTTGATCCATCTTAAAAACTTCCTTTCCTTTAGGTTGACATTATCTTAAGCCCGTATTTTTGCTTAATCAAACATATGTTCGATTAAATTGTAAAAAAAATTTCTATTCCCTTTTTGTTTGTTCTTTTTCTCCAACTTGTCGCTGCTTTACAGCTGTAAGTTCTTTGGTTAACAATTCAATGGTCTGGTTAGCATCTTCCAAAGCTTGTTTAAATTGAGGATCCTGTAACTTACTTCCAGTTGAGATTAAAATCTGATTGTTCAAAACATTGCCGATTAAAATAATTAATGAGCCAATTGCACTAATTATTACCGAAATATCAGCCGCAGAAATAGTTATATGCCATACCCATTTAGCAACCATCAGCATAATTATTCCGCCGAAAGCAATTAAAGAAATCCAAAAATTAAGTTGATGTCGATTTGTCTCCCATAATGTACATAAACGCGAAAAAGTTTTCCTAATCATTTTCTTCACCTCCTAAAAATTTACCTAGCTTGTAAACCCTGACTGTGTCCGCATAATTTGTCCTAGCTGCATATGTTGGAGTTGCTTTGAATCGTAGCGTCTTAATCGAAGTATGATGCCGTACCGCCAACTCTCTAAGTGTCCCAACATCAACAAACTCGTCACCACGATATAATGCATACCAGCATGTTTTTCTGTTCATGTAGACCACCACCTTAAAAATTAGTTGTAGTTTTCGTTCTCAATAAAGAACACAGCCAGACTAACCCTTTCGTTCTTTATTGTCAAACACTAGAGAAAAAAAATATCATTGTTCCCATTAAAGAACAATGATATAATATATTTACAAAATAATTTTTTTAGGAGGTGTCCAGATGAAAAACAATACTGAGGTAATTGAAACGATTATCAGGTTAAGTCATGAGCAAAACCTATCCATTAGTGAGGTTGCTCGTCGAACTAAAATGGCCAAATCAGCCGTTTCTAAATACTTCAATAAAACACGGTCATTTCCTTTAAACCGGATAGGGCAATTTGCCGAGGCCCTTGGGGTAACACCGGAGGAATTACTAGGTGTTCCTAGTAATCTTCATCCAATCACTAGGACGGTTAAAATCCCTGTTTTAGGGGTTATTGCTTGTGGAGATCCAATTACAGCCGAGGAAAATATTGATAGTTATATTGAAGAACCTAAGGAAACTCTGCCTAATGGTAAACTTTTTTACTTACGAGCTAAGGGCCGTTCAATGACTCCAACGATTCCAGACGGAGCTAATGTATTAATTCGGCAGCAACCTGACGTTGAAGACGGTGAAATTGCTGCTGTTTTACTAACCAATGAGAATGAAGCAACCTTGAAAAGAATCAAGCACTCAAAAGGTATAATTCTTTTGATACCAGATAACCCTGAATATCAACCAATTGTTTCAAGTGACGAAAATCCCATTCGCATTTTGGGTAAGGCTTTGCGCTACGTATCAAAACTCTAATCAAGAAGAATATAAGTATTTTCAATACCTTTGCTCTTATTTCTGTTTTTCAAACACTGCTTGCTGTACTGTAATCTTTTGCGCTATCCGTGATACATCACTCTTTGTACCGCGTAATTCAAATTCAGCAAGCACAGGAAATCCAAAGCGGCTTGCATATTGCTTCGCTGTTAATGCAAACTGTTTATTAAAGTTGCGGTTACCGCTACCGATAATTCCGTAACAGTACCGATAATTATTCTCATAGGCCAAGTAATCACCAAGAATTGTTGTTAAAATCTCAGTGTAGCCACTATCAATTCCATTACCGCCCTTTAAAAAGGTAGGTAAAAAAGTAACAAAGGGAGCGTTTAATCTGGTAAACTCTGGAAATTCCTTTACATTAAGTGCATTCACTGTAACTCCTTGTTCTGCAAAATACTGTGTTAATTTTCCAATAAAAGCCTTAGTATTCCCACTAAGACTAATATAAAGAATATTTATTTGTTTATTCATAAACACCTTTCTCCTCCATATATAGTATGTATATTACATTGTAACACGATATATATGGGATAAGAATGTGAAATAGGGGAGTGCTTATTGCATTTGTGCTGAAAGGTAGTCATTCCTTTATTCACGGATGAAGATTTCATTTTTTATTTTCACTGCTAAAATTTTAGTTATTATTTTTTTAAATTAAAAAGATTCCAACATAATTCTAGAAGTGCTACCTAGAATTATGTTGGAATCTTGACATATTAACTACTTTAATTTTTTTGCTAATTCATAACGTTTTACCTTACCACTAGCTGTTCGTGGTAGACTTTCTACTCTCACAAAATGCTTAGGAATTTTAAAATGAGCCAATTTTCTCTTACCGTATTCAATTAATTCATTTTCTGAAATAGTTTGACAGCCAACATAAAATCCAACTGGGACTTCCCCCCACTTGTCATCAGGGATGCCGCAAACTGCAAGTTCGGTAATTGCTGGAAAGCCAGCGTATGCATTTTCAATCTCATCTGGGAAAATATTCTCCCCTCCGGAGATTAACATCTCGCCCTTTCTCCCTTCAACAAATAAATACTTTTCTTTATCGTAGTGTCCAATATCACCGGTTTTAAACCAGCCATCTTTTGTCATTTTTTCTTCATAAGCATTTGTGTCACCCAAATATCCGGGCACCACGTTAGGGGCTTTGATTTCAATTTCCTTTGTTCTTTCATCGATTCTAAGTTGTACGGGAAAAAGCGGTTTCCCAACTGAGCCCACCGCGCTTAGCGCATCACTAAAGCTCAACGCAACAACCTGCGAACAAGTTTCAGTCATACCATAAGATTGAATAACTGGCAAATTCAAAGCAATACATTGTCTTAGTGTCTTCTCATCAATTGCTGCCCCACCCAAAAGAAAGCATCTAAAATTCTGATTGTAACCTTCAACAGGGAACAATGCCAATAATCGTTTTAACATCTGTGGTACCACGGACATCAAGGTAACTTGCTTTTCTTGCAGCAACCGTGTTACTTGTTTCTCTTCAAAATGTTCAACTAATAACACCGGCATTCCATAAACTAAGCTACGCATCATTATTGAGAGTCCACTAATATGAAAGAGTGGAACTGCACACAACCACATATCATTAGCCTGCAAGCCTAAATTAATAGCGGAACCTACTGCTGAAAAGAAATGATTCTTGAATGTTTGCAACACCCCATGTGGATTGCCAGTTGTCCCCGAGGTAAACATGATTGTTGTTACCCGCTCGTCTTCATATTCTTCTGCCACATTAGGTTCATGCTCGGCAAGCCGTTTTATTTGTGACAGCTTCCAGCACTTGACACCTGCAGCCTCTGCTAACTTTTCTAGTTCACTATTTCTGTCTTGCAAAGAATCATCTATCAAAACCTGATTGATTTTAGCAATATTAATCTGCTTAGATAGTTCAAACAAACTTAATCTAAAGTTGAGTAAGACTATCTCTACCCCTAAATCCTGTAATGCTAAGATTGTGAGGTAACTATCAAAAGTATTGGCAGCCAAAAGTCCAATCCTACCGTGTAAATTGCCAACAACATTTTGTAATTTACCATTAAGTATCAATGTTTCTTCTCTCAATTGCTGAAAAGACCAACTCTGATCCTCAAAAATTAGCGCTGTTCTATCAGGAACAAGTGATGCTTGTTTATTTAACCAATTTTCCAAACTAGAGACTCCCCTTTCCAGTTAATTATTAAGGGAATTTTGGAAATTGGTCAAAATCAGGTTTTCTCTTCTCATTGAAAGCATCTCGGCCTTCTTTTCCTTCATCCGTAGTATAGAAGAGCATTGTAGCGTCCCCTGCCAACTGTTGAATACCAGCTAAACCATCCGTATCCGCATTCATTGCTGCTTTTATAAATCGCAAGGCAGTGGGTGACTTGGTAAGTATCTCATCGCACCATTCGAGAGTTACTTCTTCTACCTGATCCAGAGGCACAACTTTATTAATCCAGTTCATTGCATATGCTTCATCAGCTGTGTACCAATGATTCATAAACCAAACTTCCTTTGCGCGTTTATGCCCAATTACCCGCGCTAGATATCCTGATCCATAGCCAGCATCAAAGCTGCCCACCTTTGGTCCAGTTTGTCCAAACATTGCATTGTCAGCAGCAATTGTCAAATCGCAGACTAGTTGCAAAATATTACCGCCGCCAACTGACCATCCCTTGACCATCGCAATAACTGGTTTAGGAATTATTCTAATCAAATGCTGTAAATCAAGCACATTTAATCTAGCAATTTTATCAGAACCAACATATCCGCCATTCCCACGAATACTCTGGTCCCCACCTGAACTGAAGGCTTTGTCTCCAGCACCCGTTAAAATAATTACACCAATTGTACTGTCATCACGACAAATTGTGAAAGCATCAATTAGTTCTTCAATAGTCAGTGGTGTGAATGCATTGTGCTTCTCTGGCCTATTCATTGTTAGTTTAGCAATTTTGCCAGTTCTTTCAAAAATTATTTCTTGATAATTCTTTACATTAGTCCATTCTCTAGTTGTCATCTTTGTAGTCCTTTCTGTTACAATAGAATAAATTAATCTTGGAGGCACTTCAAATGAATCTTCTTGAATATTTACACATTAAAACTGTTAAAACATCCAAACAACAAGTTGTTCTCTCTCTCGAGGTTGATAAAATACACAAACAGCCGTACGGTTTGCTACATGGTGGCATCAATGCTGTTCTTGCCGAAACAGCAGCTAGTATGCTGGCAAATTTAAACGCCCCTGCAGGATTTGTAGCTGTTGGTGTCAATATCAATACAAATCATCTCTCAGCTGTAAAAGCGGGACGAATTGAAACCATTGCTGAACCCATAAAAATCGGAACAAAAATACAAGTTTTAGCTGTTACGACGATCAGCTATCCTGAAAAAATCAAGACCAGTTACAGCACTGTCACAACAACGTTCCTTAAAGAATAATATTTTTGTACGTTCACAATTTTAGCATAAATCTATACTGAAAGTTAAAATTAAGCCTTACTGAATCACTATCTAACCAAGCCTACCATCATCTTATTCCCCGAATGTTTGGCATTTCTTTTGCCATTTCAAACCGACTTCTATTAATTATTGAAAGCACGCTTCTTTCGATTACACTTGTATCTGGATCCATACCTTTTTCCACCCAAAGTATCAGAATTCCAGAAATTCCCGCAGTAACATAAGCATAAAGATAGTCAAAGTCGGTATCTGTCAGCATTTCTATTTCCTGCATTACTGTTGGCCTAATTGCCTCTCTAAGACATGCAAATATTCTGCTGATGCATTGATTACCATTTTTCTTGTTTAGCGCTACCTTAACAACTTCTGGATCACTTTTTTTAAGTACTTCAAATATTATTGGTAGAATATTCCAGTCAGCTTCATCGAATCGTTCTTTAATCAAGGCTATTATCTCTTTTGCTAGATTATTCTTAAGCTGATCCATTAATGCAAATGTACTCTGATAATAGCGATAAAATGTCCCTCTAGTAATTTTTGCTTCCTTACAAATGTCAGTTACAGTAACTTCCTCAAATTTTCTATGTTTCAGCAGTTTAAGAAAGGTCTGGCGAATTATTAATTTCGTTTGGATTACCCTCTGATTATTCTTCGTACCTACCATTTTTTTCTCCTCTCATTTCCTGGGAAATATTATTCATGAAGCTCCAATGGTAATCCATCCGGATCAAAGAAAAATGTCATTTTTTCACCTGTAAAGTCATCTCTTCTTATTTTCTCAACTCTGATTTTCTGTATTTCCAATTCCTCAACAATTGATTCAATGTTCTTGACCTTAAAAGCTAAGTGCCTTAAACCTGTTCCTTCACCAACCGGATACGATAGACGCTTAGGGGCATCTGGTTTAATAAATAATTCTAACCGTAAGTTCTCTTTTTCAACATCAATCTTTTCATCGTTTTTTTCAATTCTTTTATAATCTGAAATAATCTTAAAACCTAGCTTTTCAACATAAAAACTAAGTGCTTTCTCTCTATTATGACAAATTATTGCAACATGATGAATGCCTTCGAAAATCATTCAAGTTCACCTTCTAAATTATTCTTTATTTATTTCAAAATGACTGCCATTTTTATCCACGATTCCGTACAGATGCTGTGTTTCCTCTTTATCAACATACCCCATATCGATCTTACCAAATAACTTTTCATCATCTGCTATTGAAACATCGACAAAAGTAGCATTAACAAATTTCTTACAAATTATAACTTGTTTTTTTCGCTGATCAGCCTGTTCCGCAGCTTTAGCGAGTGTAAATCCTTCATCCAAGTACTTCTTGATTGCTTGTACTTTGTAGAAAACTTCAAATTTATATTTTCGTGTAATATTTTTTTCTGTAATAGGCGTCTCTAGATATCCTCGTTCTTCCCAATAACGAAGTTGGCGTGTTGAAACCCCTGTCAGCTTACTCAAATCACCTATACCTATCACCAAATCAGCTTTTAGTGAAAATTTTTCTTTCATCATCTCTACTTCATCCTTCATAAGTCATACCGTTATAGTTTAGACTAATTCTAACTAATTTACTTAAATTGTCAATCAATTATGTATTTATGCATTTTTGACAACTAATAGATTAAAATATTTCTGTATGTTAAAATTACCTTGTGATTTCGCCATTTGTTATGAAGGGAGTTTACTTAATGTTCACATTATTTATCCTGTTACTCCAACGGCTTGGAATAATACTTGTTTTAGCATTTTTATTGGTTAATGTTCCTTTCTTTCGCAAACTTATCGACAAAAGAACACGTAAAGCCAAAATTTCGCTAATTATAATTTTTACCATTTTTGCTATAATATCCAATCTAACTGGTGTAGAGATAACAAAAGACAATACCCTGATTCAAGCTCCCTTTCTAACTGGTTTGCCCCAGTCTGATTCTATCGCAAATACTAGGACACTTGTAATTACAGTTGCTGGGATAATTGGTGGCCCTTTTGTTGGTGGTATTGTTGGTTTCTTAGGAGGAATACACCGTGTAATTCAGGGAAATTTCTCTGATTTCTTTTACATTATCAGTTCCACTCTAGTTGGACTCTGTATCGGAATTTTGTCAAAAAAGTTTCGTCAAAACAACTTTTATCCGTCATTTTTCAGTGCTGCCCTTCTTGGATTATTTGCTGAACTCATCCAGATGGCTTTTGTTGCTGCTTTCAGCGGCCTAGATCTTGTTAAACTGATTATAATTCCCATGTGTTTACTCAATAGTATTGGTGTTTCAGTATTCATCTCAATATTGAATGCATATCTTTCAAACGAACAACAATTAATGGCTGTACAAACCCATAATGTATTGAATCTGACAAATGAAACTCTTCCATATTTCAGGCAGGGTCTGAATATCAATTCGGCTCAGCAAGTTTGCAAAATTATCAAAAAATTCACTAATTTTGACGCTGTCGGTATTACGGATAGAGTGAATGTCCTTGCGCACATTGGCTCTGGGGAAGACCATCATCTTGCAGGTCAAGCTGTTTTAACAGATTTATCAAAACACGTAATTTCTAGTGGTGAAACTAGGTATGCTTATCACCGCAATGAAATAGGATGTCCACATAAAGATTGCCCCCTTGCTTCTGCGATAGTACTACCATTAAAGGTTAATAATAAGACCATTGGTGCACTTAAAATGTATTTCAACAAGGCTGAAAGTTTAACACCTGTTGAAGAAAATCTTGCTATCGGCCTCGCATCGATTTTTTCTGGACAACTAGCCTTAGGAATGGCCGAGGAGCAGTCAAAATTAATTAGTGATGCGGAAATCAAAGCCCTGCAAGCCCAAATAAATCCACACTTTTTTTTCAATGCTATTAATACTGTTAGTGCACTTATGCGGACAAATGTTGAACAAGCCCGTAGCTCCCTAATGCAGTTGAGCACCTTTTTTCGCTCAAGCTTGCAAGGAATCTCCGAAACAGAAATTCCCTTAGAACAAGAAAAAAAACATGTAAATTCATATCTCTCACTTGAACAAACTAGGTTTCCTAAAAAATATATAATTGATTATAAAATTTCTGCGAGTCCGCAAACTAGGGTTCCACCATTTTGCATTCAAGTTTTAGTCGAAAATTCAATTAGACATGCATTTCCGATTAGAAAAAGCGGTAACAAGATTACAATAATTGTTCGTGAAACAGAGCAAAATGTAGTTATTATTGTTGAAGATAACGGAGTTGGAATTGACCCAGAATTGCTCTCACGTTTAGGTCAAGAAACAATCGAATCAAGCACAGGAACCGGAACAGCACTAGTTAATTTGAATAGAAGACTAATTGGTTTATATGGAAATGAGAGTCATTTACAGATTACAAGTTCTGAGAAGGGTACAATAATCCAAATTAATATCCCAAATAATAAGGCAGATACAATATAATTTAGTTAGCCAAAGTGCTATCCACAAAATGAGCTACATCCCTTATGGTCAGGATCTTGTACACCAAGGATGGAAAATATTTTTTTAATTTTAATTCACTGGTATCCTTTATAAAAACTGTCCTAAAATTGCTAGTTTTATTTAGCAATTTTAGGACAGTTTACTTTGACTCAATACCTAATAAATTATTTTTTTGCTTCGTTAATTAACTCCTGCAATGCTTGCTTTTTAAAATCCTTTTGTGCTTGTAGACTTGCCTTAGCTGTTAATGCTTGTTGCTCTTGTGCTGACATAGTCGGATTCTTAGTCATAGCTGCAGTTAGCTTCTCTTTAACTTGTGTTTCAACGTATTCCTTAGCCTGAGCCTGGACCTTTGTTTGATCTTCATTCTTAGCTAATTTTTGTAACTTCTTGGCTTGCTGCGTACTAAGGACTACCCAGTTATCATTTATTTTAAAAGTATTGTAATGACGAATTAACTTGTGATCATTACCTGAGATCCCAAACCAGAATTTGTAGAACTTGTTTTTATATTCCCACCTTAGTGTTTTGGTAACGAGTTTTGCAGTTCCAGCCGTCTTTTTGATCTTGTTTTGCGTCTTCGCAGGATCTGGATTAGTTGTAGTTGCTTTTTTCTGATTTGATTTGCTCTTATAGATATAGACCTTTTCTTTACCTGAAGTGCCAACTGTTTGGTACAACAGTAAATTAATTTGTTTTGAAGAAGCCGCTGAAACTAACTTGCTGCTTTTGACGGTCTCCACCTTATGCATTCCAAAGTGATGTCGATCATTTTCGATCATAAAAATCATTGAAATTATTAAACCCAAAGCAAAAACAATACTCAGAATATTCCGCAAAAAAGCTTTATCAATACTAATCATTGAAGCAAATAATAATATCGCACAGATTATTAAACTAAAAATTATCATTATTTGTCACCCCCAACGGCTTGCTTTTTATGCAACATTTCATTTGGGGTACTGCTACTTACGAAGAAGGCAACTAAGAGACCAATTGCACTGAAACCTAAAGCCACAATAAATGCTGCGTGATATCCGCCTAAAGTTGCTGAAAAAGCAGCATTCTTGTAAGCCAACGGATCGGATTTAAGTAGTGCTTTAGCTGGCATGTCATTCTTTGTAACATTTGATAAAATACTGATTAAAATAGCTGTACCTACTGAAGCAGCCACCTGTCTAATCGTATTATTTACAGCGGTCCCATTACTCATCATCTTGATAGGCAATGCATTCATCCCAGAAGTTGTCACGGTCATCATTGACATCGCTATCCCTGCCATCCTGATCGCATAAAGTGAAATTATATAAATTAACGGTGTTGTCTTCGTAACAAACATAAATGGAATTGTCCCCACCGTTAATAGGAACAGACCTGTAATCGCTAAACGTTTTGCTCCAATCCTATCAAAAGCACGACCTGCAATTGGGCTCAAGATTCCCATCATCAAGGCACCTGGTAGTAATGTAAGCCCAGAATGAAAAGCACTTTCACCTCTAACAGTCTGCAAGTATAATGGTAACACCATTTCGACACCAATCATTGCCATCATTAAAACAGAGCACAGGAGTGCAGCGATTGAAAATTCCGAATTTTTTAACACTCTTAAGTCTAAGAATGGTTTTTCCAAACGTAATTGGCGAATACCGAAGGTTACAACAAAGAGTACACCTACGACGATTCCAACTATGACAACTGAACTTCCCCAACCTTTTTCACCCACTTCAGAAAATCCATAAAGTAAGCTACCAAAGCCGACTGTTGAAAGTATAGCCGAAAACCAATCTAATTTGACTTTGTGTGTTGGTAAGACACTCTTCATCAACCAGAAACCAGCAATAACTACAATTGCAGAAATCGGAATTAAGATCCCAAACAAAGCTCTCCAATTATAATTGTCAATAACCCAACCAGAAAGTGTTGGGCCAATAGCAGGTGCTACACCAATAACTAGTCCAGCCATTCCCATTGCGGCTCCACGCTTATTAGCAGGAAAGATCGTTAACATCAGCGTCTGAAGCAGTGGCATTGTCACACCAACCCCCAGAGCCTGCACCAATCTACCAGCTAATAAAAAGCTAAAACTGGGCGCTGTATAGCAAATTATTGTTCCTATTAAGAAAACAAACATTGCACTTTGATACAATATTTTTGAATTTATTCTTGTTGTAAGCCAGGCACTAATTGGTATCATTACACCACTAACCATCATGAAACCTGATGACAGCCATTGAACAGTAGATGTATTAATATCAAAACTCTTCATAAGAGTCGGAAACGCTGTTGTTAAAATGGTTTGATTTAGTACAGTACAAAACGAACCAACCAATAATAAAGTCACGAGAAGCACTCTATTATATGGATTTCCGTTCTGATCAATTGCTTTATCCAATTTAAGTTCTCTCCCTTTTACCAAATATTTAATAATTTTCAGTATTAATTTTCTTTATATGAAAAAATACAGTTCTTACTTTTGTAAATCATATACTCATCTTTTTTCTTTGTCAAATTAATTGACAAATAAGTAATAAAAGTTACAATTATTGAATATAAACTTACAAAGGGGACTATTATGGATAGTGCACAAAATAATATTTACGTTGATAGATTCAAGGATATCCTGAAACATGAACACTTTCTTTTAGGAATTGGCGAGATATCAAAGGCAACAGGCGTCTCGCAGCGTCAACTACGCTATTGGGAAGAAAAAGGTTATATAAAATCCGAAGAAGACACAGATGATTCGAAGAACTGTGATCGCCGCCATCGAAAATACAGCCATTTTACTTTTTTTAAAGTATCCATGATTCAATCTTTTATCAATGATGGCTATACTTTGAGTGCGGCCGTACAAAAAACCAATGCTCACAGTCTTTTGAGCAAAGCTGTAAAACAATTTTTAAAAGAAAGAATTTTGGATGTAACTGTTGTACAGGATGGCTATGAGCTAGATCTAGGACCAATAGATGATGTACCTGGCAAACACGTATACGCCGTTATTCAAAAAAATGCAAAAGCAAAGCTTATTTTGAAGGACTTTTCATAGCATAGAAGTATGTTATAAGTTAGTATACTTGGGTACTAATGTGAAATTACGAGCATAACGAGTCCCTTTCAATAAATAATTTCAAAATCAGATGAAGAATTTTTAAATTATGAACACAATCTATCCAAAACAAACGAGAAGTTTTTTCAGAACTTAATTCTTAGTCCATCTCTATTCTCCAAACTGTGCACTATGCTTCTAATCTCAAACTGATTTATTCAATAATTTTTATCATTTCATTTTTCTTTATTATGTACAACGTTATACTTGTTCTTCACCCCACAGACGACTTTGCTGTATAATTACCGTGTATTTACCATAACCGTCTTCTGGAGGAAAATAAAATGAACGTACTTATTATTGATGATGAACCTCTTGCACGCAACGAATTAGACTTCCTTTTAAAACAAAATATTGCGGTGACAACTACATATCAAGCAGAAAGTATCCAAGAAGCACTCGATATTATCTTAAATGAAAAAATTGACTTGCTATTTTTGGATATCTCTTTAAATAATGAGAACGGCTTCAAGTTGGCCAATGAACTCAATCAATTGGCTGTTTCTCCTCTTGTGATTTTTGCTACTGCTTATTCAAATTATGCTGTTCAGGCTTTTGATATCAATGCTATTGACTACATCTTAAAACCGTTTGAACAAACTAGAATCAACCAAGCAATTAAGAAAGCCCAAGTGGCTATTTTAAGTAGAGCTGAACCAAAAGATGAAACTACAATCCCCGACAAGAATCGTTTTATTTCAATTCCAACTGAAGATCGTACGGTAGTAATAAAAAGTAATGAAGTCGTTTCGGCAGTCACTGAAAATGGACTTCTATCAATTTACACAAAGGACAATACCTACGTTTCACATGAAACTCTCTCATGGCTACGTGAATACTTGGATCAACAAAACTTTGTACAGGTTCACCGCAGTTCAATCGTTAATATTAATAATATTGTTGAAGTCCAGCCCTGGTTCAATCACAATTTTATACTAATATTAACTAACAAACAGCGCATACCAGTGGGACGTTCTTATTTAAAGGGCTTAAAATCTATTCTAAATATGTAGCGCTCCATTCATCCCATCAAATAAGCAGTTCACTCCCATTTTTTTACATTTAACCCCAAAATTAGACTTTTTTGTATCATCTTACGTTATCCTTGCTTTGAAAATAATTAAAGGAGGATGATTTATGATGAATTCAAAAAAGAATGGAGCTCCTATTCTGTTACAGATGGGTATATACTCAGCTATTCTCTTTGTCTCAAACATTATCTCTAGCCTATTCCCGGCATCAATGCCTGTTCCCACCCCAGTTATTGGTCTAATAATCTTATACTCCCTCTTAACATTTAAAATTATCAGAATTGAGTGGGTTGAATCTTTAGGTGCATTTCTCATCAGCATCATTGGCTTTCTTTTTGTACCATCCGGTATTTCTCTCGCAGCTAACTTAGACGTAATGAAAACCGCTGGTGTACAGCTCGTTTTGGTCGTCTTTTTCTCAACAATCATTTTATTAGTTGTCACAGCGTATACAACCCGTCTCTTTATCTTCTTGCACACACGCCAAGAAAGAACTAAGCAACGGAGAATAATCACAAAGAAAATATACGCTGAAAAAACCCAATTAACGAATGGAGATGATCGCAATGGCAATGTTTACTAACCTTTTTTTTGGAATCTTTCTTTCGCTGTTCGTATATCTGATAGGCCAGCAACTATTCAAGAAATTCAAAGGTTTCTTCTTATTTCAGCCATTATTTGTTGCAATGTTATTGGGTATTTTTATACTATTCGCACTCTCGAAATTTCTAAATATAAATATCGCCACCTTTTATCAAAAAGCTTACAAGCCTGGAGGAGATATTCTTTTCTGGTTTTTAAGCCCCGCAACTATTGCATTTGCAATTCCCTTATACAAGAGAAATGATATTGTTAAAAAATATTGGAAAGATATTTTGGCTGGTTTATTGATTGGAACAACACTTTCCTTAGTATTGATTATCGTTTTTTCAAAACTTATAGGACTTAGTCATACCAGCATTGCATCAATGCTTCCTCAAGCAGCAACTACCGCAATTGCATTGCCTATCTCAACTGCAATTGGCGGCAATGCATCAATCACTGCAATGGCTTGCATTCTAAATGCTGTCATTATCTATGCTCTTGGGAAGTATCTCTTTAAAATCTTTCACTTAGGCTCTGAGCCGATTGGTGCTGGGCTTGGACTAGGGACGTCTGGTCACACAATTGGTGCTGCCTTTGCACTTGAATTGGGATCTGTAGAAGGCTCAATGGCAGCCATTGCGGTTGTTGTGATCGGTGCAGTTGTTGATTTATTAGTACCCATAGTTTCACATATTTTCTTGTGATTTTTTAATTAGAAAGCTGCAATTTAAAATATTAGGAAGAGGCTTGCTACAAAGCAGCAACCAAGAAATCCCCCCAAAGTTAAAGTAAAAACTTTGGGGGGATTTCACATGCAGGCGACACACCTTTTCCCACATAATTTTCCTAATCAGATTATCGAATATGTTCCTTCTGCCCTAAAAACCTAACCAATGTCCAGTGATCACATCTGAAAGACTAAAAATCATTAATTTTCTGGATCAATTCTCCTACCAATGCTCTTTATCAAGGACACATCATTTTTATATTCTTGTGATGTCATGTCAACATTCGCAAAACACGAAGTTAACTTACCTTTAATCTCATACTTCTTATTCTTACCTTTTTTCGACAAGGTAATATAAACCCGACGCCCATCTTCTTCGCTGTGTTTACGTTCTATCCAGCCATCTTTTTCCATTCTCTTTAATAAAGGTGTTAAGGTCCCATTGTCAAGGCTCAACTTTGCCCCAATCTCCTTAATCATCATAGGCTCACCATTCTCCCACAATGTTAAAAGGGTAATATACTGTGGATACGTTAACTTGTATTCCTTCAGTGCACTAGCATAAAACTTATTATAGATCTTTTGTGCTGTATAAATAGCAAAACAAAGCTCATCGTCTAATTTATCTGGCTTATGATCTAATCCCATCATCATTCTCCTTCTTCCGCAAGATATCGTTACTTATTATACAATTAAACACTCACAATTCCGATGTTTTTTTTAGTAAAAAAATAAAATCCTATTAGCAGACTTTTATAAACTGTTTATCCAAATTTTCCAAAAAACTATGTCTACCACTACCTTTTTTATTATAGCATTTTATTTCATGATAGTTGTAAAATAAAGCGTTTAACTTTCTTGCTTTATTTTGAAGTTGTTTCGCAACTTACCATATTATCCGGTAATGTAGTAAAATGGTACCAGTAGTTTATAAATACTTGGAAGCGAGGTTTTTCGATGAAAAGTTTGATAGATACTTATACTTTAAATAACGGTATAAAGATACCAATTGTTGGCTTCGGCACATGGCAAACACCTGATGGAGCAATTGCAAAAGTAGCCGTGAAGTCTGCACTATCCTCAGGGTATCGCCATATTGATACTGCTGAAATGTATGGAAATGAAAAAAGTATTGGAGCAGCTATTAAAGAAAGCGGCGTTTCCCGCAACAGTCTTTTCATAACAAGTAAGCTGTCTAATTCTGCTCACAGTTATGAAAAAGCAACCGCAGCTATTGAAAAATCGTTGAAAGATCTTCAAGTTTCAAGCCTAGATCTTTTTTTGATTCATTGGCCAAATCCCAAGATGTTTCGTGATGCTGATTGGGAAAAACATCTACAAGATACTTGGCGCGCCTTAGAAGACTCATATAAGGCAGGAAAGCTAAAAGCTATTGGTGTTTCCAATTTTAAAAAACATCATTTTGATATTTTGAAAGAGACACAGACAGTTAAGCCAATGGTCAACCAGATTCGAATCTGTCCTGGAGATTACAATGCACAACTTATCAATTATTGTAAGAGTGAGGACATTTTGCTAGAAGCTTACAGTCCTTTGGGTACAGGAAAGATTTTTACAGATGAGACAATGAAAAAACTTGCTGAAAAAAATAACAGGACAGTTGCTCAGATCTGTCTTCGTTGGTCTTTACAACATGGTTTCTTACCTCTACCTAAATCAATTCATGAAGATCGAATCGAAGAAAATTCTCATTTGTTTGATTTTGAATTATCTGCACCTGATATGTCTACAATTGACAGTTTGAAGGATATTGTTGGCTATGTCTCAGATCCCGATACAGCTGAATTCTAGATTAAATTATCTTTAGGTTCGGATTTTTCATTCAGTTTGAAAAAAGGAAGCGTATTTATGACAAAAACAGTAAATAAAGACTTAATTAAAGACAATCTTTACCAAGCAGTGAACGGTGAATGGCTGAAAACTGCCAAAATCCCTTCAGATAAATCATCTACTGGTGGTTTTGCAGATTTAGCAGATAATATTGAAAAAATATTGATGTCTGATTTCGGAAAGATGTTGGCAGATCCTGATCAAGTAACAGATCCTTATTTAAAAGAATTTATAAAGTTCTATGCTTTAACTTCTGACTTTAAAAAAAGAGATGCTGACGGTTTTAAACCAGTCAAAGATTACTTATCAGTGATTGAGAAGCTTGACTCTTTTGAATCTTGGGAAAAACAATTGGGCTCATTAACTCTAGCAGATTATCCGATGCCCTTTTCAATTTATCTTGAACCTGATATGAAAAACACGACTGCTTATGCGCTCACTGCGGATGTTCCCAGTTTGATTTTACCGGATAAAACTTACTATGAAGATGGTAATGAGTCTTCAAAGGCACTCCTTGACATCTATACTAAAATGCTGGCGAAACTTTTTAAACTTGCTGGTTACACTGAAGATGCTACTAATAAGATAATTGCGGGAACACTTGCTTTTGATAGGTCAATTGTACCTTATGTAAAAGACAGTACCGAGTTAGCAGACTATGTAAAGAGTTACAACAAGTATGATTTTACTGATTTTCTGAAATTTAGTGATAATGTTAATTTGAAAAAATATATAGAAGCACTGATTCATGATGATCCTGATCAAGTTATTGTTGCTGAGCCAAAGTTTTATGAAGCTTTTGACAAAATCATTAAGCCTGAAGCCTTCGATAATATGCGCAGTTGGCTCCTTTCTCGAACCCTGTTATCCGTGAGTTCTTCAGTTTCTGATGAAGCAAGAGTTATCTCTGGTGAATACTCTAGAGCTATCTCTGGAAGCAAAGAACCTATGTCACCTCAAAAGAGTGCTTTTTATAAGTCTGTTAATGTCTACAGCCAGGTCGTTGGTCTATATTATGCCCATAAGTATTTCGGACCAGAAGCGAAGGCGGATGTGACCGACATGGTTAAAAAAATGATTAATGTCTACAAAGAACGTCTACAAGATAATGATTGGCTAGGAGAAAAAACACGTAAGAAGGCTATCCTAAAATTAGAAAAGCTTGGCATTCAAGTAGGATATCCTGACAAATTGAAAGAAATTTACAAGAAATTTATTGTTGAGGGAAACGAATTATTCAGCAATACTCTTAAGTTCACTCGTTTATCAATCATTGACCACTACAACAAGTGGAAGAAACCCGTAGACCGCACTGAATGGGAAATGAGCGCATCTACTGTCAATGCCTATTATCATCCTTCTTACAACATCATTGTCTTCCCTGCCGCGATTTTACAGGCACCCTTTTATAGCTTAAGTCAATCATCAAGTGAGAACTTCGGTGGAATTGGTGCAGTTATTGCCCATGAAATCTCGCATGCTTTCGATAATAATGGCTCTCATTTCGATGAATTCGGTAATTTAAATAATTGGTGGAGCGACTCTGACCTAGAGCATTTTCAAAAACTAGCTGATGAGATGATTGCTGAATTTGATGGTCTTGAGACTCCTGCTGGCAAAGTAAATGGTAAACTAGTTGTCTCAGAAAACATTGCCGATGTTGGTGGTCTAAGTTGTGCTCTTGAGGCTGCAAAGAAAGAAAAGGATGTGAACCTTAAGGAATTCTTCTTCAACTGGGCTAGAGTATGGTGTCTTAAGTCATCATTAGAAAGACAGAAATTGCTGCTTAATATTGATGTACACGCACCTCATGAACTGCGAGCAAACATCCAACCTCAAAACTTGGCTGATTTTTATTCAACATTTAATATCTCCCCAGGAGATGGTATGTATCTACCAGAAGAAAAACGAGTTGTAATCTGGTAAATCTGCTGCTTCTCTTGCTATCTTTTTATTAAACCTTGAGAGCTCAATTAAGAAGAAGCTCTTTGATAATGCTATGACGCTTTTGCTACCATTTTCAATAAAAGAGATATGGATAGATAAGCAAATTTGATCGTAAAAGAAATTCCCCATAATTATTAGACTTAACTATCTAACAATTATGGGGAATTTCTTTAGATTCATGACCTAAAATCGAAGCTTATTTTCTTTTACTCTTATAAGCTCTTCGTTTTGCTTTTTCTATAGCTCTCTTTTTTTCTTTTTCAACTTTTTTCTTTTCTTCACGTTCACGATTAATTTTAAATGGATTACTTATTAACAGTGTCTGTCCCGCTGAAAAGGCATTTCCTATCACCCAATAAAGTGATAACGCTGATGGTAAAGAAATTGCAGTTATTAAGATAAATATTGGCATTCCATACGTCATCGCAGTTGTCATCCCATTTTGTTCGGGCTGTGACATCATGCTTAACTTAGAAGTTAAGAATGTAAATATTGCGGCTAAGATAGGTAAGACAAAATATGGATCCTTATCTCCAAGTTTCATCCATAAAAAAGTCCCGCTCTTCAAAACATCCGATCTCAAAATGGCTTGATACAAAGCAATTAAGATAGGCATCTGAATTACCATTGGCAGACAGCCAGCAACTGGATTAACACCAGCTTCAGCGTACAATTTCTGTTGTTCCGCACGCAACTTATTCTGTGTTTCCATATCCTTTGTAGAATATTTGCTTTGCAGTGCTTTCAACTGCGGCTGTAACTCAGTTGTTTTTCTCATGCTCTTCATTTGATAAAACATAAGCGGCAAAAGAATGATACGAATAATGATTGTAAACACAATTATGCCTAACCCATAGCTATTACCAAAAATCTTACTTAAGAATACGATTGCTTGGATAAAACTCCAGATTATGTAATGATCCCATATACCAGAGCTATTCTGAGTTACTGTTGATGTACTACAACCACTTAAAATAAAAACCAGTCCCACAACACATAATAATGTGAGAATACGTTTTGTTCTTTTCACTACATTCCCCTCACTTCACAAGTCACAAGCTATTTCAGCAAAACATGAGCTAGACGTAGGACATGCATTAAATTCTTCTTGGTATCAGCCATCGACACACCAGAAATTGGCGGACGAGCAATGATTATAAAATCACAATCTTGCCGTAAATTAGGTTTTAGTTCTGTCAAGCTCTGTCTAATTCTTCGCTTAACCCAATTACGTGCTACTGAATTTCCAATTCTCTTTCCTACAGATATCCCTACCCTAAAATGCAACTGATCTGGTTTATCAATCACATAAACAACAAATTGTCTATTTGCAACAGATTTCCCTTGCATGAATACTTTTTGAAAATCTGCTTCTTTTTTGACACGGTATGATTTTCGCATAATCCATCTCCATGTGTCGTCTAAAAATCTACATCAAAATAAAAGACCACTGACGGTCAGTGGCCTATGCAGACAATACTTTTCTACCTTTACGACGTCTACGTGCTAAAACAGCGCGACCGTTACTTGTACTCATACGTTTACGGAAGCCATGAACTCTTTGACGATGACGTTTCTTAGGTTGATATGTTCTCTTCATTAGATTTTCCACCTCCTTGATAGACACTTAACAATGATACCGAAAATATTACTAAAAAAAACAGTTTTTGTCAAGACCCCTATCTACTCAAGATATCTTATCATAGATTATTCACGGGTTAAAGTTATTTTGAGAAAGTACTCTTCAAAGTTATCCACAAAAGTAATAGAAAAAAGCTTTTTCCTGTGGATTTCTTTTTTATCCTTGTTTTGTTTCCACAAGGAGTTCAACATAGATTTACACCAATACACAAGCTGTTTATAGTTTATCCACAAACAAACTTTCAACTGTTGAAAACTTTTGAAAACATTGATATATCAACAAAGTTTACTCGCAAGCTCACTGTGGATAAGTCATGAAAATAATAAAACGTGGTTTTCATTTTTTGCCTTGTGGATAAACAATTTACAGTCTGTGCCTTTTGTTCCTTTCTTTTGTACATACCTGTGGAAAACTTTTGAAAAAAATGCTAGACTATTATAATGAACGTTACAACAAAGGAGGTATCTATGTGCCTGATCTTGAAACCTTATGGCAATACATTTGTGATGAATTCAAAACAAAATTATCTACGATCAGCTATAATACTTGGCTAAAAGCCGTCAAGCCGATAGCTTTTTCATCTCAAACACTTGTTATCGAAGTCCCGACTGCCTTACATAAAGATTATTGGAAAGCAAACTTAAGCAAACAAGTTGTCGCTCTCGTTGCTGACTCGATCGGTCAGACAATCACGGTGATCGCCAAGTTACCTGAGGAACCCAATCCACTTTCTTCAAACTTTTCCAGTAATAGAGCTCAAAACAATACTAAGTTAGTTGATTCACGCCCAACCTTTATGCGCGAGACTAAACTAAACGAAAAGTATACTTTTGACACTTTTGTTATTGGAAAGGGTAACCAAATGGCACATGCCGCAGCACTTGTAGTTGCAGAAGAACCTGGTGCTCTTTACAACCCGCTTTTCTTTTTCGGTGGTGTTGGCTTAGGCAAAACCCATTTAATGCACGCAATTGGTCACCAGATGTTGGCTAATAATCCGCAAGCAACAGTCAAATACGTCACTAGCGAGGCTTTCGCCAATGACTTCATTAATTCAATTCAAACAAAACGTCAAGAGGAATTTCGTAAAGAATATCGCAGTGTTGACTTACTTTTAGTAGACGATATTCAATTTTTTGCCGACAAAGAAGGGACGCAAGAAGAGTTCTTCCATACCTTCAATGCATTATATGATGACAAAAAACAAATTGTTCTTTCGTCAGATCGCTTACCAAATGAAATTCCTAAGCTGCAAAAAAGACTTGTATCTCGCTTTAAGTGGGGATTATCCGTTGATATAACACCCCCTGATCTTGAAACCAGAATTGCAATTCTTCGCAACAAGGCTGATGCTGATGATTTGGCTATTCCTGATGACACGTTAAGCTATATTGCTGGCCAAATTGATTCAAATATTCGTGAGTTGGAAGGCGCATTAGTTCGCGTACAAGCCTATTCTTCAATGACCCATCTCCCAATCTCAACTAGTTTGGCGGCTGATGCTTTGAAGAACTTAAAGCTCAATGGAAAGTCAAATGAAATCTCTATCTCAGTTATCCAAGACAAAGTAGCAAAGTACTACCACATATCAATCAGTGATCTAAAGGGAAAGAAAAGAGTTAAAAACATTGTAATTCCTCGCCAAATAGCTATGTACCTTGCACGTGAACTTACAGATGCTTCTCTACCTAAGATTGGGCATGAATTTGGAGGGAAAGATCATACAACCGTGATCCATGCTCACGAAAAGATTTCAGGCGCATTGAGTACCGATGCAGAATTACAACGTGAAGTTAATGACTTAAAAGGCAAATTAAAAAAATAAGAGCAATTGTGAATTACTGTGAACAAAAAACGTACTTATACACAAGATATACACATGTGCATATCTTTTAGATTTCTAGCTACTCTTTAGTTTTCCACAGAATCAACAGGCCCTACTACTATTACTATTTTCTTTTATAATTAATATATATACACTTAGGAGGCACTTCATGAAATTTACAGTAAATCGACTTGAATTCATCAAAAGTCTGACAGATGTCCAAAGAGCTATTTCGACAAAGACAACGATACCTATATTAACAGGATTAAAATTGAAACTAGAAGCAAGGGGACTGACTCTTACAGGTAGTGATGCCGATATTTCAATTGAGACATTTATTCCTGCTGAAGATGATAAAGCACAATTACAAGTTGAAGAACCCGGACAAGTTGTTTTAACTGCGAGAATATTTAGTGAAATCATAAAGAAACTTCCTGAGGATGTTCTTACCTTGGAAGTAACTGAGAATTACCAAACAGAAATTCTATCAGGAAACGCATCATTTTCAATTAAGGGACTGAATGCAGAAAATTATCCTCATTTACCAGAAGTCACAACAGAAGATACTTTAAATCTTGAAAGTGATGTCTTAAAACAGATAATAGGACAAACTGTTATTGCTGTTTCGACACAGGAAAGTCGTCCAATTCTTACAGGAGTTCATTTAACTATTAAAAACGGTCAATTATCTGCAGTTGCAACAGATAGTCATCGTCTAAGCCAACGTAAAATTGCAATAGCAGCAGACAATGTGTCTTATGACATCATCATACCTGGTAAATCACTCAGTGAGTTATCAAAAATGATTGGAGAAGATGCAGCTCAAGTTGAAGTGAGAATATCTGAAAATCAAGTATTATTTAAGTTCAACAACACGACCTTTTATTCACGCCTGCTTGAAGGAAATTATCCAGACACAGATCGTTTGATTCCAAAAGATTCAGATACTGAAATCGACTTTAATGCAAGCGAATTTCTTGCTTCAATCGAAAGAGCTTCGCTGTTATCCCATGCTGGTCAAAACAATGTTGTAAAATTGGCACTGGATACTGAAAATCAAAAGGCAACAATTTATAGTAATTCACCTGAAATAGGTAATGTTGAAGAAGAATTAAAATTTCAAAGACTGTCAGGTAATGATATCGAAATTTCATTCAATCCTGACTACATGAAAGATGCACTAAGATCCTTTGGACAAAGTACGATTACAATTTCATTTAATGCTCCTTTGCGACCATTTACATTGGTACCTAGTGAAGATCAAGAACATTTTATTCAGTTAATTACGCCGGTTAGAACGTACTAAAATGAAATAAATAAAAATCCCAAGAAAAGTAAGGGCTAGGCCAAGAGTTAATTTTTGACCTAGCCCTTATTCTGTATATTTTTATAGTCCCATAAACGCTCTGATTCTTTGACTATCAGCAGTTAAATACCATTTTTACTGGCAATATGATAAAAATTAATAGTCTGTCTCACTACATATAATATTTATTTATAATTGATTTAGATTTTGACTATATTTGAAGTGCACACGTATATTAATTATGTGCATATGTGAACAATAAAAAATAGTCAAAATAAGGAGAGTTGATCTATGTTAAAAAGTTATGAAGTATTGCGTAATCCCTTTTTAAATAAGGGAACGGCTTTTACAAGAGAAGAACGTGAAAAATTAGGCTTGGTGGGAATTCTGCCAAGTAAAGTTCAAACAATTGAAGAACAAACAGCGCAAGCTTATGCTCAATTTCAAAGTAAACCAAGTCTTCTTGAAAAAAGAATTTTCCTGATGAATCTTTTTAATGAAAATGTTACATTATTTTATCATCTGATGGACCAGCATGTTGTTGAATTTATGCCCGTTGTCTATGATCCAGTTGTTGCTGACTCAATTGAACAATACAACGAAATCTACACGAATCCACAACAAGCAGCATTTTTATCGATTGACCATCCCGAGGATATTGAAGACACACTAAAGAATGCTTCTGACGGCCGCGATATTCGCTTAATCGTCGTTACAGATGCTGAAGGTATTTTAGGTATGGGCGACTGGGGTGTCAACGGTGTTGACATCGCAGTTGGTAAATTGATGGTTTATACAGCCGCAGCGGGAATCAATCCAGCTCAAGTATTGCCAGTAAGTATTGATTCAGGTACAAATAACCAAAAATTAATTGATGATCCTATGTATTTAGGAAACCGTCACGAACGTGTTGCTGGTAAACCTTTCTTAGACTTCATTGATAAGTTTGTAGAAGCACAACAAAAAGTGTTCCCTGAATCACTTCTTCATTTTGAAGATTTTGGCCGTGCAAATGCACAGGTTATTTTAGATAGTTACAAGGACAAAATTGCAACTTTCAATGATGATATTCAAGGAACTGGGATGATTGTCTTAGCAGCAGCGATTGGTGCCATGAAAATCTCGAAACAAGAACTAAAGGATCAAAAATTTTTAACATTCGGTGCAGGTACAGCAGGGATGGGTATTGCTAATCAAATCTTTACTGAACTTGTTCAAGAGGGACTAACGGAAGAAGAAGCACGTAAGCACTTCTATTTGGTTGATAAGCAAGGTCTTTTATTCAACGACACTCCTGATTTGACGCCTGCTCAAAAAGCATTTACACGTGATCGTTCGGAATTTGCAAATGCAGATGAATTAACAAATCTAGCAGCAGTTGTTAAAGCAGTACATCCTTCTGCTATGGTTGGTACATCTACTCAACCGGGAACATTTACAGAAGAAATCGTCAAAGAAATGGCTGCACATACAGAACGTCCGCTTATCTTCCCACTTTCAAACCCTACCAAGTTAGCAGAAGCTAAGGCAGCAGATTTGATTAAATGGACTGATGGGAGAGCACTTATCTCAACGGGAATTCCTGCAGCAGATGTTGAATATAATGGTGTCACTTATCATATTGGACAAGGAAATAATGCCTTGATTTATCCAGGATTAGGTTTCGGTTTGGTTGCTTCCACAGCAAAGCGTTTAACACAAGAAACGATTTCAGCAGCAATTCATGCACTTGGTGGATTAGTTGATGCAGATGCAGCTGGTGCAGCAGTACTGCCACCAGTCTCACAACTTACAGAATTCTCACAAATCATAGCTGAAGCAACTGCTGAAAGTGTTGTTTCGCAAGGATTGAACCGTGAAGAAATTACCGATGCAAAAAAGGCTGTTGCCGATATGAAGTGGGCTCCTGAATACTAAAAAAGAAAATACAAGCTGATAAAAATTTGAATACTAACACGGAATTACAAAAATAGCACGTACTTCAATGTTAGGTAGAGAATTTTGGCTTATGGGGTACGAGTACGTTTATACAGAATAAATTAGGAGCTGGGTCAAAATTTAATTTTTGGCCTAACTCCTTTTTGCTTTGCTCGAAATAGGCTTAAAAAGCCGAAAAATACAAATCTGTGGGTTTTAAACCAGATATAGTCTCTTTATATTAACAGACCTTAAAATAGCTTATACTGCATAATAGGCCCTTATATGATTGTTATTTGCTATAAAGAAGTTTATAATTAAGGTTAAATGAGGAAGTTGGTGAAATCTGTTGGATAATGAGATTCTTCTAAAAACTGAGTATATTACTTTGGGACAAATGCTCAAAATAGCTTCAATAATTGATTCCGGTGGACAGGCTAAATGGTTTTTGCAAGAAAATGAAGTTTGGGTCAACGGAGAGCAGGATAATCGAAGAGGCCGAAAACTTTATGCGGGTGATCAAGTTAACATCCCTTCAGTAGGTAAATTTTCAATGCGTTCTAAACAGGCCAAGTGAGCCTATGTACTTAAAAGAATTGTTACTGAAAAATTTTCGCAACTATTGTGATGTAGATTTAGAGTTTTCACCGCAAATTAATGTATTGATTGGTGAGAATGCACAGGGGAAGACGAATCTCCTTGAAGCAATCTATGTTTTAGCAATGGCAAGAAGTCACCGAACAAATAATGAGCGGGAATTGGTGAATTTTGCGGAAGATGAAGCATTGATTCAAGGAACATTGGAACGAAAATTAAGCAAGTTGAAACTCGAACTTTTTTTGGGGAAAAAAGGGAAAAAGGCAAAAGTAAATCACTTAGAACAAGCGAAGTTATCGCAATATATCGGTCAGATGAATGTTATTTTATTTGCTCCAGAGGACTTAGCAATTGTCAAAGGATCACCAGCGGTAAGGCGAAAATTTATTGACATGGAGTTTGGGCAAATTGATGCGCATTATTTATATAATTTGAGTCAGTATCGCGTACTTTTAAAACAAAGAAATCATTATTTGAAGCAACTTCAGCTGAAACAAGCAAAAGATTTAGTTTTGTTGGAGGTTCTTTCTGATCAGCTTGCAGCATTTGGAGCAGAAATTATTGCAAAGAGAATTATTTTTTTAAGTGAACTTGAGGAGTATGCCCAAATTGTTCAAGCACAGATAACGGAAGAAAAAGAAGAACTTAATTTCAAATATGAAACTAGTGTAGAAGATGTTTATAAAAAAGATGTTAAACAAATATATGCTGACTTAAAAAAACTGTATCAAAGCAATCAAAATAAAGAAATATTTCAAGGTTCAACCTTGTATGGACCACACAGAGATGATGTTCAATTTTTGATTAACAAAAAAAATGTTCAAGTTTTTGGCTCGCAGGGACAGCAGAGGACGACCGCACTGGCCGTAAAATTAGCAGAGATTGATGTAATGAAAAATGAAACGGATGAATATCCGATTTTATTGTTGGATGATGTCTTATCGGAACTTGATGGAGCTCGACAAACGCAATTATTGCGGGCAATCCAAGATAGAGTTCAAACTTTCTTAACAACACCTAGTATGAGTGAAATAACAAGAAAGTTAATAAAAGATCCTAAGGTATTCAGGATTAACGCGGGGAAGATAACAGCGGAAGAATTTAGATAATGACATTTTTGTAGATGAATAGCTGGAGGGGATTAAAGTTGACAGATAAGGAAATGGAAGAGGTCAAAGAAGAGCAGGCAAAAAAATATGATGCTAGTCAAATCCAAGTGCTGGAAGGACTCGAAGCTGTAAGAAAACGTCCGGGAATGTACATTGGCTCAACAAGTTCACAAGGACTGCACCATTTGGTATGGGAAATCATTGATAATGGTATTGATGAGGCGTTAGCAGGCTTTGCCGATGAAATTAATGTAACTATTGAGAGTGACAATAGTATAACAGTTGTTGATAATGGTAGAGGAATACCAGTAGATATACAGGCAAAAACAGGCAGACCAGCGCTTGAGACAGTTTATACTATTTTGCATGCCGGCGGAAAATTTGGCGGTGGTGGATATAAAGTTTCAGGTGGTCTTCATGGAGTGGGGGCTTCTGTCGTAAATGCTTTGTCTACGACCTTGGATGTTGAAGTTAAGAAAAACGGTAAAGTCTATGCAATTGATTTTAAACGCGGAAAAGTAAATCATGAAATGAGGATCATTGGTGAATGTGGTGAGCATGAACATGGCACGAAAGTTCATTTCTTACCAGATCCAGATATTTTTGTGGAAACAACTGTTTATGATAGTAAGATATTAACCACAAGAATTAGAGAACTTGCATTCTTGAACAAGGGATTAAAAATTACGATCACAGATAAACGTGTTGAAAATCCTAAAACAAAAGAATTTCATTATGTTGGTGGGATTAAGCACTATGTTGAATTTTTAAATAAGGGAAAAGATGTCTTATTTGATGAACCTATTTATGTAGAAGGTGAGCAAAAGGGCATTATAGTTGAAGTAGCTCTGCAATACACTGATGACTTTCATTCTAATTTGATGACGTTTACCAATAACATTCACACATATGAAGGTGGAACCCATGAAGCTGGATTTAAGACGGCATTGACTAGGGTGATCAATGATTATGCACGCAAGAGTGGAATGATGAAGGAAAATGAAGACAACCTTTCCGGAGAAGATGTACGCGAAGGATTAACAGCCGTTGTCAGCATTAAACATCCTGATCCACAGTTTGAGGGACAGACAAAAACTAAATTAGGTAATTCGGATGCAAGAACGGTCACGGATAGAATGTTTGCTGAACATTTTTCTAAATTTATGATGGAAAACCCAGCAATTGCTAAAAGGGTTGTAGACAAGGGATTATTGGCTTCCAAGGCGAGAATTGCTGCAAAACGTGCGCGTGAAGTTACTAGGAAAAAGAATGGTTTGGAAATCAGTAATTTACCTGGAAAGTTGGCCGACAATACAAGTAAGGATCCCGAAATTTCAGAATTATTTATAGTCGAGGGTGATTCTGCTGGTGGTTCAGCAAAACAAGGTCGTTCAAGATTAACACAAGCAATTTTGCCTATCAGAGGTAAGATTTTGAATGTTGAAAAAGCAACTTTGGATAGAATTTTAGCCAATGAAGAGATCAGATCGCTATTCACAGCTTTGGGGACAGGATTTGGTCAAGAATTTGACGTTGAAAAAGCTAATTATCATAAGTTGATAATTATGACAGATGCCGATGTCGATGGAGCACATATCCGGACCTTGTTATTAACGCTTTTCTACAGATTTATGCGTCCTATGATTGACAAGGGATTCGTTTACATTGCCCAGCCGCCATTGTATCAAGTAAGACAGGGAAAATTAATTAGATATATTGATACAGATGCTGAACTTGATGAAGTCTTAGGACAGTTGCCACCATCACCAAAACCAGTTATTCAGCGATACAAAGGTTTGGGTGAAATGGATGCTGAGCAGCTATGGGAAACAACTATGAATCCAGAAAATAGACGTTTGTTAAGAGTTAAACTTGAGGATGCCGAAGAAGCAAATGGAGTATTTGAGATGTTGATGGGGGACAAGGTTGAACCAAGACGTGAATTTATTGAAGCAAATGCAACCTTTGTCGATAACTTGGATGTATAGATATTTCCTCGGAAATATTTGAGAAATTAGGAGGGATAGACGTTGGTAGATCTTCCAAATAGAATTAAAGATTCTGATTTGTCTGGAATTATGCGAAAATCTTTTATGGAATATGCAATGAGTGTTATCGTTGCTCGTGCATTGCCAGATGTGCGTGATGGATTAAAACCAGTCCATCGCAGAATCTTATATGGTATGAATGAGTTAGGGGTAACTCCTGATAAACCGTATAAAAAGTCTGCAAGAATTGTAGGGGATGTTATGGGGAAGTACCATCCTCATGGCGATTCTGCAATTTACGAGTCAATGGTCAGAATGGCGCAAGACTTCAGTTATAGATATATGCTTGTTGATGGGCATGGTAATTTCGGGTCTGTTGATGGTGATGGTGCCGCTGCAATGCGTTACACAGAAGCGCGCATGAGTAAAATAGCTACAGAAATGTTGCGTGATATTAATAAAAACACCATTGATTTTACAGAAAATTATGATGGTTCAGAAAGGGAACCTGTGGTGCTCCCAGCAAGATTTCCGAACTTATTGGTCAACGGTGCTACAGGAATTGCGGTGGGGATGACTACTAATATTCCACCTCATAATTTGGCAGAAGTAATTTCCGGATTACATATTTTAATGAAGAATCCTGAAGCAACAACGGCTGATTTGATGGAAGCAATAAAAGGTCCTGATTTTCCTACAGGTGGGATTGTCCTAGGTAAATCTGGAATTCGCAAAGCTTATGAAACAGGCAAGGGAACCGTTACAATTAGAGCCAAGGTTGAAATTGAAGAGTCAGCGAACGGCCGTGAACAAATCATTATTAATGAGTTACCATATATGGTCAATAAGGCAAAGCTGATTGAAAGAATTGCGGAATTGGCGCGTGATAAAAAGATTGAGGGAATTACGGATATTCGTGATGAATCTGATCGAGAAGGAATGCGAATTTCGATAGATGTTAGACGAGATATGAGTGCATCTGTAATTTTAAATAATTTATATAAATTAACACTGATGCAAACTACTTTCGGTTTTAATATGCTTGCGATTGTTAAGGGAACGCCTAAAATTCTTAGCTTAAAGCAAATTTTAAAGTATTATCTTGAACACCAGGAGATAGTTATCAGGCGCAGAACTGAATTTGAGTTAAAAAAAGCCCAAGCGAGAGCGCATATTTTGGAAGGTTTAAGAATAGCGCTTGATCATATTGATGAAATTATTCACATTATTCGTAGTTCTAAGAGTGGAGAAGTTGCTAAGGCTAAGCTGATTGAGGGCTATCAGTTGTCTGACAAGCAAGCACAAGCTATTTTGGATATGCGTTTAGTTCGTTTAACAGGCTTGGAACGCGAGAAGATAGAAGATGAGTACAACAAACTTCTTGAAGCTATTGCGGATTATAAAGATATTCTTGCACATACTGAAAGAATTGATGAGATTATCTATCAGGAGTTGCTAGAAATCCAAGAAAAATATGGCGATAAGCGCAGAACCGAATTATTAGTTGGGGAAGTACTCAGCATTGAAGATGAAGATCTGATCGAAGAAGAAGATGTTGTGATAGCACTCACCCATAATGGCTATATCAAGCGAGTGGCAACGAGTGAATTTAAGGCACAACGCCGAGGCGGTAGAGGTGTCCAAGGAATGGGAGTCCATGATGACGACTTCATTGAGCACTTAGTTAATACTTCTACGCACGATGAGCTTTTGTTCTTTACGAATATGGGGAAAGTCTATCGGATGAAGGGTTACGAAATTCCTGAATATGGACGTACTGCAAAGGGAATACCGGTTATCAATTTGCTTGGTATAGATTCAGGTGAAAAGGTACAGGCAGTCATAAATATTTCCCGCGATATGAAGACAAAGGAACTATACTTGTTCTTTACTACACGACTAGGAATTTCGAAGCGTACAGCAGTTAGTGAATTTTCAAATATTAGAAGTAATGGCTTAAGGGCAATTACGCTAAAGGAAAACGATGAATTAATTAGTGTCCTGATTACTGACGGAAACAAAAATATTATAATCGGAACGCATTTGGGATATGCTGTTAGTTTCTCTGAAAAAGATGTCAGATCGATGGGAAGATTGGCTGCAGGTGTCAGAGGCATTCGCCTAAGAGAAAATGATTATGTAGTTGGTGCAGATATTTTATACCCAGACAGTCATGTTTTTGTAATTAGTGAGAATGGGTTCGGTAAACAAACATTGGCTTCAGAGTACCCAATAAAAGGTCGAGGAGGTAAGGGAATAAAAACCTCTAATGTAACTGAAAAGAATGGACCAGTTGCGGGACTAACAACAGTTAATGGTACTGAAGACATTATGTTAATCACAAATAAGGGTGTTATGATCAGATTTAATATTGACAGTGTTTCTGAAACTGGAAGGGCAACATTAGGTGTTCACCTTATCAGAGTTGAAGAAGGTGCATTTGTTTCAACAATGGCAAAAGTCGCACCAGAAGAACTTGACGAAGGGGAACAAGAGGAACAAAAATAATATTTGACAGAATTAAAAATTTTGCGTATTTAAAAATATGGGCAGTGATAGAAATTTAAGTACCTTGTAATATTATTTTATAAATGATATAATGTTTGTTCGTTAGTATCTAACTAGAAATAGCATTAGATTACTTTCCTTGTTCTTAACTGAATTAAGAACCAAAAGTCCATAAGGAGGTGTAAACAGTCATGACATACGAAATTACTTATATTATCAGCCCAGCAATTGATGAAGCTGCTAAGGCTACATTGGTTGATCGTTTCGACAGTATCTTGAAGGATAATGGTGCTGAAATCGTAAACTCAAAAGACTGGTCTAAGCGTCGTTTTGCATACGAAATCGGTGGTTTTACAGAAGGAACATACCATATTGTAAATGCTAAAGCTGATGATGCCGTAGCAATCGATGAATTTGATCGTCTTGCAAAGATCAATGATGCAATCTTACGTCATATGATCGTTAAACGTGAAGCTTAATTAAGAAAATAAATATTTTTTGTAGAGGGGGAGTAGAACTTTGATTAATAGAGCTATACTTGTAGGTCGATTAACAAGAGATCCTGATTTGCGTTATACCTCTAGCGGTGCCGCTGTTGCAACATTCACCGTCGCTGTAAATCGCCAATTCACGAACCAACAAGGTGAACGTGAGGCAGATTTTATTAATTGTGTCATTTGGCGCAAGGCTGCGGAAAATTTTGCGAATTTTACACATAAGGGATCTTTAATAGGTGTAGAGGGACGTATTCAAACTAGGTCTTATGAGAACCAACAGGGAAATAGGGTCTATGTTACAGAAGTTATCGTTGATAGTTTCTCGTTACTCGAATCACGTTCACAATCTGAACGTCAACAAAGTAATAATAACTCACAAAGTTCTAGTCCTTCGCAAGGAGCAAAGTCAAATTCAGGAGATAATCCATTTGGTAATATGATGAATAACAATAATTCATCTAATAACACAAATGATGCTGATCCGTTTGCTAGCAATGGGAAACAGATTGATATCTCAGATGATGACTTGCCATTTTAGGATAGCAAGGAGGGAAAATAATGGCACAACAACGTAGAGGTGGCCGCCGTCGCCGTAAGGTAGACTTTATTGCAGCAAACCATATTGATTATATTGATTATAAAGATACTGATCTTTTGAAACGCTTTGTTTCTGAGCGTGGTAAGATTTTACCTCGTCGAGTAACTGGAACTAGTGCAAAGAACCAACGTCGTTTGACAATTGCAATCAAACGTGCACGTATCATGGGTCTTTTACCATTCGTAACAGAAGATTAAAAATTAAAGATGTGGCTGGTCCGCATCTTTTTTTTGTGAAAAAAAGGTACAATATTCAAATTAATAACAATATATAGTGTGCTATATTAAAATTAATTCAATATGTAGTATTAATGGACCTGAGAATGTGGTAAAATATTCTCAGATCTTTTTTTCAAAAAAAGGTGTCAAAACTACTAAAAAGGGATGGAAACATGTTTAATCGTTATGTGGATGTTTTATCAAATTTACCGAAGTATTCGAAGAATGTTTTTAGGAGTAATTATTTTAGCTGGTTATTAAATCAGTGCAAAGGCTGGGGTAAGTTCAGTTATGGTCTTCTTTTATTTAATTTTGTATTGCAGGTATTTTCATTATTGCAATCATTTAGTAGTGCCCCTACACAATCGATTCTATCATTTGTCGGAGGCAATTTATCGGTTGCTTGCGTCATAGGCATCTCTAACCGCTCGGGAATTCAGGGTTGGGCCGGAGCATTAAGTGCTGTCTGTATAGCAAGTGTCGGGTTCATGGCTGGAAATTATGCAACGGCTTGGGAACAGATTGGATATTTAATTTTTCTTGATATTTTTTGTATTCTCGATCCAAAATGGAATGATGATATTCAAGCTGAAAAATTTGAGAACATCAAAGATTGGATTTATTATATTCTATTCTTTATTGTGGCGTGGGGTGTTATCTATTATATCTTTAGCATGACCAACGATCCGCGTGTCTTTTTGGATAGTTTGAACTTGGCTATGGCTATTACTGGTTCTTTATTAGAGTTAAATCGTAAACGTGAACAGTACTTTGTTTGGACTATAAGCTCTGTTTTCACAATTGCATTGTGGATGCAAACGATGCTGCAAGGTGATGGTAACTTCGCACTTATTTTCAGCTATGGAATATTTTTCTTGAATGATATGTATGCATTCTTTAGTAAACGTGGCTGGTTCAAAACTACAGCGCAAATTAAATAAAACATTTTTATAATGAAAAAAGGGATTATGGCAGAGTAAAATTATTGTCATTTTCTTTTTTTTATTTGAAATCAATAATTGATCAGGATAATAAGTTCATTTCTCCTAGAATGTGTATCTCAGTTGTGTTTGTGATAAAATAGGGAACAGAGTGTACAGGGCAATGTGTGTTTTCAAGCAGTAAGATTTTTTATGAGATTTAATTTAATTTTGAAAATACTTCTAGGAATGGGGAGAACATTTTGAAACAGCTTTTTTCAAGGGATTTTTTTCATTTCCCTTCATTCATGAAAAATGAAAAATTGCGTATTATTGCGATATTCATATTAACGATATCTCTGTTTTGTGTGGCAATGTCATTTGCAGTCAGCTGGGTTCTAGGAATCATAATAGCTATACTTGTTTTGATAACTAGTATTGTTTCTTTTTTTGTTTTGAAAGCAATTACTGAGGATACCACTGAATATATTTCGGACTTGTCATATCGTATAAAAAGAGGAGAACAAGAGTCCTTAATAAAGATGCCGGTTGGGATCATGTTTTTGAATGGAGAAAATGAGATTGAATGGGTCAATCCTTATCTGCAGAAGTATTTTGGTCAGGAAGAAATACTAGGTAAAGCTTTATCTGCTGTAGATAAAGAATTGGCAACAGTGGTAGAGAAGTACGGTGCAGAGAAAAAGCCCGTCGAGGTTTCGTGGGGTGATTATCGATTCCAAATGTTAATCGAAAATGATATTCATGCGGTATACTTAATGGATATTACGCGTTATGCAAAAATCGAGCAGCATGACAAAGATACTGATGTGGTGATTGGGCAGATCTTTATTGATAACTACGATGAAGTGACCCAGACGATGAATGATAAAAACGTTTCAAATATTAGTAATTATGTAACAAATGAACTTTCAAATTGGGCAAAAAAGTACCAGATGTATTTAAAGAGAATAGATGATGATCATTTCTTTATCTTAGCCTATACAAGTGTCTTAGAAAAATTGGAAGAAGACAGATTTAAAATTTTGGATAGGATTCGTGAGAGGACATCCAAACAAAATCTTCCTCTGACTTTGAGTATGGGAATTTCTTATGGTGAAGATGATTTGGCGCTTCTCTCGAAAGCTGCACAGAATAACTTGGATCTTGCCCTAGGAAGGGGTGGAGACCAGGTTGTGGTCAAAGCTCCTGAAGGTCAGGCACGCTTTTATGGTGGAAAAACAAATCCGATGGAGAAAAGAACTAGGGTTAGAGCTAGAATGATAGCTCAGGCCTTGCAAGAACTCATGAGTCAAACAGATCAGGTTTTTGTTATGGGACATAAATATCCTGACATGGACTCGATAGGTGCATGCTTAGGATTACGCAGAATAGCCGCTATGAACCAAAAGAAGTGTTGGATTGTTCTTGATAATGAGAAATTACATTCAGATGTAACCAGATTAATGGATGAACTCTCACAGTATCCTGAAATAAAGGGAACAGTTATTTCAGTTGAGGAGGCTCTTGAAAAAGCAACGAAGCAGAGTTTATTAATAATGGTTGATCATTCCAAGCCCTCAATCTCGACCAGTCCAGAGCTATATAAAAAGTTGGCCAATCGAATGATGGTGATTGATCACCATAGGCGTGGTGAGGAATTTCCAGAAAATCCTATTTTAGTTTATATTGAACCATACGCATCTTCGACATGTGAATTAATCACAGAAATGTTTGAATACCAGTCACGTGATAGCGAGCCTATTAATAAGATAGAGGCCACGGCAATGTTGACCGGAATAATAATTGATACAAAGTCATTTACTTTGCGTACGGGAACAAGAACGTTTGATGCGGCAAGTTATTTACGTTCAGTTGGTGCTGATTCGGCGATGGCACAGCACTTTATGAAAGAAAAAGTTGATAATTTCTTGCAGAGAAATCATTTAATCGATCGTGTAGAATTTATCGGTAATAGGGTCGCACTTTGTGTTGGTGAAAAAGATAAGATATATGATTCGGTTATTGCTGCACAGGCTGCTGATGCGTTACTGAATGTAAGTGGTGTAGAAGCATCATATGTCGTTACTAGACGTTCTGATGAGAAGATAGGGATCTCTGCACGAAGTAATGGTAAGGCAAACGTCCAAGTTGTGATGGAAGAACTTGGCGGCGGCGGACACCTTTCGAATGCCGCAACGCAATTAAAGGATGTCTCGATTGATGTCGCAAAAGAAGAATTATTAAGAGCAATTGAAGAAAACAGCTAGTATTAATTTTTGGAGGTTTAAGTTATGAAAGTTATTTTTTTACAAGATGTAAGAGGCAAAGGCAGACGCGGAGAAATTAAAGAGATTCCAGATGGTTACGCAAATTTCTTGATTAAGGGAAACAAGGCTAAGGTGGCAACTGCTCAAGCAATGAGCCAGCTTAAAGGGCAACAAAAAGCTGAAGAAAAGCGAGAAGCCGAAGTTTTTGCGGAAGCAAAAGAATTGAAGCAAAAACTAGAGTCTGGTGAAATGGTTGTTGAAATGAAGGCCAAAGCAGGTGAAGATGGACGTTTATTTGGTTCAATTACAAGTAAGCAAGTAGCCCAAGCACTCGCTCAACAGTATTCCTTGAAGATTGATAAGAGAAAAATGGAGCTTAATGAACCAATCAAGACACTCGGGTACACCAACATACCAGTTAAGCTGCACAACAAGGTTACGGCAAAAATTAGAGTACACATTACAGAACAATAAATTAATTTTAACGGGTGAAAGGTGAATGGATTATGAGCAATGAAGAGTTGATTGATCATTTGCCTCCTCAGAATGTAGGGGCTGAACAAGCCGTTTTGGGTGCAGTCTTTTTGCGTTCAGAGGCTCTTATAGAAGCAATGGAATATTTACAACCAGAAGACTTCTACAAAAGAGCGCATCAAATCATCTTTCAAGCAATGATTGATTTGAATAACCAAGATGAGGTCATTGATGTTATTACAATTAATAACTATTTAACTTCGAACCAACAAGTTGACGACGTTGGCGGGGTTGCATATATTGCGGAGCTTGCTGCGGCAGTTCCAACGGCGGCAAATGTTGCATATTATGCAAAAATTGTCGAAGAAAAAGCATTGTTGAGAAGACTGATAGCAACTGCTACCAATATTGTTACGCAAACTTATTCGCAAGATGATGATGTCCCATCATTATTAGATGATGCTGAACGTCAAATTATGGAAGTTTCTGAACGTAGAAATCGAACTGGCTTTAAGCCAATCAACGATGTGTTAAACAGCACTATGGAGGAAATTGATAGACTTTATCAGCAGGATGAGGAAGTAACAGGTTTACCAACTGGATATCCTGATCTTGACAAGATGACTGCTGGATTGCAACCGGATAACTTAATTATTTTGGCTGCTCGACCAGCCGTCGGTAAGACTGCTTTTGCTTTAAATATTGCACAAAATATCGGAACAAAAACGGACAGTACAGTAGCCATTTTTTCATTAGAAATGAGTGCTGAATCATTAGTTAATAGAATGCTGTGTGCTGAGGGGAGTATCAATGCTAACCATTTAAGAACAGGGCAACTCGAAGATGATGAGTGGCAAAAGTTAGTTGTGGCTATGGGCTCCTTGTCACAGGCTTCTATCTATATTGATGATACTCCTGGTATTAAAATGGCAGAAATTCGGGCGAAATGTCGAAGATTGGCGAAAGAAAAAGGAGACCTAGGGTTAATTGTAGTAGATTATTTGCAGTTAATCGAGGGTTCTAATAAAGAAAGCCGACAACAAGAAGTCTCAGAGATTTCGCGGCAGTTAAAGAAGCTAGCTAAGGAACTATCTGTACCAATTATTGCTTTATCACAGTTATCACGTGGTGTTGAACAACGGCAGGATAAAAGACCAGTCTTATCCGATATAAGAGAGTCAGGTTCGATTGAACAGGATGCAGATATTGTTGCCTTTTTATATCGTGATGATTATTATGAGCGGTCAGACTCAGACGGGGATGAAGATGAAAAACGAGATGAAGCTGCACAAGATGTTGGTGAAGTTGAGGTTATTATCGAAAAGAACCGTTCTGGAGCCCGTGGAACAGTTAAGTTATTATTTGTGAAATCATATAATAAATTTTCATCTGTATCTTATATTCCAACGCAAGGGTAGTAATTGTAAGAAAATGATTATAGAGTATATGTATCGATAGGAAGATGGCCAATTAATTTGAGGTTATCTCCTTTTTTTGTGTGTATAATATTGTCTGAATTATCTATCATAAGAAAAGATTCCAATTGTAATTATGAATTAGTACTCAAAGGTTTATGTTTTTATGTAGTTAAAGTTCGTTATTAATCTAATCAGCAATGTTTAATAATAATAATATTCGGAATTTACTTGAAATATAGGACTGCTACTGATACAATTATCGAGGTTGATGGTACAAAAGAAAGATATTCAAATCATTTTATGAGGTGAAAAAAATGTCATCAGTAGTTGTTGTAGGTAGTCAATGGGGCGATGAAGGAAAAGGGAAGATTACAGATTTTCTGAGTCGTAACGCAGAAGTTATAGCAAGATACCAAGGTGGAGATAACGCAGGTCATACGATTGTTTTTAATGGGGAAACGTACAAGTTACGCTTGATTCCATCAGGCATATTCTATGAATCAAAAATTAGTGTGATAGGTAATGGCGTTGTATTAAATCCTAAGTCATTAGTTGAAGAATTGGCATATTTAAAAGAACGAGGAATTTCAACTTCTAATTTGCGTATTTCTGATCGTGCACATGTTATTTTACCTTACCATATTCTTTTGGATGGTTTGCAAGAAAAGGCAAAGAAAGATCAAAAGATTGGGACAACAAATAAAGGAATCGGACCAGCTTACATGGATAAAGCAGCACGTGTAGGTATTCGTGTTGCTGATCTCTTGGATAAAGAAATCTTTGAAGAAAAATTGCGTCATAATCTTGAAGAAAAGAATCGAGAATTTGTTAAATTTTATGAAGTTGAACCTTTGAAGTTTGAAGATATATTTGAACAATACTACGAATATGGTCAGCAGTTTAAAGATAATGTTACTGATACATCGGTTGTCTTGAATGATGCTTTAGATAGTGGAAAACGCGTGTTGTTTGAAGGTGCACAAGGGGTAATGCTAGATATTGATCAAGGTACATATCCTTTTGTAACATCTTCAAATCCTGTTGCCGGTGGTGTAACAATTGGTAGTGGCGTTGGTCCTTCAAAGATTGATAAAGTCGTTGGTGTGTGCAAAGCATATACCTCTCGTGTTGGGGATGGACCATTTCCTACAGAGTTAGCTAATGATACTGGTGACTTTATCCGTGAAGCAGGTCACGAATATGGAACTGTTACAAAGAGACCACGTAGAATTGGATGGTTTGACAGCGTTGTAATGCGTCATGCAAAACGAGTTTCAGGACTGACTAATTTATGTTTGAACTGTGTTGATGTACTGACGGGGTTGGATGAGATAAAGATCTGTACGGCATATGAGTTAGATGGAAAAAGGATTTATCATTATCCAGCCAGTTTGAAACAATTAGCTCAGTGCAAACCAGTATACGAAACATTACCAGGCTGGAGTGAGGATATTACACAGTGTAAGAGACTCGAGGATCTACCTGAGAATGTAAGAAAGTATATTCACCGCATTGAAGAGTTGGTTGGAGTAAAAATCTCAACTTTTTCAGTTGGACCAGATCGTAAACAGACGAATGTATTGGATAACATTTGGGCAAAAATATAATTTAAAGTAAATAGATAGAACAATAAAAAAGCAAAAGCCTTTTATGCAGTTAAGACCCTGTCATAGGCTATTGCTTTTTATTTTATTATTAAAGCTCATAAGATAAGGTTCAAAGATCAATTATCAGCTGCTTATACTGCTTAAAAACCAGTTAAAATTATTTTACCTGAAAATACTTTGTTCTCGTTTTTTTGTTTTAAACGGTATAGAATGTTAAGAGTGAAATGATGAATACCAGTTTGATTGAGAGGTCGTAAAAATGGTTTATAAAGTTGATACAGAGTCGACAATTAAAGAAGTAATGAAACAGCGAGCTTGTACATATGAAGAAGCTGTTGCTTTTCTAATTCAGGTTGTTAAGAAACAGGAATCGGATGTTTAATTACTTATTTTGGTTAGTCTAGTGAAAGAGAGTCAGTAATCGTTTTAAAAGTGAGTGCCTCCTTCTTGTGTTCGGCGCGTCGTTGAGGATATGAGTTACAAACTGTAATTTCTTCTGGAGATTGTGGTATGAGAGTTGGGAGCTTGATTTCTTTATTAGTAATGACAAACGTTAAAAAGGAAGTTGCTACCAAGAAACGTTCCCCAGAATTTAGATGTTCACCAATGATTTTTGCGAAGACTTCAATTGAACTATTACCAATGCCGCTTACATAACTCTTGATGATTAATGCATCATCTAGTTTTACTGGAGCAATGAAGTTGAATTGATTGATAGCAGCAGTGACTGTGCTGTTGTGAGCAGTTCTTGCTGCTGATATTGACGCTGTCCCATCAAGAAGCTCGAGAAGGCGTCCTCCAAAGACGGTCTTGTGTTCATTTAAATCGTTTGTTAAGACGCGATGTTCCGTTATTGTAATAGTTTGAGAGCAATATATGGAAGATTTGTTAGTCAATGAAATAACCTCTTTTAAATTTAATATAGTAATATCTTCACTCAATTTAGAAAATAATTCAACCCATGTTTTATATAGGGTAGTAGTCTACAATATGAAAATTTTGTTATTTACCAATTTAAAGGAATAAAAAAGGCAAGGTAGAAAGTTCTTGAATTTCAAGAACTTTCTACCTTGCCTTTTTTATAAATTTTGAACTGTCTGTCAAAGTAGAGAACGAAAAGAACGTAATCCCTGTGCATACTGTACAAAAAAAGAAAGTTTACTGGTTTGAGTAAACAAATAAAGTAAAATTTTAACAAGTAAAGCTATTAAAACAGCAACGAGAGTCAAAAAGTTTCACGTGGAACGTTGAATAAAAGAAATTGCTTCATAAAAATGAGATGCACTCCAAAGCTAGAGTGAAAATTTTAACTTTGAATGTATTTCTCAGAAGGCAGAAGTAGTTCTTTTTATTATGTAAACATATTGTTTTCTTTAATTTTACCTATGTTATACGAAAAATTTACAAAATAATGGGGGATAGCCAAAAGTAGAAAGTGTATACTTCATCTCCTGGGGTAATTTAGGTTAGATAACCCAGAAACCTGAAAGGAGCGACACAATGGATGTTAAATTTGAAAATGTCTCATTAGCATATGAACATAAAAATGAAGTATTACATGATTTGCGCTTTGTTATTCCCAAAGGTAAATTGACTTGTCTGCTAGGTCCGAGTGGATGTGGCAAATCAACAACATTGAATTTAATAAGCGGGTTGTTACAGCCAACAGCTGGAAAAATATTTTTTGGTGAGCAAGATGTTACTAAAAAAGATGCGCTAGCACGAAAAGTAGGAATGGTTTTCCAGAATTATGCCTTATACCCACACATGACAGTTTTAGAAAATATTTGCTTTCCTCTAAAAATGAAGAAAATAGACAAAAAGAAGCGAAACGAACGCGGTGAAAATCTTGCACGGTTAGTACATGTTGAGAATGAGCTTACTAAATATCCCGGAGAACTTTCAGGAGGACAACAGCAGCGTGTAGCAATTGCAAGAGCACTGGCTAAGGAACCAAGTATTTTATTGTTAGATGAACCCTTATCTAATTTAGATGCTCGTTTACGCGTAGAGATGCGGGAAGAAATTAGAAGAATACAAAAGCAAACTGGAGTAACAACTGTCTTTGTAACTCACGATCAAGATGAAGCGATGCATATTTCAGATTACATTATGGTTTTAGATAATGGACAAATACAACAATTTGCTGATCCGAACACCATTTATGATTATCCAGATAATTTGTTTGTGGCGAGTTTCATAGGAAATCCCGTTATTAATAAAATACCATTTAGCATATTAAGGCAGGACTTCTCTCCAATTATACCTATGACTATTAATGAAAAAGCGGAGACACTGTTAATACGAGCAGAAAGTATTGTGCCCATTAGAGATCATCAAGAACATCTTGGTGTAAAGCTGCAAGGAAAAGTAGTATCAGTTCAAAGATATGGGCATGAAATGTTTGTTAGGCTAGATGTTCAAGGGCAAGAGTTAATGGTAACGGGTTTTAAAGAACGTGATTTGTTAGAAAAACAACAAATACTTGAATTTACGTTGAGGACAAATGGAGTGTTTATTGCTAACAGCGAAAAAGAGGTCATTTGGAACGCTACATCAGTTTAGGGAGGTACAGCTTGTGATCAAACAAAAACCATCAGCAAAATCGACGCTAATTGCCTTTTTGTATTTATCCCCAATGTTGATAATTATTGGTACATTCTATCTTTATCCGATCGTAATGTCTTTCGCAATGAGTTTTTATACGAAATATAACTTTTATACAAATAAGGTTAGTGAAGTTGGCCTTTCTAACTTTGTAACCATATGGACAGATCCTGATTTTATTGAAGCTTTAAAAAATACAATTATTTTTGTTGTCGGTGTTGTTCCCTTGTCAGTGATAATCGCTCTTGTCATAGCTATTTTGTTGAACAAAATAAATTTTGCTGCAGGTTTCTTTAAGACCGTATACTTCTTACCGTTTGTAACTAGTACGGTAGCTATTTCGTTGATTTGGCAATGGATCTATAACTCGCAGTATGGATTATTAGACGCTTTTTTGGGAATATTCGGAATAAAACCAATTGATTGGCTCAATGATCCACACTGGGCAATGACAGCTTTGATAATTATGACGATCTGGCAAGGATTAGGATTCAACATAATCTTATTTTTAGCAGGATTAAGCAATATTGACAAAAGATATGAGCAAGTAGCGCAAATTGATGGAGCAAATACCTGGCAGAGATTCAGATATATCACAATTCCACTTTTGTCACCAATGACATTTCTTGTTTCTGTTACCAGCATAATAAGTGGGTTTAAAGTATTTGATCAAATCTTTGTATTATTTGGAGGAAATCCAGGGCCGGGTAAGTCAACACTGACACTTGTTTTTTATTTGTACGAAAAATTCTATACAGAATGGAAATACGGAATAGCCGCAGCCGCAGGAGTGGTTCTTTTTACATTGACACTGATCATCACAGTAATTCAAGTTTGGTATAGCAAGCGGCATGTCCATTACGTGTAAGGGAGAGGGCAAATGACAAAAAAGAGTATCAGTAAAATATTGTTATATTTCATTTTAACCTTAGGCGGAATAATAATGATTGTTCCTTTCTTATGGATGATAGTAACGGCTTTAAAAACTGGATCTGAAACTGCTAAGATTCCGCCAACTTTAATTCCACAAAATCCACAATGGGGTAATTTTATTAAGGCGTGGAATGCGGCTCCTTTTCTAAGATATTTTCTGAATAGTACTTTCGTGATGATTGTAACTACTATCGGTCAAATAATTACCACGATTCTAGGAGCCTTTGCGTTTGCTAGGCTGGAATTTTATGGCAAAAAAACAATTTTTATTCTTTGCATGGCAACAATGATGGTGCCTAGTGAGATGTTAATCATTCCTAATTTTGTAACTCTTTCAAAATTAGGGATGATCAACACATATGCGGCTTTGATTGTTCCTTGGTTAGCTAGCTTTTTTGCGGTTTTTACGCTACGACAAACTTTTATGACTATCCCGGATGAGCTGTATTATGCCGCAAAAATTGATGGAACTAGTGACTGGTATTTTCTGTGGCGAATAATTGTTCCACTATCAAAATCAACAATTGTAGCATTGGCAACCTTGGAGATGATTGGAAGCTGGAACTCTTTTATGTGGCCAATGATTGCTACCAATTCAGATAAAATGAGAACACTTCCTGTTGGGCTTAGTGCATTTACTACTGATGCGGGAACTCAATATCAGCTATTGATGGCAGCATCAACAATTATTGTGATACCAATGATTGTCATATATGTTTTTTTGCAAAAATATATTATAGCTGGAGTTACTCGCTCGGGTTTAAAAGGTTAAATATTAGTTAATAAACAGAGATTCCTGAAAGGGGGAATGCTTATAGTAATTTTTAGCAAAGTAGTTAGTGGGGTGTTTTACTATGAAAGGTGGAGAAAAAATGAAAAAAAGTAGGATAATTGCAATTTTAGCAGTGATAAGTACCTTATGTGTTTTTTTAACAGCATGTGGTTCGAAAAAGGCTAGTACAAGCGATCAGGGAACTACGAAAACACCAGTAAAGATCAGTTTTTGGACGGGATTAGCGGGACCATACGAAAAGAATCTGAATAAAATTATCACTGATTTCAATAATTCACAAAAAAAATATAAGGTTGTTGCAACCTCACAAGAAACGTATGACAAATTAAATCAAAAAGTTATGGCAGCAGCTAAATCTAACAGTTTACCTGTTTTAGGTATGGCATCATATACTAGTTTGCCAGACTATAAAAACAACGGATTCATTGAAAACTTGGATGCAATGTACAAAGGAATGTCTGCAAGCCAAAAAAAGGATATTTACTCTGCATTCCTTAGCGGTTCAAAGATAGGGAACAGTTATTATTCAATTCCGTTTTCTAAATCGACAAGGGTAATGTATGTTAACGAAGATATTTTAAAAAAATATAATTTAGAAATTCCTAAAACATGGGAACAAATGCGTAAAGATGGAGAAGTACTAAAGGAACACGGAATCTATGCTTATGGTTTTGATCAAAGCTTCCAAATGGAGTGGGAAGGACTATTGCATGCAGCTGGAGTAACTCCAATCACAAGTACAGGTAAAGTTAATCTTTCAAGTTCAAAAGCTGTTACTGCTGCAAACTTTGTACTTGATATGATTAAAGATGGCACTGCTAAATCGGCGGGATCAGACATTTACTGGACGAATAGTTTTGTAAATGGTAAATCAGCGTTTTATATCGGTTCCTCTGCTGGGATGACAGCAATTAAACAAGTTGCTCCTTCATCTCTAAACTGGACAACAGCGGTAGTTCCATCATATGAAGGTAAATCAGGTACAGAAGTAGCCGGTAATGACATTGTGTTATTTAAAGGTGCAAGTCAAGAACAAAAACAGGGTGCTTATGCGTTTATGAAGTACCTATTAACTTCTAAGGCTACGACTAAATGGGCCATGTTAACGGGTTATGTTCCATTAACAAAATCGGCGGTTAAGTCAAAAGAGTATCAAGCATTTTTAAAGAGCAATAAAAGGGCAAAAGCTGCTGTGGAATCACTTCCAGACTCATTTTCAACAAAGAGTTTTGTAGGTTATAACGAATACTATACAGATGAATTAAATGCTTTTGATAGCATGCTGACAAAGCAAACGCCTGCAAAAGATGCGCTCACAAATTTGGCTAAACAAGCTAAAAAAATAATATCAGATAATAAGAATAACTGATGAAGCGTTGCGACAAGGGAAGTGAAAAATAAGAAATGACGAATATTAGGTTCCTAAATGGACTAAATACAATTGGAGCAAATATTGCAGAAATAAGTACTCGAAGTTCAAGAGTAATTACGGACTTTGGAATGGCAGTAGATTTTAAAATAGGGACTTCACAGTCGTTGATTGAAAAACACGTACTTCCCGATGTACCTGAGCTTTTTGGCGATAAGCAAGAACAGATCAAAGAGTATAAAGATGAAGCAATTTTTATTACACATCTGCATTTGGATCATACTTCAGCATTGGCATATCTCAAAAGTGATATTCCTGTTTATCTATCACGGCCTTCATATAAGTTATATCGAAGTCTTGTAAAACAAGGATTAGGATTGGCGCTTAATGTAAATTTTAAGATTTTTGATTTTGAAGTTCCTGTAAAAATTGGTGACTTAACAGTTACGGCTTATCAAAGCGATCATGATATTTTGGGAGCAGCTGCATTTTTAATCGAAGATGGGAAACATGCGTTTGGTCAATCTGGGGATGTGAGGTTGAGTGGTTCGCATAGATCAGCAGTTGATAAATGGATGAATTTGTTTAAGCAGCGTAATTTGGATTTGCTAATGTTGGAGGCAACAAGCTTTAGTTTTGAGGATGATAACAGCTTGAATGGACAGGGAGATAATGAAGTTACCGTGGAATCAAAGTGTCTAGAAGACTTCAAGAGGATTTTAAATAAGCACAAGAATCTAACTGTTATCAATCCATACTCCAGAGATATCGAGCGATTGTTACAGATGAATAAAGTAGCTAATCATTTGAATAGACCAATTGTCTGGGAGCCGCAATACGCACATGTGATAAGTGAATTTTCATTAGAAGAACCAATTTTTGTGTTAGATGATGGTAATTTAGGATTGAAAGGTATTGCTGGGTTAATACCAGTATCATTGCTAACAATTATGAATAATCTGAATCATTTTTGTTTACAAAATAGCTTTGAAAACTTAGACATTCTTATGAATTTCAATAAATTTATTTATTTGCATTGCAATGGAGCGCCACTTGGAGATTATGATCCACATTATCAGACGCTAAAGAGTTTTTTAGAAAATAAAAGAATTGAGTTTATTGATATTGGAGTATCAGGACATGCTACAAAAGCAGAAATTTGTGAGGTAGCTAGAACTGTTGCTGCAAAGAAAACGGCTTTTTGGCATTCGTTTGATCCGGATGCTGCCGTAAATGCGCTGAAAAATAGTGGATTACAGTTTTTAAGGCCAAGGTACACAGAAATTTATCGTTTTAAGTAGGTGTAATATAGTATATGCAAATTAAAATTTTAGTAACAAGTGATATCCATGGATATATGTATCCAACAACATATTTAAAACGTCATGAAAACCAAGATATTGGCTTTGCGAAGTGTGCAAGTGTGATCGAAAATGTACGAAAAAACAGTGCGAGTGAAGATTTGGTATTGGTAATCGACAATGGTGATTATATCCAAGGTTCGGCGTTAGTTGATTTCCTTTTTCACAAAGGTAACTATCAAGTAAAGGAATTGGTACAAGCTGAGAACATAATTAAATATGATGCAGCAATTCTTGGTAATCATGAATTTAATTATGGTCGAAAGTATCAAGAGAAAATTAATAGTTATCGAAAGCATCCAATTTTATGTGCGAATATTTTGGATGATGATAGTAAACCTTATATGGGAAAAGCATATGAGATTTTTGAAGAAAAAGGAGTTCGGGTTGCAATTCTCGGATTGACAACCCAGTATATTCCCCATTGGGAAACCCAGGAAAATATTCATGGACTCTATTTTAAATCGGCGGTTCAGACAGCCAAAGAGTATATCCCACGGTTGAGAAAAATTGCTGATATAGTAATAGTTGCTTATCATGGAGGTTTTGAAGCCGATGAAAATGGTATTGCAACAGAAGAATTAACAGGTGAAAACGAGGCCTACGAATTAAGTAAAATTGCGGGAATTGATGCTTTGATCACTGGACATCAACATCGTAAAATTGCAACTTTCTATAATGATATACCTGTGATTCAGCCAGGTTATGCTGGTGAAGTTGTTGGTGCAATTGAACTAGAGTATAGGGATAGTGTAATTACTAAGAAAACAGCAAAATTACTTTCAACGAGAGGCATTGACCCAAATAACACCGTTATAAATTTATTGGAGTCTGATAATAAGGACACAGAAGAGTGGTTAGACAAAAGTGTTGGTGTTCTTGACAAGGGCTTCAAATTGACTGATGTTGCGTCGGCCAGATTGCATGGACATCCATTTATTGATCTAATGAACTATTTTGTGAGAGAGGCTACTGGGGTCGAGATTGTAGCCAGTTCGATATTTAATAATCAACAACCAGGTTTTGCACAGATGGTTACCATGCGAGATATAAAAGCTAATTATCCATTTTCTAATACTTTTGCAGTTCTTGAAGTAACAGGAAAAGATTTACTAGCGGCGCTTGAACAAACAGCAATGTATTGGGGCGAAGAGGAGGGAAGAATAGTTGTAGCAACAAAAAATGGCAGACAACGCATTCCTGACTTTAATTATGATATTTACGGGGGAATTGACTATACAATAAATGTGAGCCAACCTCAAGGAAAGAGAATTACAAATCTTTGTTACCAAGGTCATAAAATTGTTCCAGAAGATACTTTAAAGATTGGTTTGAGTAAGTATCGAGCAATGGGCGGTGGAGATTACCAGATGTTTGATGCTAGTAAAATAATCAGTGAAAGTGAGTTTGAGGTATCAGAGGTGATAGTGCAAGTATTGACGCAGAATAAAAAAATATCACCAAAAAACTTACCAAAGAATGACTATAACATTTTATTGTAAATGAAAGAAAACGGTTAGTATCAAAAGACGAAAAAGTACAGCATTGGGTGTAGAGTTTAATACCCGATGCTGTACTTTTTATAATCGCAATTTAATTAATAATTACTGGTTCAGCATAGAAAAAAAGTACCTTGCCAAATCAGCAAGATACTTTAGGTTAGCTGCTCAGGTAGGGTTCGAACCTACGACCTCTTGATTAACAGTCAATTATTCTACCACTGAACTACTGAGCAATATTATTAGCATGTATATATTTATATCATATTATGATTAATAAGTAAATATACTTTTGACAAAAAATTACATTTTCGTTAGATTTTAAGGCAACTATCTTTTGAAAATGAATAATGGCTTGATTCTAATGGCATTGCGAAGCAAAAAACAGCTAAATATGAATGAAAAAGAGAACAACACACACAGCCCCACATATTAATTGTAAAGCGCGCATACCATTCTCTCTAAGTTAGTCCTTGATAAACTTAATCAAATTCCTCATATTCATTTGGATCTTGATTATCTATCCTTCCATCAGTGCGAGATAAACTATTAATTGCAGTAATTTCTTCTGATGTTAGTTCAAAATCAAAAATATCTGCATTTTCTCGTTGATGGAGCAGATTGCTTGATTTGGGAATTGGAATAATACCACGTTGTACATGCCACCTTAAAACAATTTGGCCAACATTTTTTTGGTATTTTTCAGCCAGATCTTTAATTATTTTTTCTTGAAGTGTACGATTACCTCGTCCCAGCGGACTCCATGCCTCAGTGACAATTTTGCGTTTAGTATTCTCTGATAGCATCTTGTCTTGGACCCAATAAGGATGGATCTCAATTTGGTTAACAGCTGGTGTAACTCCTGTATCAGCAATAATTTTGTCTAAATGTTCCGGTTCAAAATTAGAAACACCAATCGAACGGCAAAGACCCATTTTTTGAGCTGTAACCAATGCACGCCAAGCTTCAGTATAGAGTTTTCTTTTTGGAAGCGGCCAATGAATCAAGTAAAGGTCAAAATAGTCTAAACCCATGCGGCAAAGAGACTCTTGAATCATCATCAAAGCATCTTCGTAATGATGATATTTCCCGGGCAATTTACTGGTAACAAAAAATTCGGATCGTGGAATGCCAGAGCGGCGAATAGCTTCACCAACAATTCCTTCGCTGTCGTAGTTTGTTGAGGTGTCTAACAGACGATAACCATCTTGAATAGCAGATAATATTTGATCAATTCCTTGACCACCACGAATTTGATAAGTACCAAATCCAATTTTAGGAATTAAATGTCCGTCATTCAATAATCTATTGGGAATTTTCATAAAATTTTGCCTCCTGCGAATTTATTTTAAGTACACCTTTACTTTATTACAAAGAAGGTAGGTTGGTTAAATAATTTGCCTAAGTACAAATCTATAATTGTTCTGCTTACATTTGATATATCTGATGATATATACCGTTTCTTTATATTAATGATGTGTGTGAATCACATTCTATTGTTCAGTCTTTTTCCAATACCAGAATTTGGGTTGGATACTCAATGGTTGGTAAATGGGCGATAGAAGATGGGCAAATTGTTCTACTTTTACTAAGATAGATGTGGTATTTTTAATATGTTTAAAAACAATTGATAAAAAATTAAAATGATTGTAAGATAAGGCAAGCTGAAATGTACTTGTGTTGTGTAATAAAAAACGGAAATATATTAAGGAGAGATGAAATATGGGTATTGAAAACGAGATATTAAATTCCTTACCGCGGCTTTCAAAATCAAAGAGAAAAGTTGCAGAGTATATTTTACAAAATCCAAATAAAGTAATAAAAATGAAGATTGCACAATTAGCACAAGCCGCAGATTCAAGCTCTGCGACAGTCGTTAGACTTGTGAAAGATTTAAAGTTGGAGAGTTTCACGGCATTAAAAATCGAATTATCTGCCAGTTTATCTAAAAGAAGTCTGGAGAGTAAAAGTTATGGTGATATTTCGGCGAATGAAGCATTAGATTCAATAAAACAAAAACTATTGGCAAATGCGCAAAGATCAATTAGTGAAACGGTAGAACAAATTGATGAAAAAGAGATAAAAGAAGCTGTTAAATTATTAAATAAGTGTAAGCAAATGATTATTTTTGGTGTGGGTGCTTCAGGTCTTGTTGCTGAAAATATTGCACAAAAATGGAGCAGGTTAGGATATTTGACAATTGCCGAAAATAATTTGAATTCACTACTGCCAAAGTTGGTTGGCAACCAAGCTGATACTCTAGTTTGGCTAGTATCCAATTCAGGTGAATCACCAGAAGTGATAAATGCGGCAATACATGCAAGTGAAAGAAACTTTCCGCTTGTTTCTTTAACAAGAAGAGGAGATAGTTCATTGGATAATTATGTAAAGACAGGCATTCACACAGCCTTTCCGAGAGAGAGCAAGTATCGTATCGCTGCCACAAGTTCATTGCTTGCACAGTTTACCGCTGTAGATATTATTTTCTATTATTTTGTAAGTCAGAACTTTAGCTTCAACGTTAAATTACTTAGTAAATCATATGATATTGTTGCGAAGTATAAGAAAGAGCTTAATTATCGAAGATAAAAAAACGCTTTCGCTAGATTTAGTAAAATAAAATTTCAAAAAACAATTGATTAACACACCATTTATGAAACCTTATTTCAAAAGATGCTTTAAGTGATATAATCGTCCCTAATAATTATTGGTTTTTAATTAATAATTATCCAAAATGATTTGTTGCCTCATTCGCTTTGAGAAATCAGGTTTTTTGTTTTGTAATTATAGACATGGCAGCAGGAGAATAATATTTTGAAGGGGTGAGAATCTAATGGCAATTACAGCAGTAAGAGTTGATGGCCGCTTATTACATGGCCAAGTTGCGAATATGTGGACTAACGTAGTAGGTGCGACAAGAATCATGGTTATTGATGATGAAGTTGCAAGTTCAGATGTCGCTAAGGCTGGTATTAAGTTAGCGAAACCAGCAGGGGTTAACCTAAGTATTCTAAGTGAACAAAGGGCAGTTAATAACATCAATGAAGGCAGATACAACTCGCAAAAGGTGTTTATTCTTGTAAGGCATCCCCGCGTACTAGTTAATATGATACAAAAAGGTGTTCCTATCACAGCCGTTAACGTAGGAAATATGTCACAAACTGATGAAACAAAGGCAATAACAAACTCTATTAATGTTGTACAGGCAGATGTCGATGCTTTTAATGAATTACATAAGTTAGGAGTAAGTGTAACCGCACAAATGGTACCAAGTGATCCTGTTTTAAACTTCATAGATTTATTAAAGAAATTCTAATCAAACAAATCGGGAGGAGGTAACCAATTATGCATGGAAATATTATTTTTTGGCAAGTTTTACTATTAACGCTTTACTCAATGTATCAAATATGGGATGAATTAACGATTGTTTCTTCCCTTTCTCAGCCAGTATGGGCTGGATTGATTACGGGTGCTATTATGGGCGATGTTACCAAGGGATTGATTATTGGTGGGAGTTTGCAATTAACTGTTTTAGGTGTAGGGACATTCGGTGGTTCATCAAAAATTGATGCTAATTCAGGAACAATTTTGGCTACTGCATTTTCAATTAGTACAGGTATGAATGCCTCAACTGCAGTGGCGGCGATTGGAGTTCCGGTTGCATCATTAATGATCGAAACGGATATTCTTGGTCGCTTTACCAATACCTTCTTTCAACATCGGATTGATCGATTGATTGATGAAGAAAATTACTCAGCAATTGAGCGGAATTATCTATACGGGGTCTTTCCATGGATCTTATCACGTGGTATTCCAGTCTTCTTAGCTCTACAGTTTGGTGGCAACTTTGTATCGACTGCGGTTAAGGTTTTGGATACACATCTGAAGTGGCTCAGCAATGGACTGGCTACAGCTGGAGCATTATTGCCTGCCGTTGGATTTGCCATTTTACTGCGCTACTTACCAGTCAAAAAGCATATTGCCTACTTAATCCTTGGCTTTACATTAACTGCATTATTCAGCACATTGTATACAAATGTTCAATCCTTAGGAACAACGATGGCTACAGTATCAAAAGGATTTGCAGGATCATTTAATTCTGTATCAATGGTCGCAATTGCCTTGATTGGGTTAGGATTCGCTATAAATGAATACAAAAGGAATACTGAGAAACAAAAGCTAACGGAATTGGTAAGTTCGTATAAAGATTCATCTCAAGAAAAATCTAATGATAGTGAGGATGGTGAAATCTATGGCGACGAAGACTAATTATAAATTAACTAAAAAGGATTTTAATCAAATAAATAGACGAAACTTATTCTTCAACCAATTGGGTTGGAACTATGAGAAAATGCAAGGTTCGGGGTATCTGTTTTTAATGTTGCCACAGCTGCGCAAATTATATGGTGATCATACGCCTGAATTGAAAAAGGCAATGAAGACCCACAACCAATTTTTCAATACAAATCCATGGGTAAATACGATTATCCAAGGAATAGATTTGGCAATTGAGTCAAAGGAAGGGGCGGAATCCTTAGAAACAGTCTCTGGTTTAAAGACAGGTTTGATGGGACCGTTAGCTGCTATTGGTGATTCAATCTTTGCATCATTGCTTCCTGCGATCCTTGGTGCGATTGCTGCAAACATGGCTGTTCAAGGGAATCCTTTTGGAGTAGTGATATGGTTGATAGCAAACCTTATTATTATGTATATTCGCTGGATCCAGTTACCACTTGCTTATCGTGAAGGGACAACTCTTGTAACCAAAATGCAGGGTCAATTAAATGCTTTGACAGATGCAGCAACCCTATTGGGTGTATATGTGGTCGGTGCGTTAGTTGCGACGCTGATTAATATACAGGTACCATTTGTTGCTCATATTGGTAAGGTAACTGTAACGTTGCAAAATGAAATAGATATGATTCTGCCTAAGCTAGTTCCAGGTCTACTTGTCGGACTGATCTATTGGTTACTTGGACGAAAGAAAATGACATCAACTAAGGCAATCTTTACAGTTATCATTGTTGCGGTTGTTTGTTCAGCCTTGGGAATTTTAGGTAAAGGATAAGTACTCACTAATTTATCAAAGGAGGGAATTTTGTGAAGCTGATTTTAGCCAGTCATGGACCACTTGCAAAGGCAATCCTAGCTAGTGCAGAACTAATTATTGGGAAGATTGATGACGTTGCAACTTTTAGTCTGACCAAAGAGATGGGCCCTAAAGACTTAGAAAAAGAACTGAGTGAAGAAATTGAAAAAACAGATGATACTGATATCATCTTGGGCTTAGATCTTTTAGGTGGAACTCCTTCAAATGTGTCGGTTGCATTGTTGGCAAAGTACCCAAACTTAGAAGTGATTACGGGAATAAATTTACCAATGATTATTGAATATGGTAATCAAAAAATGCTCGGGCAACTTGATGTTGCACAATTGATTTCGATGGGAACCTCAGGCATCAATAATGTTAAAGAAAAATTAGCAGAAGATCAAGATGACGAAGATTAAGTCAATCATTTATGTACAGAGAGAGAAAGTGTGCATATAAGTCGTTAAACCGAAAGGCTTGACTTAGGAGACAGATTTATACTTAATCAATTAAGGACCAGGTCAAAATATAACTTTTGATCCGGTCTTTTTTAAATGTACTAACTTTTGCTGTTATAGTAAGAAGTAAATAATATAAAATTAATCAGTGAGAAATGGTGATCTTATGAAGATAAATGAGCTAGAGACAGAGCTGCGTAATCCTAGAACAATGGAGCTTGATAATTTACCTGTATTAGAGATGGTTAGACTTATTAATGCAGAGAATCAAAAAGTTGCAGAAGCTGTAAAGTCGCAAGATCGAGTAATTGCACAAGTAGTTGAGGAAATCAGCAAAAAATTTAATATGGGTGGCAGAATAATCTACTGTGGAGCAGGAACTTCTGGAAGATTAGGAATATTAGATGCTGTGGAGTTGGTACCAACCTACGGACTAAAGCCTGACCAAGCAATCGGATTGATTGCCGGTGGTGCGCAAGCTGTATATAAAGCAGTAGAAGGTGCAGAAGATTCAATTAAACTAGCAAGGCAAGATTTAAAAAGGATAGATCTGAATTCATATGATAGTGTAATTGCAATTGCAGCGAGTGGACGCACACCTTATGCAATCGGTGCATTAGACTATGCCAATGAGATTGGTGCATTGAGTGTAGCTTTAGTTTGTGTTTCACACAGCGAGATGGAAGAGCATGCGAAATATACGATTGCTCCAGTGGTTGGTCCAGAAGTTGTGACGGGTTCTACAAGGATGAAAGCAGGAAGTGCACAGAAAATGGTACTAAATACGATATCAACGGGTGTGATGGTTAAAAGTGGTAAGGTGTATCAGAATCTGATGATAAATGTTTTGCCAACTAATGAGAAATTGGTTGAGCGGGCTGTTAGGATTATTGCAGAAACAACCGGATGCAGTGATGAAGAAGCACGGAAAAAGTTAAAAGAGGCCAAGCAGAGTGTCCCGATAGCAATTGTTATGCAGAAAAAAGAATTAAATTATGAAGATGCGCAAAAACTACTGATTAAGAATGACAATAAAGTAATTGAAGCACTGAGATAAAGAGGAAAAAGATGGTAGAAGAAAGTGTAGAATTAATCACAGAACGTATTAAAGAAGCTACAGAGAGCAAAGATATTTACGGGGCTTCTTATGCAATTACTGATAAAAAGAATAGTTCAGAATTTTACTTGGGTACGCAAGGAAATGGTAAGTATGATATTGCTTTAACTAGTACGATGATCTATGATTTAGCATCATTAACTAAGGTTGTTGTGACGACTACTAGGATCCTGCAATTGATTGAAAGTGGTACGCTTGATCTGAATACAGAAATAGGGGAGATATTATTTGGATTCAAATATCCACAAGTGACGATAGCTAATTTATTATTGCATAACAGTGGATTACCGGCTGACATCACGGGTGTTAGGTCAATGACAAAAGAAGAACTTATAAAAAGGATAAAAGAAACAAACTTAATTAGTTCGCCAGGAGAAAAAATTGTTTATTCAGATTTAGGTTTTATTATTTTAGGCTGGATAATCGCACAAGTTGATGGAGAACTGAGTACAAGCTTGAATGAACATATTTTTGAGCCATTATTGATGAAAAATACGGGATATAATTTATCTGAAAGACCGTTGGCTAATTTTATACCAACTGAAGATGAGCCACAAAGAGGCGGGATAATCCAGGGTGTTGTCCATGACTATAAGGCTTATTTGTTGGATGGTGTAAGTGGTCATGCGGGAATTTTCTCGACATTAGGCGATTTGAATAATTTTACTTCAATGTATATAAATGAAGGTGTTTTCAAAGGAAAACAGATTTTAAGCAGTCAAAGTATTAATTTATTAAGACAGTATTCTGGCGGAGGGAGAACGTTAGGCTGGCAAACATGGAATAATGATTCTACAAAATTATGGCATACAGGATTCACTGGAACTTCAATCGCACTTGATTTAAAAAACAAGCAATCATTTGTTTGCCTAACTAATAGAATCTATCCGACTAGAAGAAAAAAAGAATGGATTAAAACTCGTAAAGAAGTCATTAGGCTTTTTTATGGTGAATAATAGAGAATGCGGTGGAATTATGGATGAAACTGGTGTTATTGAACGAATAGAGTTTGAGACTGTTAAAGAAGACTTGCAGCACCTCTTTGTGACTGCACTTCATGAAGTGAGATATGTGATTGCCGTTCGAGTTAGGATAATCTTAAAAAATGGATTAGTTGGTTTGGGTTCTGCCACACCAAATGATAAGGTGACAGGAGATACGTTGGAAAGCATGTCTTATGTGATGAAAAATGTAATTAAGCCGAAAATAATTGGTTTGGATATAACCAATTGGGATTGTATTTTACAAATTATTAGAGAGTCAATCGCAGATAACTCTCCCGCAAAGGCAGCTTTTGAAATAGCTTTATATGATTTAAGAGCACAACTGTTTCAAATGTCTCTTTCACGGTTATTGGGAGGAACTCCCCGAAATTTATATACAGATTATACCGTTAGTCTTGCGCCACTTAGTGAAATGGTAGAGGAATCATGTGAATTGGTGAAACGGGGGTTTAATGCTTTAAAAATTAAATTAGGTGATCATGATTTTGAGGAAGATGTTCAGTTGATTTTAGATATTGCAAAGGTTATTCCAAACGCAGTTTCATTGAGAATTGATATTAATCAGGCATGGACGGTTAGTGAAACATTAAGTGCAGTTGATACGTGGACTAAATACAATGTTAATATTGACTTTATTGAGCAACCAGTAAAGGCTGATAATTATTCGGGAATGCGGCAAATTACGCAACGTTCCAAATTGCCAGTCATGGCAGATGAGAGTGTTCATACTTTTGAAGACGCAAGAGAATTAATTGCCAATCATGCCTGTGATTTGGTCAATATTAAGCTAATGAAGACTGGCGGCATCAGCCAAGCTGAAAGAATCAATCAATTATGCGAGATGGCGGGAATTCAATGCATGATTGGCTGCATGATTGAGTCAAGAGAAAGTATAGCGGCTGCAATTGCATTTGCCACAGCACATCGAAACGTTAAATATGTTGATTTGGATTCAGTTTTTATGAGTAGGAGTAAGCGAAAGGGTGGATTTGAAAGTGAAAAGAATATGTTGAGGGTGACTAAAAAGGCTGGATTGGGATTTTAAGGAAAATAAATGTTTCATGTGAAACACGATAGTAAATGAGAGTGTGACATAGGTCGGTAAAATTTGAGTATTAATTGAAATTACAAATATAACATGTGCCTTACTATGAGTAATTTGAAGTTGGATGGAAAATTTGGATTTATTGCAACATATTTATCTGGAATAAATAAAGGGTTGGCCAAAATATAACTTTTGACCGATCCCATGTTTTTTAATTATTTATAAAAAGGGTAAAAGAAACTTGTGAAATTAAAATGAAGAGCGTTAACTAGTGATAGTAACGAAAAAAACCTTAAGGTGTAATTATGAATAAAAAGTTATTGTCAGGCTCTTTTTGGCTATCCTTTGGGAGTGTGTTCTCCAGGGCATTGGGTGTGTTGTACTTGATACCATGGTTGGCCATGATGGGATCAAAAGAAAATATTAATGCTGCACAGGCGCTATTTAATTCGACATATAATATATATGCGATTTTTTTATCGTTGGGAATGGCAGGATTTCCTTCTGCAATTGCACGCAAAGTTGCAATGTACAATGGCAAGAATGAGTTTACAAGCAGTAAAAAAATTTTCAAATTAGGTTTAGGATTAATGTGTATCTCAGGTTTGTTATGTGCATTGATTTTATATGTAACTGCTCCAATTTTCGCTAAAAATAGTCCTGTTGTTTCACAAAGAGATTCGGTGATTGCTATTAGAAGTATGGTTCCAGCAATTGCAATTTTACCAGCTATGAGTGTGATTCGTGGATGGTTTCAAGGTAATCAAGACCTTAAACCCTTTGGTATTTCACAATTGTGGGAACAGGTTTTTAGAGTTATTTTTATCCTCGCATCCAGCTATGTTTTAATATACATATTTCATACAGGTTATGTGATTGCGGTTTATGCAAGTGTATTTGCTGCTTTTGCGGGGGCCTTAGCTAGTTATATATACTTGATTGCCCATTATAAGGTTAAGTTACCAGAATACAAGGCGAAGCTAAAAAAAAGCAAAGCTCCTATGGTATCTGACGTAAGAAAAATATTTATGGCAATAGCATATGAATCAATTCCATTTGTAATTGTCGGGGCAGGAATAAATTTATGTCAGATCATTGATCAGCTGTTTTTCAAACAGATAATGCAAGGTGTTCTAGGTTTATCGGCAGAGTATACTCAACAAGTATACACAGCCTTTTCAGCTAACCCATCCAAATTAACTTCGGTAATTACGGCGTTAGCCGCAGCGATTGCTGGTAGCAGCCTGCCTTTACTTGCATCGGTTAATGCAGGCGGGCAAAAGAAAAATGTAAGACATTACCTGGCAGATAACATTAATTATCTGATTTTTATTGTCTTTCCTGTGTCTACAATTTTTAGTGCACTATCATTCGAGGCTAATGGGATTTTTTTCTTTTTCAGTAAAGCCGGAGCGGAGTTTCTAACCTATAATATTTGGCAAAGTTTGATCATGGCAGTTGCGGTCAATGGGTTGACGGTACTCCAAGCACTTCATTACAGTAAGAAAGCTATGTCATATCTATTGATAGGTTTGATAATTAAACTTATTCTTCAATTTCCGTTGGTTTTTATGCTGCAGGGCACCGGGGCTATAATGGCAACAAATATTGCTTTTGCAGTTATTTGTATACTGGCTTATAGGAAAATAAGAATAGAGTTTTCCATTGATTTTAGAGATTTTGTACCAAATGTCTTGTTGAATGTAATTTTTCTTATCATTGTTGTGATAGCACAAGCAGTCATTTCTAGCATTTATATACCACAAACCAAATTAATAGCATTAATGTATAGTGTGATATTTGGAATGTGTACCGGCTTGCTTTATTATGGAATTTCGAAGAAGTTTGGTTTTTGGAACAAAATTTTCAAGTAATAGTGTACGTTTTTAAACGATTCAAGATGAAGAAGCATTATTTTTGAGGGGGAGCGTGGTTTATAGACACGCTTACCTAAATTAAAGTGGGAAAGCTAAGCCAAAATTTAACTTTTGGCTTATATTTTTTGAGGGAGGTATTTGTATGACACGAAAGTTTTGGGGAAGATCGCTAGGAGGTTGGATATGTATAACAATTTCCGTAGTTTCAATTATTTTAGCCAAGTTAAGTATACTTCCAAATACTTTAGCAGTTGTATTGGCTAGTGCAGGTTTGATTGGTGTGTCCATTTTTTATTTTATAGGGAAATCAAAAGAATCATAAAAAGCTATTTCGTTTTTTGATTTAAGTTTGTTTTTAAAGAGACTTATTGATTTTGATATATTTTTCTTGAAAAAAGAACTAACTATTTTTTCTAAGTTCAAATAACATAATTGTCCACAATCAGGGTACAAAAAAACCAGCAACCACGGTATTTTTGATACCCAATGATTACTGGTAATATTTCGTCGATGGGTGGCCAGGGGATCGAACCCTGGACCCACGGATTAAGAGTCCGTTGCTCTGCCAGCTGAGCTAGCCACCCAATATATTCTTCATCAACAAGAAATATATTACCATGGGTGAAAAGAATATGCAATAGAAAAATAAAAAAACATATAAAAGCACTTTTGCTTAATCCTTATTAACAGCTGAAAAAGCTTTACGTAGTAGGAAATACAGTAGAGGCACACAGACTGCAGTCGAAATAGAATTGATGACAGTTGCAGGAAGACTCAGAAAAGATGCAACAATAGCGGTTTTAAATGCCGTTCCAACCATCAAAGCCTCAACGATTGACGTACAGTAAGAAGTAACTATTTTCATAGCGCCAGCAGTAATTGCGACAATAATAATATTACGTTTACTGTCATTATGGTGAAAATACTTGAAAACAGCTTCTATGGTTAAACCAACTATAATCACTTCGAGAACAGTCAACCAAGATGTTAATGCATACCCATTGAGTACATCAAAACCGCCAAGGCCAATGATTCCCGCGATAATTCCGTTTCTCGGGCCCAAAAATAAAATAGCTAAGACAGTAAGTGTATTTCCAAAATGAATGAATGGTCGTCCAACCATTGCAGGAATAGGTATTCTTAAGATAAAAATACCTAGATATATAATTGCAGCAAACAATCCTGTCAAAATGATCATTCTAAGAGAATTTTTATTTTTTTGCATTTTTTTAACCTCCTAATTTAATTGTTTTAATAATACAGGTAATTCAAGTGAATAATCAAGACCAAAACGGGAATCATAGCGATTAAATTGCATATTTTTTTCAATTGTATTACTGATGAATTGCATAGCAATTTTTGCTGCTGCTTTCAGTGTATTGCCATGCAGTAGTGCTCCGAGTAACACACTTGCGAAAATATCGCCTGTTCCAAAGAAGTTTGTGCCGATTTTTGCTGTTTCAAGCTGCCATATTTCCTGGGAAATGGTGTTGATGCCCACAATTCCGATTTTTCCATTTGTTTTAGGAATTCCTGTTAGAAGAATTTGCTTATTTTTGTACTTTTCATTGAGTTCAGTGACTAGGTCAATAGCAGCAGTAGAGGAAATTGCTCCTGTTGTGCATTCTTTGCCTAATAATAATTGTGCTTCTGTTACGTTTGGAGTAATGAGATCTGCCTTTTGTACCAGGTGCTGCATTTGATGAACATAGTCTAAGTCGAATCCACGGTATAATTTTCCATGATCACCCATCACGGGATCTAAGAGCAAAAAAGAATCAGCAGCCAGTTCATCGATGCTGCTGAGGAGAACATCTAACGGCTTTTTGCCTAAGTAACCTAGATATACTGCAGAGAAAGAGAGTGGAACAGTTTCCCAGTGTGCAATAATTTTTTCCATTTCTGAACTGAGGTCTAAGTAGATATTTTTACCGAACCCCCCTGTATGTGTTGAGAGGATAGCCGTTGGCAAAACTGTAGGGTTAAAACCGAGTGCCCCAAGGATCGGCAGTGCAACCGCCATGGATACTTGCCCAGCACAAGAAAGGTCCTGTGAGATTAATATTGATTTTTTCATTTTAACTCCTTATCTATGTATATATAAATTAACGATATTATAGCACGAACTAAAGTTGTGATAACATTTCTGATGCGTGTTTGGCATCAATCAGCCGATAGGTTATAATATAGACGGTTGTACCCTTTTTGATAATGAAAACAATCCACATTGGAACAACTAGAAATTCTAAACCACGTAAAAGAAAGTGGCTTTAGGAAAGGAGCTTCAAAGTGAAGAAGATTTTAGTAGTTGATGATGAGAAACCAATTTCCGATATAGTTAAATTTAATTTGACAAAGGAAGGCTTTGACGTTTATACAGCATTTGATGGACAAGAAGCTGTTGAACAAGTTGAAGAGATAGTACCAGACTTGATTTTGTTAGATATTATGTTACCCAAGATGGATGGACTTGAAGTTGCACGGGAAGTTCGGAAAAAATATGATATGCCAATTATAATGGTTACAGCTAAAGATGCAGAAATAGATAAAGTTTTAGGACTAGAACTAGGGGCCGATGACTATGTAACGAAACCATTCTCTAATCGTGAGTTAGTTGCGCGTGTTAAGGCCAATTTGAGAAGACAAACAGCGGCTTCGGCTTCAGCACAAAATGAAGAAGAAAAGAATAATGAAATTACTATTGGTGATTTAACCATTCACCCAGAAGCGTATATGGTTTCAAAAAGAGATGAAAAGATTGAATTGACCCATAGGGAGTTTGAATTACTTTACTATTTGGCAAAACATATCGGTCAAGTCATGACAAGGGAACATCTATTGCAAACTGTTTGGGGATACGATTATTTTGGTGATGTTCGAACAGTCGATGTAACGGTTCGAAGATTAAGAGAAAAAATCGAAGACAATCCTAGTCGACCAATTTGGTTGGTAACGAGACGTGGAGTGGGTTATTATTTACGTAATCCAGAGGCAGAATAAATAAGATTTTTAGTGGAGTAATAATGAATAAAAAACTACATTTTTTCCAATCTATCCATTTTAAAATAGCACTAGTTTTTGCTTTGTTATTGTTGATAACATTCCAAATAGTAGGTGCTTATTTTGTGCAGCAATTAAAAAAGGATGACTTGAAATCATTCAAGCAGCAGGTTGAATTATCAAGTTATATCGATAGTTCCTTAGTCACCAATCTTTCTCGTAGTAATCTGACTAAGGCTAATTCGAGTATCAAAGATATATTGGAAGATGTAGATAATTCAAATATTACAAAAGTTCAGGTAGTTGATACAAAAGGAACAATTCGTGGCGATAGTGATGTAAACAGTCAGGATTCAATAGGACAAAAGACGACAGATAATGATATTAAGCAGGTTTTATATAATGAACGTTCATACGCAAAGTCAGCATATGATCGAACAGATAATAAAAGGTATTATGTCTCAATCACACCACTTTTCAGTACGACTGGAAATACTAATACTTTAGTAGGTGCAGTTTATTTACGTGCAAGTTTGGAGCCTGTGTACAGTTCAATCAACAAAGTTACAATAATCTTTGCTACTGCAGCATTGATAGCGACAGGATTAGGATTAATTTTGGCAATTTTTATTTCCAGTGCAATAACACGTCCGATTGACGAAATGAAAAAGCAAACAACAAGAATTGCGCGGGGAGACTATTCAGGACAAGTCAAAATTTATGGGTCTGATGAATTGGGACAGTTGGCGCAAGCCGTTAACAACTTGTCAGTCAGGATTGAGGAAGCCCAGGAATCGTCTGAAGCTGAACGTCGTAGATTAGATAGTGTTTTATCCCATATGTCTGACGGGGTTTTGGCGACTGACCGACGGGGTAATGTCATCATCATGAATGAGACTGCTTCACAGGCATTGGACATTGATCCCAATATAGCTGATGGACAGTCAGTATTAGATATTTTAGGAATCAGAGATAAGTATACGTTACGTGATCTACTTGAAAATCAAGACGAAATTATCATTGACTTGTCGGACGAAGACCATGATGAAATTTTAAATGCTTATTTTTCTTTAATTCAGCGAGAATCTGGCTTTATTAGTGGACTTGTCTGTGTGCTGCATGATATTACGGAGCAGCAGCGGATCGATCGCGAAAGAAAGGAATTTGTTTCTAATGTTTCACATGAGTTGCGGACACCACTGACAAGTGTGAGAAGCTACGTTGAGGCGCTAAATGATGGAGCATGGAAAGATCCAGAAGTTGCACCGTCATTTTTGAAAGTTGCACAAGATGAAACGCAACGTATGATTAGAATGATTAATGATCTATTAAGCCTGTCTAGAATGGATTCAGGAACATCTAAACTTGAATTGGAACTTGTTAATTTAAATGAATTATATAACTATATTTTGGATAGATTTGATATGATGTTAAAATCTGATGATGCACATGAGAAAGGAAAGAAAAGATATTCAATTAAGCGAGATTTTACAAAAAGAGAATTATGGGTTGAAATTGATACTGATAAGTTTATGCAAGTTGTTGATAACATTATAAATAATGCTATTAAATATTCACCTGATGGAGGGGTAATTACCTGCCGTCTTCTAGAGACCCATGATCATGTTATCTTGAGTATTTCAGATCAAGGACTTGGTATTCCTAAGAAGGATGTAGTTCATATTTTTGATCGTTTCTTCCGTGTTGATAAGGCTCGATCACGTGCTCAGGGTGGAACCGGATTAGGACTTGCAATTTCAAAAGAAGTTATTGAAATGCATGGTGGAAGAATTTGGGTTGATAGTATTGAAGGCAAAGGTTCAACCTTCTATATTTCGCTGCCGTATGAAGAATATGAGGGGGAATTGTGGGATGAAGGTTAGGAAATTCTTATTGCATACAGGTCTGATAATTACAATTCTGATTAGTATCATATTTTCTGCGCTTATTTGGTTTAATCCGGCAATGTTACAGCATGACTCTAAGGAAACCACTAACACAGGAGAAAGTACGACAAGTGTTAGTAAAAGAACTTTGAGTGACATTTTCTTGCCTCTGCAGGCTACTTATAATGTAAATGACACGCAATATCAACTTCCAAGTTCTGAAGATTACTTGATCGGTAAGGTTTGGAAAGTCATGAAGAAGTGGAATAGTGTCTCGAACTCAGTGAAGTCTTATAAAAATGAGACCGATTATATGACATTTTTAAATCAAAATAATGTATTATTGCTAAACTATAACAGTCCAATAACTGTAAAAATTTTTAATAAGGTGTTTTCACAAAAGATAAAGGGTATACAGAGCTTTAAGTTCAATAGAATTATGATTCCCGTAGAAAGTGGTAATTATATTTATCTGATGAATGACCAGTCGAGGAAGGTCTGCAAGATCGTTGTCAATAATGCGAAATCTGTAAAAAAGATACAAAACTATTTGAAAAGTAATAGTGTTGAAAATAATAAGGTAGAAATTGATTATTATTTACTTAACAACAAGATAGTTAATTTCTATGTTAATTCGGTGCAGCTTTCCAAGTACAGTTATCTCTACAATAAAACAAACATAAGCTCATATGTGAGTGAATTATTGAATCCAAGTGGACAAACTTCGATTTCAACCAAGTTACAAAAGAACAAGACAATCTATTTAGATGGATCAGATAACAGACTGACACTGAATGACACTACGGGCGCTGTGCAATATGAGAATTATTCCGCCCTAGATTATTATGATGAGGCAAGTAGTGGGAAAATAAGAACACAAAAGCTGAATTACTATACACACTTAACGGAGAGCCTGAATCAACTGAATAAAATTGGGGTGGCTCCAGATAACTTACGTTTTGATGAGGTTAGCTCTGAAGACGGAACAGTCACATATCGAAGTTATATTGCTGGTTTTCCAATTATTGATGATGATAATTACGGTACGTACAAGATTAAATTAATGAGTACTGGTGGTAAAGAATATAATTTCTCATTGAATAGTTTACAAGTATCGGTACCATCTAGTCAGTATAAAGAAGAGTTGCCTTCAACCTATACAGTTTTACGAGAACTAGAAAATAAAGGATATACACTCAGTAAAATAAAGGATATCCGAATTGCTTATAAGTGGCAAAAAAATCAATCTTCAAGCCTTGTTATTGATATGATACCTACCTACTATGTTTATATAGATGGGCGATGGAGTGAGTTAGATGATCTTTTATCTACAAATTAACTAGAAAGGAAGTTAGGATATGAACTTCAAGAGAATAGAATTAATCTTCTTTATAGCTTTCATAGCACTGGATATCTTTTTGTTCATGTCCTATTCACAAAAAGATGATGCTGTTATTTCAACAACAAAATCAACAAATGAAAATTCACTTTCCTCAGTCTTAAGGAGTATTAAAGGAGATCAGATTACTTACGGGGAGCTCTCTAATAAGAAAGGAGAAGGTTTTTATATTTCGAGTTCTACTAGAAATGACCTTCAAGAAAATATTAGTTCGCTACAAAATCAAACTGTATCCTATCAAAATCACAAAATAGTGAGCTCATTTGAAAATCCAATAAAGATCAAAAAAACCAGCAAGCCGCAAAATACACTTGATGCAATCGTTAGTGATAAGACGAAGATTGTAGAGGGAAAAAAGTATAAATATAACAAAAGTCTTTCTACAAAAAGTACTGTAGTTTATACTCAGCTTGTTCATGGAACACCTGTTTATATGACAAATGGCCAAATAAGATTTAATATAAGAAACGGTTATGTGATGGGATATTCTCAAGGAATACTTGATGATGTAGAGATTTTGCAAGAGCACCCAATAATAAGTCAAGAAAGGGCTGTTATCTGGTTGTACCAGTATAATAAATTAATGAGCAATAGTTCAGTTGAATGGGTGAACTTGGGATACACAAGACTACTGTCTGTTAATAACAATATTGTATATATCCCAACGTGGGTAATAGCGGTTAAGAGCAACTCAACTGGTAATATACAATATAGGAGGATAAACGCCTTTTCAGGTGCAATAATGGACGAATCAGATAGTATAAATTAAAATGAAAAGTGTGTAGAAGATAGAGGGATAGGAGTATGGATTTAGTGAGCCAAGAAAAAGATGATATGAAGATAAGTGTTTTGGCTAGCGGAAGTAGTGGCAATGTCACTTATATCGAAACTCCAAAGCGAAAAATTTTGGTTGATGCGGGGTTAAGCGGTAAAAAGATTGCGAATTTGATGACCTCAATTGGAAGAAATATTGCCGATGTTGACAGTTTACTTGTTACACATGAGCATACTGATCATTGTAAGGGTGTTGGTGTTTTAGCAAGAAAATATAATTTGGATGTATATGCTAACAAGGGCACATGGGATGCAATGGCCCACAAAATAGGCAATATACCAAATGAACAAAAACATTTATTCGGGATGGGAGAAACAAAGTCCTTCGTTGACCTTGATGTTGAGAGTTTTGGTGTGTCTCATGATGCTGCAGAACCTCAATTCTATCAATTTCATCATAATGGACATTCGTTTGTAATTCTAACTGATACAGGGTATGTTTCTGAACGTACTGAGGGAATTATCAAAAATGCCGATGGTTATTTGATTGAATGCAATCATGATACAGAGATGCTGCGAATGGGAGCCTATCCATGGTCTTTGAAACAACGAATTTTGAGTGATCGTGGGCATTTATCAAATGATGATGGTGCATCGGCGTTGATAGATGTGCTTGGTAATCGAACTAAGCAAATATACCTAGGGCATTTAAGTAAGGACAATAATGTAAAGGAATTGGCACATTTGACTGTGGAAACCGCGATGAAACAACAGGATTTGGGTGTTAATGAAGATTTTGGAATTTATGACACGGATCCGGAAAAGGCAACGGAATTAGTAGAAATATGATTCCAAAAATAGGCTGCTTTAAACAAATATAGTATTTATTTCATGATTTTTTCAAAATTTATCGATAGAATGTAAATAAGATACTAGTATTCTATATGAAGAAGGGAGGAGGGTGCTGTTTTTCGTAAGACAGCACATTGCTTGTATGGATAAAAATGAAGAGAGAGAAACGATTGATGAAAAAGTAATCAAGGATGAATCTTCTCAGAAAAAGCAACCGCCTAAGCAGCCTCGCATTGGGAAAATTTTTTTAGTTGCACTAATTGGTGGCCTTTTAGGCGGCGGAATAGCATTTGGTGGGTATGCTGCATATCAGGCTTACGAAAATACGGCAGTAACTGCTGAAAATTCAAAGGGAACTGCAAAGGTCAGTAACATTAAGGTAAATGTAAGTACACAATCTACGAAAGCTTTCAATAAGATAAAAAATGCGGTTGTCTCTGTAGAGGCATATACAACGAGTAGTTCTTCCAATTCACTGGACGATTTGTTTGGTGATAGCTCATCAGGTGAAACTACCTCAGAGAGCGAAGGCTCTGGCGTAATTTACAAGAAAACAGGTAACACTGCATTTATTGTGACTAATAATCATGTTATATCTGGTGCTAATAAAGTTAAAGTTCTCCTTAATAGTGGGAAAAAGTTATCAGCTACGGTAGTTGGACATGATTCAGTTACTGATTTGGCAGTTTTAAAGATAAATGCGGCAGATGTTACTCAGGTGGCAACATTTGGTAATTCAAATAATATTAGTGTTGGACAAACAGCACTTGCGATTGGTTCACCACTAGGATCAACATATGCGACATCTCTTACCCAAGGAATTATTTCTGCTAAGAAGAGAACTATTGAGACTACTGATAGTGATGGAACGAGCACTGGGCAGACAACTGTAATTCAGACGGATGCAGCTATTAATCCTGGTAATTCAGGAGGACCATTAGTCAACCTAGCTGGTCAAGTTGTGGGAATAAACTCAATGAAGTTGACGAGTACAGGTACTAGCACAAGTTCTTCGAGTTCTTCAACTACTGTAGAAGGAATGGGATTTGCAATTCCAAGTAATGAAGTTGTAAAAATAATTAATCTGCTTGTTAAAGATGGTAAGATTAAACGACCGGCTCTTGGAATATCATTGATTAATCTGAGTTATGTTTCCGACAGTGACCAGAAGTCAACGCTTAAGTTACCAAGTAGTGTAACTAGCGGTGTAGTCGTGATCAAGGTTTCCAGCAGTTCACCAGCAAAGGCTGCGGGTATCCAAAAATATGACGTTATTACATCACTTGGTGGTAAGAAAGTTAAGGGATTATCTAGCTTACGGACTGCACTTTACTCTCATAAAATAGGTGATACCGTGCAAATTCAGTATTATCACAACGGTACATTAAAGACTGCTAATATTAAATTAACGCTTGAGGCAAATGATTCAAATACAACAACATCTTCAAACTCTGGAAATTAATAAATATAATTCATAGTTTACTCAAAAAAGTATTTATCCTTGAAATGCAAGGTGTAAATACTTTTTTTGTGTAAAAAATAAGTATTAATTGTGTAATGTGAATAAGATTGTGTGAAACTTTGGGATAGGTTGTTAAAAACTAAAAAAAATAGTGTAAAATAAGGATTTTTAGCCTCTTTATAGTTATCCACAAGCTGTGTATTAAGCTGTTGATATCTTTTTATAGTTCATCATATGTCCTCTACAAACGTTGATTTAATGGTGTTTATAGAATATAGTTAACAGTGTGTAAATAAAATTTTCTTGTGGATAATACACTAATGGTTGACAAATTCAATTTAAATAAATATTGTGACGAAAATATGTTCGGCCCAGTATATTGATTGTGTAACTGTGGATAAGTGGATAACTATGTGGATAAAGTGTGAAAAGGTGGAGAGTTATGAACATAAAAGTTGTTGTTGTTGGTAAGTTGAAAGAGAAGTATTTGAAACAGGGAATTGCAGAATATGCTAAACGCTTAAGCAAATTCTGTAAATTTGAAATTGTTGAAGTCAATGATGAGAAAGCACCAGAAAAATTAAGTGCAGCAGAAATGGAACAAGTAAAGATAATTGAAGGTAGTCGAATATTAGATAAGATTAAGGACAAGGAATACGTGTTTGTTTTAGCCATCGAAGGCAAGGAGAGAAGTTCAGAGGAGTTTTCAACAGAATTAAGCAAGTTAACTACTTATGGGAAGAGTGATATTACTTTTGTGATAGGTGGTTCTCTAGGAGTAAGTAAAGATGTTATGAGTAGAGCAAATGCAGAAATTTCTTTTGGCCGGTTTACATTGCCTCATCAGTTGATGAGATTGGTTTTGACGGAACAGATTTATCGTGCATTTATGATTAATATTGGGAGCCCTTATCATAAGTGATCCACGTTTGTAAAAAGATTAGAAATTGGTTGGGAAATACTAGCATGGCATTAGTTCGGTAGACCACTATAATTACTAAACTGATAAGAGTTAGTTTTGTGTCAGTGAAGAGCATATTAAATTGTCATCAAATCTTTAAAGCAAGTATTATGCAGCCGTATATGGTTAAAGAAAAATATACAGACGCTCAAGAAGAAACAGCTGTAACATTCAGAGAGTACTTTTAATGAAAGATATCATAACAATAGAGGGACTAGGTTCAAAAGTTAACTTTTGAACCTGGTCCCTCTATTTATTCTGTATAAACATGTTCTCTAATACATTGTGTTGAAACGATAGTAATTGCAGTAACATGAACAGTTATTGGGTGAAGATCAAGAATAAAATTATATAAATTAAAAACTCATGTCATAAAATATCTCATATAAGAGGCTGCTTTAACCAATTAGATGCGTCAAAACAGCTTGAGAAAATAAATATCAAAAAATAACAATGAATATTACTGAGTTAATAAAGAATATCTATTAATATGTAAACAATACCATTTTATTTTTATGCATTATTGTAGGGGCCCAAGGGTCTCATAAACTTTTGAAAACAATTATTTTTTGTATATATACAATGTTATATTCGTTGACATGACATTCCAAAATGGATTAACATTTTATTAAGATTTAATTTGTTTTTTATTATATAGAGGTGTTTTACTCTCTTTTGTTTTTAAGATTGTATATCAAATAAAAATAATGAGGTGACTGGATGTTAGATTTGCGTGAACAGATGATGATTGTTAGTTGCATACTGCTGGTAAATTGAGGCAACTGTTCTTGAGATACAATTTAATGTCTGTGATTAAATTATGGTTAAGTGAAAATCCATATGGTTCATATACGAAACACCCGCAACAACAATGAAAGAAGGAAACTTTCAGATAAGCTAACTTAACTGGGACTTGAAGTGTCACTTTATTTTTGAAGTAGAGCAGGCAACTAAAAGAAATAGTGAATTAGTTTTTGTCAAATAAGGTAACTTGATATTAAAGGAGTTTAGTAAGCTATGAAAAAGGGTTCAATTCTATTTATAAATGAAAAAGAAGCTAAAACATTAATAACAGCGGAAGAAGCTATTAAATTATCGGAACAAGCATTTGCAGATTTTTCAGACAAAAAAGTAATCAATCCAGTTAAATTACACACACCTCTTTATCCTTACCATGATGGTTATACTAATTGCATGCCTGCATTTTCGGCTACACAAGATATTGCTGGTGTAAAGGTAATTAGTGTCTACAAAAACAACATTAAGAAGCATGATTTACCAGCAACAATAGGAACAATAGTTTTGAATGATCCAGATTCTGGATGCCCGCTTGCGATTATGGATGGTACTTACGTAACCTCGGCGAGAACAGGGGCAACAATGGCCATCTTTTCAAAATATTTGGCTAAAGAAGCATCCGAAGTCGTGACGGTTATCGGGACGGGTGCACAAGGATTGTCTAGTGTCATAATGATTTTAAAAGTTCTCCCCCAAATTAAAGAAGTAAGAGCTGTTGACATCAATCCTGCTGCAAGAAAACACTTTATTGATGAGGCATCTAAAATATATCCTCATGTTGATTTTGTAGAACTTGAGGATTTACAAAGTGCTTGTACCAATTCTGATATTGTAGTTAACGCGGCAAATTCTAGCGTGCTGCTGTTACCAAAAATCAAGTTTGATAAAGGGACAACCGTGTTGGTCCTAGAAGAGGACTTAAAGCCTAGTTACGTCAAAAAGACATTTGATGCTTTCGTTGTTGATTTCATTGACTGTTTTGTGGAGAGAAGTAATATTTCTCTTAATCACCGCCATGATGCTTATGGTGAAGAAGTTGAACTGGTTACAGCTGAATCTATTTCGGGAGAAATTGGAGATGTTATTGCTGGGAAAAAGAGTTTTAGGGAGTCTGATGATGATATCATCGTTGCTTCTTCTATTGGAATGGGTATTCAAGATGTCATGACAGCTGATTATATTTATAAAAAAGCACTCAAGAAAAATGTGGGTAAAGAATTGGAATTCTTGGATCTTTAAAAGGCAGAGAGATTAGTTAAGAGGTTAGCGAATCTGCAATTTTTAGATTTCAGAAATGTTAACAAGTAACAGGGTCATAATTGTTGAAGAAACTTAGAATTGAAATAACTTCAGTACAAAAGTTGATCTGCAAAGATGGCTCCAACCTCAAAGGAGCGATTAGAAAAATGAAAACGAGAAAAATTTTAGGAATAGTTGGGGCAGTAATGACACTGGGGCTTATTCTTGCAGGCTGTGGCAATAAAAATACAGATAACAGTGTTAAAAGTATTCAGGACAAAAAGACATTAGTCGTTGGTACTTCGGCAGACTATGCACCCTTTGAGTTTCCAGTTATGCAAAATGGTAACAAAAAAATTGTTGGCTACGATATGATGGTTGCACAGAAGATTGCTGATAATTTGGGAGTCAAGTTAAAAATTGAAAACATAGAGTTTCCATCTTTGATTTCAGAATTGAAAAATAATAAAGTGGACATGGTTCTAGCAGGAATGGCTGCAACTAACCAACGTAAAAAGGTTGTTGCTTTTTCAAATCCTTATTATACCGTTGGAAATGTTCTTCTGGTTCAAAAGAAGGATGCTGACAGCTTTAATAAAGTAGCAGATGTGAAAGGAAAATCCATCGGAGTCCAACAGTCTTCTACCCAAGCAGCGATTGCTAAATCACAGTTAAAGGGAAGCAATATTGTTACTGAAGGAGTTTTAACAGGTCTAACTACTGAATTGTCGCAAGGGAAATTAAGCGGAGTTGTTGTTGAAAGAGAAGTTGCCGATAATTATGTTAAGCAATATCCAGAAAAGTATGCAATTGCAAAAGTTAAATTATCAACTCCTAAGCAGGCTCGTTATTTCAATATTGCTATCAGAAAATCTGATAAAGCATTGTTGAAGAGAGTGAACAAAGAAATTGCTAAGTTACAAAAGAGTGGAGAATTGACTCAAATGTTTAAAAAAGCACAGGATTTACAGGCTAAGAATAATAAATAATATGCAAGAAAGATATGAGTAGGTCTAAACTATATGATGTGTTGCTGATTTATATTTTGCTTTTTGGGAGTGTCAAGAAGTTTGTGTAAATGGGAATACCTTTCCCCTGTAAAATTAAAC
>NZ_JQAR01000030.1:0-324 GCF_001437155.1 Liquorilactobacillus mali
CTTGCGTACGCTCGATAATCATATCACGCTCCATCTCCGCAACCGATAGCAAAGTTCTGACAATCATACGCCCAATTGGAGTGTTATCTATCGTTCCTAAATTTAAAACCTTAATCATTATTTTTTCTTTCAATAAGTCATCAATTAAGTTCAATGCTTCTCTAGTATTACGAGCAAAACGATCTAACTTTGTGACGATCAATGTGTCATTGGGTTCAATCAGATGGACCAGTTTTTCAAATTGCGGTTGCCTGGTATTACATTTCTTCGAGATAATTCATAAGAAATTGTTGACGGTGATCGGTTCAGCCGAACGCCCATTTG
>NZ_JQAR01000030.1:535-6861 GCF_001437155.1 Liquorilactobacillus mali
TAATCTAATCCTTGAATTTCCAAAATTTTAAATTGAGCAAGCCCCTGATAAATCTTTGCACTTCCTTTAATTCCATACTTTTTCATAAGTAACAAGGGCGAATTTTTCTGGGGATATTCGCTTAATACTTGTTGCTGTATTTAGCTGAAAACATAGTTTTCCCCCTGAAATTGAATTTACTCCAACTCAGGGGGGCACTTTAGCGTTAACGTAAAACATGTCCACTTTTTGCATCAAATAGGTAAATGTCAGATTTATTGATATAAAGATGCAACTGCTGATTATCTTCAGTAACTTTTTGGGAAGTTTGTATTACTATCTTAACTCCATCTACTGTTTTCAAATAGACAAGCGTATATCCCCCCATGTATTCAACTAAATTTTTAGTTGCAACTATTTCTACAAAATTTTCATGAAGTTTATCAGAATTCCTGTTTATAGAATTTTCAGATCTAATCTCAGAAACTTTCTCAGGTCTAAATCCTAGTATTGTTTCTCGCTGAGCTTCCTGTAAAAATTTCTTATTTATAATTTTCCTTAGATTATAATCTTTCTCCCCTATTGTAAATATCCCTTCGTTAGAAAGTGTTCCCTTTAAAATATTCATACTAGGTGAGCCAATAAAGCGAGCTACAAAAAGATTACGTGGATTGTCATAGAGTTCTTCTGGTTTTCCGTACTGCTGAATTACTCCTTTACGCATTATTAAAATTTTATCAGCCATCGCCATCGCTTCTGCCTGATCATGAGTTACATAAATTGTAATGGTTTTTAGTTGCCTGTGTAACTTAATAATATCTTGTCTTGTAGAAACTCGAAGTTTAGCATCTAAATTGGATAATGGCTCATCCATTAAAAAGACTTCAGGTGCGCGCACCATTGCACGCCCTAAAGCAACTCTTTGTCGCTGCCCACCAGAAAGCTGCGCGGGTTTACGAGCCAAATAGTCTGTGAGATTAAGCTTTTGTGCTGCTTCCTTGACCCGTGAATCAATTTCACTTTTAGAAAATTTACTAAGTTTTAAGTTGAACGCCATGTTATTGTAAACAGTCATATGTGGATATAATGCATAATCTTGAAAAACCATTGCAATGCTGCGCTTTTGCGGTGGAATATTATCGAAGCGCTTTCCATCTACATTAATTTTTCCCTTTGTAACTTCTTCCAAACCTGAAAAGCAACGCAATAGTGTAGACTTACCACAACCTGATGGTCCAATAATTGCAACAAATTCCTTGTCATCAATCTCAAGATTGATATCCTTTAGGGTATCATTTTCCGCATTATCATAACGCTTATAAAGGTGTTCAATTTGAATCTTATTCATAAGAAACGCCTCCTCGAGTTTATTCTTTGCTTTTGTTTCTGCAGCGATTCATAATAAAAACATAAAATTTAGGTAAGAAAGAATGGTGCTCTTGACAAACAATTGACAATGAATCGGGGCGGAAGACATGAAAAAAAGATTTTTTAAAATCGCTAAGCTAACTTTTATGTTGAGTTTATCATTAATTGTCTTAACATGTTGTAGTTTTAGCTCGCAAAAGGAAAAAAATTCAAAAATTACACTTAACTTTTTTAATCAAAAGCCTGAAATAACCGCACAATATCAAAAATTAGCGCGGATGTATCATGCTAAACATCCCAACGTCAATATCCAAATTACTACTTCAGGTCAAGGCGGTGGGGCCGCTGCTTTACAAGCGAAGTTTGCCTCTGGGGAAGCTCCAGATATTATTATGCTTGGCGGGCTACCTGAAATAGATCGGTATAAGGATCATTTGATTAATCTAAAAGATCTTAAGGCAAGTAAAAACATAGTACCAAATCTTGTTAGCGGTGGAATTTCAAATAAACGTATGGTTGGAATTCCAGTCGATCTTGAGGCTTATGGCTGGTCGTATAACAAAGCTGTGTTCGCTAAGGCTGGGATTGATGCCTCAAAGATCAATAACTATTCTGAATTTTTGAAAGCGGTTGAAAAACTCAATTCAGAAAAAAAGAAGATTGGAATCGATGCCGTTTTCGGCTTTAACGGAGCTGATACCAATTCAATTGCTTCTGTTTCAGCACAATTTACTTCTCTGCCGTACAACAATAATCTTGTCAAAGCTTTCAAAAGCAAAACTTTCCCTTGGAAATACGAGAGGCAAATGAAAAATTATTATGATCTCGTAAAAAAATATAATGTACAACCGATTCTTTCAGTTAAATATGATCCTTCTGTCCAAGACCTTTTTTTCAATGGTAAAGTTGCTATGATACCTCAAGGAAATTGGATTATTCCGACGCTTGATGGTCTGGAAAAGGGATACGTGCAAAAAAATCTTGGCATGTTACCGTTCTTTGTTAAAAATGATGGTACTGACCGTCTTTTGACCGGTTCCTCATGGTATTTAGGAATCACTAAAGATCATCCCAAGCGGCAAAAAGCTGCTAAAGATTTTATTAACTGGATGTATACTTCAAAAGAAGCTGAGAACGTAATCATTAACGAAATGCGTTTCGTTCCTGCAACTAAAAACTTTGATGTTTCGAGGCTGCCTGATGATCTTTCTAAACAAATTTATCGGATCGGCACTTCCAAAAACGCACAATCTCCTGTTCACAAACAGTACCCGAATGGCTTTACTAACCAAGCACTTGGGCCATATATACAGCGCTATTTTGTAAATGGGATCTCTTGGAAAGAATTGAAAAAGGAAACATCGGCTAAATATCGACAGCTCAGGGAAATCCAAAGTGGGGAGTGATAAAAATGCTTATCAAAAAACATCAATATCTGGCTTTTGTTTTACCAGCAGTTTTCTTTATACTATTGATTATTGTCGTACCATTTCTGATAGGAATTTATTATTCCTTTACCGATTCCAATGGTTTACGCTCTTCTTTTATTGGTTGGAAAAACTTTGAAGTCCTTTTTCAAGACTCCACCTTTCTGCAGAGTTTTTGGCTAACAGTTAAATTTTCTTTTGTTTCAGTAATTCTAATTAACTTAGTCGGTTTGGCTTTTGCGTTAATCGTCACCAGTCACAACAACAGACTCACAAAATCACTCAGAACCATCTTCTTCATGCCAAATCTGATCGGCGGAATACTACTTGGTTTTATCTGGCAATTCATTTTTACTTCTGCTTTTCAGGCAATTGCCGCTGCTTTTCATCTTGACTTTTTCAAAGGTTGGTTGAGCAACCCTTCAACAGGCTTTTGGGGGATAGTAATTCTGTTTGTTTGGCAGATGAGCGGTTATATTATGTTAATCTATATTTCTTTCTTGAATGCAATTCCTAAGAATACCATTCAAGCAGCTGTTCTAGACGGTGCAAAAGCAACCCAGATTTTCTTTTTCATCAAGCTGCCACAATTGGCGCCAGCCTTTACAATCAGTCTATTTCTAACACTTGCCAACTCGTTTAAACTCTATGAGCAAAACTTAGCACTTACAAATGGTGGCCCATACCGCTCCACAGAGATGATTTCGATGTATATTTATAATACTGCTTTTGTAAACTTCCAGCAGGGATACGCTCAGGCAGCCGGAATTATCCTTTTTCTTTGTGTAACCATTGTTTCCTTTATTCAATTAGCACTTTCAAGAAAGCGGGAGGGATAGAAGATGAAAAAATCAACTAAAATCTTACTTGGCTTTCTTTTTGGAATCATTGCCCTATTCTGGTTCTACCCCTTTATCATTGTTATTATCAATGCTTTAAAGGGAAAAAGGGGAATTTTTCAAAACCCGTTATGGTTTACACGGGACTTTACGTTTTCAAATTTCAAAACTGCTTACCAGGCGCTTGATTTTACAAGCAGTTTCTTTAACTCTTTAGTTATCACAGTAGCCAGTGTCATTGTAATCACATTGGTTTCGGCAGCTGCTGCCTATGCTCTTTCTCGTGTTAAAGGGCCTTTCAGTTCAATTCTCTACTATCTTTGTGCCGGCACTATGCTGATCCCTTTTCAGTCAATTATGATCCCGCTTCTTTCACTTTTTGGCAAGGTTAATTTCCTTAACAGAACGAGTCTGGTCATTATGAACACCGGGTTATCAGTAAGCCTCTCAATTATTCTTTTTTATGGGGCTTTTCAAGGAGTCTCAAAAACTCTTGACGAAGCTGCTGCTTTAGATGGAGCCTATCCTTTTAAAACCTTTGTTTATATTATCTTTCCAGCGGTCAGCCCAATGACAGGTACAGTTGTTATCTTGAATGCAATGAAAATATGGAATGACTACCTGTTACCATCACTAGTCGTTAATAAAGATGGCATGTACACGATTCCACTTAAGATGTATTCTTTCTTCGGTGAAACAAACAGCCAATGGCAATTAGCCTTAGCCGGACTTGTTTTGTCAATGGTTCCGATTATTATTCTGTTCCTCCTATTGCAAAAGCAAGTCATGACAAGTGTGACAGAAGGATCAGTTAAATAAACATTATTGTGTTGAGAATAGAATTAAATCTTAAAAAAATATCGATCAAATAAAAGTAGTAACTGAAGTGAACCCATAAATTGGAGTGAATTTCTAATCTGCTAATTGGCTGGTATATTTCCGGTATTTTACCGGAGACTACCATTCATACCAATTAACCAGTCGCTAATTTTGTGATTACAAGTGCATGCCCCCATCTTCATGCCGGTTTCGAGTTTGGTGTTGCCGTTGCTTTTTCGTCATTTCCCACTCAGTCTTCTTTAAACCTTGCGCCTGTCTTTGTCGTTGGTAATCTTCATCACGAGCATATAGAACAGTCATAATCGCGTCACTAAAGGCTGTCTTTAAGTAGTGACTTGGGCTAACTGGTTTGTAGTTCAGCGGTTGATAATGCCCCATATTTGCTTTTCGGTACTGATCGTCTTTATCTTGTTGCTCTTTTAACTGCTTTTGAATTTTCTCAATTTGACTAGTTTTAATAGTCGGATCGGCTTTACATTCACCAAGAAAGATTTGTTTAGTTCCGTCATGCTTTAAAACTCGTTGCAAGTTATGATTTTCTAGCTGATCTAAGCTAAGCTGCCCCGACAAATAAGCTAACCCCTGTTGATGTTCTTGAGTACTGAAAACCTGTGGTGGGTTTGCTTGCCACTGTTCGATTGTCTCAACCTTGCAGGGCTTTAAAGCTGGATCATAATACATCACGGCTGTATAAGCCTGTTCTTGTCTAACTAGTGAAAGATCATCTAAATCACCATTTGGAAAGGCTCTTTTCAATACTTCATGGTATTGCGTTTGAATGACTTGCTTAACGGCCATGATTATCCGTAGGTCTTTGACTGTCCTCGTAATCTTTTGCTGTTCGGCTGGTGAATACTTTTCTAGTAGTCCTTTATCGATGTGTTCTAGACTTTCTAAGCTATCATCATGAATCATCAGCGTATATTTAAGCTTGATTTTGACTTCCTTTTCTTGTTGCATTAATAACTTCCAACCAACGTATGACCGTTTGGTAAAGGTCAATAATTGTCGGGCCAATAAATCATCACGAATATTCATTAAACGTTCGTTTAATTCACTGCCCTTGAAAATCGTTTGTTCACTATTAGTTTCTTTAATCAATTCCCGTCGTTCAGCCGCGGTTGTCTGTTCAAAATCAAGCTCTGGATAAAGTTTTTTAGTCGTGCGATCAACTACTTTATTTAAGAGCTCACCTGCTTTTTTTAGTGAACTTTCTTGTTGGTTAATTGTCAATAATTGTTTAGTGACATCTTCACCAACAGCGTGCTTAATTAAGGTACTGTTTTTCCAATTAAATAGCATGCGCCGTTTATCATCTAAGTTCTCCAAACTGATATAAGTTTTTAGTTCATGGCTTAACTCTTTAACTACCCGTTTTTCATTGAATGAGAAGTGTTTACTTAGGCTATCTAAATGACCTCTATTGATTACTTTTTCTTGGTTGTTTTTATAACTGGCTTTGGCTTTGCGATAGTTCTTAACTTGTTGATTAAATTCTTTTCTTTCATGCCGCTTACTATTGATTCCCTCGTGTTGGGTTGGAGTATCATCTATTCCCTGCTCGATAAATGATTTTTCACTGATTCGATCGGGAATATTTTTTTGCTCTAAAATTTGATTTACACTAGCCGCCCAATTGTGCCGCCATTCAGTTATTTTTTCTTTTTTATCCCAATCAACTAACCACAACTTTCTTGATCTTGGGAAACGACTATTTCCTGTATAAGTCTTGTTCCCATTTTCATCTAATATGTTTTCTCGTTTACTTTTCAATCCCCACGTTCCGTCTGGGTTAAATGGACGGTTAGTTAGCATAACATGAGCGTGCGGATTATCTGGGTGATCTCTATGAATTGCCACATCGGCAACCATA
>NZ_JQAR01000030.1:7085-13802 GCF_001437155.1 Liquorilactobacillus mali
AAGCCACGTTAAACTCTTTAGCGTACCGTGAGTTTGCTCGACGGTCTTTTCTTTCTACTTCGTTCCATAATTTCTCTCTATCACTCGCCCATTCTGGCGCATTCTTTGGTGTCAAAATAAAGCTTTCTGGCATAACCGACCGAGCATAGAAATAGCTTCGACCTTCTTTTTGATCGAATAATTTTTCACCACTTCGATAACTTGCTCCAGCAATTGCACTTTTTCCTTTTCCAGCACTAATATTACTAAAGCTCATGTGAAAAATTGCCATGTCGGTCACCACCTTTCTTTGGGTCTATGGGTTTGATTTTGTTGTCGCCGTCGGCGACTTCTAATACAAGGTTTTAGCACAATAACACAACAAACTTTAGTTGTTGTGTGTAAGTGCGCATTGACCTCGTTTCACTCAGTCTTCTGATTTCTATTTAATTACATTTAGTTTACTATTTTATCTTAGATTTTTCAACTTTTATGATTGACCACACAACGGAATTATGATATTATAAATAATAATTATATTCAATTGAACTAGGAGGTTATCTTATGGCTCAAACATCAATTCAAAAACAAGAAGCTAAGTTAAAATCCCTTAATCAGAAAATCAAGGACGAAAAAAATAAAATTGAACAAAGACTTGGTAAACAAATTATCAGTCAATCAAATTTAGATTATGCTAATTTGTCTAACGATAATATTAAAGAATTATCTAAAAAAATAGCTGACTTCTTAAATGAAAATCAGTCACCTAAACAGTTTTAAATAATGAGGTTATGTTATGGCTAATCAATATAAAAATCTAGTTGAACAAAAAGCTAGATTAAAGCAGAAAATAGAGCGAGAAGATTTTCAACTTCGTCAATCTAAATACTATGAAAAGCGTCAAGCTCGTAAAGCCCGTTCTCGACGCTTAATTCAAAAGGGTGCTTTATTAGAAAAATACTTTCAGGCTGATAATTTATCAGTTGAACAAACCGAAGAACTTTTAAAAATATTTGCTGATTATGTTAATGAGCATAAACCGGACAAACTAAAAAACGATCAACCTAAAAACTAGGCCGATCGTTTTTATTTTCTAGATCATTTTTGAGTTTTACTTCTGGGTTCTGATCTGCAAAATCTTTTAACTGCTTTTGCACATTTTCTGAACAAGTAATATTTTGATTTATCCAAGGAAAATGGCTCAAATTATTCTTAATTATTTGTCAATTTGCTCTTACATAAACAGGAGTAAATTTTTCACTGTTATCATAGATCATTATCTTATCGACTTTAAAAGCCACTTCTGGCAAGTTATGATTCGATTGCCGATAACGTTTTTTGATAGTCTCTGCTGGTACACCATATCCACCCTTTTGTACCCTTTCTTTTACTCTCTTGATAGCTAAATTTTCATCTTGCAAGGCAATATACAATAAAGTAACTTCAAAGCCATTTTCGTGAGCTTTATCAATCAAATTTAGTTGAGCTTTACCCTGCCTGCAAGTGTCGTTTCTACGTGAATACTTTGTCGGTTATCTAAGGAATAGTGTAGTTGCTTTATTTCCTCTCGCATGGCTTTTAAGTTGTCACTGTCTTTATGCCAATCGCCACCCATTTGTCTTAAAATTTCATCAGCGTTAATCCGTTTTGTTTTATCAAACAATATGGGTAACGTATCGTAAAGAGTACTCTTTCCTGCTCCGTTAATACCGGCAACAATAATATATTGGGGTTTGTTTATCAACGGATAAAGTCCTTTCGCTTAATAACCTCATCTTGCCTTTTATCTAAAAGGTAGGTATATAAAGCGTCATATACTTTGCGCTTTTCTGGATCTGGATCATGTAATGACTTATCGAGTAAATCTTTTAAATCCGTTTCTTTTGCGGTTTCTAAAAAGTCATTAATTGTGATTGTATCTTTCATGTTAATCACGCTCCCTAGTTATTAATTTATTTAATCTGATAAACCATCAGTCCTGTTTCGGATCATTGAGCCAATCAGCAATTTCTTTAGTGTCTTTGAATTCTGTTACTGGTATATCTTTGGTAGCCTTTAAAAAGCCTAAATTAGCTTTTTCTACTTCACTTAAAGCTAGTTTAAACGGTAATGCTCCATCTGCCACAATCCGCTTGTAAAACATGTTAATCGCTGTTGTTTGGTTTAGACCTAACTCACTTAAAACAGCTTCGGTCTTATTGGCCAAGTCTTTGTCAATCTGGACTTGTACCCGTTTCTTTTCCTTAACTGCCATGATTGCCTCGCCTCTTTCATTAACTACTCACATTATACTAGCTTTTGAGTATTGATTCAATTAGCATGATCCTTTAAAAGCTGTGAGTTTGAGTTTGCTGCCCTTTTAGTAATGGCAATGAATGTAACTCCTCTAAAACACTCATAGACGAATTTTAAAGTCGACTTAGAACAACTAACTATAACTGCCAAATGAATTATTTTATATTCTCTCTTAAAGTGAATAAATCAAAAGATAATGATTAAATCTTAATTTTCCATCTACAAATACTGACTGATAATTACAATACTTGTAAAATAGCCTACAACATCTAACTTATAGATATTAGAGGTCATTTTTGTGATGTTTTTGAAGGGTTATTGGTAATTATGATTACTTATAAAAATCTATAGTTACGACAATCAGCTTTGAAGCTATCTAGTAAGGCATCTTGAACCTCTTTGAGAACATTCGAATCTTTGATTGGTAGAACAATTTGTTGCATAAGAACACTCCTTTTTTACTTTGTGTGACAAATGGCGTACAGTTTTAAAAAAAGGACTGATGATAATGACTAACACAGCAACTAGTTCCAGAATTAACACTAGAATCGACCCAGCAATTAAGAAAAAGGCCCAGGAACAACTGGCTCAACATGGGTTAACTATGTCCGAATTCATGCGGGTAGTTGTGACAACCGTGGCTAACAATGGGAAACCATAATATTATGGTTTCCCAAACAATCAGGTTGCCAGGTCATTAACTGAGGTGGCAGACGACCTTGCAGGGACTACAGAGTTAAAGAGCGCGACCAATAAGCAAGACTTGGAGCAGTTGTTAAATGAGTAAAATAACTCCAACCACTCAGTCTAAACGGTAATATAAAGTTGTGAAGAATCCCAGATGGCAGCCAATTTTTAATCGAAAGGTACCTTTCGATACCGAGGCACGGTCTCCTTGGAATTACATAATTGACTGTTTTTTAACAGATAAGAGCATTCTAGAATATTTCTATGCCACCCACTGAATTTGCCTAAGAAAGTGATACAACAGCTTAAAAAGCGTGTTCCACGACAAGATGTAAAATTTAAAGTTCTGGAATTATATTTCGATGCCATAATGGCGATCATTTGTTGGTGTATGCACAAATACTAGATCAGTTTTATCTAGTAGCGATTGGCACACACAGTGAGGACTATAAAGAATATAAGCATACAAATAACCCCCAACATTTAAATTATAGATGTTGGGGGTTATTTTAATTTGGCAAGCAACCCGCATGCCAGACGGGGGCTGTCGGCCGAATGATTTTGCATCATAAGTATGCCTTCAGCAGGAGCCCTTCAGACCGAGTTTTGCGCAAACAGCGCAAGCTAACTAGCTTGATTATAATCAATGCCATTAAAGATATTATTTACTTTATCAGTATCATTTATATGATTTCGGTATCAAATGGCGTAGAATGATACCGAAAGGAGTGAGATGATCCTGAAAAAATTTGATTATAAAGCTTTAAACAATTTAGACATAACTGCTTCAATGAATGACAAATTAAACCAAATTTATGAATTTAAAGGACGTTTATCGGCTACGCCAATCACCTATAAAGAAGCCTTAGATCACTTGGTTAATGTTGCTAAAGTCCAGAGTACTGATGCTTCTAATCGTATTGAGGGAATTTATACTAGTAACACTCGTTTAAAACAATTGGTTCATCAAAAAACTAGGCCGCGTAATCGCAGTGAGGCAGAAATTGCGGGTTATCGGGACGTATTGGCTTTAATTCATGAACAATATGCATATATTCCGATTAACAGCAGTTCAATTTTAACGCTGCATAAACGTTTGTTTGGTTACACCAACAGCACCTGGGGTGGTCAATTCAAAGATTCTGATAATCAAATCATTACCAAATATGCGGACGGTAGGCAGGAAGTCCGTTTCCAACCACCAGCAGCGTATTTAACTCCGAAATTGGTTCAGGAACTTTGTATCAATTATAATTTAGCAGTCGATCAGCAAACTTTTTCACCACTAATTTTATTGGGCGCCTTTATCTTTGATTTTGTTTTGATTCACCCGTTTCGTGATGGTAACGGCCGTATGTCGAGACTGTTAATGCTGCTAACAATGTACCAAGCACAACTTAACGTTGGAAAGTATATTAGCCTGGAAAACCTAATTGAGAAAACTAAGCAGTCCTATTATGAAGTTCTCAAACAGAGTTCTTTAAATTGGCAAAATAACCAGAACGACTACGCGCCCTTTTTAGATTATTTCTTGGGCGTCATTTTGCAAGCATACCGCAATCTTAATGATCGGCTCAACCTAGTACAAGACAAACCAGTATCTGCGGCGGATTTAATTCTTAAAACATTGACACAAGAATTAAAACCTTTGTCTAGAAGTGAGCTCACGGCCTTGATTCCGCAATACAGTGATATAACAATTAAACGAGCTCTTAGTGAATTGAAGAAAAGTCATCGGGTAAAACTTATTGGCAAGGGAAGATCTTCAAAATATATTTTGAAAAATTAATATGTCTCAGCGCTAATTAGTTCTTTATATTATAAGTGAAGAGAATAATTTCTCTATTCTTAATTATAGAAAGAAGTCTTTTTGTGACTCAGAATGTAGTATCACGATTATTGGTTATAGGAAATGGATTTGATTTGAAATGCGATTTGAAATCTAAGTTTGAAGATTATTATAATAGCAAAGTTGATATGGTTAAAACATTAGGCAAAATGAATGCAGAATTTAATGACCCAAGTACGAATACAGAAATTTTACAAGCTGATGTTTTATATATCGCTGGTTTTTCAAGAAATTTTGGAAACTTGAACGATAACATTAAAATTAATTTTAATGATAATAATATTTCTTTTTGGGATTTTTATTTTTATTTTCACAAAGAAAAACTTAATAACTGGGCAGATGTAGAATACTTTCTAAACAACCTATTAACGATAAACAGTCATAAAACACATCCTGAACTCGATCTTGAAAAATCTTTAGATATGATAGTTAGGTTTAAATATTTAAGACCCAGATTATCTATTGAAAAGTCATTTGTTGAAGAATTTGATGAGTTGAAAGAAAATTTCACAGCAGACCACGAAACATTGGTTTTATTATTTGTTTTGTTAAATAATTTAAAGTATGATATTGAAAAACATTCCGAAAGATATCTTTACGACTTTCTATTTGACGAATTAAATAAATTTGAAAAAAGCTTCAATGATTATTTAATAGCACTACAAGATGAAAAGTATAAAGAAAAGAGTCAACAGTTATTAAAAGAATTATCGCATAATGAATGCTATAATTTGTTGTCCTTTAACTATACAACTCCCTGTACAAACGACTCCTCATGTAATATAACGCAAAATATACATGGAAGACTTGAAGATCATCCAATAATTGGGATTGATTCCAAAAGTATAGGCCCTAATAGTCCAATATTTAGATTTACAAAAACTTACCGCATCATGACTCTAGCAAGTGAAAAACGAGATAAATTATTACCCCAAAATGTTAAAAATATAGTTTTCTATGGTCATTCACTTGCTCCAGCTGATTACTCATATTTTCAATCGATTTTTGATTATTATTCTATTTATGATAATGACGTTACCTTGGTGTTTTATTATTCTATTTATGACGAAAGTAAAGAACAAGAAATAAAAAGGGCTCAATTTAATTCTGTTTCTAAACTTATGTCTGAGTATGGAACAACATTTCATAATGAAAAGGGAGAAAATTTGATGCACAAAATGTTGCTTGAGGGTAGACTAATCTTGAAAAATTTAGAATAATAAAAATTATCCAAAATCAATTTGATCCAGCATCGTTTCGGTACTAGCCTGGTCTAAGCCTAAATAAGCTAAAGTCATCGCCTCACTGGAATGATTGAGCAGATTCATGACTAAGCCAATATTATAATTTGATTGCGTGTAGACGCGATAAGCACCGGTTTTGCGCATCGTATGGGTCCCTAGATAATTAATGCCTAATAGATCACCAACTCGTGCCATCACCTTATAAAATTGTTTCTCAGTGATATGACGGTCTGAATGGGCCGTTGAAGGAAATAACCAATCCGAATTGATGTTTTCTTGGACCAGCCAATCATGATATTGCAACAAGTCTTGTTGCACGGGCTTTAAATATAGTGTATTTGCTTTACCGGTCTTTTTATCATGAATAAAGGCCGTGTGTTTAACAGAGCCATCTGGATTATAGACATCGGATTTCTTTAACGTCATCACATCACTCACCCGCAGCAAGGTGGCCTTGCCGACTTGAAAGATAGTGTAGTTACGGCGACCCGCCCGAAAACTATCTAATAAGGTGTCTTGTACCATTTTTAAGACGTTAGAGTCTTTAATTGGCAGTACAATCTGTTGAGACATCATATACCTCCCCGTTAATTAAATTTTGTCTATTGGGTAGATTGTAAAATTAATCCGAACGCTGTTCGGACAAAAAAGATCAGCTTCCTT
>NZ_JQAR01000030.1:14030-14424 GCF_001437155.1 Liquorilactobacillus mali
CCTGTCCAATATCCAAATGAGCGATCGCCTAAAACGATCACCTGCCACAATTTCTTATGAATTAGCTCGATGTGAACCTTATCAGGCTGAATTAGCACAAACAGATGCCGAATACAAGCGGTCACGATGTGGCCGAAAGACTAAATTGAATGACAAATTAAGGCAAATAATTTTAAACCATTTACGGCTAAGTTGGTCACCAGAAATGATAGCTCACGAATTTAAACTAGCGACTAAATCAATTTATAATTGGTTAAATCAAGGGAAAATTGAGTTTTCTTTAAATGATTTGCCTGAACATGGCGTGCGCCAACGGCGTAACGTTGACCAACGTTCTAAATATAATCAATCTTTGGGGCGATCAATTGAACAGCGTCCCATGATGATTAATCAA
>NZ_JQAR01000030.1:14678-27234 GCF_001437155.1 Liquorilactobacillus mali
CTTAATCGATCGCAAATCACGTTTCCTTTGGGCCTACCGATTAAAAAACCGGACGACAGCGACTGTTAATGAAGCCCTAAATAAGTTTCTAGCAACTTTTAATGGCCCGGTGCATAGTTTTACGGTGGACCGTGGCACTGAGTTTAGCGGTCTAGTATCACTTGAAGCACAATACGGTATTAAGACCTATTACTGCCATGCTTATACGCCAGCTGAGCGCGGCAGTAATGAACGATTTAATCGGAACTTACGCTATTTTTATCCTAAGGGGACTTATTTTGAGCACATTAGTGCTCAAGGCTTGAAAACCACCTTACTCGAAATTAATCAGAGACCACTTAAAATACTTGACCGGCAAACACCTTATCAGGTCATGCTGACCAATTTGTCAAAAAATTCGGATTAAATTTGCAATCTACCAAGTTAATATATTTGACTATATTTTTTATTATGTCTATGATACTCCTTAAAAGTTAGTTAAGAAAACAATATATAAAAAAAAATATGCTAAGTTAATATTTTCTATAAATTCAATATATGAAAATTATGTTTATATATATTGATATAACAAATCATACTTTTTATTATAATGTGATTATGGTTAGAAAATTAAATTAGGAGGAATCATTTTATGAAATATGAGGGTTTAGATCTATTAAACAATCACTTCTTAAATAAAGGTACTGCCTTTACTAAGGAAGAAAGAAAAGAAAATCACATCGAAGGTTTGTTGCCACCATTCGTGCAAACTTTGGATCAACAAGTCGAACAAGCTTATGAAAACTATTCTAATAAGGATACATTCTTGGCTAAGAGAATGTATTTGATGGATCTTTTCAATGAAAATGTTACTTTATTCTACAAGTTATTCAGTCAACATGTTAATGAATTTATGCCAGTTGTTTATGATCCAACAATCGCTGACACAATTGAAAACTACAGTCACCTCTTCTTAGATCCACAAAATGCCGCTTTCTTATCAATCGATGATCAAGATGATATTGAAGCATCATTGAAGAATGCATCTGCTGGTCGCGATATCAAGTTAATCGTTGTTACTGATGGTGAGGGTATCCTTGGTATTGGTGACTGGGGTGTTCAAGGTGTTGACATCTCTGTTGGTAAATTAATGGTTTACACAGCTGCTGCTGGTGTTGATCCTAAATCAGTTCTTCCTGTTGTCCTTGATGTAGGTACAAACAGAAAAGAATTATTAGCTGATGATCTATACATGGGTAATCATCACGAACGTGTTACTGGCGACAATTACTACAACTTCGTTGACAAATTTGTTGAAACTGCTGAAAACTTATTCCCTGATATGTATCTTCACTTTGAAGACTTTGGCCGTAGCAATGCTGCTAACATCTTAAATAAGTACAAAGATAATATTCTTACCTTCAATGATGACATTCAAGGTACAGGTATTATTACTCTTGCTGGTATTCTTGGTGCTTTGAATATTTCCAAGGAAAAACTTACAGATCAAGTTTATCTATCATTTGGTGCTGGTACTGCCGGTGCTGGTATTACTAAGAGAATCTTCGATGCAATGGTTGAAGAAGGACTTTCTGAAGATGAAGCTAGAAAACATTTCTACCTAGTCGACAAACAAGGTCTTTTGTTCGATGATACTGAAGATTTAACACCAGAACAAAAGCCATTTACAAGAAAACGTAGTGAATTTGCTAATGCTGATGAATTAACAAACTTAGAAGCTGTTGTTAAAGCTGTTCACCCTACTATTCTTGTTGGTACTTCAACACAACCTGGTACCTTTACAGAAGCTGTTATCAAGGAAATGGCCGCTCATACAGAACGTCCAATTATCTTCCCATTGTCAAATCCTACAAAGCTTGCTGAAGCTAAGGCTGAAGACCTTTTGAAATGGACTGATGGCAAGGCTCTTATTGCTACTGGTATTCCTGTTGAACCCGTTGAATACAATGGTGTTACATATCATATCGGTCAAGCAAATAACGCTTTAGTTTACCCAGGTCTTGGTCTTGGTTCTATGGCTGTTAATGCTAAGATTCTTTCAGATGGCATGATCAACAAAGCTGCTCACTCATTGGGTGGTATCGTTGATCCTACACAACCTGGTGCTGCTGTTCTTCCTCCAGTTTCACAACTAGACAAGTTCAGTATGACTGTTGCCAATGGTGTTGCTCAACAAGCTATTGACGAAAAATTAACAACTGCTACAGACGCTAAAAAAGCAGTTGCTGATCTTAAGTGGGAACCTAAATATTAATTAAAATTTTTGTTAAATAAAGGGGAATTTATTCATGGCTGCATTTATCACTTCACTTGAAAGTGTTGCTGAAATCGTTCTTGTCATTGCTTTGGGGTATTGGCTAAGAGGATCAGGACGTTTAGGCGACGAATTTAAAGGCAATATTTCATTTATCATTATGAAAATTGCTTTACCTGCTTCAATCTTCGTCTCTGTTCTTAAATATTTGAACAGAGATAAATTAGCAAGTTTGTCCGGCGGACTAATCTTTACCTTCGCCAGTTTCACGATTGGTTACATCATTGCATGGATCTTAACAAAGGTCTTCCGTATTAGAAAGGGCCGTCGTGGTACTTTCATTAACATATTCGTTAATGCTAATACCATCTTTATCGGTTTACCTCTAAACATGGCTTTATTTGGAACTAAGAGTTTACCTTACTTCCTTATCTACTATGTTATGAATACAATTTCAACTTGGGCTGTTGGTATCTTCTTCATCTCAAGTGATGATCCAACCGTTGAAAAGGGTGCTAAGAAAGACTTTAACTGGAAAAAATTACTTCCTGCTCCACTTGTTGGTTTCTTAGTATCACTTGTTTTCTTACTACTTGCTATCCCAGTTCCTGACTGGATCAACAAGACTTTGGACATGGTCGGTGGTATCGTTACACCAATGTCATTGATCTACATCGGTATTATCTTAGCCGATGCAGGTTTGAAATCAATCAGATTCGACCGTGATACAATCCTAGCTCTATTAGGTAGATTTGTGGTTGCTCCTGCAATCATGATTAGCATTATTCTTATTGGTGGTTCAATGATGGGTACTTCATTACCAACTATCGAATCAAACTCATTCATCATTCAATCAGCTGCTCCTGGTTTAGCTGTCCTACCTATTCTAGTTGATCAATCACATGGTGATGTTGACTACGCTACTAACCTTGTTACAACATCAACTGTCTTGTTCGTAATTGTTGTGCCAATCTTAATGCAAGTAGCTAACTTGATTTAATTGATTTAAATACATTCACACATTCAAACAAATTCAGATCCTCCTCTAAAATATAAAAAAAGTCGTCAAACATTCTGCGGTTTAAAGTGCAACACAAAAGTTAGACAAAATTGAATATTTTTAAACTGCTAAGGCATGTTCCCTGTATTCGCAGGGAGTCATGACTTTTGTTTTCTGTGATATTCGTCGATTGTTAAACCAATCGACGTAATTCTTTGTGATTTCCTTGAATTCTCCAATATCTTTACACTGTGGAAATCCATTAAGACATTCTGTTTTAAGAAGATGAAAGAAGCTTTCAATTGGCGCATTATCAAGACAGTTTCCCTTACGAGACATGCTTTGTATAAATTTTTTTTCAGAGAGTTTATCGGTATAGTAATTCAATTGATAATGCCAACCTTGATCTGAATGAATTATTGGTTTTATTCCTTCCGGAATATTTTCTGTGAGTTCATCGAGTGTATCCATAATTAGTTTACTGTTAGGACTATTACTTACTTGAAATGCTAAAACTTCCTTGCTTGCTTCGTCAGTAATAGCTGAAACGTAAGCCCACTTAGTATCGGCCAAGCGTACTTGTGTAACATCGGTATGTAATACTTTGAAAGGTACGGTTTCATTAAAATGCTGATGTAGAACGTTACGGGCCACTTTTCCAACTGTACCTTTATAAGATGAATATCTACCATTTCTGTGGCGGTTATAAAGGCTTACTTGAACATTTAATTCATCCATCAAACGACGCACTACGGCGTCTGATAGATGGATATCTAATTTAATGAGCTCTTCTTGAACGCGACGATAACCGTAGGTTAGACGTCCGCGATATCTTCCGCTTTCGGCAATTTTTAGTATCTCTACTTTTACATCTTCATACTTATCTACATAATTTTTGATACGTTTACGTTCATCATGATAAGTCGCTTTCTTAAGTCCAATGGTCTTAAGAATATCGCCGACTTTATACCGGTTAGATTTCGGAAGAGACTCTTGTTCGACCCTGATCTGATCAACTATTTGTGTTTTCTTTCGTCCTTTGAGGTTCCGAACAGGGTCATTGATTTTTTTAAGATTTCGTTCTCCAATTTTGCATCATATAATTCTTGATTCTTTTTCGTCAATTCTTCACGAAGTTGATCGATTTCGTTCTTGTTTACTAACTTACGTAATTTCTTTTTATTATGTTTCACTTTGGTTTTTCTGCCTTTCGGATGAGGCTTCAAGGCTTCTATACCATACTGATTGAAGGCTGTCCTCCAAAGACTGATTTGACAAGAATTAACATCAAATTTTGCGGATACTTCGGCTAAAGTTTCATCATGAGTTTGATAGTAGTTTATCACATCAACTTTAAACTCAACTGAGAAACTTCGTTTAACTCTTCTTCGTTTAAGAGCGTCTGCGCCGCTCAAACGAAAGTTTTGTATCCATCTACCTACTTGTATTCGAGGCAAGTTACGTTTCTTTGAAAGAAGACTGATACTAATGTCACCTTGAAGATATTCACTAACGACTTCTGCTTTTAATTCTGAACTATATTTGACCATAGAAAAAGTGCTCCATAACTGTTAGATTTCTTGTCTAACAATTATGGAGCACTTTATTGGGTGTGGACTTTTTGCTTTGGAAGTCGAATGAATAAAATAGGATTGTGCCTTTCCTCAGCACTTTGTAAGTATTTAAAACATAACAAACTTAGTTAAGTACAAGCATAAATTGAATTAAAAATACATTCAATTTAACAACGACGGAAATTGATTTTGTGGTTATCAGCAGGCCAAGTGAAACTAGGTCAATGCGCATTTACACCCCACAAAAATTTAGTGGGGGTTTGCGCTTAAAATCTGTCTCAGAAGTTGCCTTCGGCAACAACTAAAAACTCAAAGAAAACTAACCGAAATCAATTTGATCCAGCATAGTTTCGGTACTGGCCTGGTCTAAGCCCAAATAAGCTAAAGTCATAGCTTCACTAGAATGATTCAATAGGTGCATGACCAAGCCAATATTGTAATTAGATTGCGTGTAAACGCGATAAGCCCCGGTTTTACGCATGGTATGAGTACCTAGATAATTAATTCCTAACAGATTGCCAACCTTACTCATGATTTTGTAAAATTGTTTTTCTGTAATATGACGTTCTGGGTGTTGAATAGAAGGAAAGAGCCATTCAGATTCTAGCTTATGATCAAGCAGCCATTGACGATACAATAAGAGCTCTGTTTGAACCGGTTTAAGGTACAAGGTATTAGGTTTACCAGTTTTTCGGTCGTGAATAAATGCATTTTGTTTGATAGAACCGTCCGGATTAAAAATGTCGGCCTGTTTTAAGCACATAACGTCACTGACTCTTAGTAGCGTAGCTTTACCAACTTGAAAAATAGTATAGTTACGCCGGCCAGCTTTGAAATTATTGAGTAACGTATCTTGAACCTCTTTAAGTACATTCGAATCTTTGATTGGCAGGACAATTTGCTGCATATAAATCACCTCGTTGTTGGAGACGTAATCCCTTGGTACAAGCGGAAGTGTGAATTTCACACTTCCGCTTGTACCAAGGAGTTGCAAAATAAAATGTTTGCCTTTTGATAGCGAATAAGCTATCATATAAATATGAAAAAAATAGAATTTGACTATTATGACTGGAATGAATTTAAACAATTTTTGGATCAATTACCTGATAAAGACGCTGCCAAATTAATTGCGACCATTCAAAATATTGAAAATAACGGTCTAATTATCGCAGAACGTCAATTATGGGTTAAAAAACTAGAAAACAATCTCTATGAGATTCGCTCTAAGAGGGCTTCAAATATTCAGAGAGCTATCTATTTCCAAGTACAAGGGCCTCAGTACTTAATCACCAATGCGTTCACTAAAAAAACGCAAAAAACACCAGAGAGTGAAAAGAAGATTGCTCGGAATCGACGAAGCCAGTATTTTAACAAGGAGGATCAACAATGAGTAAAATTGATGAATATGTTGCTGAAAGAAGTAAAAATAATCCTGATTTTGCAAAGTTCGTTGAACAGGAAAATATCAACTTAGAGGTAGCGATTAAAGTTCGTGATCTCCGTGAAAATATGGGTATGAGTCAACGTGAATTTGCTAGTCTAATTGGTAAACCACAATCAACCATTGCTAGAATTGAAAATGGATCAATGAATGCTTCGACTAAAGTATTATCTGAGATCGCTCAGGCAACTAATCAACGATTAACAATTCAATTTAGTCCCACAATTTAGGGCTTATTTTAACAATGTTTTTGAGGGGCTATTTGAAAATTAAATAGTTGCAGTAATGATAAAAACACAATACAATAATTGTAATACGATAGTAAACATAGAAGGAGGAAGCTTATGAGTAATGCTATTATTAAAAATAAGACAGTTTCAACTCGTGTAACACCCGATATTAGTGAACGAGCCAAAGCTAATTTAGCAAAACAAGGATTAACTGTTTCTGAGTATATTCGCTTATCCTTGGTTAAGGCGGCTAACAATGAAGTTCGTTTGATTAGCTTTTTAGATTCTCCAGAGGCTTTGACTGCTAAAAAAGAAGCAGAAACTGGTCAGGTGAAAAACATTGGCTCACTGGCCGACTTTGATGATTGGATCGATAAGTTAGATGCAAATTAAACAGACCAAGTCTTTCGAACGCGAATTAAAAAAATTAGTGAAAAAGCACTTTCCGATAACTGTCTTGAAACCTTGTTTAAAAGCAATTATGGAACAAGATACACTTATTTTGAAACGGATCAAAGATCATGCGTAAAAGGGTAAATGGCGTGGCTATCGTGAATTTCACCCTGCTAGGTATGGAAGTTATGGTAAAAACTATGATAGCTGGATTGTTATTTATCAGCTAGATCATAATGAATTAGTTTTGTTGTTGGTAGCCACTGGGTCTCATGAAATATTGAATCAATAGCTGAATTCGGGCGTCTTTTTATTTGAAATAAGCATAAATAACCCCTAATATCTACATTATAGATATTAGGGGTTATTCTTTCAATGTTTTTGAGGGGCTATTTGGAACATGCCCCCTTAAAATATTGTTTATATGGATAAGCGCTTGCGTACGTGGATGGCGTACGTTATAATTTACTATAGAGGTGAGCGAAATGGAAAACTATACGCCAACTAAAGCACGACAAAATCTTTACCAGATTTTGAAAGATATTAACCAGCAAAAAAAGCCGGTTACAATCACGCCAGCTAATGGGGACGAGGACCAGGCAGCAATTATTATTTCTAAAAAAGACTGGGATTCAATCACTGAAACCTTATACTTGGAAAATACCGGAACATTGGCTAAAATCCGTGAACGTGAAGATGATGATAGTGGTTTTACTAACGTTGATGACCTTGACTGGGATAATCTATGAGTAGTTATCAAGTTGAAATCAAGAATTCTGCTAAAAGTGATCTGAAAAAATTAAAGAAATCGAACCTAAAAACGCAGTTTTTAAAAACAGTCGCTATTCTAAAAGAGGATCCTTACCAGCCGACACAATCATTTGAAAAGTTACAGCCAGCTAGTCGCGGATTATATTCAAGACGACTAAATGCGCAACACCGGGTAGTTTATCGTGTAGATGAAGCATTAAAAAGGGTCTATATTTATGCAGCATGGAGCCATTACGAATAATTAAAAAATCTGCTCTAATAGTAAATTTGAGGGTCTATAAGTTCCAAATCGCCCCTGTGAAAACCTATTAAAACAGCCCCCATTATCTACCGGTTAGATAATGGGGGTTGTTTTCTTTATAAAATGATATAATACTCCCTATATAGGAGAAAACGTATGTCTAGACAAAAACGATCGATCAAGGAAAATAATGATAAATTAAAAGTTCAATTAGAACTCCTCCGTAGTTATACGGAACACTTTGACTCAGGTATGATTCATATGGCTTTGCCAATGGCTACACAGGTTCGTGTATTAATACATCAAACAGATATGCTCTTATACTAAAAAAATGGACTATTTTATTCAGTCCGTAAAATGAAAGTATAGGAGTATTTTTATGCCAATTCGTTATTCACAAGATTTCAAAGATTCATTGGTTAAACTTCACCAAGAAGGCCGTTCACTTAAATCATTAGCAGAAGAATTTGTTCCGTCGAAAGATTCTATTGCTATTTGGGTTAAACAAGCTACCCCAATCATGATCAAGGGTCAGTCAAAGACGTTAAAAGACGTCAAGCAACTAGAGAAGCGCCTCGCTATTTTGGAGGAAGAAAACGAAATTTTATCACGCATAGCCTAACAGTCAGATTATAATGATTATAAATTAGTAATCGGGGATGGCATATGAATTCATTGATTAGTTTAGAAAAAGTTAATTATCAAATCGCTGATCAACATATTTTACATGATGTTGATTGGCAGATTCCAGCTGGGGCTCATATTACATTGACGGGACCATCCGGTGGTGGGAAAAGTACGTTATTACGGATCATTGCGGCCATGATTTCTAAAACAAGTGGGACCTTGATTTTTGATGGGCAGCCGATTGAAAGTTATGACCCAATCATGTATCGGCGGCAAGTCTCATATTGTTTCCAACAACCGACGTTATTTGGTGAGACGGTGGCAGATAACTTAGCTTTCCCGTACCAAATTCGTAAGCAAGTCATGGATACGCAACGAGTGGTAACGGCGTTAAATAATGTTGGGCTGTCCGAACGAACCCTGCATCAGCCGATTATCGAGCTTTCCGGTGGTGAACGGCAGCGGGTCGCGCTGATTCGCAACATCTTATTCTTACCAAAAGTGTTGTTATTAGATGAGGTGACAGCTGGTTTGGATGAAAATAATAAGCAAATCGTGCACGCCTGGTTACGACAGTTAAATGAGCAGGATCACGTGACAACGATCATGATTACTCATGACGCGACAGAGATTGATGCGGCAGATCAATTAGCGAAAGTGGTTGCTGGCAGATTGGAGGTACACGCATGAATTTAGCAGTTAATAATACGTCGCTATTTTTGGCGGCAATGTTAGTGCTCGTCGCGTTAGGAATTAGTTTGTGGCAGAAACTTGGCTTGGATAGGGACATCGTCATTGGTGTCGTGCGGGCTGTTGTACAACTATTTATCGTGGGTTACTTGCTAAAGTATATTTTCCGAGTCAACAATTTGTGGCTAACGCTGGCGATGATGGGCTTCATTATCTTCAATGCGGCTTGGAATGCGAAAAAACGGGGGCCGGGGATTGACCATGCATTAGCCATTTCGTTATTAGCCATTTTTGTTAGTACGGGGGTAACACTCGGCGTCCTCGTGCTATCTGGTGCGATTAAGTTTGTGCCATCGCAAATGATTCCCATTTCTGGTATGATTGCGTCGAATTCAATGGTCGCAATTGGGCTGGCTTATCGCAGCCTCAATAGTCAGTTTCATGACCAGCGGCAAGGTGTGCTTGAACGGTTGGCGTTAGGGGCTGGTCTACTTGATGCTTCGATTGCCATCGTGCGTGAGGCGATTCGTACGGGGATGTCACCAACCATTGATTCGGCAAAGACTGTGGGTCTAGTCAGTCTGCCAGGGATGATGTCCGGTTTGATCTTTGCGGGGGTCGATCCAGTACGGGCCATTAAGTATCAAATTATGGTCACGTTCATGCTCTTATCAGCGACTAGTTTGGGGTCAATCATTGCGTGCTATTTAGCTTACCGTAATTTCTATAATGAACAAAAACAGTTGAAGTAATAACTCCCGGTGCTCGTCTTGCTTATAGTCATTGGATCCTTCGTAATGTGATTGATTAATCTTAAGATTTAACTCTAGGTTTTTGATAGTTGGCGTTAGCCTTCTAATACAAATAAACCCCATCAAAATGGGGATTAAATCTACCCTTGACAAGCGTCAAGGGTATAACTGCGCATTGACCTCGTTTTACTCGGTCTGCTGATAACCATGAAATCAGTTTTTGCCGTTGTTGAATTGACTGTATTTTTAATTCAATTTATGTTTGCACCTAACTAAGATTGTTATGTTTTAAATATTTAAAAAGTGTTGCAGATTACGCTGTTTTAAGCCAAAATTTTTTAATTGCTTTGTGCAGAGAATTTTTATAAGCTTGGTAACAAATTTTGAATAACGGTGTTGTAAGATCTGTGAATTTAAACTGAAAGCATTATTTTGATGTTAGGAGTCATTAAGATTGACGAAAAGAAAGTATTAAAACCAATTGATGAAATGCTTGCTGATCCTTGGCAAATTGATATTCAAGAATTGCTTGAAGCTTCTGTCAATGAACCTGACGAGATTAAAAAGAATTTGTATGATTCCTTATACACTTATATTTTGCAAAAAAGACAAGAAGATATTATTAATCGTCCAGGTTTCGTCATTTAGCCCTCTAAGAGCCTGCTGAGGGCTTTTTATTTTTCCTTTGGTATAAATTATATAAACAGTCTTAAAACCGCTAGAAACGAGAAATAAGGCCCTTAAAAACGAACATAGCCGCTAAATTCTTGTTAAGATTAAAAAGGAAGGAGACAACGAACATATCTGGTACGATCCGCGAACCATGCCAAAACTGGCCAATACCTTAGCTGATAAGTTTGCCAAGAAAGATCCAGCCGACAAAGCGACCTTCAAGGCGAATGCAAAAAAATACATCGCTTCACTGGACGATCTCAATACTTTGATCAACAAGTTGAAGTCGAAAGTAAATGGCCAACTCGTTGATGTCTCCGAACCTGTCTTTGGGTACGCGCTCGATTATCTGGGCTACAAAGTCAATGACGATCACTTCTCGAAGTCAACCGAAGACGGCACAGACTACAGCGCAAAAGATATCCATGGTATCGAAACCGATATTAAGGAAAAGAAAATTGCCTTCTTTGTCAATAACATCCAAGCAAGCTCAAAGACTGTCAATCAACTCGTCAAATTAGCTGAACAAAATAATGTGCCGGTTTTGAAAGTGACCGAGACATTACCTAAAGGCAAAAACTATCGGACTTGGATGACCAGCCAATACCAGCAACTTGAAAAAATTCAGGATCAAGCAACGAACAGCGCAAAATAGCATCACTTCTGGTCACAGGGGTTTATCATTCCCCAATGTTTCGGCAAAGCTCACCCTCTGTCGAAGTTTCGTTAATTGCTTTGATGACAAGATAAACCATATGCCCGGGCCAACAACACCGGACAGCACTTGACCAGAAGGAAGCCCGCGAATTTCTTCGCGGGCTTTTTTGATCGTTCCGCCCACAAATACCGGTGTTACAATAAAACTGTATTGGGAACAAGAAAGGAAGATTCAAATGGCAAATATCATGATCTTAGGCGCACACGGGCAAATTGCAACGTTAGCGCGGCATCAGTTGCTGAAAGAAACCGATCATCACCTGAGTTTGTTTCTACGCAATGCCGGGCGGCTGCAAGACGTCAATCCGCAACGGGAGACGGTGATTGACGGGGATGTCACCGACACCGCCAAGTTGACCAAGGCGCTTGCTGGCATTGACGTTGTCTATGCCAACCTTGGCAACAAGGGAATTGAAGATCAGGCAAAATCCGTCGTGAAAGCGATGGATGCTGCAGGTGTGAGTCGATTGATTTGGATTTCGACGTTGGGAATTTACGATGAAGTCCCCGGCGCTTTTGGCAAGTGGAATCATCAAATGCTTGATGGTGGTTATCTTGAAACCTACGCCGTAGCCGCCAAAGTCATTGAAAATTCTGACTTAAAATATACGATCATTCGGCCAGCTTGGCTTTCCAATAAAAACATTGTCAGTTATGAATTAACGGAAAAAGGCGAGCCATTTAAGGGCACAGAAGTCTCTCGGCGCAGCATCGCTGACTTCGTCGTCAAGCTGATTAACGATCCAAGCAAACACATCGGTGCTTCACTTGGCGTTGACCAACCTAACACCCAAGGCGATAAGCCTTCCTTCTATTAAAGTAACCAGTCATCGGCCAAATCAAAAAGAGTTTATTTCCGTGTTCATCACTGGGAAATAAACTCTTTTCTGTTGCCATGCCCTTTACTTGGCTATCAAAGTATTATCTTTTTAAACTCAATCAAACTTTGTCATCCAGTGACTAGCCGTATGTGCGTCAAATGCCATCTCAATGTCGGCCGGCAAATTGCGTTGTAGCGATAAGGGCACCTGAAGCGCTTGTTCTCGCGTAAAAAGTTGAACCTTTGCAGTTTCGATCCCGCTTTTTAACGCACGATTCTCCGGTAGACAAGCAATGAACATTTTGTACACATCTTGCGAACTTTGCTATCGGTTGCGGAGATGGAGCGTGATATGATTATCGAGCGTACGCAAG
>NZ_JQAR01000031.1 GCF_001437155.1 Liquorilactobacillus mali
CAAAATTCGGTTTCTCGTCCTATTTGCTTATACAGAGGCTAGTTATGTCACAGCCTCATCATACTGATTTTTCAGCGTCAGAGAAAGACGAAAAAGCTATTAAGTTATTAGATCAAGTCGGAATTGTTGATCCTAAAAGAGTTGCAAACATGTTTCCTCATGAATTATCTGGTGGAATGAGGCAACGTGTGATTATTGCAATTGCCATAGCTTGTAAACCAGATTTATTAATTGCCGATGAACCGACAACAGCATTGGATGTTACGATACAAGCCCAAATTTTAGATTTGATTTCAGATATTCAACATGAAAATCATAGTGGAGTTATTCTAATTACGCATGATTTGGGTGTAGTTGCTGAAACGGCTGATAATGTAGCGGTTATGTACGCTGGACAGATTGTTGAAAAAGGTACAGTGCAGCAAATTTTTAATAATCCTCAGCATCCTTATACAAGATCATTGCTCCGTTCTATGCCTCAAAATGATGGGATCAATGATGATTTATATGTTATTTCTGGAAGTGTACCTTCGTTAGAAAATCTGCCGGATCATGGTGATGCATTTGCTCCGAGGATTCCATGGATTCCCACTTCACAACATGAAGAGGAGCCTATGATGCATGAGGTGGAAAAAGGACATGAGGTAAGGTGCAGTTGTTATAAGTATTTTTATTTTCCAGATGAATAGTGTATTGAAAAGGAGGGGTGTTGATGAATTTAATAGAAGTCAAAGATTTAAAAGTACATTTTCCTGTAAGAAGTGGTTTTTGGAATCGAATTGTAGATAACGTCAAGGCTGTAGATGGAGTTTCCTTCGAAATAAAAGCGGGAGAAACTTTTGGATTGGTGGGTGAATCTGGATCAGGTAAAACGACAATTGGGAAAACTCTTGTTGGATTAGAGGGAGCTACGTCAGGGAGTGTTCTTTTCCACGGCCAAAATATTGTAAGAGAGAGTAGAAAAAGTCGACGTGATTATAATCGTAATGTACAAATGATTTTTCAAGATTCAATGTCTAGTCTTAATCCTAGAAAAAGAATTGAAACAATAATTGCAGAGCCTCTTCGTAATTTTGAAAAGTTGTCAGCAGATGAAGAAAAGATAAAGGTTCTTAAGTTACTAGAAATTGTCGGATTAGACTCTGATGCATTATATAAATATCCTCATCAGTTTTCGGGAGGCCAAAGGCAGAGAATAGGCATTGCGCGTGCTGTTGCTACTAATCCTGAGTTGATAGTTGCAGATGAACCTGTGTCAGCATTGGATTTATCTGTACAGGCGCAAGTGTTGAACTTTCTAAAAAAAATTCAAAGAGAATTCGGAATATCATATTTATTCATATCCCATGATTTAGGTGTTGTTCGTCATATGTGTGATCGAATTGCAATTATGAATCGAGGAAGACTAGTTGAAATTGGTACAAGAAAGGATATTTATGAGAACCCACTACATATTTATACTAAAAGACTTTTAGCTGCAATACCTAAGATTGATGTAACCTCTCGAAGTGTGAATAAGGAAAAAAGAATTCATATAGAAAAGGAATTTAATGAAAAAAGAGATTTATATTATACGAAAGAGGGAGCCCCTTATCCGCTAAAAAGAGTATCAGAAAGTCACTATGTTGCTTTGTCCCCTGAGTTTATTACTGATAATAATATTAAACTTTTTGAGGAGGTGGCTAAATAATGTGGAAAGTTATTTTAAGAAGAATTCTTATAATGATTCCTGAAGTTATTTTGTTAAGTATTTTAGTTTTTGTACTAGCTAAAATGATGCCAGGTGATCCATTTACCGGTTCTATCAATCCAAGAAGTAGCCCAGCACAAATTCATCATCTAATGCAAATTAATGGGTTGTATGATCCTTGGTATCAACAGTATTGGAATTGGGTAGTGCATCTATTTCATGGAGATTTAGGACAAAGTTATCAATATCACGAAGCAGTGTCTACATTAATTGGGGAAAGAGCAATCAATACATTATGGCTTTCCATCTTCACTATGGTTTTGACATACCTGATTGCTATACCGTTGGGTGTCTACGCAGGCAAGAATGAAGGTAAATTACCTGATACTATAATAAGGATTTATACTTATGTGACCTTCTGTATTCCTTTCTTTGTTATTTTAGTCGTTGGCCTTTGGATTTTTGGATACGTATTAAATTGGTTTCCTACAACTGGGTCGATTTCTGCTACCTCAAATGGTTTTTTCAGCGGGCTTGGCTCTCGACTATATCATATGATACTTCCTGGTTTATTGGGTGCTTTGTTTGGAACTGTTAATATTGTTCAATATTTGAGATCTGAAGTTATTGATGCTAAACACTCAGATTATGTAAAAACCGCCAGAGCTAAAGGCGTACCAGAGAAAAAAATATATAAAAATCATATTTTGAGAAATTCTCTTTTACCTATTGCTGCATTTGGTGGGTATTCAATAACGGGCTTGCTCAATGGATCAATTTTTACTGAAAGTATTTTCTCGTATCCCGGGATGGGTCTTTTATTCATAAATTCAATTAGTTATAGAGATTATACTGTTATAACTGCTTTAGTGTTGTTATTTGGAATATTGAATTTGTTAGGCACCTTGCTTTCGGATATTATTTTAGGCATTGTTGATCCAAGAATAAGAATCAAGTAAGGAGGTTAATCAATGAATGATAAATTTATTCAAGAGATTGATTCTAAAGAATTGAGCAGATTGACTAAAGATGCTGAAAAAAGTGCTGCACCATCTGCAGGAAAAATTCTGTGGCGAGAATTTAAAGAAGATAAACCAGCACTTGTTGCTTTAGTTTTAGTTGTTGGCTTTATATTATTTGTTATAATCTATTCTTTTTTTATAAATGTCAATGATTTAATGAAGACAGACATAATGGATTATTTAACTCCGCCTCTGCAAGATGGATTTTTCTTAGGCAGTGATACCAGTGGTAGATCTATCTTTAAAGAATTAGTTGTTGGTTCAAGAAATTCGATAGGTATTGCGATCGGACTAACTTTAATTTCTTCAACATGGGGAATTGCTTGGGGACTTATTTCAGGTTATTTTGGAAGTTTTATTGATTGGACTATGCAACGTGTGTACGATTTTATGATGATGTTACCTATGACAATGATGATTATTGTTTTAGTGACAATTATTGATAAGTATAATGCTGTAACTTTGACATTAATATTTTCTTTCTTTTATTGGCTTGGTACATCAAGATTGATTAGATCTAGGACGCTTTCGGAGGCAAAGAAGGATTACGTTGCTGCCTCAAAGACATCTGGAACAAGTTCATGGAAGATAATTTTTTTGAACATATTGCCTAATATTTCTTCTTTAATAATAATTGATACAACACTTTCTTTTGCTGAAAATATTGGGGTAGAAACAGGGCTCTCCTATTTAGGATTTGGATTGCCAGACAATACACCATCGTTAGGTTCATTAATTGCAAATGCGAACGATCCGAATAACATAACACAGTATTGGTGGACTTGGCTTCCGGCAGCTCTTGAGATTATTATTTTATGTTTGGCTATTAGTTACATAGGTCAAGTTATTAGACGTTCAGCCGATTCGACTCAGCGCCATTCTAAATAGAATTAATTATAAATTGGGGAGGTGGTTCGTTTAGTATGTGGCACAAATTGGTTCTTAATGTTAATATGGGAGGAATGTTCATGCATAGTAGTAAGGGGAAAAAAATAATAGCAGTAGCTGCGTCAATGTTAATGGGGTTAACTTTGACTGCTTGTTCAAGCTCAAGTAGTTCAAATTCAAGTAGTACAACGCAAGTGAATTTAAAAGCAGCCTTTAATAATACTTCAAAAACCAATGCTTCAGCAAACAGCAAAAGTACATTGAAAGTTGCAGAAGCAAATGATTCTCCATTTGAGGGAATTACTGATCCTATTTTACAAGATAATATGGAGGATCAGGATGTGTTTTCACCAGGTGGAGGAGACTCTTTATTTAATGTTGATAACAATTATAAAATTATTGATGGTGGGTTAGCAAACCTTAAATTAAGTAGGAAGTCCAAAACTGCAACTATAACGATCAGAAAAGATGCGAAGTGGTCAAATGGAATGGCAGTTACTGCAAAAGATGTTGAATATGCTTATGAGGTGATTGCGAACCCTAAGACAACTTCTTCGCAGTACTCTTCAGACTTTGAAGCCATAAAGGGTATGTCAGAATACCATAATGGAAAATCAAGTACGATTTCAGGATTTACATATCCGAATGGGCAAAATGGTAAAAAAGTTGTTATACATTTCAGCCGTATGTCACCAAGCATGCAATATTCTGGAAATTCATTCATTTGGGGTACAGTCGAACCTTATGAATATATAAAGGATATTCCAATTGCTAAACTAGCTTCATCTGCGAAGTTGCGTAAGAGTCCAATCTTTACAGGTGCTTATAAATTAAATAAAGTAGTTGAAGGTGAATCTACATCATGGACACCGAACCCTTATTATTATGGTAAGAAACCATCTATTAAAAATATTGTTGTTAATGTTGTTTCAACAAGTAATATTGTAAAAGCTATCCAAACTAAGAAATACGATTTTGTATTAGGCGGATTAAGCGGTCAAGATTACAAACAATTAAAGAGTCAAAAGGGCTATGCAGCAGTTGGTCAACCTGGTCTATCATACAGTTACTTTGGATTTAATCTAGGACATTATGATACGAAAAAACAGAAGAATGTTATGGATAAGAATTCAAAAATGGCAAATGTAAAATTGCGTCAAGCAATGATGTATGCTCTTAACCTAGATCAACTTAGCAAGAAATTTGGTAATGGTATTTCATGGAGAGCTACAACTTTGATTCCACCTATTTTTAAGAAATATTTTGATAAATCTGCTGTAGGTTTCCCACTGAATATTAAGAAAGCTAATAAGCTTCTCGATGATGCGGGTTATAAGAAAAAAGGCAAGTGGAGAGTACAACCTAATGGTAAAAAACTGACAATTTATTTTGGTGCTATGCAAGGCACAGCTGTTCAAAAAGCAGAGTATCAGGATATGTTGCAACAGTGGCATAAAGTTGGTCTGCATGTTGTCTTAGCCTCAGGTAAACTTATGGAAATGAATAGTTTTTATGATACACTTCAAAAACCCGTTCAAAATAAAATTGATATCTATGTAGCTGCATGGGGATTATCCTCTGAGCCAACACCCACGCAATTATACGGTGTAGATGCTGTCTATAATATGGGGCATTTTGTTTCAAAGAAGAACACAGAACTGCTAAATGAAATGAATGGCTCAAAAGCATGGAACTCAAACTATAGAGTTAAGGTCTTCAAGGAATGGCAGCAATATATGAACAAACAGGCCGCTTATGCTCCAGATACATTTAGTTACACATGGGGACCTGTTAACAAGCGTGTTAAGGGTTATGATGTTAGTCCAAAGAACAATGAATTTTGGAGTAGCCTTTCATTGACATCCACTAGCATGAAGTAATTATAGTATAGTTAAAAGATTTTGACTTCTAAGTAAAATAATGGAGAAGAATCATTCATTTAATAAGCCTCAGAAGCAGATGAAAGTCTGCTTTTGAGGCTTTTAGGGTACTAAATATTTTTTAGAAAGTAGTGATGTGTATGCATAATGAATTATTCAAAACAGATTTGTGAAACTATAAAATTTCGGTGCGTACAGGAAAAACTTTGATAGTCTTTTTGAGTGGTGCAAGTGGCTTTGATACATTTGATAACTTCGTTCCTATAATCACAAGACTTCCTAAGAATGTTGGTATTTTAGCAATTGACTATCTAAATTCAGGATTGAGTTCATTAACAAAAAAAGTTTATGTACTTGAAGAAGACATTACAAATTTAGCAGCAATTATCGAGAAGCAGACTGCAAAAAAAGTGATTATTGTTGCACATAGTATGGGTGGAATATTGGCATTACCAATTGCTAATAGGATTAAGAACTTCAACGGATTTATTGGAATTGAACCAACAACAAGAGAAATTTTTTTTAATCCGCCTCAGGAAAAAGGCTATGTTGAACAAGCAAAGAAATTTAAGAATATGACTGAAGAACAATTAATTACTAACATGCAAAGGCAAACTAAAAAGAATTTCTCAAAGGAACAAAATAAATTATTATGGAAACATTATTATCAAGATGATCAAAGAGATTCAGAAAGTAAAAGCGCTCAGCAGCAAGAAGAATTGATACAATCCGTTTCTAAATATGAAAAAATAAGATTCTCACAAGAGATTCCAGTGACTATTTTCACTCAAAAATTCAGAAAAGAAGAATATGAACGTTCAGAATATACAACAGATAAGACTAAGATAATTTGTGTGGGTGACAACCATTATTTGTTTTGGGATTTTCCCGAACAAGTTGCTGCCGAGATTATCAAATTGATTTAAAAATAATTCTAACTATTAATTCTTAGTTTAACTCTTAGTCTTATTTCATTTTTTCATGTCAGAGTTAGTAGTATAATTGTAACCATAAATACAAAGGAAGTGCAGTTGGCAATGGCAAAAAGAATACATGGTTCATGTACAACAATTTTAGTTGGAAAGAAAGCATCAATTGATGGGTCAACAATTATTTCGAGAAATGATGATGGTCATGAAGCACTTGATCCACAACGTTTTGTAGTTGTAACATCAGGTGAACAACCACGAGATTATGAATCCGTAATTAGTAAAGTAAGTATCAAATTACCAGATAATCCGTTGAGTTACACTTCTATTCCAAATGCAATATTGACAAATGGTACGTGGCCAACAGCTGGAATTAATAGTGAAAATATTGCAATGTCAGCTACCGAAACAATTACAACTAATCCGCGTGTTTTGGGAGCAGATCCATTCGTTCCTGGTGGAATAGGTGAGGAAGACCTAGTAACGTTAGTGTTGCCTTATATTCATAACGCCCGTCAAGGTGTTAGACGACTCGGTGAGTTACTTGAAGAATATGGTACTTATGAACCTAATGGAATAGCCTTTTCAGATAAAGATGAGATTTGGTGGTTAGAAACAATTGGTGGACATCATTGGGCAGCCAAAAGAATTCCTGATGATGCATATGTTGTTGCACCTAATCGGATGAACATTGATGAATTTGATTTTAATTCGGAAGATACGATGTCATCGGCTGATTTGGAAGAAATGATCAATAAATATCATTTGAATCCAGATTTTGATAAAGTTAACTTGCGTCATATCTTCGGCAGCTCATCAATCAAAGATACAGTATATAATAATCCGCGAACGTGGTATGGGCAACGTTTCTTTAATCCAGATAATACAAGTGATCCAATGGATCAGGAACAACCTTTTATCTGTCATGCAAATCGTAAAATTTCAATTGAAGATGTCAAGTATGTTTTAAGTTCACATTTTGAGAATACAAAATATGATGTCTATGGTTCGGGGACAGAGACAGAAAAAACACTGTTTAGACCTATTGGCATCAACAGAAACCATAATGTGCATATTTTACAAATTAGAAATGATGTTCCTTCTGAATTAGCGGGAATACATTGGCTGGCCTTTGGAGCAAATACTTTTAATACAGTTGTTCCATTTTATGCGATGGTTACTGATACTCCAGCAAGTTTTAAAGATGCGGATGGAACGTTTAATCTCAATAATATGTATTGGCTGAGTTGCACGACTGCGCTCTTAGGGGATACTGATTATGATTTTTACGTTGATATGCGCAATAGTTATGAATTAGAAGCTATGAGTATTTATCGTAAAATCCAAAACGATACGGATAAATATTTTAATGGTAAGAAAGATGAAACTGTAAAATACCTTGAAAATGCTAACCAAAAGCTTGCAGATGAAGCTTTAAGATTGCAAACCAAGTTATTGGGAGAAATGGTGATAGCTGGTTCTGAAAAAATGAAGTTAAGATATAATTTAAATGACTAATTGCATATGGCAATTTACAAACAGCAACGTGCTTGCAAAATTAAAAACATCTTACTAATTAATTTGCATAATGCAATACACAGTAAAAGAAGGATGGAGATTTGAGTAAACCTGTTCTAATTGTACTTCGTGGAAATTCAGGATGTGGAAAAACCTACTTGGCAAAGAAAATTCAAAATTATTATGGAACAAAGAATAGTTTTCTGATTCAGCAGGATATTATTCGAAGAAATATTTTGCATGCAGATGATCATGTGGGTAACCCCTCAATCAAATTAATGGCAAAGATGCTCGAATTTGGAAAACAAAACTACCATATAACAATACTTGAAGGAATTTTGAGGAAAGATGTTTATTCAGAGATGCTCATGAAGGCAATTAATGAATTCAATGGAAAGGTTTTGTTCTTCTATCTAGATATTTCTTTTGAACAAACCGTCAAAAATAATAGCAAAAAAAAGTTTCATTTACACCTGAACAGTTAAGAAGCTGGTGGCGCGAAAAAGACTATTTTAGCAAGCATGACATCATAATGAAAGAAAATTGTAATGATAATAATGACCAAATAATTTTAAAAAAAGTTGCTGAATTAATGATATGACAATGGTTATTAAGTAAAATTATAAGAAGATGCTACAATACTTTACTTTCAAAACTAAGCGAAAGTTGGGAAAAAATGAAGCGGTCCGATATAACTTTAGATGAGATTTATAACCTAATACTAAACGTTGCGACAAGAGAGTGGGAAAGAAAACAACTGCTCAAGTGTAAATTAGAGATTGAGAATGGAACAGACAAGGAACAGGCATTAGGAGAACTTGAATATCGTTTGAGGCCACTTGCGGTCCGCAATAATTTAACACCCGATATAACTGATTTTTATGCAAAACTTTCTGGAGAAAAACAAGATATTGAATCTTTTGATTTAACGAAGCATTTTGAAGATGATGGACCAGATATTGAGCGTGCGATTTTTGCTGGAGGCTGTTTTTGGTGTATGGTCGAACCATTTGAAACTAGACCTGGCATCATCGCGGTCATTTCCGGATACACTGGCGGTCAGAGTAAGAATCCAACCTATGATGAGGTCAGCAGGGGAACTTCTGGACATGTCGAGGCAGTTGAAATCATCTACGAAAAAAAAGTGATCAGTTACCAGGAACTAGTAGAATTATATTGGCAGTTGATTGATCCTACTGATGATGGTGGACAGATTAACGATCGTGGTGCTAATTATCAACCAATAATCTTTGTTAGAGATGAAGAACAAAGGAAGGTCGCAAATGCTTCGAAAGAAAAGCTTGAACGATCAAGAAAATTTACCAGACCAATTGTAGTACCAATTCGTAAAGCAGAAAAATTTTGGCCAGCGGAAAACTACCATCAAGATTTTTATAAAAAGAATCGAGTACGTTATCGAAGAATTGAGAATTCGCGTAAGCAGTATTTAGCGTATCTAAAACTTAAAGGGTGGTTAAAACGAAAATTTAACAAAAAGTAACCCTTTAGGAAAGGAAGCAAATAACTTGATCACTTATTCAAATAATAAGGAAATAACTGCAAAACAACTGGCAACGTTATTTGCTAACTCAGGAATACATCGACCAATTGAAGATTTACCTAGGTTGGAAAAAATGATTAGAAATGCTTCCGTAATCTGGACTGCTTGGGATAATAAGCAGGAGTTAGTTGGAGTTGCAAGGGCCATCACAGATTTTAGCTATGCTTGTTACCTCTCAGATTTAGCAGTTGATAAAAAATATCAAAGACAAGGAATTGGTAAGCGTTTGGTTGAGGAATTGACTAAACAAATCGGGCCAGATGTTTCTTTAGTATTATTAGCTGCTGAATCAGCAATGAGTTATTATCCAAAGTTGCAATTTGAGAACGTCGATAATGCTTTTCTAAAACGGAGAAGGGCCTTTTAATAGATTCTTGAAGGACGTGATATTTGTGACAAAGCAATGGTTTGAGGACCGAATAGGATCAGCCCTTGCCGGAACTAATCCCATGGTAATGGCCGAATTAGAGGGTGGAATAGCCGTTTTTGGAGATACACAATTTCTTGAAGGATACTCAGTATTGCTACCAAAGAAAGAGGTTAATTCGCTCAATGAGCTAAATTTGACTGAACGTACACTTTTTTTAAGGGACATGAGCATTCTAGGCGACGCCGTAATGCAGGCAACAGATGCTGTCAGAATTAACTATGATATTTTAGGAAATACTGACAACTTTTTGCATGCACATGTTTTTCCGAGATATAAAGAAGAAGAGCCTGAAAAATTAAGAAAAGCTGTATGGTTATATAGTGCAAATCATTGGAGTGATAAAAAATATTTGTATGATTCTAAAAAGCATGCAATGGTTAGAAATAAGATAACAATGTTTTTGAAAGAATTTGAAATTGAATAAGATAAAAAAAACACCGACGAAATTGTCAGTGTTTTTTTAATTGATTATTATTTAATAGGTTTCCATTCCCAGTTTTCAACTTCAGGCAAGTCGACACCTTCGTCACGGATGAATTGATGATGTTTAGCAATAATACTGTCCATTTTAGCAACAAGTTGACCATATTTTTCAGCATCTGGTAAGCTTAACACAGCTGATTTCGCAAGGTCAAAGCGATCCATTTGATTAAGAACACGCATATCAAACGGTGTCGTAATATCTCCATTTTCACGATAGCCGTGAACAAAAAGATTACGATTATGACGGTCAAAGAATAGATCACGGATGAGTCCTTCATAACCATGGAAAGCAAAGATTACAGGGCGATCTTGAGTAAAGTACGCATCAAATTCTGAGTCACTTAGTCCACGTGGATCTAGTTTTTGACTGCGTAGTTTTAACAAGTCAACTACATTGATGAAACGAATTTTTAATTCAGGAATTGCTCCGTGCAAAATCGAGATAGCTGCAAGACTTTCCAAATTCGGTTCAGTTCCAGCTGCAGCAATTACTAAATCAGGTTCGGCATTATCATCGGTTGAGGCCCAATCAATAATTTTAAGACCATTATCAACTAATTCTTTTGCCTCAGCCGCAGAGTAGAACTGTTGACGTGGGTGCTTCGAAGAAACAATCAAATTGATTTTTTCACGGTCATTCAATACGTGAGCCATCACAGCTAATAAACTATTAGCATCAGCCGGCAAATATTCACGAATAAATTCTGGTTTCTTATCAGCCAAATGTCCTAAAATACCAGGATCCTGATGGGTATAGCCATTGTGATCCTGCTGGAACACTGTTGAAGTTGCAATAACATTCAGTGAAGGAATCTCACTACGCCAAGTTTGTTCTTTGGCTTTGCGCAACCATTTAAAATGTTGTGCAAGCATAGAATCAACGACGCGTAAGAATGCCTCGTAACTGACAAACAGTCCATGTCTTCCTGTCAATGCGTAACCTTCTAACCAGCCTTCATCTTGATGTTCTGAAAGTTGTGAATCGATCACACGACCTTCAGGAGCCAAAAATTGGTCAAAGGGTTCATTGATGTTTTCAAGCCATTGACGATTTGTAGCTTCAAAAACTGGTGAAAGGCGATTCGACATTGTTTCATCAGGTCCAAAAATTCTGAAGTTTTGATTTTTTGCGTTTAGTTTGATTACATCACGCAAGTATTTACCAAGCACGGTCATATCCTGTGCAATCTCTTGTCCTTGCTTTCCAGTATCAATTGCGTAATCGCGAAAGTCGGGTAGAATCAAGTCCTTGATCAAGCTGCCAGGATTTGTATGAGGATTTGCTCCCATACGTTGATTTCCTTTTGGAGCAATTATTGCAATTTCTTCTTTTAACTTGCCGTTCTTGTCGAATAGTTCTTCTGGACGATAGCTTTTAAGCCATTCAACTAATTTATCTGCATGCTGCATATCATTTTGATCTACAGGAATTGGAATTTGGTGAGCACGGAATGATTTTTCAATTGGTTCACCATCCCATTCCTTTGGACCAGTCCATCCTTTTGGTGCTCGGAAGATGATCATCGGCCAACTTGGAAGGGTAGCATCGTTATTATCACGTGCATTTTTTTGAATTGTATGAATACTTTCAATTGCTTTATCCAAAGCCTTTGCCATGGCAGGATGCAATTTCTCCGGATCATCTCCTTCAACCAGAATTGGATCCCATCCCATTCCGTGGAAATATTCTTGCAGTTGTTCATTAGTTTGACGTGAAAGAATTGTTGGATTTGAAATTTTAAATCCATTCAAGTCAAGAATAGGCAAGACTGCACCATCATTAATGGGATTGATGAACTTATTTGATTGCCAAGATGTGGCAAGTGGACCGGTCTCAGCTTCACCATCACCAACAACAGCAGCGACTATCAAGTCAGGATTATCAAAAATCGCACCTACAGAGTGAGATAATGAATAACCTAGTTCACCACCTTCATGGATTGATCCTGGTGTTTCTGGTGCAGCATGTGATGCGACTCCGCCGGGAAATGAAAATTGCTTGAATAGTTTCTTCATTCCAGCAGTGTCTTGTGTGATATTTGGATAAATTTCTGTATAGCTGCCATCCAAATAAGAATTTGAGACCATGACCTGACCACCATGACCAGGCCCTTCAACGTAAAACATGTTTAAATCATATTTATTGATGACACGATTTAAGTGGGCATAAATGAAGTTTTGCCCAGCAATTGTACCCCAATGCCCGATAGGCTTTACTTTTACATCGTCAGCAGTTAATGGACGATCAAGTAAAGGGTTGTCTTTTAAATATAGCTGTCCAACAGATACATAGTTAGCAGCACGCCAAAAGGCATCGACTAATTTCAAATATGCGGGTGATGAGTAATCTTGAGTCATTATAGTTATCTCCTTAAGATTGAGTTTAATCTTCTTGTTCATACTTTTATGATAACGTAAAGCAGCTTAAAGTCAACTTAATTATACTTTGGTCCGTACCAGAAATATTGAAAAAATAACTTGCGTAAAAATTTTGTTTACTATAAAAAATATGTAATGTATAATTTACATAAGTAATATATATATTACGATTGAAGGTGCAAAAATGAAAAATCATAATAAAGTTAAAATTTTTCGAATTGAGTCTGAATTAACGCAAAAGGAACTTGCGAGCAATGTAGGTGTAACAAGACAGACAATGAGTCTAATTGAAAAAGGGGAATACAATCCGACAATTAACCTTTGTTTAAAAATATGTTACCAGCTTAACAAAACGTTAGACGAAATTTTTTGGATAGATGAAGGAGAGATACAGCATGAAACAAGTAAATGATGAGCGTTTAAAAATCGAATATCTTAAAAGTATTAAGCAGGCCTTTTTAGTTGAAAACCTGGTTCTCTTGATATTCTTGGTTGTACAAGCATATGACAGTAAAAGTATTTTTGATTCAGTCCTTTCCTTTAATAATCCACTTTATTCGGTCTTTATGATTGGCATGATTTCATTTGGAATATTAAGTCAGAAAGTCACGGCAGCAATGGATGATAAGCCAAAAATGGGAAAAATAAAATTATTTGTTATTTTTTTAATTACTTTTGTAATTGCTAATTTATTTTTCTATGTAGTTATGATACCTAGAAATGCATTTATCTCTACGGTTTGCGGCTTATTCATTGCGCTTGTTGTCATTGGAGTGATTTTATTCAATAATCATTATCGTGATATTTAATTACACAATAAAACTGAACCTAAGATTTTTTCTAGGGGGTAGAATAAATGATTACTACTGTATTTATAGACAGGGATGGAACTGTTGGTGGAGATGGTCATTTCCAATCTATCGAAGAGTTTAGACCTTATGATGGTTTTACAGAAGCAATCGAATCATTGAAGCAAGAAAATATTGCAGTTTACTGTTTAACAAACCAAACACATATTGATTTTGGCGATTTAGATTATCACGACTTTGAAAAATCAATGTTAAAAATTGGGTTTAACGATGTTTTTGTTTGCCCCCATACTGAATTTGAAAATTGCAAATGTCGTAAACCGAAACGGGGATTGATTGAACAAGCCTATAAAAAATATGATTTTCTTAACGAATCATCTGTAATTATTGGGGACAGTTACAAGTCTGATATGTTTCTCGCCGATACCGAGAAAATTCTAGGTATTCATGTTGCAACAGGTAGGGTTGAATCTGAGAATGACTATCACTTTGACAATGTGGTTGAAACTAACGATGTAATTTCGGCATGTGCTTGGATATTGGAAAATAGAAAAGTAAAATTCTGATTTTACCAGTGATAGATCGACTGTAAAAATAATGGTACTGACAATCATTTTTTAATGGATTTTCATCTACAGATAAAAACACCTTATCCCTTTGAATGCACTTCTTGTCCTTAATTCAAACAATTACTACTTCTTACTTGTTATATTTAATAAGCAAAAATAGGAGCGTGAATATGATGAAAATGGTTACAAATGGTTTGACTAAAAAATATGGTCAAAGAACTGCAGTTAATAACCTTAGTATTGAAGTTCCTGCACATTCACTAGTTGCTTTTTTAGGGCATAATGGTGCGGGTAAGTCGACAACAATCTCAATGCTAATCGGAATCTTAAAACCAACTTCGGGAAAGATTGAGTATTTAGATGATAGCGGACAAAGAAGAAAGCCAAGGGTAGGTGTTGTTTTTCAAAATAGTGTTCTTGATGAAAAATTAACAGTTAATGAAAATTTGATTTTACGTGCGAAAATGCAGGGTATGGAATCAGTTAAAAATATTGCAAAGTTCACTAAATTACTTGGACTAACAAACTTCAGCAATGAACTTTATGGCAACTTATCGGGTGGTCAAAGGAGAAGAGTTGATATTGCACGGGCATTGCTGAATAATCCAGATTTTTTATTTTTAGATGAACCAACTACGGGGCTAGATATTCAGACTAGATCTGCAATCTGGCAATTATTGAGTGAGTTACGAGAAAAAAACGATTTGACAATTTTTTTAACAACTCATTATTTGGAAGAAGCCGGAGATGCTAGTCTGGTTTATATAGTCGATCATGGCAAGGTAATTGCCAAAGGTTCAGCACAGTCGATTATTGCCGAAAATACGGCAAATTATCTGGAAATCGAAACTAATGAAAAATTAATATTACCCGCAGACTTTCAAGAGTTAGGTTTAAATTTGTATCGTAAGATTGATATTTCTGTACAAGATGCAATTGCGTTCTTACATGTAAACCAAAAAGCAATCACGCATTTTGAGTATCATAGGGGAACACTTGATGATGCATTTATGAATTTAACTGGAAAGGAGCTGCAATAAAATGCTGCCACTTATTCAAAGAAATCTAAAACTGTTTTTTCGTAATCGTGCCGGAGTTTTTTTCTCACTTTTAGGTGCGTTGATCTCATTTGTATTGTTTATTATATTTTTAAAAGCAAACATGCTTGATTCATGGAAACAATTGCAGCATCCCGCAAGAATGCTTGATCTTTGGGTGATTGGAGGCACATTGGCTGTGACAGGTATTACAACAACCTTGAGTGCATTATCGAGAATGGCATCTGATTCAGAACGTCATGTGTACGAAGATCTGATTTTAACAGGTTTAAGTCGCCTGAGGATTCAAATTAGTTATATTGTGTCAGCAACAATCATTGGAACAGTACTCCAAGTGGTGCTCTATTTGATAATGATTTTTTATTTCAATAAAATTGATGGAACCCAAATTCAATGGTCGATCAGTTTGCAGTTGCTTATTGTTGCAATTTTGTCTTCATTTTCGGCGGCGCTGCTTAACTTTGTATTAGTCTTTTTCATGCGCAGCGTTGATACCGTTGGAAAATTTTCTTCGATTGTTGGTGCAATGTCTGGTTTTCTGGTGGGAACATATATTCCAGTGGGTGTATTGCCGGAATTTGCGCAAAATCTCGTCAAGTTAACTCCTGGTGCTTATGTAGCATCAATCTATCGACAGTTGTTAATGCATGATATACTGAAAAATATTAATACAAATATCTTAGATGACTTGAAGAAAAAGTTAGGTGTTGGAATTACTTTGAATGGACATCTAACAACGCTTGGTCAGGACATGGCAATAGTTGTTGGTGTTACACTAGCACTGTTGTTAGTAGTTGTTATTATTAATATCCGTTATCAAAGAAAACAAAAAGTCAGTATGGAGTGAATTTATATGAATGTCCGATTCGAACAAGATGATACGCTGCAAGATGAGATTGATGTTGTTGTAAAAGCAAGCAGACAAAGTGATGAAACAAGGACTTTGATAGAGTATATTAAGCGAGCCGGCCAGAAATCAAGTAAGATAGTTCCAGTTAAAACGGCTGATCGCATCATAATCATTAAGGTAGAAGATATTATTTTAGCGGATGTACAAAAGGACACATTAACAATTGAAACAGTCACAGATCAGTATGTGTTGCAGGAAAGATTGTATAAATTCATGCAAAAGCTTCCCAATGAAATATTTGTTCAAGTATCAAAACATGCAGTAATCAACATTGATTATTTGATTGCTCTTGAAGATAGTTTTGCTGGGGCAATGACTGCACGGTTAGAGAAGAACTTGCGTACCAGTGTCAGCCGCAAGTTCTTAGTCGATCTTGAAAGACATTTGGGATTATAAGGATGAGAGGTGATCGGAATGCTGAAGTTCTTTAGAGATCTAACAACTTCTTTTTCAATAGGAGTAGGTTTTGGCGCAACTATATATCTTTTATTTATTGCTTTTGAGATAGAACCTAACGCTACGACATTAAGTATTTTGAGCGTGTTAGTAATTAGTGGTCTAATCGGAATATTATCTTTAATTTTCGAAGTAGCTGAATGGCCGTATCTGATAGAGTTATTTATTCATTTCTTAGGTACCTTTTGCTTAGTAGTGCTGATGGTTTGGATAAATAATTGGCCTATCTGGCAAAGATTCATCAATTTCTTCTTAACCTTTGTCGGAATCTATTTGATTATTTGGTTCATATTGAAATTGGAAATCTCTGAGAATGTGAATCGGGTAAATCAAAAACTACAAGAGCGCAATAAAGAACGCAGGTAGTTTTTAATTTATTAGAAATTAATGTTGTTTAGACACATTCATTGAAAATGGTTAGAATAAGGATAGATATCAATTTCAAAATGAGTGTGAAAAATGACAAAAAAAGCAATTCAAATATATATAAATTTTAGTTTTATTTTAATGATTCTTGCTATTTGTAGGGAGATAAGTTTGCCCGCAATCCTAGGAATTTTTACTACTGGCAAGCATGTAGCCTTATTGAGTGATTTTGGCGCTCCTGGCATGCCAACTAGGCATCTTTTTAAGCAGTGGGAACTGATTGATGGGATATTATTTATTTTAGGTACTCCTTTTTATTATCAATATTTGAAACCTATCAATAAAAAAAATGCTAAATTATTTGTATCACTTGTAGTCATTTATGGAATTGGTGATTGTATTTTTTCAGCATTGTTCGATTATTCTGGAAGTTATTTTGCCAATTGGCATAGTTGCCTGCATGCGTTTGGTTCACTAGTTGGTTGTGGTTCTTTGTTTATTGCTAATTGTTTACTTATTTTGCTACTGCTGTTTGATAATCAATTGCAATTTGTAAAGCTGTTCGCTGGTACTCAACTTATCAGCATTATAGCTTGTGTACTATGCCTATTCTTAGAATCCTATCCTTTGATAGCAAGTACTTTACAAATAATTGGATTATATGGTCTTTATATACCATTATTGGTTTTAGGATTATTTGTTGGTTTCAAAAATCTAAAAATATGGGTTCTTCGTGAGTTGAAGCTGTGAGTAGGGCTATGTATCATGACATTAATGTCATTAATAAGTTAGTTGGTTTTTATAAATATTACTAGGATATTTTTTTCTGCTGATAACTAGCTGAAGCTGATAAATTAATCATTAAAATAATTTTATACGGAATAAATAGAGGAGCTGGTTCAAAAGTCATATTTTGAACCAGCTCCGGTTTTCACTTAAGTTGTCATTTTTAGTTGTCTTTTCGAATGATTTTCCTCAACCTTAACATACGCGAATGCGGCTGTTAAAACAATATTATAAGAGGCTTCAACTAGGTGTTGATCAATAGCCGAACTAATAATTGCTAGTAGCAAAAAGGCTAGAAGAGAATAAGAATTTAACTTGTGAAGCTTATACAGCAGGTAAAAAATGAGTAGTAAAACAAACACAGACATAAGAATTCCTGAAATCACTAAAAGACGAATGTATGAAGAATCAACATAAAAGTAGTCTGCAGGAGGATGTGGTTGAATAGTTCCGTTACTTATCTCAATGATGTGTTTACCGAACAACGAGACACCATGTTGCTTCAACGCGATAGATCCAAAAAATAAACGGTTAGATAACAAGTGATTTAGCACTTGCGACCAAAGCCAACGTGGATTGTAGGTGTAGGCTAATAGAATATTGATAAAAATGTAAAGAGACACAAAAATAGCTAATCCACGAAATTTGATTACATCAATCAGATGTTCAAACCATACGGCTTTTAGTCCAATCAGCCAAAGCAGCAACATTAATGCAAAGTCTAGTCGAGAATTTGTAAGTACAAAAACAATCCCGATCAATCCCAAACTAATCAAGTGTTCAAATAGTTTGAGATGCAGCTTACGCCATGCGTAGTAAGCTGTCATTAAATAGAAGATGCGGGCAGCAAAGTCAGTAGGAGTCAAAAAACCTAATGACAGACGCAAAACATATTTGTTATCAAGTCGTGTAGTAATTTGTTCTGGAATAACTTTGAATACACAGGACATGATTACTATAAAGACACAGAATAACTCGACTCCAAGATAAGTTTTTAAAATATTTTCAAAATCTACATCATACGCACCAATAATAAAAAGCGAATAATAAAAAACATTAGAATCATGAGAAACTCTTGTTGTTAGATAGAAAACAATAAGGAGTCCAAAGGCAATTACTTTATTTCTAAAAACTAGATCATCTAATATAAAAAACTTAAAGCCAACCACTAATGCTATGATCTTTGTAAAGAAAAAAAGCTGATTCATGGTTACTATCTTTGGTACAAAGTAACTAAGTTGGATAGTCATTAAAAATAAAAAAAGTGCTAGACAAATTATATATATATTACTGCGTTGTTGTTTTAAACGATAAAAAGTCGACACAGTTTCTCCCCCGATTCAAAAACGATATAATCCCTTCACTATTGTACTCTAAATTATCAAGACTTTCATTTTTTCGATATTAAATTAATTACAGTATAGTTATTAAAAAATTTTGTGGGCAATTTAAGACTAGAGTTAAGCAGAATGAATTCAAAATAAAAAGGTCTGATAATTCTAATGACCAGTATAAATGTACTGGGCTTTAGGTTACAACATTTGCTTAATTATCTAACAATCTTTGTTAAGTAATATGCTAATGTTAACCTTGATTAATATTATATAGCAAAAAGCCATAATGATTAAAAAAATTTTTACATTTCGATAGTTTTTAAAAATCAAATTCTGTATTAATTTTTTACGCATATATTTATTTTACATTTTGCATATTGAACTTATTGTGTTGAAAAGAATACAATTGAGGCAATACTCATATAACACTTTTGTGCACTAATTAAAAATAGTAGTTGAAATATCTTGATGTTATAGTTATTGTTAAAAGGTATTTATTCGTAGCATAGACGATGAGGGTCGTATCAATACTTTTGGGGGGGTATTTAATTGAGAATACGTTATAATAATTTTCATTGATATTGCAAGGAAAAATTAATATATATATTATAGATTGGTGGATGAATATGAGCGTGTATAGCGATCAACTTCTAACCATTGTTGTTCCTTGCTACAATGAACAAGAAGTTTTACCGGAAACAGTTAAAAGACTTGGGGAAGTTCTAAAAAAACTTGTTGATGAAGGTAAAATTGCGGCACAAAGTAAATTACTTTTTGTCGATGATGGGAGTAAGGATGAAACGTGGGGATTAATAAAAAAGTTTGAAAAAGATTTTGAGTATGTAACAGGGATAAAATTTAGTAGGAATTTTGGACATCAGAATGCTTTACTGGCAGGTATGACAATAGCTGTAAAATATTCTCAGATGATAATTACGATTGATGCTGATTTACAGGATGATATAAACGCTATCTATGAAATGATTGACAAATATTATGAAGGTAATGAAGTTGTATATGGAGTGAGAAATAGTCGTAAAACTGATACCTTTTTTAAGCGACAAACTGCAATGGCATTTTATAACGTGATGGGTAGATTAGGAGTTAGTTTGGTGCCTAATTCTGCAGATTATCGTTTACTTAGTCAAAGGGCCGTAGAATCTCTGCTTGATTTTAAGGAGCGCAATCTTTTTTTGAGAGGCATGGTTCCATTGATAGGATACCAGTCTGCCAAAGTTTATTATGCTCGAAAAAAACGTTTTGCAGGGAAATCAAAGTATCCTTTGAAAAAAATGATTAAATTTGCTTTTGACGGAATTACTTCATTTTCGACAGTTCCAATCAGATTAATTACAAATTTAGGACTATTTATTGTTGTAGTAGGCATCATTTTATTTATTTATTCGATTATACGTAAAATTGAGGGTAATGTTGAAATCGGTTGGACCTCATTAATGGCTTCAATTTGGGTAATCGGGGGCATTCAATTGATTTGTCTTAGCGTGATTGGAGAATATATCGGGAAGATATTTAAAGAGGTAAAAATGCGTCCACGATATACCATTGAGCAAGATGATTATTCAAAAAAGTTTACAGAAGATAATTAAAGGAGATTTATAATGTTTCGTTATAAACTAAAAGATGCTACCTATATGCAAACGATATTAAAAATAACAGGTATTTTTATATCATTTTGTATATTGAGTTATTTATTTGTTCAACCCTTATTAACTAAAGGAATGATTTTCAACGGTGATGATGCTTGGTATCAAATAGACAGAATTTTTGAGATTAAAAGAAATTTAGCTCATGGCGTTTTTATGCCATTTATGTATACTTTTACCTTTGGTCAAATTGCATTTCCGCTAGGAATTTTTTATCCGCAAATAACAATTTCAGTAATTTCAGTAATTACTTTTTTCTTTAAAAATGCAGTTACAGGTGTATATGCAGGGATAGCTTTTTTTACGCTTATCACCCTAATAATTACCTATTACACTTTACGAAAACTAGGAAAAAGTAGCAGTTCGGCTTATGTCGGTGCAATATTATATGCGTTTGCAACGTATCGAACTGTTGACGCCTTCTCACGTTTTGCTATGGGTGAGTATCTTGCAATGACTTTCTTGCCATTGTGTTTTTATGGTCTTTATGCAATTTTAAGCGGGAAAAACAAAGACTGGCCTTATTTGGCAATTGGCTTCTCGTTCATTCTATTGTCTCATGTTCTTACTGCATTTATCATAGCAATTGTTTTGTGCATTATCCTGATATTTAATCTAATATTACAAGATGATCGGATTAGAAAGTTTCAGTATTTAATGACAGCAGGAGTAGCTACAATTTGTAGTTCAGCAATTTTTTTATTTCCTTTTATTGAACAACGATTATTTCAGGCTTATAATATTCCGACTCCGACAAACTTAGCTAAAAATGCACAGACCTTTTCAGGAATGGTAACTTCGGCTCTTGAGAATAGTGTACAAAAAAATCTTGTTGCGTCATATAGTGTTGGATTAACATCAATTATTATTATTATTTTAGGTGCTATTTTTTTCAAGAATTTAAAATCTTTTGAAAAGTTAAGTTATATAATTGCAACTGTTGTATTTATATTTTCTTCTGCTCTTTTTCCATGGTCTCTATTGCAATCCACACCTGTAATGGTTATCCAGTATACATTTAGGTTATTAGCAATTCCCACTCTACTGTACGCAGTTGTAGGTGCGGGGTTATTTGATTTGTTCCTGAATTCCTATGATAAAATATCTAGAAGAAATTTTGTTGTTTTTATTATGGTATTAATAGGAATTCTTTCTTGTTGGTATTCAAGTATGCAAAAATTAGCAACTGAGTCACAGTATGTTGCAGCTCCTGCAATGACTAATGACGGCAATATTTCTAACGGGACTATGTATACAGATCAATATACACCTAAACATGCAACTAAATTTTTGAATGATTTTATTAAGCATGTAGCTATTATTGATAATAAAAAGGTAACCTTAAAAAAAATCAAACCGAGTGCTAATCAGTTAGCATTTACGGATAAAAAAGTTAAAAATGCAGAGAAAATTGATTTACCAGTTGCATATTACAAGAATTATGTAGCATATCGAAATGGGAAAAGAATCCAAGTTAAAAAGAGTACCAGAGGATCCATGTTAGTTGAATCCAAAGGTAAAGGTGCTATTACAATAAGATATAAATATTCAGTGATTGATTTTCTTGGGGCAATACTTAGTGTACTTACATGGGTAGGTTTTGTAGTCTGGTTTGTAAGAGCTAAAATTAGAAAAAATGTGATTGATTAGAAAGTTATGCAGGGAGTTAATTTAAAATAAATAGCTATGTAAAAAAGATTGTAGTAAGAAACTTCATGCCACAATCTTTTTTGTATACCTATATCTATTAAAATGTCAAAAAATATATTAAGAATTTCCGAATGAAGCTTTTTATTAGGGGTCAATACTCATCTCGCATCGCATACAATGGCATACATTTATTATAAAAGTTTGAATAGAAATGTATCTTTTTACTCGGTTTCTAAATATATTTTTTAATAATTATCAAATACATAATTATTAGGATTATTGATAAAATGGATATTATTATCCCTAATCCCAAATATGGAGTTTTGTAGGTCATGGATATTTTGTTATTTCCAGCCTTAATAGGCAATCTCATAAAAGTACCGGCAAAAACTTGAGGGTGAATGACTTTATCATTTACTTTAACTGTCCAACCACGTTCTACGGAGATTGTAGAATAAAGGTAAGTATTTTCTTTAGAATATATATAACTGCTGATATTACCATTTTTAAAGGATAGTTTTTGCGATTTTTGCTGTATTTCTCTTGTAATCTTTTTTAGTTTTTGGAGATTTAGACTATAAAACTGCTGTGTCGTAATAGCACTTTGCTGAATATTTGTATTAATTGTTACCTGTTGTTGTCCATTTCCAGTAGGGATATAAAAAAGTGAAGGTGAAAGCCATTTAGCATAACCAGTAGAATAAACGTTATTGACATTTATCTGATTGCCATTATTGGACTGACTCCAAATTATATTGCCATAAAGCTGCAAATTTTTTTTATTTTTAGAATTTAAAATATAACTAATTGTACCGTTAGGATTTGTACGAGTTGTATGTTGTACGGGTTCATAAAGATCAAGTTTTTTTCCAACTAGTTCGGTATAGAAACTGTTAGTATATTCAAACGTATTCCAAGTATTTAGATTAGCAGTTATGTTCGTAGGGTTAGTAAATGCCAAGGGAAGATAGTAAGGATTTTTGTAAACTGTCTTACCATTTACTTTCTTTATTGATCGGACTTTATGCAATCCATTAATTTTATAATCAGAAAGGATATACTTTACACCGAGCAACGAATCCGAAGCGAGGACTGGAGAGTTAACGATACTCATACGCTCCTGCTCAGTTCTGTGTCCCAGTAAACTGAGTAGCTCAAGCTGTTTAGGATTCATATTCGATACATAACCAGCAGGAGACCAGTAATTAAATGCTAATGCCTCATTATAGTTTGCTGTTAAATTATCTTTTGTTTTTTGTCGACTAGATGTTTGCAAAATTCGATAGTTTGACGAATCATATTTTTTTAATGCATCGATTTGTTTTTGTTGGCGAGAAACATAGCCTTTATAGTATGAAATGTCTGGGTTTGTGGAAATTAACCATAATTGTTTTGCATTTAAACCAAGTTCAAAAATAACAGAGAAGATTAGTCCCAATGTTACTAGTTTTTTTAATTTTGAGTTCTTCAAGGAAATACTAAGTAAAAGTAAAAATGTTGTTATTATAACCGTTATTAAAGTCGCTTTCAATTGGTTAATGGTTATATAGTTCTTGAATTGGTAAAGCAATATTAGTATTGCCGCAAATGAAAAACATCCCTTAATAATATCCATACGGTCTTCTTTATCAAAATGAAGATTTGAGAAATATTCAGCAGCTACAAATATTAAGAAAAAGCTTGCTACATAACTATAACGATACCAATAACTATCGACTTGTTTCATAAGGGAGAACAACAATGAAAGTGGCATCCAATAAATAATAGCTAGTACAATAGCAGTCATAGTTAGTATAATTATTTTTTTGTGTGTGGTAACTCTGTGAGATAAGATAGATGCAAAGAGTGCTACGATAGGCAAACTACCACAATAAAGCGCAACCCCATCTATAGTACTTGAAGTCCCAATTGAATATTTTTCAATAGTCGTTAGAAAACTACCATTGAATGCATTTTTTAGTAAGCTCCAATCAAAAGCTCCACGTGCGCCATTTTTAAGAGCATAAATTGTTGGTAAAAGAAGACATGCACTTAGCATCAAACCAAGAAATGACCAAATAACAAAGATACCAATTTTTTTAGCAAAGGATCTTAGTTGATGCTTAATGGGTATGTTTTCTGGAGAAAGAGTAATTTCAAATAATAACCAGAAACAGGAAAAAAGTCCGTTGATAATTCCTGTGTACCAGTTGAAAATTAATGATAAGCCTAATGAAATAGCAAGAATACAAGAGGATTTTCCCCGAGATACTTGCCAAACACCTAGTAAAATAAGTGGTAACATATAGACCCCATCGAGCCACATGATGTTGTTGCTTTGTCCGATGTTATACTGCATGAATCCATAACAAAGAGAAAGAAGAATAATAAAAATTGTTCTTAGTTTATTTTTGAAACGAACTCTTAAATAATAGCTAAAGGTTGCTATTGAAAGTGCCATTTTTATCGCAACGGCTAAATCATAAAAACTATTTAATGAACTTTTACTGAAAAAAACTACTAATAGATTGACTGGTGACGAAAGGTAGTAACTAAGCAAAATGATGCTGCTACCACCTAGAGAATTACTAAATGAATAGTTGAGGCTATTTTTCCCTGAAAATATATCCTTTAAATATGAAAAAAAATCTAAATATTGTATGTTTGCATCTGCCACAACTAAACTTCTATTTCCAAAGGGTGCAATTCTCAGAAGAATAAAAAAACAAAATATTACTATAATTCCAGCAATACCTAAAACTAAACTTTGTAAAATGAGGTGCAACGTTTTATTTTGCATATGTATTCGGCTCCTATATTGTAATAATCCTTATAAAGTTTATCATGTTGGGGTAAAATGTAAATACTCAAGTCAATAACTACAAGTTTTAAGGATATTAATTTGCTCCTATGTCAATAAATGGCACATCTTTTTCTAAACACTCGTTCTAATTCTG
>NZ_JQAR01000032.1 GCF_001437155.1 Liquorilactobacillus mali
ACACATTTGATTTGTCGAAACTTTGTTCAGTTTTCAAAGGTCTACTTAATTGCTTAATGCAACTATTTAATGATACTTGATTGTTAGATGATTGTCAACATTTTTTGTTATAAAAAACAAAAAAACGAATAAATATCCAATAATATTCATTTTGGAAAACAGCAATTTTTTCTAATTTCACAACAATCACTGAATGACCAACAAAAAATATAATATCAATTTATTCATTCACAGTCAAGTATTATTTTAGTTTTTTTTCAATTCATTTTCTATATCATGCAACGCATCATCAGCCCAACCATTCAATCGTATTTCTATTGGCTTAAAACCATCATTAACTTTGTAGTTTGTCCAATAATGCTTGTGCTCACATCTGATATGGTCTCCCTTTAGATTAATGTGTGGTTCTTTTATGCACCTTAATGATAAACTTATTTTCCCAGTATACTCATCAATATCGATAATCATTACTTTAACAGTTTGATTAGTTTTCAGATAACGATGAATATCAGAAACAAAGCCGTGATGACATTCTGAAATATGTATCAAGCCTTGAGTATGAGCATCGAGTGCAACAAACGCCCCATATGCCTGTATTCCAGTTATCTTTCCCTCGACAATTGATCCGATTTTATATTCCATTGCTGTCACCTCTTACCAAAAACTATTCAGCAATAACCTTGTTAATTATTACATCATTAACCGGTTTGTCTTGTATACTTTCAACACCGGCAATTTCATCAACTACAGCTAGCCCAGAGCGAACTTGTCCGAAAACTGTATGATGATGATCTAACCATGGTGTACCACCCTTTCGATACTCTTCTATTATTTCAGAAGGGTACCCTGCTTGTTGCATCTGTTCTATCATTTGACCAGGAAGATTCTTATTTTGAACAATGAAAAACTGGCTTCCGTTTGTATTTGGTCCAGCATTTGCCATAGACAATGCCCCTCTTAAATTAAAAAGCTCGTTTGAAAACTCATCTTCAAAAGATTTATTCCAAATACTTTGTCCACCCATACCAGTACCTGTAGGATCACCGCCTTGAATCATAAAATCTGCTATCACCCGATGAAAAATAACACCTTCATAATAACCATTTTGTGCAAGTTTAAGAAAATTCTCAACCGTTTTAGGAGCTTTCTCTGGAAAAAGCTCGATAACGATATCACCATGGTTTGTCTGCAATGTTACTTTTGGGTTTGTCTTATCTTCTTCTAATTGTGGAAACATTCCTAATTCCTCCTCTTTTTACATAATTCATTTTATCGAAATACTAAATATTTTTCCAATTTAATTTATTTTGTAAACCAATTATGCTAATGTAATTTAGTGTACATAATTGAAAGGAGCATTACAATGGAAAACGAAAATTACTACGATATTACCATCATTGGCGGTGGTCCTGTCGGAATTTTTGCAGCAACGTATGCTCGCATGCGCCAAGCCAAAATACAGTTGATTGAAAGTCTTGACCAGTTAGGCGGTCAAGTCAGTACACTATTTCCAGCAAAAAACTTATATGACATCCCAGGGTTTGATTCTATTAAGGGTGATCATCTTATTAGTAATCTTTTAAGTCAAAATGATCAATTTAAACCTGATATTTTTTTAAATGAAACTGTCCAAGATATTGCTAAAACCGATTTGGGTTTTGTAATCACCACAACAAAGAAAAAAACTTATTCACGCACCATTATCATTGCGACTGGCGTTGGAGCCTTTCAGCCGCGAAAACTTGCCGTTGAAAACGCAGATAAGTTCGAAAATAAACAGCTTCGTTACTTCGTAAAAAATCTCCAAGATTTCCGTGGTAAGGATGTTGCAATTGCTGGAGGTGGCGATTCAGCCGTCGATTGGGCACTTGAAATACAAAACATTGCTAAATCAGTCAGCTTGATTCATAGAAGACACAGATTCAGAGCCCTTGAAAACAGTATTGAACAATTAAAAAAAACAAATACAATTTTTGAGACGCCTTACCTCATCAGTGGTTTAAACTCTGAAAGTGAAAAAATGAAAATTACTCTTAAAAAAGTAAAAACTGATGAAACAAAAGAAATAACTGTTGACTTTCTTCTGGTAAACTATGGCTTCGTTTCTGACAACAAAATACTTAAATCCTGGAACCTTGAAACAGCACATAATCTGATTAAAGTGAAAACTGACATGGAAACATCCATTCCAGGAATTTTTGCCATAGGCGATATAATCGACTATCCTGGACGAGTCAATCTGATTGCCACAGGCTTTGGTGAGGCTCCTATCGCTATTAATAGCGCAATGAACATAATCCATCCCGATATTCGCCAAGCCGCTCACAGCACTCAGCTCATTAAAAACTTTCCAGAATTAAACTAATAAAGTAAGGAGTAACTCATGAGTTTTTTAATTGATTTTATTTTACACATTGATACCCATTTAATAACAATTGTCAATACGTTTGGGAATTGGACTTACCTCATTTTATTTACAATCATATTTGTTGAAACAGGTGCTGTAATACTACCCTTCTTACCTGGTGATTCTTTGCTTTTTGCCGCAAGTGCACTAGCAGCAAATTCTACATATCACTTAAACATTTGGGTGTTTGTCTTGTTATTCTGGTTAGCACCTATTCTCGGAGATTCTCTTAATTTCTTCATAGGTCATAAAATAGGGAACTCTATAAATAAGAATTCTTTCTTAGGAAGATTCATCAAAGAAGAAAATCTTGAGCATACCCGTGCCTTCTTTGAAAAACATGGTGGTGTTGCAATCTCACTGGCACGCTTCATGCCGATTATCAGGACAATGTCTCCATTTGTTGCCGGCAGTAGTCACATGCCTTACAACAAATTTTTCCGTTACAATATTCTGGGTGCTACGGCATGGATGATTTTATGCTGTGGTTCAGGTTATTTCTTCGGAAACATTCCGTTCGTAAAAGAACATTTTTCGTTAGTAGTAATTGGAATTATTGTTGTTTCCCTAATTCCAGCAATAATAGGAGCTTTCAAAAAAAGCACTAATTAAGAGCCACACCTTAAATTTTCTAAACAAACATAATTAAAAAATATCCCTCACGTTAAAAAACTTTAGCGTGGGGGTATTTTCTTAGCCATAATTCATCTTTATTCCTTCAGAGGGTCACTACGATTGCTAACTGTCGTTTCTTTCTACCACTAGTACTTACAAATCCAAATCCAAATACTTGATATCAGGACGCTCCTTAAATCCTAAGTGTTCCCAAAACTTTTGTCCCTCAATATTATCCTTAACTGTAAACAACCCAACTTTTTCAATATCTTTGAGCCTAAATTCCTCTAGAACCTTCGAAATTAAATTCCTTCCAATCTGCTGATGTTGAAAACTTTCAGCAACCGCAACATGGTAAAAATAGCCTTTCCTACCATCAGTTGCTCCTAGGATTGTTGCAATTACTATTCCCTGTTCTTCAGCGATAAAACACAGATCAGGGTTGCGGTCAATTACTCTCTTAATTCCAGCCCGTGTATTGTCTAAAGACTGAAGATTCATCCCAGGTGTTCTCTCCCATAAAGCAAGCGCCTGCTCATAATCATTAATCGTCATTTTTCTGAATTCAACCATTTTTATTCTCCCTTGAAACTTATTTCATGTGAACTGCATTTTCCTTGAATGATGGTCAATGCATCATCTAGAGCCTGTTTCACCATTCGTTCAACCGCAATATCTGTATAAAATGCAATATGCGGTGTCAAAATCACATTTGGCAATTGCTTAAGCAAATTATAGTTGGCTACTGGAGTCTGCCTACCAAATTTCAAATTAAAAATCTTGGTTTCCTCCTCAACAACATCTAATGCTGCTCCTGCAATCTGCTTGTTCTTCAAGGCAGCTATCAAGTCAACAGTGTTTACAACAGGTCCCCGAGAATCATTTATCAAAAAAGCAGTTGGCTTCATCTTGGAAAAAGCATTTTGATCGATTAAATGAATATTTTTCTTATTCAAATAAACATGTGAAGTCACAATATCTGCCTTTCGATAAATTTCATCCTTTTCAACGTAATTCAAAATTCCAGCTCGCTCCAATTCCGGTTTTCTTACTAAATCATTTCCAAGGACTGTTGCCCCTAAACTGTGAAATATCTGAGCAACAGTGGTTCCAATTCTGCCAACTCCGACAATACCAATGACATACTCTGAAAGTTCACGTGAACGCAATCCATCGACAACATAATCATTATTATCTAAGCGTACCTTGAACTCTGGGTAATGTCTGATCAATTGCATTGCCTGCATCAAAACCAATTCTGCAACCGCATGCGGAGAATACGAGGGAACATTAGTCACTTTGATACCATTTAATTCAGCTGCATGAAGGTCAATTGTATCTATTCCTGCCGAACGACAGGATAACTGGTGAATTCCATAATTCTTCAAAGTTTGATAAATCGAACCATTTTCATCCAGACGGCTACGTTGCTTAAAAATAATCCCATCATATCCTTTTGCATACTTTACGGTATCTGTGTGAAGTTCAAAAGGAACACTTTTAACCTCAACTTCATTTTCCTTGCTCCACTGCACAATAAACGGTTCTTCATCTTGTCGAACATGATAAGCAATTATTCTTGTCAACTTATTTTTGCCTGCCTTTCACAAATTTCTCTAAACGTTTCATTGCCTCAGTCAACTTGTCATCCGAGGTAGCGTAGCTAATGCGAAAATATTTTTGATCTTGGGTTGCAAATGCCGCTCCAGGAATAACCGCAACATGTGCACTTTGTGCGAGGATTCTCGCATAATCAATACTAGAACCTTTAAAATCAAGAGGTAATCTGATATAGATATAAAATGCTCCATCAGCTGCTATAAAAGAATAGCCGATTTTTCTTAGCCACTTGCATACAAAATCTCTTTTCTTTTCATATTCTGCACGCATCATTTTTATATCAGCATCACCATTACTTAATCCTTCCGCAGCAGCAATCATATTTATAGTACCAATTGTCGCAACATTAGCCTGATGAAGTTTTGCCAAATTTGTAATTATTTCCTTTGGCCCGCATAGATAACCCACACGCCAGCCAGTCATGGCATAAGACTTAGATACCCCATTAACTAGCAGCGTTTTCTCCGGTAAATAAGATGCAATTGATACATGTTTTTTCTTGTAGACAAGTTCACTGTAAATTTCATCACTCAAAACAACTACTGGGTACTCTTCCAAGACATCTGCAAGTTTTTTTATTTCATTTTCAGAATAACTTACTCCTGTTGGATTATTGGGATAGTTAAGAACTAGCATCTTAACGGCCGCTTGATATTCATCTAAGTAGGTTTTTAACTTTTCCGGAGTTAATTTATACTTATCGTCTTCCGTGTCAACTTCTATATACTTAGCTCCATTTATCTTTGCTAAATTCCTATACAATCCAAATGCTGGTGAAGGGCACAAAACCACATCTCCCTCCCCCAAAAAAGAGTTCATAGCTGTACTTATTGCTTCACTGGCACCATTCGTGACAATAATTTGCTCTTGTGGATCATATGACACTGCATAATGGCGCCGCAAATATTCACTGATTGCTTCTCTAAGCTCAGCTATCCCACGATTGGGAGCATAGTGAGTCTGATTATCAATAATTGCCTTTATTCCTGCTACTTTTATATGATCAGGAGTATTAAAGTAGGGTTCACCCAATGTGAGTTTTACTATATCGGGTATCTTGCTAATCTCATCGTCAAACTTTCTAATTAATGATGATTCAACTGCCAATAAATTTTTATTCAGTAGCGAAAGGAGTTCATTTTCCAACTCTAATTCATCTCCTCACTCAGATACGCTAACAATCCTTCAGCACCTTCAATAAAGTATTTGACTCCCGCCGTCAAAGTTTCATCAAGTCCAATGAAATTCGGTTCATGCCAATCTGCTGCATCTGAAGAACCGTTAGAACCGACGAAAGCAAAAACTCCCGGAATCTTCTTTTGATAGGTGGCAAAATCTTCTCCTGCCATTGATAAAAGGGGCTTATGAACCTTACTTGATATATTATCAATTACCACTTCTGTCAAACTTGAATCATTATTTATTGGAAGTGCCCGCTCGCTCCAATCTATTTCAACTATCTGCCCATATGCCCTAGCAATTCCTTCTGTTAATTCGAAAAGTCTTTGTTTCACTAATTCAGCATTTTTTTCATCAAAAAGACGTACAGTGCCTTGAAGATAAGCTTCACTTGGAATAACGTTCCAGACACTTCCCGCATTAATATTAGTGACACTCACAACTACTGCGTCTTGCGGATTAACATTTCTGCTTACAATCGTCTGCAAAGCACCAACTATCTCAGTTAAAGTAATTATTGGATCACGACCCTTTTCTGGTTTTGCTCCATGTGACCCTTGACCTTTTATTGTGATCTCAAACTTATAGCAGCCCGCCATCATCGGACCAGCCTGCAAGGCGATGGCACCAACTGGTAAATTTGGATTATTATGAAAGCCTAAAATGGCCTTCACACCTTTAAGTACATTTTTTTCAATAACCTGTTCTGCACCGCCCCCCGCTTCTTCAGCTGGTTGAAACAAAAATCTGATTGTTCCCTCGATCTGATCCTGATTATCTTTAAAATACTTTATCGCTCCCAACAAACTAGTTAAATGTAAGTCATGGCCACAGGCGTGCATCCTACCTGGATTGAGTGATTTAAAAACTAATTCTGTTTCTTCTTGGACCGGTAATGCATCAATATCTGCCCTCAAAGCAATAATCGAACCAGGTTTTTTCCCCTTGATTTCTGCTAAAAGTCCCGTATTTAAGTTAGTTTCCAAAATTGAAACTCCCCAGTTGTTCAAAACTTCTTTAATTTTCTTTGTGGTATTGAATTCATTATTAGATAATTCAGGATATTGATGGAAATAATGACGCATTTCGATTATATCTTTCAAATCAATTACAATTCTTTTTTTAGTCACTTTATTCTCACTCCTTAAAAGCTTGTTTGATTGCCTGGTCTAAATCTTGAATTAAATCACCTGCATCTTCTAATCCAATGGAAAGTCTAACAAGGTTGTCTGAAATATTTTGCCTCTTTCTTTCATCTTCAGGTACCTCACGGTGAGTTGTTCCACTTGGATTAACAATGAGTGACCGATTATCACCAACATTGGGCAAGTAAGTAAAAAGCTTAACACTATTCAATAATTTTCTGGTGTTTTCCACAGTTCCCTTTAATTTAAATGAGAATACTGTTCCTATTCCATTGGGATAATATTTTTCAACCAAGCCCTTTTGGGGTGTATTTAAAAGCCCACTATGAAAAATTCTTTCGATGTGCTCATTTTTTTCTAAATATTGGGCAATCTTCAAGGCCGTCAGGACTTCTTTATTAACCCTCTCCGAAAGTGTTTCAAGTCCAAGCAATCCAAGATAAGCCGCAAATGGATTTAATACTGCTCCCATCAGTCTTAAATACTTTGTACGAAGATGTGCAATAAAAGCCTTCTTGCCAAATACTCCTACAAAGCTGCTATCTTTTCTTCCTTCTTCGTCTAAGGTTAATTCGGGTTCAAAAAATTGGGGGAATTTCTCCTTAGTCCATTCGAACTTTCCTCCATCAACAATTATTCCAGACACAACATTACCATGGCCGCTAATACCTTTAGTTGAAGAATAGACAACAATGTCGGCTCCAAATTTAATTGGATTGAACAGATAAGGGGTTGGAAAAGTATTATCGACAATCAGTGGAATTTTATTTTTATGTGCTAATTCGGCTAGCTGTGATATATCTGCAATGTTTGTAATCGGATTAGAAACACTCTCGACGTAGATTGCCTTCGTATCAGGCCTTATAAGTTCTTGAATTTTATCGAAATCATTAATATTTTCAACAAAATCAAAATTGATATTATACTTGGGTAAGAGTGTCCTAAATTCATCCAGAGAGGCTCCATAGATATCTAATGGAGCAATAATTCTTCCACCTCCTTCAGCAACATTTAAAACCGCATAGGTGATAGCTGCCATACCGGAAGCAACTGCAACCGCACCAACACCGCCATCAAGATCATTAATTCTTTTTTCAAAGATATCGACCGTTGGATTAGAAACTCTTGAATACATAAAGGACCCTGGTAATTCATTGCGAACTATTTGATCTGCACGTTCAGTATTTTCCAAGTCAAAAGCAACACTTTGAAAAATTGGAACAGTTGCAGAATAACCAAAATTCTTCGGGTCATATCCGCTATGAATCTTTTTTGTATCGAATTCATTACTCATTAAACTCATCTCCAATTGTTAAAATTAATCATTAATTCACCAAATTTTTTGTTTGTGCTACAAGTATCACAATTTCTTACATGTAAGATCACACTTCAACGGTGATAATGTAATAAATCGAGTCCTTGTTGAATATCTGCAATTAAATCAACTGGCGATTCAATCCCGACTGATAATCTAACTAGCTGAGAGGTTATTCCAATTTCTTCTTGTTCCTCTTTTGAAAGTTCAGCATGAGTCATTTTGTAAGGTAATTCAATCAAGCTCTCGACTGCCCCTAAGCTAACCGCAAGTTGAATCAGATTGAGACTCTCAACGAATTTGATTGCATCCAAACCGTCTTGCAGTTCAAAAGAAACAAGTCCACCGAAGCCGTTAATTTCTTGACTAGCAATCTCATAATTTTTTGTTCCTTGTAAACCCGGAAAATATATCCGTTTAATTTCGTCACGGTCTTGTAAAAATTTCACAATTTTCGCTGTATTGCTAAGATGTCTATCCATCCTGACTGCTAATGTCTGAATCCCCCTTCTAATCAGGTTAGACGATTCTGGAGATAAAACTGCACCAATTCCGTTTTGATTAAAATAAATCTGTTCTGCTAATTCTTTATTTTTAGCAACTACAGCACCAGCAATCACATCAGAATGTCCACCTAAGTATTTTGTGGCAGAATGAATAACTATATCTGCACCCAGTTTGAGCGGTTTTTGCAGATATGGCGTCAGGAAAGTGTTATCGACAATCGTTAATAATTTATTTTCTTTTGCAATCTTGGCAATTTCTTTAACACTTGTAACTCTCAGTAAGGGATTGGAAAATGTTTCAAAATAAATAGCTTTGGTGTTTTCTTTAATAGCATTCCTTACAACTGACACATCCTGTGTATTGACTGCCGTGAACTCTAGATGCCATTTCTTGAATATTTGATTTATCAATCTAAAAGTTCCACCATACACAGTATCTCCAATTATGATATGATCTCCTGGTGAAAAAATTGAGAATACTGAATGAATTGCTGCTAAACCTGATGAAAAAGCAAACCCCTGGTATCCTCCTTCCAATTCTGCAATTTGATCTTCTAAATAATTTCTTGTTGGGTTTCCAGAACGTGCATAATCCCAACGAACTTTAGCATCAACTTTCGGAAAAATATAAGTTGACGAATTATAAATCGGAATGTTTACCGCTCCGGTATTATTATCATTTTGGCTTTTTCCATGAACTAACTTTGTATCAAACTCAGACATTACAAATCTCCACACTTTTCCTATCAATTTTTATTGAAATAAACCCATGATTCCTGATTCTGTAAAAAAATCGCCCCATAGTCATTTCCGACTACGAGGCGATTTTTTCGCGTTACCACTCGTTATTTAATATCAAATTACTTTGAATATTCTTACCAAGTCATAAAAATAATGCTGTTTATAACTGTGATGCTATAACAGGCATTCCTGTCCACCACTTACTTAAAAAGCTCACACTGGAATTAAATTCAAAAGACCATCTTCATTCATTTGCTTCAATAACTACTCTCATCAACGTAGTCTCTCTGTAAATTTTTCAAAGGAATTACTCATCTCTTGTTAATTTTTATATTAAATTATCCGAAGCCCTATTTCTACTTACCATTATTAATCTTTTCTTTAACCACCACTCAATCTTAATTATTGTACAAAAAAAGCCCTTGTCTATTGTTACCAATAAACAAGGGGCAAACATCAATTGCGGTACCACCCTTTTTTCACACTAAAACCGTGTCTCAACGATATTGTAAAAACAATATCCGGAAAAATAACGGTTCCTACCGAATATGCAGCTTGCACCGCACACCTCTATATCCAAGTTCATCTTCACCATTCAAACCGATACTTACTCTCAGCCAACATAAGTTCTCTGTATTCAATTCAATATAGCTACTCTTCTCTTCAAAAGATATATAATTAAAAAAAGATTAATTCGTTACAGTGAATTCTAATCTTGACAATCCTCTTTGTCAAGAATTTTTTTAATTATAATTCTTTTAATTTTAAAATAAAAAATTAAGCAGCTTTCCTCTAAGAATTTTATATTACCGCAAACTCCTTTTCCCATAGATAACACCAATCCATAAGAATAATTCTATCAAACAAAAAAAGAAGATAAAACACGCCATAAAGAAAGTATCGGGTAATGCATTAATTATCGGATCTAGTTTTGGATCAAAAAGCCAGTCACTATTTCTAAACAATACTTCATGAAATATGATAAAAAATTTATTAAAATTAAGTACCATTATCATAACCAAAACAAAAAGGACTAACATCGTAAGCTTTGCCGGAACAATTAATTTCCATTGGCTCTTTTCCGCCTTCATTTTTTTTACGATCAAAAATGAAGGTACGACAGTTAGTAACAATACGCAATAATTAACAAAAAATAGATGTTTTACATCAAAAAAATGATGAATTCCATCAGCCGAAGATGGTAAAGTTAAATTCAAACTATTGACCCAGGGATAGTTCAAAAAAGAAAGCAAACGATAATATTCTTTCATCAATTCTTGATTACTCAACCCAACTAAACTACCTAGATCGTCCTTAAGAACAAAAAAATGATAGAGTGGCGTAAAATTAATTGTAATAGTGATACTCAAAGATAAAATAAACAAAAAAAGAATAAGAGCAGCTATAAAATTTCTTCCTCTGTCTTTTAACATCTAGAATTTCCATTCATCAAGTGATTCGATTTCATACGTTGGTTTGATTTCTTTTTGCTCAATAAGTTTGTGCGTCGACACGCCTGTATAGACGAGCAATGTATCAATATTACTTCTGATTCCTGCCAAAATATCTGTCATATAATTGTCACCAACCATTATGACCTCGTTGTTAGACAAGCCAATTCTTTTCAGCGCTTTCTCCATAATAATAGGCTCTGGTTTACCGATGTATGTAGCCTTTTGCTGTGTTGCACATTCTACGAGGGAAATAACAGAACCGGCTCCAGGAACAAGTCCTCTTTCATTAGGCAAATTAGTATCAGCATTAGTTCCAATGAACCTAGAACCATTTCTAATCGCAAGTGTTGCTAATTCAAATTTATGATAGGTAACATCATAATCCAACCCAACAATTGTATAATCTGGTTCCTCTTCTTCGAATGTAAATCCCTTATCAAAGAGGGCTTTTTTTAATCCGCTTTCACCAATTACATATGCACTTCTTTTTTTCTCGTCTAAGTCAGCAACGTAGTCCGCAGTTGCTAGACCCGAAGTATACACATTATCAACGTTTACATGTATATCAAAATTTTCACTCAAATTTTGGACAACTTTTTCTGGAGTCTGTGTACTATTATTCGTGACAAATAAAAAAGGAATTCCTTTTTCTTGAAGTTTATCAATAAATCTCTTTGCTGCAGGTATCGGTTCTTTTCCACGATAAATTGTTCCATCCAAATCAATCAAATAACCCTTGTAGCTTTTCATCTTCTACTCTCTCCTCTTACACTTTTGAATCTTTTTGTTCATTTTTTTGTCTGATAACAAAGTGTCTTTTTCTTGCATTATTTCGTTTAATAGTTGCTACAGCAACATTTTCTTTTTTATTATTTCGCTCATGTATTTCAAATTTCTTTTCGGAAACATATGGTTTCTTTTTTCGGTTTACTTCTCTTGACCTTCTGTGCATTTCCTTTGCACCAAAGTCAGTATTCTTCTTCCTGTTATTTCGATTTTGCCGTTTCTTAGTGTTCTTAACAGGTTTAACAACATCCAAATTATGCAGCACAAAATATGCACAGCCAAAGTTGCAATACTCTAAAAGATAATCTTGTAGATGGTCTATGCTCTGTGAAGGAAACCCCTTTTTACTGTCTGCCGCATAAAAGCCATGAAGTCTCAACTGATCATACCCCCAGTCACCTACTATATAATCATATTTTGTAAGTATCTGGCTGAATCGTTCTTTAAGTTTCTCAACATCAAACCCATTACGAAAGTTCTTTTCAATCACATAAGGATGACCATCAATTAATAACTGTGTGTCACTTTTTACTTGAACATCGCTGGCATATGCCTTAATAGTCTCGGCCTTCTTTGCCAATTGTGCTTCACGACGCTCCTTCTTCTCACTATTCATTCTTCACGCTCCTCAATTCTAAGGTTATTATACAGGAAATTTTTCTCCAAAGTAATCCCCAACAATGTCTCTCAAAAAGCGGTCACCCAAGTAATCAATATGGCCAGCAATTTCCAATGTCGGAAAGAAGGGACAATATACGAAATTATCCACTGTTGCTATTTCATAATCTGCACCTGGATCAATCATTCTTCCATGGATTAAAATATTCTTCGACAGCGAATCATATTTTATTCCATCATACACTATTTCACCAAATGCCTTTCCCCTGAAACCATTTCCCTTTACAACTGTATTTCGCAAATGGTTGCGATTCTTTTCCATTTCTCTAATTAAGCGCCATAAATTATAACCATTTAATCTAACATTAATTACTCGCATTGGATGAGGCAAGATACGATGCAAATCATTTTTTGATATTATTCCTTGATGCAGGTCACCTAAAAAGAGACCGCCATTTAAAATCGCAATTTTTGTTCCAGTAACACCTTCGATAGCCTTCAAACTTGCTTGCATGAGTGGTGACCATTCTTTTTGAATTCCCAGATAATCTTTAGGTAACAAAGCAACTTTTTTGCTATCCAGCATTTTTTCACCCTTTTGCTGGTAGTTATTGATTTCTCTTAAATCACCATTAAATTCTGGCAATTTTGCAACATCAACAACACTTGCTCTACTTTTCATCAATTCATTATGGTCGCATTCTAAATCAACCCTACCGATATATTGACCCCATTTACCAGCCGCACAGAGTAACGTATTATCCACAACTTCACCTTTGACCAACAGATGATGGGTATGGCTTCCTAAAATAATATTAATTTCTTTGAATTTTTTTGCCAATGCTCGATCAACATCAATTCCAAGATGTGAAAGCATAATAATTATATCAACTTTATCCTTTAAGTCTGCCAATAGTTTAGGAAGTACATTTTCAACTTTTTCCGCATACCATCTGTTCATTTCATATGTTGCGGGGAAAGGTGCAGTACATGCCAAAACTCCAATTTTAGTACCGAATGAGGTTTTAAAAATTTTATTTGCTCTTACCCATGAGGGAAGACGACCGCTATCTTGATTTTTTATATTGTCTAAAATAACTGGAAAATTAGCATTCCGATATAAATTGTCTAATTGTTCATGTGAATTACCAATTCCTTCATTATTTCCGATCGTAACGGCGTCGTAATTAATCGTGTTCATTAGTTCAACATTTGCTTTTCCATCGGTTGCTTCAGTCAGCGGATGCACCCGGTCCATTGCATCCCCCAAATCGAAAACCAAAACTTGGTTACCTTCAAGTTGTAATTTTGCTCTTGTCTCTATCAAATATCTTCTAATTTTAGGCCAATTCTCCAAGTGTGAATGTAAATCATTTGTGTGTAAAATTGTAATTTTCTCAGTCATGACAACCTCCTTCAAACTACTTAGATATTTTTTCCTAGTCCCTGATACCCACTCAATATCTTACAACTTATTTTGTATTAAAAAAACAATCTACTCGTAGATTGTTTTCTTGATATCTTCTTTAACAATATCCATGCTGTTTTTTTTAGTTATTTTCTAAGTTATAGACATCTTCGGCAATCATTAATTCTTCATTTGTTGGAATTGTCCATACCTCAACGGCAGAATCAATACTACTTATTTTCTGCTCTACAGCCATTGCGTTCTCATTACATTGTTTATCCAGTTTAACTCCAAAAATACCTAATTGTGCACAAACCATTCTACGAATAAACGGTACATTTTCTCCAATTCCACCCGTAAAAACAAGTGAATCGACTCTGCCCAATTCTGCTGCATAAGAACCAATATACTTAACGATCCGATTAATAAATATCTTCACTGCTAAGTCAGCACGATGATTGGTCTCCTTTTGTGCAAAGACTTCCCGCATATCTGGAGATATTCCAGAAATTCCTAGAATTCCCGACTCCTTATTTAAAATATCAAGCACTCTCGTAGAACTAACTCCCAACTGATTCTCTAAGTATATCAGCAAGGATGGATCGACATCGCCAGATCGAGTTTGCATAGTAATTCCTGAAACAGGAGAAAAGCCCATGCTGGTATCTATTGACCTACCACCCTTAACTGCACAGATCGAAGCACCTGATCCTAAATGCATTAAAATAGTGTTTGTTTTAGCTTTCTTTTTTGAAGTCAGTTCTAACAACCTGTTAAAAACAAAGCGATAACTTATGCCATGTGCTCCAAATTTTTGTACATGATACTTCTTATAATACTCATAAGGAATACTATAAATAACATTTTCTTCTGGCATAGTATGATGAAAACCAGTATCAAAAACCGCTACACTGAGTGCCTCAGGTAATACTTCTTTAAATGCTCTTATTGCCATAATATTCGCAGGGTTATGCAAAGGAGCTAGTACCTTTAACTTCTCCATTTTGGCTAAGACTTCATCATTCACAACCACAGATTTACTAAAAACAGTCCCACCATTAACAAAGCGGTGTCCGACACCTTTAATCTCATCAAGCTGCTCAACAATATGATATTCTCTAAGCAATTCGAGGAGTCTAGTAACTGCTTCTTGATGATTATTTGACTGAATCTGTTCAGTTATTTTCTTTTCTGCAAACTCGGTAGTTTCTATTGCACCATCAAGTCCTATACGCTCAATTTGTCCTTTAGCAATTACTTTTGCGCTGGGCATATTAAACAATTTCCACTTTAGTGTTGAACTACCTGCATTTACGGCTAATATTTTCATGTTATTCTCTTTCTCCCAAAATAAACAATATTGTATACTTACTTATTTTTATTTATCCAATTATCAACTTGTTGTAAAAATTTTGTAAAAGCTTCTTTATCCTTGATAGCTGGAAAGCCACCTAAAAGGACTGGATTTGCTTGCTTTGCTCCATTCCCACGTTTTTGTAACAACAAGAGCGACTTCGCACTATCTTGCGATGCAAACAAGTCGTTTGGCAGATTCAATATTCCTTGGAAATGTGCCTGCTGTTGAATTACCTCAAGTAAACTTTTGGCTTCAGTTGACTCAAACAAATTCTTAGGTACAAGGAATATTCCCCACCCACCTGGAAGCAATTGCAAAATAGATTGTTCAATCAATAAATGATGCACAAAAGAATGCCCATTCTTTGCTTTGGTTCCAAAATTAACTACACGTTCATCAATTGGATAATATCCTACCGGTAAATCACTTAAAACAACATCAACTTTTGGTGTAACCAAATTATCAATTGCATCCTGATGATATAGATGTGCCTCAATTTGCTGCATCTTCAGACTCATTCCTGCAACGGCTAATAGCGTATCATCGTTATCAACACCAAATAACTCAACTTCTTTTACTTTACCTTGCTTCAGATGATTCGTTAAAGTACTCAATAAGTTACCAGTTCCAACAGCAATATCTAAAATCTTAATTTCTTCCTTTGGACCTAATATTCGTTCTAATAAATATGCAACTAACAATCCAATTGAATCAGGTGTCATTTGATGATTCGGTTGGATCTTGTCGACCTTACTTGCATTAACCAAGGCGAATTGAATAACCTGGCGCATCTCCTCTGGTGAAAGACTGATTGCTAAAAATTCGGCATAAATATGTTCCAGTTCTTTAATAACTTTTTCTGTTGGTTTGCCATCTTCAACCATTATCTCCCCGTTTTCAAGCAAATTATCTCCAGTCTCGACCAAAGCATCCATATAGGAAGAATCTAAGTCTTCTCTTAACAAATTTATTGCTTTATCAAACAAGTTATAAGCACTGCTTATTTTTTCTAAATTCATTCTTTTCACTCCATTTATGATAACCTATACTAGTTTAACGAAAAAAAAATATAATTTCAATCCATAAACTATATTTAATCCTCTGATTCATCAATCGTAATTGTTATTTTTTCCCCTGATTTCAAATTTACTATAAACCCATCCGAAATTTTTTTTACGGTACCATCATAAAAATCTATAACCTCATTATTTTCTATATTATTAGTTTTTGCTAAATTAACTAAAATCTCAGCCTTTTTAAAATCAATTGTTTTTTTTAGTGCTGACGAACGAATGCAATAGTAATACATTTGTGCACTAAAAATCAATCCCATAATCATGAGCAAGGTTAGTGCTGAAAAAATAACATAGCCACCCGATTTTTTCAAAAATTTTATTCTCCTTTTTTAATTGGTAACACCAATTCACTATAATAATCTCTTCCGTGAAATTTAGATCTGATTTTCAATGTATATTCTTTTTTATCATACAAAGCATTAAAAAAGCTGACATCATCCAAAAGTGGCTGATAACCACTTTCATCACCTGTCAGCTTAAGGACGCCATCTTTTAAATACAAAAGATATTCCTTGTTTGTTGATTCATTATACAATTTTGTAACATTTCCACTCTGGCTGACAAATTCTAATCTCATCGACTCATACGATAATGCATCCATTGCCTGCTGCCATTTAAAAAAATCTTGCTCTTTTGTTTCTTCATTTATTTTGTTACTTGTACTCATTGCAAAGCTAAATGTTAGTAGTATCATAACTGTTAGTAACAGTGTTAGGAGTGCTTCAAACAATGTAAATCCATAATTATTTTTTCTCATCATCCCACCTGTAAACCTTATATTTATCAATTTCTTGTCTTTCATTCTCTGATAACTTTTCGTAACCCTCGATCACCATCTTCTTACTGACATTTAAGTCTTTGTCTATTTCTCTCAACTTTTCTATTTGTTCTTTCTCATGTCTGACAAGAACATGCTGTTCATTAAAAAACAAACTGGTCAATCCACAAAGCAAAACCATTTCAATTACAACTTCTGCAAGCAAATAACCTTTACTGCCCCTCTTTTTTAATACGATAATCACCCCATGCAAGTTGGAAAGTAATAACATACTTCAACTTAGTCACCTCAGAGTTGAAAACAACTGTGTCCGGTTTTACTCGACCATTTGCTGAAATCTGAATATTCTGATATTGGTATAAATGCAGGCCTCGAGGATAATAAAGATACTTTTTTTCTTTATTGCTAACCACAAAAATCGCTTTATCATTATAGAAGTATACGTTTCCCTTTTGTCCGCTTTTTGGAACAATCGTAACCAACCTTATCCACATTTCATCAAATTTTTTCCAAAAGATTCCCTCTGCAACTTCGTTGTATTTATTTTGAATAGGTCGAATTGAAATCAGTAACATGAAAATCGAAATACTTAAAACAATCATAACTTCTATTAATGTAAATCCCCCTTTATTTTGTTTCTTCATCAGAATCAATTACAATCTTTTCATTTTTTGCTTTTTCATATTGTTTTTTACTTAGATAACTCTTTTCATATAGTTGATCAAGCGAAACTGTTGTATCACCAGTATCACTTTTGTATAAGTCGGCTTGCGTCTGAACCACTTCTGTGAATGCCTCACCACCGATTTTTTGTGCATTGCTTTTTTGTGCACCAAGTTTTGGCATTATCAGCAATAGTAATATTCCTATGATAAAAATTACGATTGACATCTCGATTAAAGTAAAGGCAGATAGTCTTTTTTCTTTTCTCACCATATTTATGCTCCTCCTAAATTACTATAAATTGGTGTTAACATTCTTAAATACGTAACAACTATTATTATCGCAATAATAATAAACAAAATTGGTTGTACCATCTCTATCAGACGATTGATTTGGAGCGTTAACCTCTTGTAAATCATTTCGGAAAAGAAAAAAAGCTCTTCTCCGACTAAACTCAGCATCTTTCCTTTTTGTAGAAACAAACTTATTTCTGAAGGGAAAAAATCATATTTAGCAATAAGTTCATGAATGTCATTACCACTTTCTAAATTATTTCCTAGTTCTCTACCAATTTCATACAAGAATGTGTTCTCCTTAAAATTTTTCAAGAAGAAATACACTTCCTTAATATTCATTCCCTCTTTTAGTAAAATCGCCAAGTTAAAAGTAATGTAGTACGCATAGTATTCCCTAAATAAGCTACCAATAACAGGCAACTTGCATAGTTTTTGCCTCTGTTTCAAAATAGGTAATTTTGAATATCTTCTTGTTTCATGGCAAATACCAACAAAAGTTACAGACAATCCAAGTAGCCCCCAAATATTGTATCGATTAGTACTTGTAGCCTTTATACCTAAATCTGCCATTTGTGGCTGCCATAAAAAGTGCATCGCTATACTTAACCCACCCAGCATTATTAACAACATTACTGGATATAACAATACTCCCACTAATTTTCTTCTTTGTTCCTCTCTTTTTTCCCTTAATGAACCAATTTGCTTTAAACTTCTTGAAAGAAAACCAAATCTTTCTGCTATAAAAAGTTGGTTATACGTATCTTGATTGACCAATCCTTCCAATCCTGAACAAAAAGTGTTGCCCATTTCAATCTTTTCCTGGATTATCCTACAAATTTTGCTTTGTTTTGGGAAAAAAATCATTATATCATTAAGAGATTGCTTCAATGAAAAACCAGAATAAATTAAATCTCCCAATGTTTTAAAAAATAGCGTTTGTTGCTTTATTGACCAATTAATTTTGTCATCCTTCCTTAAACTTTTCAAAAATATCCTCTGTAATCTTTTTTTTCTGTAAACATTCCGCAAGTTTCTCACCCCAATCACATGATATTTTGGTATCTTTGCCCTCTATGCTTTCTAACTGTTCATGTGTTAACTGTTCAAATAACACTTTACTTCTTCCTTCTTGCACAGTTGGAATCAATCTTTGATAGTTAATCAACCTCAGTGTTTGTTTCAAATCCTCTCTTTTAATCCCAAAGGATATCATTCTATTAACCACCCCAGCAGCATTCAGAGCATGTACAGTACTTAAGACTAAATGTCCTCCTAATGCTGCTTTCACAGTATTTATTGCTGTTTCTTCATCACGTATTTCTCCTACGATTAGTGCATCAAATCTATGTCTAAGTGTTGCCTTTATCATGGTTGGATAATCCATTTGTGCCAAGTTATTGACCTGTAATTGCAAAAACCTTGGTTCAAAAATCTCAACCGGATCCTCAATAGTCATAACTTGTTGTCCTATTTTACGAGCAACCTGATACATTGTTGAAGTTTTACCCGAGCCCACCGGTCCTGAAAACAAAATTAACCCTTTGTTTTGTGCTTTACTCAAAATCAAATTCAATTGTTCTTCAAAAAAATACTCATTCAAATCACTTGTTCTTTGATATATCAATCTAATAACAACTGCTTCTCTACCTAAGAAATCACCCACGCTTGCCATGCGGCTATAGACACCATTACGGATTGTCATTGCTCCAGTTTGTGGTCTCCTATGCTCACTCAAAGACATGCTAGAACGAAATTTGAGATTATTAATTATTTGTTTTCCTCTCTCAAAATCGATTACTTGATAAAGTTGGCTTTCTCCCATTATTGTTAGTCTAATTTCATATGCATCAAGATATGGATGCATAGAAATATCACTTGCATGTTTTTTAATTGCAGCTTCAAATATTCCTTGAACCACTTCATTCAATGATTTCACCTCCTTGTACCATAAGTACGCAGAACATTTTCTATCATACAAAAAAAACCGCAATAAAAATTGCGGTTTTTTGTTACTGATATTTCATTCTTATCCATTAACTTGTTTTATTGTTGGAATTGAAGGAATTGCTCCAAGCTTTTGAACTGTAATAGATGAAGCCTTTGTAGCATACTTGATAGCCTCTTTAATATTCCCTAAGTTATTTTCCAACTGGGAACACAATGCTCCAATAAATGTGTCACCGGCCGCTGTTGTATCAATTGCATTTACTCTTAACGCGGGAATAAGTCCATCTTCGCTTTCAGTCAAATAGTAAGCACCTTGGCTCCCAAGTGTAATAATGACATTTTTTACACCTCTCTTGCGCAATATTTTGGCAGCTTCAGCAGCAGTATTCTCGTCCGTAATCTCGATTCCTGTCATCATTTGCGCTTCGATTTCATTGGGAACAATCAAATCTGTAATCTTTAGTAAGTCATCTGTAATATCTTTAGCCGGGGCAGGATTCAAAATCGTCACCACTTTATTCTTATGAGCAATTATAAAAGCCTCTAGTATTCGCTCAATATCGACTTCAAATTGGGCAATCAAGAAATCAGCATTTTTGATACTATTTTGTGCTTTTATCACATCATTGGCAGTTATTTCACGATTAGTGCCCCCGTTTATGATTATACTGTTCTGTCCAGATTCTTGTAACAAAATATATGCCTGACCAGTTTGTCCGCCTTTTTTAATAATTACTGATGATGTATCAATATTATTTTCTTTTAATATTGTAAGCATCTTTTCTCCGTATGCATCATCACCAACTTTACCAATAAATGTTGTAGCCGCCCCGCTACGCACCGCAGCAATTGCTTGATTGGCACCCTTTCCTCCACCTGCAGTTGAAAGTGACTTCATTGGCATTGTCTCACCCGGTTTAGGTAGGCGGGAAATTTCCAAAATAACATCAACATTAATACTTCCAAGAATTGTAATTCTCTTCATTATTCTGCACCCCTTTTGAATTAAATTATATCATTTCTAAAAAAATATCCCCGTTAGTTAAGACCAACAACTAACAAGGGATACAAAATTCAATTTAATTATAACTTAAGCATCGGGAAATTCACCAGAATGATAGACCTCTGAAACATCATCCTCGTCTTCAAGTCGATCAATCAAACGCTCTAATTGTTCAACCTTATCTTCTGGGACTGGCACGTAAGTTTGCGGTATCATCGTCAATTCTGCAGTATCTAATTCATACTTCTTTTGAAGTTCATCTCTGACCTCTGCAAAATCCTTTGGATCTGTATATATTTCAAAAACATCATCTGAAGTTTGTAAGTCTTCTGCACCTGCATTGATCACATCTTCAAACATTTGATCTTCATCAACATCCAAATCTTCACGATCAATAGCTATATAACCGCGACGATCAAACATAAAGCTTACCGATCCAGATTCACCCAAATTCCCACTATTTCTTGTGAAATCAGCGCGAACTGCTGAAGCCGTTCTATTACGATTATCAGTTAATGTATGAACCAAAATGGCAATTCCAGCTGGACCATATCCCTCATAAGTAATCTCTTCATAATTTGCACCATCTGCACCAGTCGACTTATCAATCGCACGTTTGATATTGTCTTTTGGCATATTTGCAGCACGTGCCTTATCGACCATTAAACGTAACTGTGGATTAGAATCTGGGTCAGGACCACCACTCTTTGCCGCCATATAGATTTCTCGTGATAGCTTTTGAAAAATTTTTCCACGTTTAGCATCTTGGGCATTTTTTCGGCCTTGGATGTTATTCCATTTAGAATGTCCTGACATTTCTAATACCTCTTTCCGAAATTATTATAAAAGTGATAACACAATCGTAGTAAAGCATATCAAAAAAGTTTCATTAAAGCAAGAATTTTTAAATTACTTAATTTTTCTCTCAAAATATATCCCGACACACAAAATTCCAACAATTCCACCGATACCATCCAACATTACATCTTGAAACAGTGGTGTCCGCCCACCAGTAATCATCTGATGAAATTCATCAAGCGCAGCATAACCCACTGTAGCAAGAAATGCAGTCACAACCGTTAACAAAATACTTTTTAGCCGTTTCTTTAGGCCTAAATACAGGAATGTTCCCATCAAAAAATAAAAGAAAAAATGAGCACCCTTTCTCAAAAAGAACTCTACAAATTTAAAATATCCAACCTCCGCTATACTAATTTTTTCAGTAGCATAGTTGAATGAAACACCGCTCAAAATATTTTTAAACGGTTCCGCACTCAAATATTTTTCTAAAAAAGGAACAGAAGTCTGTTGCTTATACGTCATTGAAGAACTAATAAACAAGATTGCCATCACAAGAAATGCTAATAATAAGAAGGTATTAGCATCTATTTTAAAATTTCGTTTCAATCAATATGCCCCCGAATTTTACTTGGTTGACGAGCGCTTAATGAAGCCATAAGGTAACTCAACAACTTTTTCTGTAACTTCCTCTTTGTTCATCAATTTTGTTAAAAATCGCATTGACACAGCCCCTATATCATATAACGGTTGAGTTATTGATGATAGTTTTGGACGAACAATTTCTGTTATTTTTGAATTATTACTTGTAACGACCTCAAACTCATTAGGAACATTAGCTCCGGCATCTTGCGCACCGTTCATAACACCTGCTGCTAATTCATCATCTCCTACAAAAGCTGCAGTTGCACCGACAGAGACAATTGCGGGCCACAAAATTTCACCAGCGCGATAACTATAATCTGTCTCAAAAACTAGGTCTTCATCAAAACTTATATCGTGTTTTGCAAGAGCATTCTTATATCCCTTCAAGCGATATTTTGAATTTATAGCTTCATCCAGTGGTCCAGAGACAAAAGCAATTTTTTTATTATCATGGGTAATCAAGTCTGAAACAGCTTCTTCGACAGCAGCAACATAATCAATATGCACGCTACCAATTTCATTCTTGGGGTCGACAGAACCTGCCAAAATAATTGGTGTCTTGCTTCTATCAAATTGTGTTCTTAGTTCATCACTAATTTTATTGCCCATGTAAATAATGCCATCAACTTGTTTTGCCAAAAGTGTATTTAAAACTTGAATTTCCTTTTGACTATTGTTATCCGAGTTGGCAAGAATAATATTGTACTTGTACATTGTTGCAACATCATCAATTCCTCGTGCTAAAGAAGAGAAGTATACATTAGAAACATCTGGGATTATAACACCCACAGTTGTTGTCTTCTTACTTGCTAAACCTCTTGCTACAGCATTTGGTCGGTAATCAAGTCGATCAATTACCTCCAGAACCTTCTTACGTGTTGCAGGTTTAACATTAGGATTACCATTAACAACTCGTGAAACTGTTGCCCTAGACACAGCAGCTTCACGTGCTACGTCATAAATTGTAATTGTTTGTTTATCCATAACTAACTCTCCTTTTGATAGTTCTCTTTTCAAATCATTTTCATAACACCCTATAATTTAGCAAAAAAAATACACTTTTGCAAGCGTTTCATAGTCCATTTTGTTACCTTTTCATGAGATTTTCAGTTTATGAAAACCATAATCTATTGTCCTCCTAATATGCTATAATAAATTTATTAAATTTTAAAGGAGCGATAAAATGTCACACATTGAATCTATTCAAAGCTGGTTAGGAGAAAATAACTACCAACTTGGTTACATTAGTAATTTCAAAAATATTCAGTATTTGACAGGATTTGAAAGTGATCCTATTGAACGCGTTTTAGCATTGCTCATCTTCCCAGATCAAGATCCATTTATCTTTGCACCAGCACTGGAAGTGGAGGCAGTCAAAGATACTGGCTGGAAATATCCCGTTTATGGATATTTAGATCACGAAGACCCATACGAAATAATTAAAAGTCAGATCTTACATCGAGTTAATAGTCCCAAAAAATGGGCAATTGAAAAGGGAAATCTTGTCGTAAATCGTTTTGAGACTATTAAACAAAAATTCCCCGATGCAACATTTGCTGGGGATTTGACACCTTTTATTGAAAAATTACAACTTATTAAAACACCTGATGAAATCAAGAAATTAGAGATTGCAGGAAAATGGGCTGATTTTGCATTTGAAACAGGTTTTAAAGCTCTTAGCACAGCAAAAACCGAACAAGATATCGTTGCCGAAATTGAATATGCATTAAAGAAAAAGGGCATCATGCATACCAGTTTTGATACGATAATCCAGAGTGGAGCAAATGCTGCGGAACCTCATGGTGTACCTAAAAAGGATTTCATAAAAGCTAATGAACTAGTTTTATTTGACCTTGGAGTTGTCTTTGATGGCTACATCTCTGATGCAAGCCGCACAGTTGCCTTTGGAGATACATTGAGCGAAAAAGCCCGTGACATCTACAACGTATGCTTAGAGGCACAACTGACAGCACAGGATGCTGTAAAACTAGGCATGACTGCTGCTGAACTTGATAAGATTGCCCGAGATATTATTACAAAAGCAGGTTATGGAGAATATTTCATTCATCGTTTGGGTCATGGTATGGGTCAAAGCGAACACGAATTTCCTTCAATCATGGAAGGAAACAATCTACAACTTGAACCTGGTATGTGTTTCTCTATTGAACCCGGAATTTATATTCCAGGTGTAGCAGGTGTTAGAATTGAGGATTGTGTTCATGTGACAGAAAAGGGTGCCGAACCATTCACTCATACTTCCAAAGAACTCCAATTTATTCCAAACAATTGATCTTATTGTTTTCTAAATAATGCATTTTCCACGACTTGAAGGAAAACGTTGACTTATCGAACACAATTTGAACGGAGATAAAGAAAAGAGCCGCCTCAAAATGAAGTGCAACACAAAAGTTAGACAAAATAGATATTTTTATGCTGCTAAGGTATGT
>NZ_JQAR01000033.1:0-1168 GCF_001437155.1 Liquorilactobacillus mali
GGCGATGAACATTAGAAAATTGGTGGCGAGGGTTACCAACTATAACTGTTTTATAAAGGCAGATTGCAAGAAATAACTTGAACGAATTTAGTGACGTAGATTAAGCAAGAAGATCTCAATTGGTGTATGCCAATTAAGACATTTAAGTGGCCGGGAATTCAAATACCAATTAATTTGAATCAGCTTGTGATCGCTTAACTCTTCAATGGCTTGGCCTTTGGGAATAAAGCGTCGTAAAACTCGGTTACGGTTCTCATTACTGCCGCGTTCATGTGGTGAATAAGCATGGGCAAAATAAACCGGAGTACCAGTTCGCTGCTCAATTGCCTGGTAGTTAGCGAACTCTTTACCATGATCTACGGTAAGCGTCTTGAGCTTGTCTTGAAGTTGACTAGCTAGTTCAAGTACGGCTTGAGTCATGGACTGACTGTCGCGACCATGGAGCCGTTTAACAATTGTCAGGCGACTCTTACGCTCCACAAAAGTAGCCACAGCTTGGCCTTTACGTTTGCCAGAAAGTACGGTATCAGCTTCAAAGTGGCCGAATTCCTGGCAAGTTTCGACTTTATGAGGCCGCTCCTCAATGGAGCGGCCGTGACTGAACGTACCACGCTTTTCTTTAGCACGATGACGACGAATTCCATAATCAGGCAAATCGGGCAACTGTATATCAAGCCATCCTTGATCAATCCAGTTATAGACCGTCTTGTAGGCAATTCCAACTACATGGGCAACTTGTTCAGGTGACCACTTCTGGACTTGAATCTTTTCCTCGATCAAGTGTTTAAGGTTTTTAGTGAGCGAAGACTTCCGCCCGCGTTGACTAACCTTGCGTTCAAAGTCAGTTTGCGCTAGCTCAGCCCGGTACTCACTATTTAGCCGGTGAAGTTCGTTAAAGACTGTGGTTTTACTAAAGCCTAAGTAATTAGCGATGTATCGCAAGGAACGTCCTTCATTATGAAGCGTTTCAATGACAACACGGTTCTGGAATGATAAAATAGTGGTGCTCATCAAGGTCCTTCTTTCTAATGGATTGTACGGTAACACCATTAGAGACCTTGATGGGTTTTTCTGTCCACTTAAATGTTCAACTTAAATTTTACAATCTGCCTAAACAAAAAGAAGAGATTAGTGAAAATCAAAGAACAATTTTCGCTAATCTCTTCTT
>NZ_JQAR01000033.1:1392-9159 GCF_001437155.1 Liquorilactobacillus mali
TTACTCCTGATTTCGCAGCGGCAATGTGTGAATTATTGATTTTTAATTGCTGTGGTTAGATCAATTATTTTTTCTACAGTGTTGTCAAGAAATGCAATTGTTTTTTCTAGTGGTTCATTTGATGACATATCAACACCTGCGACCATAGCTGCGTCTAAGGGTGCTTTTTGATCGCCCAGCTCTAGATAACTCAACCAATCTGAGGTTTTTGCAGGATTCTTTTTTATTTTCAGATACATCTGAGTTGCAATCGTTAGCCCAGCTGAATAGGTATAGGAATAAAGTCCCATATAATAATGTGATTGACGCATCCAAGTTAGAGAAGCATCATCATCAATTTTGACTGCATCTCCCCAGAATCTTTGAAGTACCCTTTTTTTAATAGCACATAAGCGCTCACCGTCAAAGCTCTCTCCATTATCGATTAAACGATAAACTTCTCTTTGATATGCTGCTTCCAATAAATGTGTTACGAAATTATGGTAGTAAGTATTCGTCAACATTTTTGTGTAAGCAAATCTCTGCATTCGTAGATCATTGTTTTTTTGCAGCAATGAATGCGTCAGTAATAACTCGTTAAATGTAGATGGTGACTCGACAATGTATGTAGATGGATCACATACAAGTATGGGATTGACTGCAGCAGTCAGCAGAGCCTGTCCCGCGTGCCCCAGCTCATGGATCAAGGTGTATAAATCAGCGAACTGATCTGACCATGACATCAAGATAAAGGGATGATTATCATATGGGGTTGTTTCAAATCCACCGGTTTCTTTTCCTTGGTTTTGCGGAAAATCGACCCATCTTTCAGGAAATGCCCGCATAATCATATCATGGTAGTCTTTACCCATAATCTTAATTGCATCAGATATATATTGCGGTGCATCTTCAAGTGCAATGTCAGGGGAATAGTCTGGGTCAAGATCAATCTGCAAATCAGCAAAAGTCAGTTCATCAATTCCTCGCTCTTTTTTGATTAATTTAACATATTTCTGCATAACTGGTCCAAATTTTTCCATGATCGTATCAATCTGACGTTCATAGATATCTCGCGGGATCTCCTGTTCGGCTAATAAATAGTCAATAACGGAACTATAGCCACGCAATGTTGCAAATGTTTTTTGTTTGTAAACTTCAGTATAGTAGACGGCAGCAAGAGTGTTCTTATACTGGTTTAATGTTTTGGAGAAGCTTGCAAATGCAGCACGTCTAATTTTGATGTCGGCGTGATACTGGTAATAGTTTTCATAGAGGACAAAGGACATCGGATAATCTTTTCCATCAATTGTGAAATTGTCAAAATGCATATCCGAGCTTCTCATTTGAGTGTAGATATTTTCTGGGGCATAAAAAGTTGGTGCTAAAGCTGCTAATGTTTTTTCAATATTTGGTGCTAAGCGTTGTTTCTGGTCATTTAAATAATGTCTAAAAATAGCACTATATTCAGGAAGCTTTGCGGCAAAGGATGCGAGCTCTTCAGTTGAGAAATCAAGCATTTCAGAATCATAGAAAGATAGTTCTGATGCTAGTTGGGCACTGATATTTTCAAATTTATGCAGTTGGTTGTTGGCTTTTGCTGAAGACATATCAACTGATTGATTTAAAAATGCATAGTGCTCTAACCAGTCTTTTTCCTTAGTAACTTCAGATAAAGCGATAAGGCTTTCTTTTATTGTCTCAAAATTCTTTAGTTTGCCTTGGTAGTTCAGGGTAAAAGAGTCTGCAAGCTGTTTTAGTTTTGCTAAATGAGCATTGAACTCTTGTTCAGATTTAAAAAGGGTAGAAGTATCCCAGGTCAGTTCAACAGGGACTGTATTTCTTTTTGGTAATGACATTCGAAGGCCTCCTTTTGATTAATTACTTTTATTATCATATTTCCTTCACAATTATACTAGAAGTTTTTTGCCCAGAGCGGTAAAATAAAAAATCGATAGATTATTTTAGTTAGGAGCGAAACATTGGAGAGCGAAACTTTAAATATCGGAGTTTTAAATGTAATGCATGATAAGTCTGATACTCAGAGACGTTTTAATTCTGTATTGAAACAACAGGATATCCCTGTTAAGGTAACTTATTTTTATCCAACAATGCATTATCAAGGACGCACGGTACCAGAAGAAGTTTCACACATATCTGAACCATTAGATCTACTTGAAGTGGGGAAAATGGATGCTTTTATTGTTACTGGAGCTCCTCTGGAAAAAATTGATTTTCAGAATGTCACTTATTGGGACGAATTGAAAGAATTATTTCAGCTTCTGAAAAAATTGGATATTCCACAATTATATGTGTGCTGGGGAGCAATGGCAGCCGCAAATTTTTACTATGGAATTGAGAAACAAATGTTAGCGCACAAATTATTTGGTATTTATAGACAAAAAGTATTCACAGAGTCAAAACTGTTAAAAGGATTGCCTATAGGTTTCACAGCTCCGCACGCGCGTTATGCTGAGCTGAATCATGAACAGATTAGGGAAAATAAGAATTTAGAGATCAAGGCAATTTCAGAGACGAACCATCTGTTTTTGGTTGAAGCTAAAAATGAACCGCAAGTCTTCTTATTCGCTCATCTCGAATATGGTAGGGATGCCCTTGCAAAAGAATATCAAAGGGAACTTAAGGCATATCCGAATCAAGCTGAAACATTAGCAAGGCCACAAAACTATTATGAAGATTTTGAACAAATGAAAGCTCCTATTTTTTCATGGGCAGATACGCAAGTGTTGTTTTTTAAGAATTGGATAACGCAAGTAAAAAAAGAATATGACAGTAAATCAAAGAAAAATAGTGATTTGGTATAGTAAAACAGTGTGATTAATTTACGAAATATGAAATGGGTATGACGGATTCTATTATTGTCATACCTTTTTCTTTTTGTGAAGAATTAAAAAAATGAGATTATAAACATCATTAAAAGGCAAAAAAATGATATGATATGCAATAGAACAATGAATGAAATGGGGAATGGATTTTGACAGGCGGTCAGCTGGCTTCCAATGTATTAATAATAGCAATAGTTTTTTTTTCTGCAGCCTTTTTTGTTGCAGCAGAATTTGCACTCGTACAGACTAGGAAAAGCGCACTTGAAAGTGCACTTGAAGAAGGAAAAGGAAATAAACGCAAATTAACAATTGCTCTAAAAATGGTTCAGAATCTAAATGAATATCTTTCAACAACTCAGGTAGGTGTGACCTTAGCAGGTATCATCCTAGGCTGGATTGGTGAGGCAACAATTGAGACGATGATTGTTGATGTATTGCAGATTACTCCTCTGGGCACGACGGCAATGCATGCTGTAGGAGCGGTTCTCGGGGTACTCTTCTTGACTTATCTTGAAGTCGTTATTACAGAAATCGTTCCAAAAAATCTGAGTATTGAAATGCCAATGAGAATGATGATGCTTGTAGTCACACCATTGCATTATTTCCATATTCTCTTTTATCCCTTCGTTCAGTTATTGAATGTTTCTGCAGCAGGTATAATCCGTTTATTTGGTTTGACACCAGCTACAGAGAGCAATGATGTGTTAACACAGGCAGAAATATTACGGTTGTCACGCAATGCTGTAACCGGTGGAAAACTCGATAAGAATGATTTGATTTACATGCAGCGGGCCTTCGACTTTAATGATAAAATTGCCAAGGATATTATGGTGGATCGTACAAGCCTTGAAGTTGTTGATATTACGGATTCAGTCAAGACGGTCGTGAACAACTATTTGCGCCAGGGTTTTAGTCGTTTCCCAGTTGTTGCAAATAATGATAAAGATCGAATTTTAGGCTATGTGTATATATATGACTTGATAAGGCAAGCTCAGGTTGACGATAGCATTTTAGTCAGCAAACTATTACGCACAATTATCACAGTCCCAGAAGTAACACCTATTCAGGGACTGTTACAGCAGATGATTCAAAAACAAACGCCAATTGTAGTAGTTTTAGATGAATACGGTGGTACAAGTGGTATCGTCACAGATAAAGATATTTACGAGGAACTTTTTGGTGTTGTTAAAGATGAAATAGATAATGTATCCAGTGAATACATTATTAAGAACAAAGATGGTGGATACAAGATTTCTGGGAAAACCACTCTTTATGATTTTGAACGCTTTTTCAAGATTAAAAATAAGAGTTTTGATGCATCTGAGAGTGTCACGATAGCTGGTTATCTACTTGAAAATTACAAAGTAAAAAGAAATGATATTATAACAATTGATCAACTTGATTTGAAAGTAACTGAGTTTAACCGTAATTATATTGATTGGCTGGAGGTCAGACATCATGTTGAGAATAAAAGTGAAAATCCAGACGAAAAATGATAAAATAGTTAATTATTTAAGAAAGTAGTGGATTGTAATGCGCCATATTGAAGCTCAACGGATCGTTGTTAAGGTAGGGACAAGTACTTTGACACATCTAAACGGAAAATTGAATTTGCAGGCAATTGACCAGCTGTGTTACAGCTTAAGCGGCTTGGTAAATGAAGGCAAAGAAGTTGTTTTAGTATCTTCGGGTGCAATCGGAGTTGGACTAGGACAATTAGGGATGAGTGAACGACCCAGTACAATTCCTGAACAACAAGCTCTTGCAGCGGTTGGGCAAACACAGTTAATGACGGTTTATCAGCAGCGTTTTTCAGTCTATGGACAAAGAATTGGACAAATACTGTTAACACATGATGTAATGGATTACCCCACGAGCAGACGAAACGTTTTAAATACTTTTGAAACGTTGTTAAAGTTAAAAATTATTCCAATCGTTAATGAAAATGATACTGTTGCCGTTGACGAATTGGATCATCATACTAAATTTGGAGATAATGATCAATTATCGGCCCTTGTTGCAACTTCGATTGATGCAGATTTATTGATTATGTTATCCGATATTGATGGATTTTATGATAAGAATCCTAGAAAGTTTGACGATGCAAAATTATTACACACAATCAATGAGATCAACGATGAAACCTTTGAGAAGGCCGGTGGTCGTGGGACTAAACTTGGAACTGGCGGCATGACCACAAAGTTAAAAGCTGCAAGGAGAATGCTTAATGCAAATAAGGCCATGATTCTTGCTAATGGTGAGAATCCATCCGTGATTTTTAAAATATTGAATGGCGAACAGTTAGGAACGTTGTTTATCAGCAAGTAGTAAGGAAGGTGGTTCCGCTTATGGGAATTGATTTAGAAAGAATTGGAAGCCAGGCTAAAGATGCAGCTTATGAATTGAGTCTTGTTTCGACTGAAGATAAAAACAAAGTTTTGCTTGCAATGGCAGATGCCTTGAGATCAAATACTAGTGAAGTTCTTGCAGCAAATCAACGTGACCTGTCTGGAGCAACTGGATTAATTAAAAGTTTTGTTGATCGACTTACATTGGATGAAGAGCGGATAGAGAAGATTGCACAAGGTTTAGAACAGGTTGCGCAGCTATCAGATCCTTTGGGCAATGTTACCAACGGTTGGATTAACCATGCCGGCCTACAGATTACACAAAAAAGAGTTCCCTTGGGAGTCGTTGGAATCATCTACGAGGCTCGTCCAAATGTTACGGTTGATGCGGCAGCACTCTGCTTTAAATCAGGAAATGCAGTTATCTTAAGGGGTGGGAAGGAAGCTTTCAACACTAATCTCAAACTTGTAGAAGTGTTGCAGGCAACTTTGAAAGAAAATGGGTATAGCGAGAATACCATCCAAGTGTTGACTGATACATCACATGAAGTTGCCAATAAATTTATGCAGCTTACAGGATATCTAGATGTTTTAATTCCTCGCGGAGGAGCAAAATTGATACAAACTGTGGTGCAAAATGCTAAAGTTCCGGTTATTGAAACTGGGGTTGGAAATTGCCATATTTATGTAGATAAGACAGCAGATTTTGAAATGGCAAAGAAAATTATAGTCAATGCCAAGTGTCAGAGACCAGCAGTCTGCAATGCTGCTGAAAAGCTGTTAATCCATGAAGATGTTGCAAGCAAGTATCTGCCTGGCATTATTGCTGAGTTGAAGAAGTATAATGTTGAAATTAGGGCTGATCAAGCAGCACTGGACATTCTGCAAGGCTCAGCGATACCTGCTACTGAAGAAGACTGGGACACGGAATATAACGACTATATCCTTGGAGTCAAAGTTGTTTCATCTGTTGATGAGGCAATCAAGCATATTAATCAGCATGGTACGAAGCATTCCGAGGCAATCGTGACAAATGATTATAAGAAAAGCCAGCAGTTTCTAAATCAAATTGATGCAGCAGCTGTATATGTGAATGCGTCAACACGCTTCACCGATGGCTTTGAATATGGATTTGGGGCAGAAATTGGGATTTCAACACAAAAATTGCATGCTCGTGGCCCGATGGGGCTTGAAGCCCTGACGACAACTAAGTATGTTGTTAGAGGCAATGGACAAATCAGGGAATAATACTGTAACAAAAGTGTAGTAATGTAAAGACTTTTTTATTATAATAAGTCAAAAGAGTAAATTGGAGGCAGCCATGCGCGAGAAAAAAGAAAAAGCCACTTTAAAGTTATTTGCATTAAATTCTAATCAGAAGTTGGCAGAAAAAATTGCAACTGAGCTGGAAACACAATTGTGTGAAGCATCTGTGAAACATTTTAGTGATGGTGAGATTCAGATAAATATCAACGAGAGCGTTCGTGGTGATGACGTTTTTGTTATTCAGTCTATTTCGGAGCCAGTTAATGAGAATTTTATGGAATTGATGATTATGGTGGATGCGCTTCGCCGCTCTAGTGCTGGGACAATTAATATTGTTTTGCCATACTACGGATATGCTCGTGCAGATCGTAAGGCTCGTCCAAGGGAGCCAATCACTGCAAAATTAATTGCCAACTTTATCCAATTGGCTGGTGCGGATCGAGTAATTACTATGGATCTGCATGCTGGTCAGTTGCAAGGATTCTTCAATATTCCAGTTGATCATCTTCTTGCAATTTTTGTGCAAGCTGAGTATTTCAGAAGTAAAGGCATTACAAATGATGTTGTCATTGTGGCCCCAGATCATAATGGTGTGAAAGCTGCCCGGAACTTAGCAACTTTGTTAAAGGCACCGATTGCAATTGTTGATAAACGTGATGAAACACGGGCATCAGATATGACGGTAATTGGTGACGTGAGCGGACGACGCTGCATTGTTTTTGACGATTTAATTGATACTGGAGGTAAATTATCAGATGCTGCAGTTGCACTTAAGAATGCTGGAGCAACTGAGGTATATGCTTGTGCTACTCATCCGATTTTGTCAGGTAGGGCAGTTGAAGAGTTAAAGAATTCTTATTATAAGGAAGTTGTTGTGACAGATACGATTGATGTACCTGAAGAAAAACAATTTGACAAGCTCAAAATCTTATCGGTATCCAAGACGTTTGCTAAGGCGATTGATTTGATTTTCAGTAATCAATCGGTGGATTCATTATTTAACAAGAAATATACTATTTAATAATGGCAGAGGACTAGATCAAAAGTTGAATTTTGGTCTAGTCTTTTTGTTGATTCAAGAGATGTAATAGCCCGTCCGATAGGTCATAATTATCTAGTTAATTTTGTATTACGCTTGGTAAAAAGCGCACTACGTTATGATTAGTCCTCAAATAGTATCAACTTCTAAGCATATAAATTGAATTCAGGTACAAAATGTCTAAGAATGTTTTGTATACTTAGGAGAAGAGGAATGCAGCATGTTAAATTATGAACAGCAAGAAAAATGGTCTAAAATTGTTCCAAATTGGCAGTCACCAATCAATATTGAT
>NZ_JQAR01000033.1:9339-24490 GCF_001437155.1 Liquorilactobacillus mali
ACTTTACATACAATTGAGGTTAACGCACAAGAAAAAATATTGTCGTTTGACGATGAATACCGATTTATTAATATTGTGAACAAAGGAAATAATCTGCAGTATGATGGCATGGGTAAGGCAATTATTGAAGGAAGAACTTTTGATTTTCAACAACTTCATTTTCATTTTCCCGCAGAACACACAATAGATGGGAAATCGCATCCAATGGAGTTGCATTTTGTGCATCAAAATATGATTGGACAGATTGCGGTGGTGGCACTCTATGTTGAATTAGGGGAATTCAGTAAGGAACTCAATAGTTTTTTCCAAGATTTTCCAGTAAACGAGAGTGAAAAAGATCCATTTTCTGCAACCCTAAGTTTGAATAGCTTGGTTGCAAGTCTTGGCTCAGGTGTATATCATTATTTAGGTTCGTTGACCACACCACCACTGGTAAAAAACGTAGAATGGTGGGTAATTGAAAAGCCAATCACTGTAAGTACTGAACAATTAGATAAATTGAAGAAGCGATTTAACCACGGAAATGCACGAGAAATACAACCAACTAACGGACGTAAGATAATCCATTATGTGTTAAGATGAGTTATTGGATTTTGAAGGTGAGGTTAATTCATGAATACTAAGGGTAGAGATATATCAGAAAAAGATTTAGCAAAATTTCAAAGAGAATATGGCAAGTCTAAGACCAATCGAGTTGTTGCACGAGCAGTGCAGAAGAACGGAATAGCGTCAACAAGTGAAGATTATGAGATGCAAAAGAAGTTGGCTCGCGTTTTTTCACTGGAATTAGAAACTGGAAATATTTCCAATCAAAAAAATAGCGGTAGATGCTGGCTTTTTGCTACCCTCAATACAATGAGACATCAATTTGCCAGTAAGTATAAAGTTAAGGACTTTGAATTATCGGAAAACTACAATTCCTTTTATGATCGTTTAGAAAAGGCAAATCATTTCTATGAGAGTGTGATTAGAACCGCAGCTTTGCCTTTTTCTGATAGGACAGTCAAAAATTTGTTTGATTTTCCTGATGATGATGGGGGACAATGGGCCAATGCAGCAGCTTTAGTTGAAAAATATGGGGTGGTTCCAAAGTCTGCTATGCCTGAAACATTTAATAGTGAGAAAACCAGTGAAATTTCGGCAGTATTAGCACGAAAGCTTAGAAAAGATGGAATTCTTTTAAGAAAGTTTGTTACTGAAGGTAAATCTAGTGAAATCCTTGAAACTACCAAAAACAAATTTTTGACAGAGGTTTATCGGATGCTGGTTTATGCTTTTGGTGAACCACCAGCGAAGTTTGATTATGAATACCGAAATGATGATAAAAAGTACTTCATTGATCAAAATATAACGCCAAAAGAATTCTTTAAGAAGTATTTTGAATGGAATTTTGCAGATTATGTTTGTCTATCAAATGCACCAGATCATAAATTAAATGAATTATATGAGCTGCCGAGTCAAAGTTATATTCATTCAGGAATGCAGGTCACTTTTGCTAACACGATCATTGACTCTTTAAAATCCACGACCATCGCGCAACTAAAAGACGGTGAAGCCGTTTGGTTTGGTAGCGATGTTGGCAAGGACAGTGATCGAAAACTTGGTATTCTATCGTCTGAATTGTACAAGAAAAGCGAGCTTTTTGATGTTGATTTAAAGCTTGGCAAGGCTGATAGATTAAGTACAGGTGATGGGACTGTTTCGCATGCTATGGCAATTGTTGGTGTCGATATCGTTGAAGGAGTACCTGTCAAATGGAAGGTTGAAAATAGTTGGGGTGACAAGTATGGCGAAAAGGGTTATTTTATAATGAGTGATGACTGGTTTGACCAGCATGTATATGAGGTAATCGTAAAGAAACAATATTTGAATGAGAACGACAGTAAGATTTTGAGTAAACAGGCTATTAAGATGGAGCCATGGGATTCATTGGCATAGGCGAATAATTATAGAGAAATAAAGCGGGACCGAGTTGGAAGTTAACTTTTGACTTGGCTCCGCTATTATTTTGTATAAGCATGTTCCGGAAGTCGAAATGCCTTGTCTAACTTCGAGTTGCTCACAGTTCCAATTTAGTACTCGAAGTTTCTTAGCTTTCAACACACCTCTTCTTTTGTGATAAAATAACTGTGACTTGATTAAAGGGGGATAAACGCATGAGCTTGAGCTTTATCTTAGGAAGTGCAGCAAAGGATCATCAAAATGAGTTGGTCGAACAAGTTATTAGATTAAAAAAGGAAAAAGAAGTTAAAAAAATATATATTCTTGTTCCCAATCATATTAAGTTTGCATCAGAGATTGCGATTTTACAGAAATTGCGAGCAGCTTTTGGCCAAGACAGGGAAGTCTTCGCCCAAAGTTCGGTTCAAATTCTCTCATTCTCAAGATTAGCATGGTTTTTTTTGAAAGATAGTGCGATTTATCAGAAAACCAGACTTTCTAGTGCTGGCTTAAATATGTTAGTGTTGAGCATCTTAGAAGAGCAAAAGAATAATTTAACTATTTTCAAGGGTGAACAGGCACAATCAGGCTTCGTAAGTGAAGTTGTTGCGCAACTTGATGAGTTCAGTAAGGGGCAGATCAATAGCCAAGATTTGGCTTTCTTTGCTGAACAGACAAATAATCAAAGTGATTTATATGCCAAATTAAAAGATTTGCAGATAATTTATCAAGAGTATGAAAAGAAATTAGTTGGCAAGTACTTAGATAATAATCAGCTGCTACAGGCATTGACAAAAAAACTAGCTAAAACTAATTTGGTGGACAGTTGCTTTATGGTAACCGGTTTTTCCCAACTAACGGCGAGTGAAAATAAATTGGTTGAGACTCTGGTAAAAAATGCTAAAGAAGTATATGTTGATTTGATACTGGATGATCAACAAAAAGAAACTGCTCCTAGAAGGAATTCTCTTTATTATCGTTCTAACAAGCTATATACAAATCTTGTTGTATATGCGAAGCAAAACCAAATTGATGTTAAAGATGTTACGGCTACAGATAAACGCGTTAAAACACCTGTTCTTTTGGATTTGGAGAGATATTGGACAGGAACAGAAAAAAAACCTATCGAACTTAAATCAGAAGATATTTCCAAGGGGTTAAGTATTTTTTCTGCTAATAATCGTTATCTTGAGATTGAAGAAATCGCGACTCAAATTAGACATAGTGTAATAAATGAAGGATATCGCTATAGCGACTTCATAATATTGACTCGTCACTTGGACTTATACCGTAACATAATTGCACCAGTCTTTACACAATACCACCTTCCGTTTTTTATTGATCTCCAAAAGAAGATGACAGATCATCCTTTTGTCGAGTTTATAATGGCGCTATTTGCTGTGAAAAAGCATTATTATCGCTATGATGATCTGATGAGACTGCTAAAGACAGAACTATTGCTGCCAAAGGTTGATGGGAGAAGCATAACAAGTAAGGAGTACAGGGAATATCTCGACTTAACGGAAAATTTAGTCTTGAAATTTGGCTTTGAAGGAAAAAGCTGGCTGCGGGAAGATGATTGGATTTACTATCGCTTTTTTGAAGGGGATACGGGAACACAGACGGATAAAGAAGTTGAGATCTCTAGGAAAGTAAATGTTATTCGTCATTTAATAAAAACAACACTTCCTCACTTCTTTGAAAAAATAAAAAAAGCTGAAAATGGACGTGAAGCTGCCCAGATTCTCTGCAGTTTTCTAACTAAAGCAGGTATTCCTAATGAATTGATAAACTGGCGTGATAGGGCACTTGAACAGGGGAAGATTGAGGAAGCAGCTAAACCTGAAGAAACATGGAATACGTTTTGCAACTTGTTGGATGAGTATGTCGAATTACTGGGAGAACATAAATTTGATGAGGACCAATTCGTTGAGATACTGCAAGCAGGGTTCGAAGGAGCAGAATATAGTCAGGTACCTTCTACTTTGGATCAAATAATTGTTTCTGAGAGCGGAATGGTACAGATGAATGATCGTAAAATTACCTTTTTAATCGGCGCTACGGATGCAGTTATGCCTGATAAAATCAATAATCATAGTATTATTTCTGATGAGGATCGCTCATATTTAAATCCGGCTTTGAATGCGGAACAGTATCTAAATGATGATACCCTAAATCAATTGGCAGCAGAACCATTTTTAAGTTATCTGGCATTTATGAGTTCTTCAGATAAGTTGTACTTGTCTTATCCATTGGCTGACGATGGCAAGGAAAAATTAAGACCATCTCCTTATGTGACTCGGATTGCTGATCACTATAGAATCAATCTTGATTCAAAGGTTCGGGAACCGCAAATAATGGATACAACTGAATATGTTTTAAAACACTATGTAGGAACAAAGAAAACAACAATTAAGAAATTATTGAAGATTCTTAGACAAGCTAAGATTCAAGGACAGCAAATTCCCAAAATTTGGGTTGAAATTCATAATTTTCTGAACGAGGATGGGCAAGAAACAGAGTTTATGAATAAAATTCTGGCAAGCCTGAGTTATCAGAATATACCAGAAAAGTTAAAACCGGAACTGGTTGATTTGTTGTACGGAAAAACAATAAATACTTCAATATCTAAGCTGGAAGAATTTTATGCAAATGAGTATGCTTACTTTCTAAAGTATGGATTGAAATTACAAGAGAGAAGTGTTTTTGAATTATCGGCTGCTAATACGGGAGAATTTTTTCACTTAGCAATGGACTCATTGGTAAAGGTGTTGAAAGCGGAAAATATCCGTCTGCCTGAGATATCTGTTGAAGAACTTCAAGAGAAAATCAGAATTATTACTGAACAAATCAGGCAGCTGCCACAATTCCAAATTTTGAATAGTACACAGAGGATGCAGTACTTATCGAGACAATTGGATGCAACGGTAGTCCAAGTAGCAAAAGCATTGCAAAAGCAGCAGGTAAGAAGTAATGCACAGATTATGCAAACGGAAGTGCTGTTTGGTCATGTTGGGGCTGAAAATGGAATTGCACCATTAGAATTCAAATTGGGAAACGGTCGTAAGGTCAATGTGCGCGGTAAAATTGATCGAATAGACCAAATTTCAGTGGGTGACACGGACTACGTTGGGATCGTTGATTACAAGTCAAGTTCACATGTTTTTGATTTCCGAGATGCATATTATGGATTGGCATTACAGATGCTGACATACTTGGATACATTAATGCTGAATTTTGATAAGATTGCAAATAACGAGCGAACTAAACCGGCTGGAGCATTATACATGCACCTGTTTAATCCAAAATTAAGAGCTAAGGATCTTTTGAAGCAGTCGAAAGAAGAGCTGTGGCTTAAAGCCAATAAGTACGATGGTTTAATTATTTCAGATGAGAACTTGCTGCAGGCAATGGATGAAAAACTGGCTGAAGAGAGTAATGGCTATTCGAGTCTTTACCCCTTTAGAAAGAAGAAAGATGGTAGCTTTAAGGCCAGTGGGCGACATCAGTTAGTAACGCTCGCCGAATTGGAACTGTTATTACGTCATAATGAGAATTTGATTAAGGAAGCAGCAGATAAAATACTGAGCGGTGAATTATCGTTGAATCCCGTGCAATGGCCAAATAAGCGGACTGCACTGCAGTTTTCACCATACAAGGCAATTTTTCAGTTTGATGCAATGTTGCCAGAGAATCATTATCGTAAACTGCCTAAAATAACTCCAGAAGAAGTAATTAAAATATTGATGGAAGATGCAGGTGAGACAGATGGCAAAATTTGAATTTACTCACTCTCAAAAAGAGGCAATTGAGAGTAGTGGACAAAACATTTTAGTTGCAGCTTCTGCGGGTTCTGGGAAAACTCGTGTGTTGGTAGAACGTGTTATTTCACATATAAAGCAGGGAATTGGGATTGATACTATGTTGATCGTGACCTTTACTGAAGCTGCAGCAAAAGAGATGAAAGACCGAGTTCAAAAAGCACTCCAACTTGAAATAAATAATGCACATGGCAATGAACAGCAGTGGTATGTACAGCAGTTAAGTCGTCTAAATATTGCAAATATCAGTACATTGCATGCGTTTTGCTTACGATTAATAGAGAAATATTATTATTTGATCGATCTAGATCCTGTTTTTAGAATGTTGACCGACGAAACAGAAAGAACACTGTTGCGTGATGATGTGTGGGATGATCTACGTGAAGAATACTATATGCGGTCAGATGAGCTTTTTGAGAGATTGACGCAAAATTTTTCTGATGACCGTAGTGATGATGGGCTGTCAAAACTTGTTTTTAAGACATTTGACTTTGCTAATGCAAATTCAGATTTTGACGGATGGCTTGATATGATGGGAAAGAGCTATTCTGTTGATGCTGATAGTCTAGTAGAAAGCCAGATTTTTACCAGACAGCTTAAACCAATAATATTAGAAAATCTAACTCAGGCCAGGCGCAACTTGACGCAAGCACTAAAGATCGCGGAAAATCAAGGATTCGAGAAGTGGGAAGAGCAACTCCAAAAAGATATGATGGTTGTTTCTGAACTTGAAACCAGTGTTGAAACAACTACGTGGAATGAAATTCGGGTTCAATTGATGAACTTTAGTTTGGGAACAGCACCACGGATGACGAAGTTAGATGATATTCAAAAAGAGTCTAAAGAGGAGATCCTAGGTCTACGGACAGATGTTAAAAAGAGGATAGCAAAACTGGTTGAAGACTTCTTCTTGTTTGATGAACAGCAACAATTTGAATTAATGAAAGATAGTGAACAGCTAGTTTTGAAATTGGTAGAAGTTGTCCAAAACTTTGCTATTAAGTTTGCACAGGCCAAGCGTCAGCGACATGTATTAGATTTTAGTGATCTTGAACATTTTGCACTTTCAATATTATCTGGAAATACTGCGGACAAAAGGAAAGTTCGCAGTAAATTACAAGAAAAATTCAGTGAGATAATGATTGATGAATATCAAGATACAAATCAATTGCAGGAAACATTGATAGGCTACTTAGCCAAGGATTCTCCTGGAAATATGTTTATGGTCGGAGATGTCAAACAGTCAATTTATGGTTTTAGGCTGGCTGATCCAACAATGTTTCTAGAAAAGTATCAACGATATTCCCAGAGCAATGAAAATAGTGGTAATCAGGGCAAAAAAGTAATTCTTGCAGAAAATTTTAGGTCCGTTAAGAATGTTACGGATTTTATAAATCTGATTTTTAAACAGTTAATGGATTATCGGGTCGGTGAATTAGACTACGATGAAGATGCACAATTAAAATTTGGTGCAAAATATTATCCAGAGCTGTCGCCAACAGCTGAAATTTTAATCTATGAGTCTGGAGATGGTAAAGATGTCTCTAGCACAACTAGCGGTGAAGCCATGGGGGAAGATTTTATTCCTGATAGTACGGCGCAGGGTCAAATTTTAGCAGTGATCAGCAAAATCAAGGAATTAATTGCACAAAATAAAAAAATCTATGATCGTACAAAACATGAGATTCGGGAATTAACTTACGGAGACATTGTTTTGCTAGTCCCAACAAGAAATAACAACTTATTGATTATGGATGAATTTCAAAAGGCTGAAATTCCGGTTTTTTTAAACGATGCACAGAATTATTTTCAGACAACCGAAATTCAGATAATGTTGTCTTTCCTGAAAATAATAGACAATCCATTGCAAGATATTCCTCTGGTCAGTGTTCTTAGATCACCGATTGTCGGCTTGAAGGAGAATGCGTTGGCCTACTTAAGAATCAATCAGCGAACCGGTGATTATTATCAGGCACTGCAAAATTTTTGGAAGAATTTCGATGGGACTACTGAAAGCAAATTTGGCAAGGAAATTTATGTCAAGGTCGACTGGTTCATGAACCTTCTGAATGAATTGAGGAATACTGCAAGAAAGAATGAATTAGCAGCGTTAATTTGGAAGATTTATGAAGAAACTGGGTTTCTAGATTATGTCGGTGGAATGCCAGGCGGGATGCAAAGGCAAGCTAACTTGCATGCCTTATATGAGCGCGCAAGTGCATATGAGAAAACGAGTTTTAAAGGACTTTTTCAATTTGTCAGATTTATTGATAGAATGCAGAAACAAAATCAGGATTTGGCTGAAGCAGCGGCAAAGAAGTCTGATGATGCGGTACAGGTCATGACGATCCATGGTAGTAAGGGGTTAGAGTTCCCAGCTGTTTTCTTAATGGATGCAAATCATCAATTTAATGAGCAAAATCTGCGAGAAGATTATTTATTAGATGTTCATGACGGTATAGGAATTTCGTATCTTGATGATGAACGGGTGAAGAAAGATACGCTGCCTAAGATGATAATCAAGGATATTACGCAAAAAAAACTTGCAGCCGAACAGATGAGACTGCTGTACGTTGCGTTGACACGAGCAGAGCAATTGCTATATATCGTTGGTACATACGCGAATAAGAAAACAGCAATTTCGACTTGGAAACAATCCGTACAAGATCAGCAGCTGGTACTTAATCCAACTATCAGACAACAGAGCAAGAATTTCATGGATTGGATAGGAATGTGTCTGACAAGAACAAAGTATTTTAAAGAAACATTTACCATTTCAAGTATTGCACCAAAAGAAATACAGGAAACTGATGCAAATTTCTCGGTAGAATTTTATGATAATTCCAGATTCAGGTTGGGAAATGCTAAGCAAGATGATGCAGATATGCTATTAGCAAAAGAGAATGACGATTCAGATAATCCTGAGAAGGAAAAAATTAAAAAACTGTTGAATTTTGAATATCCAGATTTGGATTTAACAATAACCACTGCTTACCAAGCTGTTTCAGAGGCAAAAAGGGTGTTTGCTGACCCTGCAGAAACAGAGCTGCCGTTTTTAGAAAAGTGGGGGAAGAATACTTTTAAGAAAAAGGCTAACCGAATAGTGAATAATGAATTTAAATTACCGGTTTTCTTCAACAATGAAAATAATGTATCAGCTGCACAAGTAGGTACAGCAACTCACTTAGTATTGCAGAAGATAAAGTTGGGAGAAGCTGTTACAATCCAGTCAATTGAGCAAACTATTTCTAATTTGGTCAAAAGCAATCTGTTGGAAAAAGAGACTGCAAAGAAAATTGAAATCCAGGCAATTGATAATTTCTTTATGAGCAACATCGGTCAACTGCTTTTGAATGAGCCGCAAGCGGTAAATCGAGAAGTCCCATTTTCAATGTTAATGCCTGTTAGTCAATTATTTCCGGATGTTGAGACAAATATTGCGGCCGATGTGCTTATTCACGGTATTATTGATGTATACATTGAAATTGGTAAAGAAGTTATTTTACTGGATTATAAAACAGATTATATTAGACAAGGAGATGTCCAAAAAAAGAAAGAACTGGTCAACCGCTATAAGGGTCAACTGAAACTGTACGCGGCTGCGTTAGAGAATGAATTAAGAAAAAAGGTAACCCATAAATTTTTGTATTTACTAAGTATAAATGAGCTAGTCGAGGTTCTATGAGTTCCTGAATTGGGAAAATGCCCACTCAATTGCGAGATTAACCCATGTTGCAACATGAGCATTAATATCAGCGGGTCCTTTTTCGGGGCGCGCTGTAAGTGAATTAGCCAGCACGGTTCCATGAATGCCAGACGAAAAAATGTGAGATTCAAAGGGAATTTTATTTTTGGCTAATTGTTTGATATAGCCGAGTGTGTTGCTAAGTGGTACAGCTGTGTCTGTATAGGAATTCCAGATGAATGTCGGTGGTGTTTTTGTGTTAACTAATTTTTGGGTATTCATTAATTCAGGAATTGTGGTTATGCGGTTAATTTCTGTTGATTTATGTGTAAAGAAGCTAGTTAAATCAGTTAACGGATATGCTAGAATTTGGGCATTAGGTTTAATACTTTCATTGCTTAGGTCCAGTTCACTGGCTAATTTAACTGTTGCCCATGTACCAGCTAACGCAGAAACAATGTGTCCACCAGCCGAGAATCCAAGTGTAATTATTGCATTAGGATCTTGATTTAATTTTTTTGCATTGTTTCTGACGAAGGCAACAGTTGAAGCAATCTCATGTAAGGGAGCTGGATAAAGCGAACCAGTCTCGGAAGAGAGCAAGGAATAATTCAGCGAGTAGACATTGAAGCCACGAGAATGAAAAGCAAGGGCCGCTAAGGTATTCTCCCTCTGGGAAAGATGCTTGAAACTACCACCAGCACAAAGGACAATCCCAGGAAAAGCTTTGTTTTTTGGAGTTGTTATGGGTAAAACATATGCAGTTGCAGTTACAAGATTTTCATTAGGCAAGGGAATAGTAAGTTCTATTATTGACATTGTATGCACCTGACTTTCACAAAAAATAAGAATTTCTCAATCATTTTAGCACATAAGTTCTTTTAAATATAATAGTCGAATTTATAAATATTAGGAGGGTGAGTTATATGTTTCCGGAACAATTAAAAGCATTGCGCAAAGGAAGTGGTTTAACGCTTTCACAATTAGCAAAACAATTAAATGAAATGAATATAGATGACGAATTAAAAACGCATCCTAACTCTGGACCGCAGATTGGGAGCTGGGAACGAGGCATTAATACACCTTCTTATGCGGAAGTTATGAAATTGGCAATCTTTTTTGGAGTATCACTTGATTTCATGGTAGGTCGGGTTAATCAGCAAATTGATATTGAAAAGATATTTACTTTAAACAACGATTTAGTCTTTGATGGTAAGCAATTATCAAGTAAAGAGCGTGCAGAAAGCTATAGCATTTTAAAGGCATATTTCATTGGCAAGGGTTTAACAAATGTGCATGGTTCCGATAATAAAGAAAGTAAGGGTTACAAGGAAATAACATTTAGTCTTGGTGATAGAAAAGCAACTGATTAGTGTCGTTGAATGAACAGTTTAATTGCAAATTATAATATGTTAAGATTAAGTTAAATTAGTAAAATTAGTTGCAGGAGGACTTTTTTGTTGGACATTATTTCTAAACTGTATGGTCCATTTTTTAATGTTGAAAATTGGAAATTGGTAATTGAATCTGGAAGTGATTGGCTTGTAATCTTATCACTCGCATTGATTGAATGTTTGCTTTCAGTAGATAATGCAATTGTGCTGGCCGCACAAACAAAGGTTTTGCCCACTAAGGAAGAACAAGAGAAGTCCCTTTTTTATGGTTTATGGGGCGCGTATGTTTTTCGTTTCTTAATTATTGGGGTAGGAACATACTTGATAAATTTTTGGGAGATCAAGGTAGTTGGTGCAGGATATTTACTCTATTTATCACTCGCACATTTTTATCATATATACCATCCCGTTGCTAAGAAGAAAAAGGCCAAGGGGAAGCGCCTATTACCGCTATTCTGGTCAGTTGTAGTCTCCATTGAACTGATGGACATTGTTTTTTCGATTGATTCTGTGTTGGCATCGCTAGCAATTTCTTCAAACCCCGTGATTGTACTGATAGGTGGAATGATTGGTATTTTGTGTATGCGTGGCATCGCTGAGATAATTATCAAACTTATGGAAATCATACCTGAACTTGAGGTAATGGCGTATGCTTTAATTGGTTTGATTGCGGTAAAGCTGTTTATTTCGATTCCTATGATAGATATTGAAATTCCTGCTCCGTTATTTGCTGGAGTTGTGTTGTTAGCAATTATTATCACATTTATTGTAAATCGTGTGAGAAGATAGCTAAAAATATGTTTTAAAATTCGAAGGTTGGTGATCAGGGAAATGTACAAGCTAATTGCGTGTGATCTAGACGAAACACTTTTGAACGATCAAAAGAAGATTTCGCCGAAAAATGTTCAAACAATTAAGAAGGCGGTTGCACAAGGGGCTTTCTTCGTTCCGAACACTGGACGTAGCTTTTTGACAGTGCAGGATAATTTGCGTGAACTAGGACTGTATCAACAAGAAAATTCATATGTGATTTCATTTAATGGCGGAGCAATTGTGGAGAATCAGGGAAACCAAATTCTAACAACTAATCTTTTACCATTTGGAGTTGTAAAGCAATTGTTCGAGTTAGGTGTAAAAAATAATTACTGTATTCACGTATATTCACTGGACAAGCTCTATATTTGGAATATCAATTCTGAAGAAATCAACTATATTTCGGGAAGAGTAGCTGATTGGGAAGAACTGGAAGAAGACAACATTGATGCGTTAGCGACAACTAAATTGGTGAAGATCATTTTTAATATAGCAAGCAAAACAGAGCGCGCAGCAATCGAGGAAGAGGTTCTAAGGAATATTGATTATTCATTGAATATTACTTTTTCCTCGGATCGTTATATCGAATTTAATTCTAGCAAGGCCGATAAGGGGCAAGCACTTATAAAGCTAGGTAAGATGTTGAACATTAAAGCAGACGAGATTATCGCAATTGGAGATAGTGGCAATGATTTAGCCATGATAAAATCTGCGGGACTCGGAGCAGCCGTTGCAAATGCAAACGAGTTGATAAAGGAAAATGCTGATTTTATTACTGCGAATGATAATAATAATAGTGCAGTTGCAGAAGTCATTGAGAAATTCATCCTATGATAGCTTGGGAGCTGATGTACTATGTTAACGGAAATAGTAAGTAAATCTGATATTCCACTTGAAGGATTGGCACTCATTAATTTTCATGCAGATTGGTGTGGCCCATGTCAGATGTTTACACCTGTTTTTGAAGAACTAGCGATACATTTTGGCAATGAGCTTTTCTTTGGAAGAGTGGATGTCCAAAATAAGCAAAAAATCGCTCAGAATTTTGATGTATTGAGTATTCCTTGTACCCTCTTATTTGAGGATGGCATCCCAAAGGAAAAGATTCAAGGCTATAAGCCATATGGTCAATTTGAAAATTATCTTGAACAGAAGTTGAATCATTGATGGTGTATGTATGATTGATTGAAGTGAAAGGAATGGTGCAGATGTTTAAAGCTGATGACAAACGATATGAATATTTGCCAATGAGAAGAGTTGGCTCAACTGGATTAGTTTTACCTGTTATTTCACTTGGATTATGGCGAAATTTTGATAGCAATAGTCCTTACTATGAGCGTAAGCAATTAATTCTACATGCTTTTAACAGAGGAGTGTTCAGTTTTGATTGTGCCGACCGCTATGGTAATCCAGAGGTCGGTTCTGCGGAATCATTATTGGGTAACGTTTTGAAAGATGAGCTGCGGCCTTATCGTGACGAGCTTGTAATAACGACAAAAGTTGGATATGAGACTGGTCCAGGGCCATATGGACAAATGTTATCAAGAAAGTCTATATTGCAATCAATTGATCGCAGTTTAGAGCGGTTGCAAACCGATTATGTTGATATCTATTATGCCCATCGTTTTGATTCGGAAACAGATCTTTTTGAATCTGTACAGGCATTGGATCAGGTAGTTAGACAAGGTAAGGCACTTTATATTGGAATTTCAAATTTTGATAATAAGCAGACCAAAGAAGCGATTAGACTTTTTAAAGAATTAGGCACACCTTTTACAGTCAACCAAGTCTCATATAACATGTTGAATACGACAATCGAAAATGATGGGTTGCTAGATACTCTTAGGAAAGAGCATCGCGGCCTAGTTGCATACGGGCCCTTAGCAGAAGGCTTGCTCAGTTCCCGCTATTTGAAAGAAATACCAGCAAACTTTCCTATCCATCATACTAGTAAAAAGGTTTTCGATAAGGGCGAAAAGAATGTTCTGCTTAAGCTGAATGCACTAAATGAAATTGCACAAAAAAGAAATCAAACTCTGTCTCAATTGGCTTTATCATGGCTGCTTGCTGATGAAGTAGTTTCAAGCGTAATAATAGGAACAACTAGTGAAGCACACTTAGATGATAATCTAGAAGCAGCAAAAAACATGTCATTTACAGAAAATGAGAAGATTGAAATTCGGAAGATTACTGACTTATTTAATTAAAAATATGACTGCAGATGCAATTAATGTTTCATCTTGTCAAAGTTGGATGACTCAGGACGACTCAGTTGGCTGAAGAGCCTGGGGGTAAAATCAGTCATTGTAAAAGTAACTGAGGGACTGACATATAAGAACCTTATGCAAGTAAGTAAGTCAATTACTTATGCGAAGTAGTGCTGATGAAATTACCGTGTTTCGATATATATTGAAACAGCATAAGACGGTTTATTATAATGGAAACGGGCAGATGCTATACGGAAAGCAATTTATCAATGGTAAGTGGTATACGTTTGATAAAAATACAGGAGCAATGAAAAAGTAGTTTGAATTAATAAGTTAATAAAAACAAGTGAGGCTGGATCAAAATTAAAATTTAACCAGGCCTTTTTATTTGTTGATTTCTAACTAGTACTAAAGTGCTAAAATTTTGCTGGCTTATAGCACATTATTTTTTGGTTTAAGTTAAAATTTACAAATAAGTATCTTTTTATCTATACTGATTTTTGTTATAATCGTAAACGGTGTCAATGGTGGTTCGCGAAAATCCCACCAAAATAAAAAACTAGAAAGAGGTATTTATAGATGCAAAATTCACACGAAAAAACAGTGGGAATTATTAAGACAGGATTAGTTGCAGCATTGTATGTTGTTTTGACTTTGACAGCTTCAGGGATGGCATATGGGCCCATCCAGTTTAGGCTTTCAGAAACCCTGAACAATTTAGCTGTTTTCAATAAGCGTTATATCTGGGCAATAACAATTGGCTGCGTAATTGCTAACCTTTGGTCTAGTCTTGGAGTGGTGGATGTTATTTTTGGATCGTTGGGTTCACTTATGATGACATCGATCAGCTACTGGTTGAGTAAATATGCAAAGACGACAGTCGGCAAATTAACCATCAGTGTGGTTGTATGTACGATTTCAATGTGGAGTGTTGCACTGGAACTATATTTGGTCAGTCATGCTCCTTTTTGGGAAACATACCTAACAGTCGCTGCCGGAGAGTTAGTAGTATCTGTTTTAGGTGCGATTATTATCAAGATTGTTAGTTTAAGAGTGGATTTCAAGAAATAGGCAGCAGAAATAAAAAGTTAAGTTTATGTCTTAGAAAAAATTGAAACATAAGTTAGTAAATTGGAATACTAATGCAAAATTATGAGCATGGTGCGTCCCTTGCTATGAATGATTTGAAGTTAAACAAAGCATTTTAATTTATGGAACATGTTTATGATAAATAGAGGAGGCTGTGCCATAAGTCCTTCAAAAAAGAAGAGATTAGCGAAAATTGTTCTT
>NZ_JQAR01000034.1 GCF_001437155.1 Liquorilactobacillus mali
GGATTCCCTTTTCAATAGGATTTTTATTCATTTACACAAACTATTTTATACTCTCAATAATTCATGTGTTTCAACTCCTAAGGTTGAAGACAATAAACAGAATTAGAAGTTTTATTTCCTCATCTGTAATTTCCACCAGCACGTATTATCCTGTTTGTAAAGTTTGAATCCACATCTTTTCAATACATTTTGGGAAGCTAGGTTTTCAATCTCTGTTTTAGCGATTACATAAGAAGTATTGTCTTGTGTTAATGCCCAATCGCACATAGCTTTTGTAGCCTCAGTCATATATCCTTTATGCTCGAAACTTTTTCCTAATCCGTAACCTATTTCAACCTCACCTTGTTTGTTAGGCAGATCTTTAAAATCGGCGGAGCCAATGACAATTCGATCAGTTTTTCTAATAAGAAACCAAAATGTGTGATATAAATAATTTCTTGCATCTTTTTCGGTAACTATAAGTTGTTTTTTTAAAATATTTAAAAATATACCTTCGAGTGATTCAGCTTGATAACTACAATTTAGTTCTTTTTCTAAAATTGAGATATTGTTTATCCAATGACGGTACTGTCCTACTGTCAATGATATTAAATTTAATCTATCAGTTTCAATTATCAATGTTTTCCTCTTTTTCAAGTGATTGTTAGCTATAGATTTTATTGCGAAGTGAATAGCAATTGTTATGAAACTTGTTCAGGTAGTACTTATAAAACTTCCATAGGGCATCTCTTTCCCAATTTAATATAAACATAATGTTAATCAAAGAACTTTAACAGTTGGGAACTATGCTATTTTTAAAATATCTCATACCAAAATAGTAATTAATGGATTTTATAAAAAAATGGTATCGATTATCAGCGAAAATCAACTCAAAGTAAGTAATCAGCCAATTGTTGAGCGGCATCGGCAAAAGCTAGTGGATGAAAGATATTGTGAGGTACTGATTCCAGTAGAATGAGAAGTAAACCACAAGTTTTTGTTTACAGTTATTTTTACTTATTTTTTGTAAACGATGATAATCGGAGCTATAATTAATGTTAATAAATTATAGGAGTGAATTTACCAATGAAGGCAATTGCAATTAAAGAGTATGGTGACATAGATAACTTGCAAGAAATTGAGTTGAAAATCCCAGAGATAGCAGAAGATGAAGTACTTGTTGAAAATTATGCAACAAGTATTAATCCCATCGACTGGAAGGCACGATTAGGTTATTTGAAAGGAATGTACCCATGGGAGTTCCCTGTAGTTCTTGGGTGGGACACGGCAGGAATTATTACACAAGTTGGTGCAAAAGTTGCCAATTTCAAGATTGGCGATAAGGTTTTTGCTAGACCAGATATCTATAATGATGGTAAAAAGGGAACTTATGCGCAATATGTAGCTGTTAAGGAAGATAAATTGGCTCTTAAACCTGATGAAATTACATTTGAAGAGGCTGCCGCAGTACCTTTGGCAGGACTGACCTCATTGCAAGTCATCGTAGATCGCCTGAAGGTAAAAAAGGGTGATAAGGTTCTTATTCAAGGTGGAGCAGGGGGCGTAGGTTTATTTGCTATTCAGATTGCCAAACATCTTGGCGCTTATGTTGCAACTACTGCAAGTAAAAAAAATCATGAATTTCTAAAAAGTTTAGGGGCAGATGAAGTCATAGATTATCATGAGACAAAAATTGATACAGTGTTAAATAACTACGATGCTGTATTTGATACTGTCAATGCAATCGATGACGGTTTAGCAATTCTGAAAGAAAATGGACGACTTGTAACAATTGCTGGGAATCCGAGTGAAGAGCAAAAAGCAAGTTCGAAAGAAGTTTCAAGCTGGTGGTTACAACCAAATGGTAAGCAACTGGAGGAACTAGGAAACTTAATTGTTGCGGGTGAAGTAAAAGTAATTATAGACAGTGTATACCCTTTGACTGCAGAAGGAGTAAGAGCGGCACATAAAAAGAGCCAAGAAGGTCACGCCAGAGGGAAAATAGTAATTAAAGTGAAGTAATCTTTCATAATTGAAAAAAACATCACGTGATTGTTGGCAAAATAGGGCCAACAATCACGTGATGTTTTTTATTTTATCCGAGATCTCTCTGTAATAAGTAACTATTTTGGAAAGAAACGAAAATAAGAAAATTAATCTGCTGAGAGTGCATCGATTGGATTCAATTTTGAAGCTTTCCGAGCAGGTAATAACGCAGCGATTAATGAGATGAAGAGAGAAACCAAAATGGCAAAAATAACATTGGCTAGATTGATCTGGACTATGTTAAATTTGATCAAGTCGTAAACAAAATTGTTAAGTAATATACTGAAAAGCCATGCCAGCAACAATCCTAGGAATGCTGAGAAAAGTCCAAGTAGGAGTGATTCAGCAGTAAATAATCGTCTAATATCCTTGCGGCGTTCACCTAGAGCACGTAAAATTCCGATTTCTTTTGTACGTTCTGCGACTGACATATACATTGTTACAATAATCATCAGCGCTGAGACAACCAATGAAATTCCGGCAATTGCGGATAGGACAGTTGATGCTAGGCTCACATAGTTGTTAACTGTTTTGAGGACATCACCAACAGTTATGACAGAGAAGGCATATTTACCATTAACTTTTTGTTTACGAATCTGGCTTGCAACGTTGTCAACACCATCAATACTTTTCGAATTAACGATTACAAAGTTAGGATCTGTCCTAGCACCAGCAGATGACAGAAGCGAGCGGGTTTCAGAGTATGAGAGAACTGTTATTTCACCTGATACACCACTTGATGAATCCGAGATCCCAGAGACAGTTAACGCTGTTTTCATCTGAATAGGAGTATTATTTTTTGAAAGCCAGTTGATAGTAACATCAATACTCTTACCTATAAGTGAGCGATAGTTTTTGGAGCTTCCAGACAAAGTAATTGCCTGGTTTTTTGAAATAACAATTTCTTTTCCTGTTGGCCAACTACCCTTGGCTAATGAATTAGACGTGTATGATTTTGTATAAGTTTGAATGCCTGAAGAAGAAACATTCTTAGTATTGTAACTTAACGAATATGTGCCTAATTGATAACCAGCCTGAATATAGGAAGTCCCTGTTGTCTTCTTGAGGGTATTTATCTGATCTTGCGAGATAAAGAAGTTAGTTGGATCTTGGCTGAATTGCTGTATTTCTCTTTGTGCTTGAGTATTATTCAACTTTTTCCCACTAGGATTGGCCATAACTGTAATTGTTCTGGGATTGACCAGAGAGTTAATTTGATCATTTATATACGAATTAATTCCATTACCTAGTCCTGAAAATAAGAGCACGGCAAAAATACCGATTGCGGTACCCAAGATGATTAATGAATTTTGCTTGATGTTATATATCAGATGTCTAAATGCAGAAATATAACTTGCACTTGCAGGCAGTGGATGTGAAAGAATCCGAGTAGATTTATTTGTGACTTCATAAGGGTCTTTTAGATGTTCATCATCTGCTATCTGACCATCAACTAGTCGGATAATCCTTGTACCATGATCTGCAACGGCCTGAGAGTGAGTAACGGCTATTACAAGTTTGCCATCTTTTGCGATCTTATTAAGAATTTCGAGAACTTCTTGCGTATTTACTGAGTCTAAAGCTCCTGTCGGCTCATCTGCCAAGATAATATCGGGATCACTGGCCAAAGCACGAGCAATTGCAACACGTTGTTTTTGTCCACCTGATAGTTGATTGGGATGCTTCTTTGCTTGATCTGCAAGTCCTACTTGAGCTAGTAAATCCTTTGCACGATCTATCTTTTCTGCATGTGATAATTTTGTCATTTCTAGTGAAACAAGAACATTTTCAAGAACAGTAAGATGAGTAATTAGATTGTATGATTGATAGATATAGCCGATCGTGCCTCGACGATAGTTATCAAGCTGTTTTTCCTTACGATGATCAAGAACTTCGCCATTAAGGGCAACTTCTCCTTCAAAGTTTCGATCCAATCCACCGATAATATTCATTAAAGTAGATTTTCCGCCACCAGATTCCCCAAGAATTGATACAAATTCACCAGTATTAAATTCTAGATTAATACCGTTTAGAACCTTACTTTCTTCTTTACCAAGAAAATAAGATTTATGAATATTTGAAAGCTTCAGTAAACTCATTTAATTTAACCCCTTTTTTAATGCCGTGTATTGGAAACATTTTATCCTACTTGTAGCGAAAAAAAAACAATAAATCTGAATACTAGTTCATTTTATGAAAAAGTTATCAAACTAGTCAATAAATAAGTGGGAAAATAATTTTCTCAGAGCCTTTTCTTATTAAATCTTCAGTAAAACACCATAGAAGCAAAAAAGGGTATGCTAAACAAACCATTGTGATAGAGTAAACTATAGAAAGAAAATGTAGGTGAAAAAATGCGAGTCATAAAATATCTGATTATTCCCATTTTAGTATTCGTAGCAGTTGTTTTTCAGAGCGAGAAAGTAATTGCTAATAAAAGAAAAACGAGGTAAAGGTATGCAGCAAAAAACAATGATTTATTTTAACCCAAAATCTGGATCTGGGGAGTCACAAAAAATCGCAGATAAGGTTGAAACAATCTTAAAAAATAGGGGACTGCCAGTATACCAGCTAAAAACAAGCACTAAAGACGAAGCACTGAAAAAGATAGCAATTGAAGCACCGAACATTGATCGAATTATCTGCATTGGCGGAGATGGGACGATCAATGTTTTGGTAACAGCATTATTGCGAGGAAAAGTAAAAGTTCCAATTGGGATAATTCCCACTGGAACAGTCAATAACTTTGCGCATAAGTGGAAAATATCCAATAACGTTGACGAAGCAGTCAAAACAATATTAAGAGGCAGGTTGCAACCCGTTGATATTGTAGAGTGCAATGGACAAGCAATTATTAGCTCATTAGTTTTTGGGAGTCTTGCAGATATTTCTAATGAAGTGAGACAGACAGAAAAACAAAAATATGGTTTTGCAGCATACGGATATAATGCGATTAAGCAGATTGGTAAGAATCGTTCACATCAAACACTCTTATTTAACAAGACATTTTCAATGAGTGCCAAAGTCTGGGTTTGTCTGATGACTACCTCTAATTATGTAGGGGGAAGGAAATATTTAGGGAAAACCGAAGATGAATTACATCTAACAATGCTTAATGATATGAAAATAAATAAGCTCTTGAATTTGGGGTATTTTGCGCTAACGGGTAATCTAAGAAAATCAACGACTTTGACTACTTTTGATATTAAGGAGATTGTTGTGCGCAATATTGAAGGAGAAATGCTTGAAACTCGGATAGATGGCGATAAAGGCCCCAAGTTACCAGTTAAAATCAAGTGGTTACCCAAAAGGGTGCAGCTTTATGTGGATTAACAAAAGAGTAGTACAGATATGTTTGAAACAACTTTGAGCAGATTATAGAAAGGTTAGGCACAGTCTGTCGTATAATCTCCTTGAACACAAAAAAGAATGGAGGATTCAAAATGTCAAAAGAAGTTAAGATTGGTAAAAGTGACGTTGTAGCTACTAAGATTGGTTTAGGAACAAATAAAGTTGGTGGACATAATCTTTTTAAAAATCTAGACGATAAAGATGGCTATGCAGTTGTGCGGGCAGCATTGAATTCAGGAATTACATTGCTTGATACGGCATATATGTACGGCTTGGGACGTTCTGAGGAAATCATTGGTGAAGTGTTAAAGGAATATGATCGCTCCAAGGTGATTATTGCTACGAAAGCATCACAAGATCCAGCGCAAAATAACAAGAAAAATAACAATACGCCATCTTTCTTAAAACAGGCTGTTGAAGATGCACTCAAACGGTTACAGACAAACTACATTGATATTTTCTACATCCATTTTCCAGATGAAGAAACACCCAAGGATGAAGCTGTGGCAGCTTTGGCGGATCTAAAAAAAGAAGGGAAAATCAAAGCTATCGGTGTTTCTAACTTTTCACTTGAGCAAATTAAAGAAGCTAACAAAAATGGTGATGTAGATATCGTTGAGGATAATTATAGTTTGGTTCATCGTGCTGCTGAGAAGGATCTATTGCCATACCTAAAGGAAAATAAGATTTCTTTTGTACCTTATTTTCCTTTAGCATCAGGACTATTAACTGGTAAATACAGTGCAGTTGATGGTGAAAAATTTGAACAATTTAGTAGTGAACAATTCAAGAAGATTATCGCCAATATGTCACGTGTTAAGGAAATTGCAGCAAAATACGATGCAACTGCTGCACAAGTGATATTAGCATGGTATGTTGCAAATCCTGACATGAGTGTTGTAATCCCAGGTGCTCGCAAGCCGGAGCAAGTACTAAGCAATGCTAAGGCATTGAATCTTGAGCTAACAAAGGATGAGTACGATGAAATTGATACAGCCTTTAAGGAATTCTAAAAAGTGAAGGTATGGTTCGATAGGCTAGGCAAATCCACCAAATGTATGGGCACGTTTATATAGAATAAATAAAGGCACCAAGTCAAAATTCAAACTTTGACTTGGTGCCTTTTAAAATGTAAAAAATTATTTGCTGAGTTTGCGCTGAAAAAACTTTACCACTTCAACCATCACAAGCATTAGTACGCCACCACTTAACACTATTAGCCATTGTTCTAGAGCTAATGGTGTAACTTTAAAGACAGCATTGAATGCTGGAATGAAAATTGTTGCAAATAAAAGTATACCTGAGATGATAATGGACCAGTTAAACATTTTATTTGAAAACAAGTCTTTGTTGAAGATAGAGCCATGAATTGATTTAGAATTAAAGGCGTGGAACAGTTGGATTAGTCCTAAGGTTGCAAATGCCATGGTTAATGCATCTGCATGAATCAATTCATATGAGCTGTGGAAAGGGTACTTAATAGCTATCCAGTACACGCCAAGAGTTAATATTCCTTCTAACAGTCCCTGATAAGTAATACTAGAGAGAACACCATCACCAAGAAAACTTGATTTAGCACCCCTAGGTTTCCTTTGCATAATTGTAGACTCGGCTTTTTCGATTCCGAGTGCGATGGCAGGGAAAGTGTCTGTTACTAGATTGATCCAAAGAATCTGTGCTGGAGCAAATATGTCCCAACCAAGCATAGTCATGAAAAAGAGGGTTAAAACTTCTCCAAGGTTGGCAGAGAGAAGATATTGAATCGCTTTTTGAATGTTCGCAAAAACTTTACGTCCTTCTTTAACGGCGACAATAATAGTTGCGAAGTTATCATCGGCCAGAACGATATCACTAGCGTTTTTTGAGACTTCAGTACCAGTTATTCCCATCCCAACACCAATATCGGCTGTTTTTAAAGCAGGTGCATCATTGACCCCATCACCGGTCATTGCCACAATCTTTCCTTTGTTTTGCCATGCCTTAACAATTCTAACCTTATGTTCAGGAGCAACCCGCGCATAAACTGAGTATTTATCAACTGAGGAATTCAATTCATCGGTTGACAGTTTATCCAAATCATTGCCTGTGATGACAGCATCAGTTTGAGATTTGTCAATTATCCCTAGACGTAATGCGATAGCCGTGGCTGTGTCCCTATGATCTCCAGTTATCATCAGTGGTCTAATTCCCGCTGAGCGTGCCTGTGCAACTGCATCTTTTACCTCTGGACGTTCAGGATCAATCATTCCTACCATTCCAACAAAGATTAGATCCTTTTCTAATATCTGTGATGAAGGTTCGGCTGGAGTAGTCTTTAGTGGTCGATATGCAAAGCTTAAAACACGTAATGCTTCATGGGCTAGGTCATGGTTTGTATCAAGAATTCTTTTTCGGTCTTTTTCAGTTAAAACTGTTATTTTGCCATCTTTTTCAATGCGCGTTGTTCGTTGCAGTAGCTCATCAACTGCACCTTTTATGAATAGGACAGGTTCGGCTCCCTGCTTTACGATAACTGCCATCAATTTCCGTTCAGAATCAAAGGGAATTGATTCGATTCGTGGGGAATCCTTTTCAACTTGTGAGACATTATTCGACTTGTCAAGATTATATTGAATTAAGGCTGTTTCAGTAGGATCACCGATTAGCCCATTATCACTTTTTTGACTGTCATTGGCCAAAATCATGGATTTCATCAAGTTACTCATATCAATTTGTGCACTATTGGCGTCGGTTAAAACGTTATTTTGATAGATTTTTTCAACTGTCATTTTGTTCTGGGTCAAAGTACCGGTTTTGTCTGATGCAATAATCTCTGTTGCCCCAAGTGTCTCAACAGCAGGCAACTTTCTGATCAATGCATTGCGTTTAGCCATCGCTTGTGTTCCAAGCGCAAGAGTAATTGTTACAATTGCTGGTAGGCCTTCAGGAATAGCTGCAACTGCAAGAGAAATTGATGTTAGTAACATTTCTAAGATTGAAGCGCGGTCAGCCGATATTCCAATAATGAAGACCAATAATGCAATTGCCAAAACTAAGGCACTTAGAATTTTACTCAAATGTACGATGCTTTTTTGAAGTGGAGTAGTTGTCTGATCAACATTATTAAGCATCATTGCAATATGACCAACTTCTGTGTTCATACCCGTTGCAATAACTACAGCCTCAGCCGTTCCGTATGTGACGTTGGTATTCATATAGCCGAGATTTTTTCGATCGCCTAAAGGAATTCCGTCTTCGGGAATACTAGCTGTATTCTTATTTACGGGCACAGATTCACCGGTCAGAGCAGCTTCTTCAACTTGGAGGGAAGAAGTGCTGATAAATCTAACATCAGCTGGAATAATGTCGCCTGCCTCTAATAAAATAATATCGCCAGGTACCAAATCTGCACTTTTAATTGTTTGGATTTGGTTGTTTCGTCGTACTTTCGAAGACGGAGTCATCATTTCTTTTAACGCATCAATTGCATTTTCGGCCTTTGCTTCTTGAAATACGCCAAATACAGCGTTTAAAACAATAACCAAGAAAATAATCAAAGCATCAGAAATATCACCCGCAAAAGCAGCGATAAGAGCAGCGACCATTAATATTATAATCATCAGGTCTTTAAATTGGGTTACAAATTTTTGAAACAAAGAACTCTTTTTTTGTTCAGTGAGCGTATTTTGTCCATATTGTTTCAACAGAGCATCAGATTCGTTCAATGACAGCCCTTTGATGCTTGTATTTAATGAACTCAATGTCTTGTCGACAGAAATTTGGTAATATTTTTGGGTCATAAAGTATGACAATCCCTTCGTGTTTTGTAATTTAAATGTATCATGTTTCAAGATGTTAAGAAAGAAATAACGATTATAAAATAAGATGATTGGAAAAAGTTTAAATAGTTGAAAAAGTCTATGCAACTTGGTACATTTAAAGTAGTTTAATATTAGGGGTGTTAGAATTGATTAAAGAGTTCAAAGAGTTTATTTCACGAGGAAATGTGATTGATTTAGCTGTCGGTGTTATTATTGGGGGAGCTTTTACGTCAATTGTTAAATCACTGGTCGATTACCTAATCAATCCGTTTATTGGTTTATTTATTGGTGGAATTGATTTTTCAGATTTAATTTTCAAGGTTAATGGAGCAACTTTTAAGGTAGGTAGTTTTATTAATGCAGTTATCAATTTCTTAATTATTGCTTTTGTTGTGTTCTTACTGGTTAAGTTTGTTAATAAGTTTTTGATTCGTAAAAAGGCAGAAGAAGCTGCACCTGTTGTAGCTCCTGAAGTTGAGCTCCTTGAAGAAATTCGTGATTTATTAAAAACGCAGGAGAAATAGTGTACATAAGATTCTTTGGGCATCAATGTGAGTGAATTATTTTAATTGAATATTTAGTTATGCAAAAAGGGATTAGGTCAAAAGTTGAATTTTGATCTGATCCCTTTGTTGGTTTCTCATAAACATGTTTCGTAAACTAAAAATATCATTTGACTTTATTCGCTTCACCATCTTTTAGAATGTATAGGTGATGATTGACTTTTTGTTAGTTTTTTCAAAATGGATTTTAGAAGTATAAATTATGAAAACAGTTAAGCTTCAATTTCAGCGAGACAATTATTCAAAAACTCACAAATACCTTGAAAATCTAATTCTCCACGAAATTGGTCAAGTGCTTTGCCATCTTTATACGCTGTGACTACAGGGGTTCCAAAAATGTGAAGTGTCGCTATAATATCTTGATTTTTATCAACATCAAGATAATATGTTCTGAATTGATTATTGAACTTTTCAGAAACTGCTTTTTTTAGTAATGGGTGGACTATGCGACAGTGAGAACAACGTTCAGCACCGAACATTACGATTTCGATTTTGTTAGTGTTCTTATTATTTAAAATATGATTTGTAAATTCTTCTTGAGTAATTTCAGGGAAGATATTGCGGTCAATTTCAAATAATTGTTGTTTATTCTTTTTAGTGGCTATTTGTTTTGATTCATCGATTGTTGCAACACACAAGGCAACATCTTTGTAATAGGGTAGGGTTCCCGCAACAGAAATTATTTTTTGTGCACCTTTTTTGCCGGCATTTGGCAATCTGAAAGTAGAAATGTCAATCGGTTGAATTGGTGTCTCCTGTGGTTGATCTTCTTGTGGTACATAATCATATGGATAACGATAAGCACGGTAAACCATGTTATTTTTTAATTTACCATCATCGCTATGTGAAAAATAAGGAGAAATCCATTCCCAGACAATTTCATAATCGTTAGTGATTTCAATAATTCTACCATCAGACCCCTCATTAATCAGAGTATTTCCATTTGGTAGCCGCTGAACATTCGAAACATATGGACTATAAAATTTACTGCTGTCAGTGGGCATTTGATAGCCAAAATCAGCAGGCGTAACGGACCAGACAATTTCCATTACAACTGGATCAATTTCAAGAATCCGGCTGTAGTCTCGTAGTGCATTTTTTGAACCATCTAAGCTGCTAGGATTAGGAATGCCATAACCAGCCCACCCCCCATTGTCAAACAATAGTAAGTTTCCCGCTCCTGGTAATCCACGTGGAATCATATGCAAAGCGTGTTGACCGATGATTTGTCCAATTTTTTTAGCCTTTGGATCATGAACATAATCAGGACCCAGTTTCCAAACAATTTTACCGCTGTCATGGTCGATGATAAATAAGATATTTGCTTCTCTACCGTCCATTATAATGTTATTAGGCTTAAATCGCTGATCACCTTGATCGAACCATTTATTTTCTCCTAAGTAACTAGCACAATTAGTATGCATAAAATCGCCAACACCACCATCCGATTGGCGCATATTGGGATTTCTCATCAGAATATTTTTAGCCGCTTCATCAAAACCAAATTCATCAAAATGTTCTGCCACACTCCAGCTCCACAATAGGTTACCTTGCCAATCTACTTCATAAACAATATCATCCAATAATTTTTTATTGGAAATTGCGGGATTATGAATTGTCTGATGGGCTAATATCAAGGTTTTTCCAGAATCTATCTTGGGTAGTTCTAAAGGTGAGTAATAGACAGCCTGACCTTCACGTTGAAAATCATGATGTTGACGTGCCATCCAACGATGATCGTATCCGGGATCATCAATTTTTTCGAAATGATCAAATTGCCACTCAATATTTCCATCATAATCAATTTGAACAAGATTAACACCATCTTGCATTCCATGAACTGGTTGACGATTACCAGAGTTTCCAATGATATGCCCATTTGGTAACATCTTAGGCGGCATTCCACGGAAAATCCAACGCCTTACTTCATTGCCATTCATATCAAATAATAGTATTCCATCATTGATTGTTGGTATTAAAGTATAACCATTCCATGCTTTATCAGGGTTGTAGTAAATTGTTCCAGTAGGATATACAGATGGTTGACCCATAAAAATCACTCCTCAAATTTGTTTTAATATAGTGAGTGGAAATAGTATTTTTAATTCTTGAAAAACGTATATATCTTCAAACATACAAAGTTTCAAATATTAATTGGATGGCTGAAATCATTTAAGAATAAGTATCTTATTAACAACTTTCACTCTGTGTCGTTCTAAATATATAAGTAATCTATATTCTCAATAATAGAAAGGTCTTTTGAAAAAAATGTGAAATTATTTAGTAAATTTCCAGCACTTTTAACGAGTTTTGGCTGAAAAATAAGAAGTTATGGTATTTTTGTTTTGCTGACTGTATAATTGTTAAGCTATAGTCGTTAATTCTGGTTGATGGTATTCAGTGTAATTGTAATAGAAGAGGCTGGATCAAAAGTTATGTTTTGATCCAGTCCCTCTGTGTTTATTTCATATAAATGTGTTCCGTAAGCCATAATCTTATTTTAGTCAATTTAATGATTAGCATAAATATCAGTATTATTTATATGAGACAGAGCCAGATATGGCTTTCTTCAATGTAGTGGTATCAAGGTATTTATTGATACTATAAGTATGCTTTAATTTCCCACTAGCAGCTAGGTATTTGTAAATGCTCTTTAAATCATTGTATGTGCTTTGATCAAAGTTGATTTTAAAATTAGTACTTTTGAAAGTTGCTAAAACAGTTTTTTTAGGTACATTTAATGCTGAAGATACAATTTTAGCAGCTTTTTGTGGATGTGAATGAACTAGCTTAATACTGTCATTAATAGCTTTCAAGTAGGCAATTGCTGCTTTGGGATGTTCTTTTAGAAATTTTTTATTAGAAATAGCAAATGCTAGAGTTGGAGATGTAATTTTTCCTTGTGTTGTCAACACCTTGAATTTACCAGTCTTTTCTAGTTTTTCTGCATCTTGTCCTGATGCCCAAACAGCGGACGCTTTTCCAGATTTCATCAAGGCCAATCCTTCTTGTCCCGTTTCAACGGACAGCAAATTAACTTGGCTTTCTTTTAAACCAGCTTTCTTTAGGGTTTTAGCAACCCAATATTCTGTAACAGTTCCTTTGCTAGTTAAAACATTTTTACCTTTAAGCTCGGCGAGCGAACCAATATCCTTGGTTGTATATAATTTAACACCGCTACCGCCTGAACTAGATAATTTTGCAAAAATTTTGAGATTACTTTTGCTTGAACTTCCAAAACGGTTTAGGGCTGCAAAATCGGCTACATATCCAATATCTAATTGTTTCGTTGTAATAGCATTAACAGTTTCAATCCCAGATGAAAAGGTCGTGGTTTTTACTTTGAGGTTATACTTACTGAAATAGCCTTCTTTTTTTGCAATTGCTGCTAAGTATTGACCACCAGAGTTTGTCATTAATCCTAGACGGATTGTTGTTGAATTACTGCTGCTTTTTTTTGAACTACTGTCAATGCTTTTTAAGCCATAGATTGCAGCAAATATTACAGCGATAATGGCCACTAAACTTCCTAGTAACACAATTAATTTTTTATGCACTTATAAAAACACCCTTCTGTATGTTTTACTTGGTTTCCTTTTCAAATACACCATATTTTTTTAACACAACTTTACCGAATAAACGAAGCAGTGTGTCCGAAAGGTAACCAATAAATCCAAGAACAAAAATGCCAACGAAGATCCAATCTGTTCGGTAATAGAGTCTAGAAGTATAAATCAGGTAACCAATTCCATTTTGAGCGGCTAACATTTCAGCTGCTACAATAGCAATAATTGCTCCACCTAATCCAAGGCGTACACCAGTGAAAATATTTGGAACAGCTGAAGGAATGACAACGCTGTAGAAAATTTGAAACTTTGAGGCACCTTGTGATTGAGCTGATTCTATCTTTAATGGGTCAATAGCGATAACCCCAGTAATTGTGTTGATAATGATTGGGAACATTGTTGCATAAATAATTAATGCAATTTTAGATATCTCACCAACACCAAACCATAGTAGAAATAATGTTAAAAATCCGATGGCTGGTACGAATCGAAAAAAATTAATCAATGGCTCAAGCAAGTAGCGAATAATTTTAAATTGTCCGATGATTAATCCTAGAGGTATGGCGATAGTACTTCCAATTAACCATCCGGCCAAAATTCGCAACAAACTAATTAGCAGATCATTTTGAAGCGTCCCAGTTTTTATCAACCCCTGGGCACTAATCAGTGTTTTCCATGGACTAGGTAAAAAACTGGCGTCACTAACCTTGGAGGCAATTACCCAGACTGCTAGTAATAAGAGCCAGGCTAATAATCCACGCTTAGTTAAGAATAATAATCCATTCCTAAATAATTCTATCCCCTTATGTGCATCGGTATTATTGGGAATTTCCAAGTCATTTAATGTCTGGGATTTAGAGGTGTTTTTACTCGACATTTCTTTCACTCTAATGACCTCCTATCGGAAAATAGTTATTTAATTCTGTGACTAGTTCTTCGTTTTCTTTTGAGAAAACATTTCGAGGATAAGGATGGTCAACAGTAATTGTTTTATAAATATTTGAGGCAGGAGCAGGAGAAAAAATACTAATTTTTTGACCTAAATAAGCTGCCTCTTGAATATCATGCGTCACAAATAAAATGGTTTTTTTGGTTTTTTGCCAAATTCGAATAAGTTCATCTTGCATAATTCTTCTAGTTTGGGCATCTAAAGCGCCAAATGGTTCATCTAAAATTAGTATGTCTGGATCATTGGAAATACTTCTTGCAATTTGGACGCGTTGCTTCATTCCGCCAGATAATTCATATGGATACTTATTAGCATGTTGATCAAGTCCAACTAATTTTAAACTTTGATTAACTATGGGTGTTCGCTCCTTTTCTGAGAAATGCTGCATCTTCAGGCCATAAGAAACATTTTCATAAACGGTTAACCATGGGAAAATAGCGGCATCAGCATTTTGAAATACTACTCCACGATCTCGTCCAGGAGCAGTAACTTCATGTCCGTTAACTAAAACTTGACCGCTTGTTTTGGGAAGAAAGCCAGCAATAATATTGAGCAATGTTGATTTACCACATCCACTACGGCCTAAAAAAATATGAAATTCACCAAGAGCAATTTTTAAATTAATATCTTGTAGTACGAGAGGGTTTTCCTTTTTTGGTGCAAAAAAAGAAGCAGGTGCATGGTACTTCTTAAACACGTGTTTAAGTTCAATGCTATTTTTTATCATATTAGTTACCTCATTAATTGATTTTCAGTATTAACGTGAATAAAGGGTATTACAGTCGTACTGGTTATATCTTGAGCCTTTAATTTATTTTAGATACTATTTTCTATACAATTAGTATTAAAAAAATTTGAAAAATAACGATAATTTATAGTAAGTAGAATAAAAATATTAAAATACTTGTAATTGGTACTACTCATCTCTTAGTTAAACTCAGGTGATCATTGAAGGAGAGATTCAAAAATGTTGTGTTATTGAATGTTTTTAATAATAGGTTAAAATTATGAATTGTAGATGAATTTATTTTGATTGAAACATTTGCATTTTATGATGATTTGCATAAATGTTATTTTATTAAATTTTGAATAATAAAGAGGAATGTTTTGTAATATCAGAAGTTTAGTAAATTTATTTGCTAAATGAATAAAAACATTAATTTAGAAGGTGTAAATATCCTGATATAGATGGAATTAATTGCCAGATAGAATATGTCTAAACTTAAAAATTTAGTATCTTTTTTATCTTAAGAATAATATATTATCAAGAAGTTGAAATTTAATTGAAATTAAGGGTTACTTTTATGTATTTTTCTGTTATGATTATCTGCATACATGGTACCAAAGTGAGTAATAAGTTTACACAAATCTAAAAAAATAATTTTTTCAAAAGAAGAATAATTTTTGATTCATAAATTATATTATTTTGTTGTAAGATTAGCAAAATTTATCAATTATTAAGGCATTTAGTATTTTTTATAGTAAGTACATGCCCATATAATGAACACGTGTATAATAAATGTGAAAAGAGGCAAAAAATGAAAACGGGTGAACTTGTTAAACAAATCAGAACTGAAAAGGGAATAAAAGCTAAGGTCGTATATGATGGTCTGCTATCACGATCAATGTATTACAAATATGAGAGCGGTTTAGTTGAAACAACTGCGGATACTTTCTTGTATATCTTGAATCGTTTAAATATTGAGGCTGATGAATTTCTGCGAATGTTCAGTGTGATGGATAAGTGCAATAATGAGTACATAAATTATCGCGATGATCTAAATAATGCCTACCGACTTGAAAACTTAATTGAAATTAAAGCCTTAGAGAAAAAAATTAGTAAAGAATATCAAGAAAGCGGCTTGGTTCGTTTCTATAATTTGATGTTGATTGCGGCTGTGATGCGTAAAAAGCTTGGAAAAACTGCGGAAAGTGTATTGAGTGAACGAAAAGAAATTCTACATTATCTATTGCGGAGTACAAAGTGGGGTCATTATGAATACGGTCTCTTTATTGACGCAATCTTCATGTTTGATAGTAGCTCAATTGAAAAAGTATTACAGGATCATGATTGGGATGATAGCCATGAGGGTGAAGATATGAAGCTTGATAATCTGAAGGTGAAGGCTTTATGCCAATCAATCCTAGTATTTATGAAATCTAATAAGACAGATCAAGTGAACTACTATTATACATTACTTGATAAAATAAAAGTTAGCTCAAACAATATATATGCGCTGGGCAACAAAAGATTCTTTGAGGGTTTAAAGACAATCAACAATGGGGATTATGAACAAGGATTGAAAACCATTTCTGAAATTTTCTCACTATATCAGGAGCTGGGACTAGATGATCTGTATAAGGAACACGTTGCAATTCTTCAGGAACTATTAAGTGTCCAGTTACAAAAATCTAAGTCCAGAAAAAGACGAAAGGCATAGTTTTGCTTGCTTGAAAAAAAAATAAAAACAGTATAAAATGAAAAGATACGTGTAGAGTGAAAGGAGGAGAACCGATGTCACAAAATACTCATGTTGGGGTAGCTAATGATCGTCGCCCTGTTAACCAGAAGAATATTAAAAAACGTCGTGCTCAACATCAAAACGTATTATCATTTTTGAAGAGCCGCGAAGAGCTAGAAAAAAACGGAAAATAAGTTGTTTTTTTTGGAAACTTACATTTATTTACCAGCATGGGGCGTCGATGACGTTTTGTGGTGGTTTTTTTTTGGTAAAAATACTAATTAATTAATGTATGAGTATGATATAATCACCCAATAAGAGGATGGATGAGAATAAATGAGTATTTTAGAAATAGATGGGCTTTCACATGCTTTTGCTGATAAGGAATTATACCAAGATGCAAGCTTTAGATTAAATAAAGAAGATCATATGGGAATTATCGGGCAAAATGGAGCAGGTAAAAGTACTTTAATCAAAATTATCACAGGTCAAGAACTTCCAGATGAGGGAAAAATTGTATGGCAAAATAATATAAAGATCGGATATCTTGATCAATATGCACAAACAGCACATGATTTAACAGTTTTTGAGTTCTTAAAATCAGCTTTCAAAGACTTGTATAATATTAGCGAACTGCAAGCTAAGTGCTATGAGGATTATGCAGCTACAATGGATGAATCTCTATTGGATAAGGCTGGTAGATATCAGGAACAGCTTGAAGCCGGTGAATTTTATGAGATAGAGACTAAGATTGAACAGGTAATGTCGGGGCTTGGAATAGACGCAATTGGGAAGGACAGGCATGTTGACCAGTGTAGTGGCGGTCAAAGATCAAAGATTATTTTGGCTAAGTTATTGCTTGAGAATCCCGATGTATTATTGCTGGATGAGCCGACTAACTACCTTGATGTTGAACACATTGAGTGGTTAATAAATTATTTAAATGATTTTGCGGGCTGTTTTATGGTGATTTCGCATGATTTTGATTTCTTAGAAAGAGTTACAAACACAATTATTGATGTTGCTTTTGGGAAAATTACAAAGTATACGGGGAGTTTTAGTTCGGCAATCAAGCAGAAGGAAGTAAAGAAGGAAGTTCAACTTAAAGCCTATGAAAAGCAACGGCGCCAAATAGAGAAAGATGAGGCCTACATCAGAAGAAATAAGGCAGGAACTAGGTCTACGATGGCGAAGTCAAGGCAAAAAAGGCTTGATAAGCTGGAAAGAGTTGATCCACCAAGTGATGCACTGCAATCCAGTTTCAGCTTTCCTTATGAGGAATTGATGTCATCTGCGACATTAGTTGTTGAAGATCTTTCGGTAGGATATGAAAGACCTTTGCTAGCACCTGTTACTTTCTCAATGAGTCATGGAGAAAAGGTTGTATTAAAGGGATTTAATGGTGTTGGTAAATCAACACTTATTAAATCAATTTTAGGTATAATTCCGAACTTTGGCGGAAGTGCTAAATTTGTGGAGGCTGCTAAGGTAAATTATTTTACGCAAGATTTGACTTGGGATGATCCCACACAAACACCTCTGCAAATTGTACAGAATGTTTATCCAAAGTTAGAACCAAAGACGATAAGACAAAGGCTCGCACGAGCTGGGTTGAGTCCGGCTAACGCCATGAAACCAATGGAGTTACTGAGCGGGGGCGAACAAACCAAGGTCAAACTGTGTATCCTAGAGTTGAAACCAAGTAATTTCTTAATCATGGATGAACCTACAAATCACCTAGATGATGAGACAAAGAATGCTTTGAAAAAAGCACTTGTGTCTTTTGCTGGCAATGTCTTATTAGTATCCCATGAGCAGTCTTTTTATGATGGGTGGATCGATAAGATTTTCGATGTTGAGAGCATCCGACTTAATAAAAATTAAGGGAGTATACAAGTGAATGAATAAACGTAAATTATTTTCTTGGGTTGTTGCAATCCTGCTTGTTTTTCTTGCGGGATGGAGCGTAGTGTATGTCAAACATGCAGAAAAAATAAATAGTGTAAAGATTGCAAAAGAGGAAAAGAAACAACAGCAACAGAAAAAAGAGGATAAAGATGCGAATATGCGTCGCCCAATAAAGTGGCGTAAGTCTTCGGAAACGAAAAAGTATCCAGATGTTGTTGGTGATAAGGACTTATGGGTCAAAGTATCACAAAAAAAGCAGCGTCTTTATGTAATGTCAGGGAAGAAAAAAGTTTACCAGATGTATGTGTCTTTGGGAACACATTCGGCAGGTTATTCAAATGAAGGTAAAAAGAAATTTCCAACAGGAACATTTGAAATTAGTAATAAGCGTGGCGAATTTTATTTCAATCAAGTTACTGGTACCGGAGGCAAGTATTGGATTTCGTGGAAGGGTGACGGTAAATACTTGATACAAAGTGTTCCTACGAATGAGCATGGAAAATATATTGTTTCGAGTGCGCAAAATTTAGGAAGTCAAGTAGATACAAATAACAGCATCTGGCTGTCTGTAAAAGATGCAAAATGGTTCTATAAGAATATTAACGGTGGAACTAAATTAGTCATCGAGTAAATCATCATAAGCATGAACACAACAAAGTTTAAGAATCTTTAGACATTAAGATAATCAGCTGGAAGGGCTGGGCCAAAGTTTAAATTTGACCCAGCTCTTCTGTGTTTTTCTGGACAAAAGTGTTTCTTAGATTTTTGATTAATTTCGAATTACTTATAGTAAAGGCCTCACTATGGTAGTAATTTCGTGGTAACTTAAATTTTATTGAATCATGTTCTTTCTTTGCAAAATTAGTGAGTGTGAAGGAAAACAAAAAAGCAGGATGGGACGTTATGAGCAAAATGTATTGTGTAAAATATTTTTGCAGTAGAATAGAGGTGAAGCCCGTGTCTGTGAGCTATTTTTATTTTTATGTAGGGAGTGTTTTTATGGCAAATACAAAAGGAGCAGATTTGTTAGTTGACGTGTTAGTAGATTGGGGAATTCAAAATGTTTACGGATTACCCGGTGATTCGATTGATACTACTATTGATGCTCTGCGTCGCCAACAAGATAAGATAAAGTTTATTCAAGTGCGTCATGAAGAAGTTGCTGCTTTATCTGCAGCAGCAGAGGCAAAATACACAGATAAAATTGGTGTATGTCTATCAATTGGCGGACCTGGTGCAATTCATCTTTTGAATGGACTGTATGATGCAAAAATGGACCATGTACCTGTACTGGCTTTATTAGGGCAAGTTACATCAACTTCCTTAAACGAAGGGTATTTCCAAGAAGTAAACACTGCAAAATTATTTGATGATGTAGCTGTCTTTAATAGAACTATTTCGGCGGTGGACAATCTGCCAGAAGTTATTGATCAAGCTATCAGAAGTGCTTATGAGAACAAAGGTGTTGCAGTACTGACTATTCCTGATGACATTCCTAATCAAACATTAAAGGGAGAATATAATTCTTCTGCACGTGCATTTACATTAAGTACGCCAGAGGTTGATAAAACTCAGCTTAATGAGGCAGCTTCATTGATAAAGAGTGCAAGTAAACCAGTAGTATTGCTAGGAGTTGGTGCTAAGCATGCTGGTAATGAGATCAAAAAATTTGTTGAAACAAATAAAATTCCATTCATAGAAACGTTGCCTGCTAAGGGAACAATTGCAGACAATCATCCTAATTCATTAGGTAACGTAGGTAAATTGGGGACTAAAGCAGCATACGAGGCAATGAAAAATGCTGATTTATTGATAATGTTTGGGACAAACTATCCATATCGGCCTTACTTACCTGAAAAGGGGCAAGCTAAGAGCATTCAAGTTGATTTGAAAGCCGAAAACTTAGGTAAACGTTATAGTGTTGACGTTGCCGTACAAGGTGATGTCAAGAAGTTTGCTGGAGCACTCAATGATTTAGGTGCTATTCGGACTGATGGCAAGTTCTTAGAAGCATGTCAAAAGAGCATGAGTAATTGGAACAAATGGATGGCTGACAAGCGTAAGTTGAATACGAGTCCGGCCTCACCAGAAAGTATGACGGCTTATATTGATGAGACAGCTCCATCAGACTTAATCTATTCTATTGATGTTGGTACATCCACATCTTGGAGTGCACGTTACTTACACGTTAAGGATGATCAGAAATTTGCAATATCTGCATGGCTTGGGACAATGGGTTGCGCACTTCCAGGAGCAATCGCTGCACAAGTAGCTTATCCAGATAAGAGAGTCGTTGCACTACAAGGCGATGGTGCGTTTGCGATGGTTATGCAGGACTTTGTGACCGCTGTAAAATATAAGTTGCCTATTATTTGTGTGGTTGTTAATAACCAAAAGCTTGCATTTATTGAGTATGAGCAACAACAAGCAGGACAATTGAATTACCAAATCGACTTGGCTGATGTAGATTATGCTAAGTTTGCTGAGGCATGCGGTGGTGTTGGTATCACTGTTAAATCTAATGATGAATTCAAGGCCGCCTTGGACAAGGCATATACAATTACAGATAAACCTATTTTGATTAATGCTTATGTTAAGGATAATGCGCCACTTCCAGGAAAGATTGTTATGGATGAGGCAAAAGGATATATGAAGTTTGGACAAGAATATCTCGAAAACTATTGGAAGATTCCAGAATTGCCACCATTGAAAGATATCCTGCGTCAATTCTTCTAAAATGATGAATTTATAGAGAACATACTAAGGAAATATGACAAGATAGATTTGTGTCATGTTTCTTTTTTTATTAGGGAGTGATTTGCGTGAAGATTGTATTATTGGGTGGTTCAGGGTACGTAGGTAAAGGGATTATTCAAGAATTGAGTTCTTATGATGACATGGAACTAGTTAGTATGTCACGACATGGCGGAACAGAGGAAGACAAAAAAAGATGGCCAAAAGTGTCATGGGAAAGTGTAGACTTAGGCAGACCGGAAACATGGCAAGAAGAAGTGGCTGATGCAGATTGGGTTGTTGACCTGATAGGAGTATTGTTTGCAAAAAATTATAATGAATATTATAAAAAAACAGTAGAACCGGTGATGAGTGTAATTAAGTTTGTAGGAGAAAAGGTCAAGGATACTAAGTTTCTATTCGTTTCTGCAAATTATGCACCATTGGGGATGGGAGCCTATATGAAAGCCAAGCTTGTGTTTGAAGATGAATTGAAGAAACGGTTGGGAACACGGGCTGTATTCGTTTATCCTGGGTTAATTTATCATAAAGAACGCCCTTTTGTTTATGTTATTGCAATAGCATTAAATAATTTAACGAAGATAAAGCCATTAACGAGATTGGTGGAGCGTTTGCGTCCAATTGCTAGAGCAAGGTTTGCAGTGGAAATTAGAAATATTTTGTTGAATAATAATAGTTATTTAATGCATAGAACAAAAAGATAGGAAACAAAACTGAGGTAAAGGATGATTTTGAACTAAATTTTTTATTGATTCGGGATAAATGTGTTTCGCAAGTCGAAATTCGTTGTTTAAACTCAAATTTACTCGAAACTAGGAATGTATTATGTTCGCGATTTCAGCTTAGTACTCAAATTTTACTGACTTATGTCTTCCGCGTTTTTGCAGACCAAGGAGGATTGCTGATATAACTGAGTGATACCTCATGTAATTTGACATTATCCAAACTTACTTTTAATATGGGTTAGAATCTTCAATAGAATAATCATCTAATGAGTTTGGAAGTGAAAGAGGAATGGAAATTAAAGTTAAGGATTTTATTAATCAAGTTGAAGCGGATGAAATTACCAAAATAGTATTGGATAAGATCGAAGTTAACGAGATTGGTGAATTAAAGGATAATTTTATGGCAAGTTTATTTGCTGATTTTGAGAATGCTTTTTCAAAGGGAAAAGTAGTACAAGCTGTTCAACCAATAGAAATGGTTGATGAATCCATTGAAATAGTATTGGAGACGGGTGTTATTAATTTGCCTTTTGCAAATATTAAGCGTGTTGATAATTTTTTTGATGTAGAGGATACAGTGCCGTTATTAACAAATCTTATTGTTATATCACCTAGTTTAAATGCTTCGGGGTTGTTTATTAGATCTTACTCAGACACAAGCAACTTGAAGAATGAGACTTCAAAGATAGTTGCCGACACCTTATTGAGCATTAAGCAGATACAGGAAAATTTAAAAAAGAATGAGGATAGTAATCTCCAAGAGTCCTAGGTAATTAATTTGAAATTACGAGTATTTGGCGGTCGTTGGGTGGATAGAAGCAGCGTAACGTGAAACACTTTTTTATGGTACGTTGATACAGAATAAACAAAGGGGGCTGTGCCATAAGTCCCTAAGTTAAAGAGCTTCACCAGAGAAAGTAATGATT
>NZ_JQAR01000035.1 GCF_001437155.1 Liquorilactobacillus mali
TGTGTTGGACTTTTTTGTTAATTTTTTTGTATTATTACAAACTAGCACCACGCGTATCACCTATAAATTATTTTACAAGCCAAAATTCACTCATTTTTTTATCCCAGTTACTCAACTAAGCCATCTTTTCCCTTGAAAACAATGTTTAGCAAGACTGATGTTATGCTTGCAACAACTATTCCATTTCCTAAAAATAATTGTGCTGTTTTTGGCAAGAATTGGAAAACACTTGGATATACAGAAACTCCAAGACCCATTCCGACAGCTAGGGCAACAATTAAAATATTACGTTCATCGGAAAAGTCGACTTTAAAGAGCATACGCATGCCTTGCACACTGATCATTGCAAACATTACCAGCATTGCTCCACCTAAAACAGGGGTTGGAATAATTGTTGCAACTGCTCCAATTTTCGGCAAAAGCCCCATCAACATTAAGATTGCCGCTGACCAGTAGATTGGGCGTTTTGTTTTGATGCCAGAAAGTTGCAGCAGGCCAACATTTTGTGAAAAGGTTGTATAAGGAAAAGTATTAAATATCCCTCCAAGAATTACGGCTAATCCTTCTGCACGATAACCTCTTTTCAAATCATCTGCCTTAATCTGCTTGTCCAAAATACTTCCTAAGGCAAAAAATACACCTGTTGATTCAACCATTGAAACTAAAGCAATAATTATCATCGTTAATGATGATGACCACTCGAATTGAGGTGCACCAAAGTAAAACGGTTGTGGAATATGAAACCATGCAGCTTCTGTAATCGGAGAAGTTGAAACAAGGCCCATAAAGGATGCCGCAATTGTCCCTGCCACAAGACCAATCAAAACCCCAATTGAACTGACGAACCCTTTTCCCCAAACCTGTATCAATAGTGTAACAACGATTGTGATCAAACCTAGTAGAAGACTTTGTAAATTGCCAAATGTTTTAGCTGTTGCATCCCCACCACCAATATTTTGAACAGCGATTGGAATCAACGTCAGACCGATAACTGTAATCAATGATCCTGTTACAACTGGAGGAAAGAATTTTTTGATTTTAGCAAATTGCCCACCAATCAAAAACACAAAGACTCCGGCTACGATAATTGCCCCATACATTGTTCCAATCGAAAATTGTTTGCCAATCATCTTAAGCGGTTCAACAGCCTGGATAGCACAGCCTAAGACCACGGGCAAGCCGATTCCAAAATAACGATTCTTTAATAATTGCAATAGTGTTGCTAACCCGCACATAAATATATCGATCGAAACTAAATAAGTCATTTGTGTACTATTAAAATTCAGGGCAGTACCAATTAGCAATGGTACTGCTACCGCACCAGAATACATTGCCAGTAGATGTTGAATTCCCAAAATAGCAGCTTTTCCATGCGAGACTTCCTTGAATTCTTCGTTATTCATTGTTTTCATCTCCTACAAAATGAACTTGATTGCCGGCAAAAGATGAGATGCGAGCAAGTGATTCGAGGCGTACACCTTGTTCTTTAATTAGTTTTGCTCCATCTTGGAAGGATTTCTCGATTGCAATCCCTACACCAACTAATTCAGCTTGCGCTTCATTGCAGATATCTATCAATCCCTGAACTGCCTGTCCATTAGCTAGAAAATCATCAATAATTAGAACACGATCGTTCTTGCTCAAAAACTTTTGATCCACAGAAACCGTATTTTTTACTTTCTTGGTATATGAATAAACTTCTGCCGTATATAATTTTGAATTCATGGTGCTACTTTTTTGCTTACGTGCAAATAAAACAGGAACATGCAAAATTAGACCAGTCATTATTGCAGGAGCAATTCCTGATGCTTCAATTGTCACTATCTTGGTGATTTTCTCACCTTGATACAATCTCACAAATTCCTCCCCCAATTTATACATTAGATCAGGATCAATTTGATGATTTAAAAATTGATTAACTTTCAATACATTATCTGGTAAAACTAGCCCATCTTCACGAATACGATCCTCTAATAACTTCACTTTTGTCTCTCCTTTACAAAATAAAAAGGACTTCTTCTACAGTCAAAAACAGTAAAAGAAGCCACTTAAACAATAGCCTTTTTACTTATAGTCTAAGATTCTCGGTCCTAGGTAGAAACTCGCCAACCATATTATGACATTATATAAGTAATATACTATTGAAGATTACCATACGAAAACTCATTTTTCAACACTATTCATTCGTGTTTGTACCAGATAAGGTATCATATTTATTCAATTTGTAAGTTTGGATCAAATTAATCAATTTCGTTGCATAGTTGGGATCAGTTGCATAACCCTTCGTTTGAAGTGCTTGGGCCGCTTCCTTGTAGTTGCTGGCATCCAAAACAGCCTGATAGTGCTGGCTATCCCATGCAGTTCCTTGCACAAACAATTTCGTATGAGCTTCAATTGACTCTGTCCAGCTTGTATAAACTGCAAAATCAGCGGTTACAGTAATCCATTGGCCATTGACGTATTCTTTTGTCGTCAGTGCCTTTGCATTAGCTGCATTGCTCTTTACCCCAAACAAATTATGGTATTGCGCAGCCAATTGGCTTTGCCCCCAGTCGGACTCCAGTGCAGCTTGGGCTAAGGTTATACTTGTTAATATTTTGTATTGCTTTTGCTGTTCTTGTGCAATGGGTAGTATCGCAGTAATAAATTTACGTTTTGCTACATCACTTATTTGGCTCGTTTGTTCACGTTGATTATTTTGTTCAACTCTGCCGGCCCATCCAAGAATCTGCACACCTAGAATGCCAAGAATCAATAATGCCACGGCAACATTTAAAATTTGAATATGACCTTGAGCATAAAAGACGCCAAATTTCTTTTTAGACTTTGACTTTCTTCTTACAGCAGGCTTCCGCTTACTGACTCGTGTTCTTGTACTTTTTTTTCTAGGCACAAAGACTCAACCTTTCATTTTTGAACAATCTCATTCGTGAAAGTTCCATCGCTTAATCAATGGAACACTAACTAAAGGAGCAACTATCCCAGCAAGTATTGCTTCAGGAATCCCGTTTGTTCCCACAACAGTCAATAGGTATGGTAACAAGGCCTTAGTATCGATATGGTACAAAATTTGCGACTTTCCTTGATAAAACAGATAAATTTGTCCTAACACTAGGAGAGTGTTGCAGCAGGCTCCCAAGATCGCTGCAACGGGCAAAATTCTGTATGGTTTCTTATATCTTTTAAGTGCCACCGCAAATAGCCCACCTGCGACAATACCTATCATAATACGCGGCAAAATTGCAATTAGCGGATTAACAAAGACAATTGTAGCCAACGGGCTAGTTGGCCAAACAAATGCTCTAACAAAAGTTATTAAGCCCCAGACTCCCCCAACAATTGCTCCATCGACTGGGCCGAGTACAAAAGCCGCAACAATAACTGTAATGTGAATCAAAGTCAAATCTAACGGTCCAATCGGCAAGTAGCCTAGAAATGGAACTAAATTTTGGACGATGATAATCGCTGTGAAAAAGGACAAAAAGACAAGCCTTCTCGTTTTTTGATTGTTACTCAAATGCTCCAACTCCACTCGTATTAATATAGGGTCGATTATAGCACAGTAAAAGTTTGTTTTGCTTATAAAAAAATAAGAACTTATCTAAATATAACTACGTAAATGAGCTTATAACACAGGCTGCTGTGTTTGAATACTATCACGAAATTATAAGTATAACACGTTATTTTTCTTGGGTGATTCATAGTTAGGTGAAAAATTTCAATTTAGACAATAGTTTTATAGGAAAATAAAAAAAGCAGCTGGTACAAAGTTTACCCCTTGCATCAGCCGCCTGTTTTCAATTATATTTGTGTTTTGTGAACAATATATTTATTTGGATTAAACCAAACCATTATTTATATTTTAAACAAACTGAATAACAGCCATTAAGATTGGCACAACTACAATGAATAATACCGTACTGATTGTGACAACATTTGTTGCATACTTAACATCTCCGTGGGCCTCATTTGCTAAAATAGGCAACACAGCGAGCATTGGTGTAGCTGCTTGAACAGTCAATGTTTGACTCATTAAAGTTGGCATACCTAAACCAAATGATGCACCTATCTTGATCAATACGATTAGCACAACTGGAGATAAAACAAAACGACCTAACAAAGCCAAGATGGTATCTCGATCAAGTTTCATATTACTCAAACCGGCATCTGCAAGAACAATCCCAATATAAATCAGTGATAATGGCGTTACAAGCGAACCTACATATGTCAAAGTCTGTTCAGCAAATGATGGAACCGGAATACCAATAAGCATCCAAGCAACAGCAACGATAAAACCAACAAGTGGCATTGGTAGAAGCTTTTTCCAATTTAACTTTTGCGATTTTTTCTTACTCTTATCCACAGTCGGATCATCATTAGAAATCAAGAATACACCAAATGCCCAAGTGGAAACTGTGTTAATAATATAATAGATTAAGAAATAAGTTGTTGCTTTTTGACCAAAAAGTGCATTATTCAGTGGCATTCCAATAAAGATCGTATTAGCATTGACAACGGCATTCATAAAAATACCGCGGCGACCTGCTGGGATTTTCAGCACTTTAACTGTTATCCACGCAATTATATAACCAATTATTACGGCTATTGCCGGAAAAATTAAACCCGCCGATAATCCAAATAATTTACTCCGCGTCAAATTATTCATTACAGCTACGAAGATTGAAGCTGGTAAAGCAATTTTAGTAATCAAAGAAGAAATATTCTTTCCAAATGTATCTGAAAACCATCCTGTTCTTCTCAGAATGTATCCTAAAGCCATTATTAAAACAATTACTGTTACACTGGAAACTGAAGTCAAAAATACTGCCATTTCTTATTACCCCCATAAATTATTAATAATAAACTATATCAAATAGTCATCCATATAAATCCGTTATCATCATGGAATAATTTGATCATCTCCGCAAAAGAGAAGGTGTTTATTTGAAAAATAAATTAATATACTCATTATTTTCACCTCTAAAAGCATTGCTAAACATATTCGATATGTTAAACTTGTGTTAATTTATAGTCAAAGATGCATCATACTATCAAATGTTTTTATATGAAGAATATTTAGCTATTTTTATGAGGAGGAATTATTATGAATATTAAGGAGTTTCATTATTTCCACGAGTTGGTCAAATACAAAAACTTCTCTCAGGTTGCCTCTTTTTTTAATGTAAGTCAGCCTACGATCACAATGGCTATCAAACGTTTAGAAACAGAACTTGAAGTTAAGCTATTTGTTCGTGACCGCTCTCACAAACAATTGGTCGTAACTCCAAGTGGAGAACAGCTTGATCGCCATGTCACTCAGATATTAAATGAACTGGACGTTATGAAAAAGGAACTTTCTAGAATTTCAAGTGAAAAAATACTCTTCGGTTTACCACCTATCATTGGAACTTATTATTTCCCGCATGTGGCACCAGAATTACTGCGTGCAGGTTTAATTGACAAACTTGATATTTTTGAATCTGGATCAAACGAAATGCTTAACTATATACTTGATGGAACACTTGATTTGGCATTAATCGGTTCGATTACACCAATTGTCGATGCCAAACTTGAGGCTAAAATCTTTGATCGTACACACTTTAAGATTGCAGTCAGCGAAAATCATCCTTTAGCAAAACGAGATAGTGTCGATTTTAAAGAATTGGCAAGAGAAAAGTTCATTATATTGGATGATCGCTTTATCCATTCGATTGCCTTCAACAAAATGTGTCACGCCAACCAATTCCGACCGCAAATTATTCATCGCTCAAATGACGTTCACATCTTAAAAGCGATGATTAAGGAAAATATGGGAATAAGTTTCTTAACCGAACTGGCCTTACCTCTAGAACCTGGTATCAAAGTTCTTGATATTGCTGACGATAATCAACCAGAATTCCTTCTTTCGATTGTGTATCGCCATTCACATGTACTTACCAAACTTCAACAGCGTCTGATAGAGATACTTCCACAGAAAATTAATTTATAAGAAAAAAAAGAGCCCTGACAATTTGTCAGGGCTCTTTTTTCTATCTAAAATTCATCTAAGCTTTCATCAGAGACAATCTCAATAGTTTGACGTAGAACTCTCTTGAAGATTGCTAAATCCTTTGGTGCAACTTCATCTTCCAAACGGTTTTCTAGTCTTTGCCAGAACTCATTATCTGACTCAAGCATCTTGAGATACTTCTCTGTAACTATCAAATGAGTAACGCGTCGGTCTGTATCATCCAAACGTTTCTCAATTAAATCAAGGCGCATTAATTTTTTAATATGATAGTTAGTATTAGGCGTTGATTGATCAAGCAATTTAGAAATCATACCAATGGTAGGTTCCTTCAATTGATAAATTGCTTCAAGATAATAAACATCGATTGCACCCAACTTCTCGAAATCAGGATCATTTTGACGATGTTCATGTAGCCGTAATACTTGCATTAGATTAGTTAAAGATTTTTGTAAAGTTATCACTTTTCTTCCTCCGCTTTTTGCTAAATTTATTTATATTCAACTTAGACTTACTTAATATACTAGAATTAATTCCTGCTGTCAAGTCAGTATGTTCAAAATCACAACTTAATATAAATTCTTGCCTATAATTATATTCCTTATATTAAAAAAAACCAATTATCTGCTTTGTAATTTAATATTCATTGCAATATATTAAGCTTTCAGAGCTATACCATTCTTCTTTTAACTGGCTAACGCATAGGAACGCCAACCTCTACCTCTATATTGTACTACTAGGAGTCTAAAAAATGAACTAATATTAACTAATATATATTATTAAAATTGTTTGAAAAAATAAATTTTTTCTTATAACTCATAATTTTTTTTATAAGTATGCTCTTGAACAAACCTTTTAATAATACTGACTAAACATAACAAAAAAAACATATAATTATAGCTCGTTACAAAACAGTAAAGAACAATCCTAACCAAGGAAAAAAAGAAAACATCCCATTTTATATTAATTTGTATACAACTCATTATGATAGTGTTAAACACCTAAAATATGAACGTTACTTTTTACTTCTTTAGAAAAGTTTTAACTTTGCAATGCGCTCAACTGCTTCTACTAGTCGTTCGGGTTCAACTAATAAACCGATTCGCACATACCCATCTCCCATAACTCCAAATCCTTTGCCTGGTGCTACTGCAACGTTTGTCTTTTCCAACAACAAGTCAGCAAAGCTCTCGCTTGTATATCCTTCAGGTACTGGCATCCAAGTATAGAAGGTCCCACCAGGAACAAATGCATTCCAACCGATTTTTTTAGCAGCACCTATAAAGGCATCACGTCGTTCTTCATATTTGCTGACAAGCCCCTTTACTTCCACCTCTTCTTGTGGATCTGATAATGCTGTCACTGCTGCCTCCTGAATAGCTGGGAAGACACTTACAAACAAATGATCTTGAATCAAGTTAATTGCTTCTATCATAGAGGGATTGCCGACTGCAAACGCAATTCTCCAACCAGCCATATTAAAGGTTTTCGAAAAAGTATACATTTCGATACCAACATCTTTTGCTCCTTCAGCTTCCAAGAAACTCGGATTATGATATCCATCAAAGCCTAGAGCACCATACGCAAAATCACTCACGATTCCTATCTTATATTTTCGAGCAAAATCAACAGTTTTTTTATAAAACTCCTTGGTAGCAACTGCTCCCGTTGGGTTATTTGGATAGTTCAAATAAATAAACTTTGCTTTCTTAGCAGTTTCTTCATCAATATCATGGTAATCTGGCAGGAAATTATTCTCACGTTTCAGTGGGAAAGTTTTATAATTGACTTTACCCAAAGCTACCCCAGATAAATAGTCTGGATAACCCGGATCAGGTAGCAATAATAGTTCATTCGGATTCATCAATGCCCAAGGCAACTCAACTAGACCAATTTTGGAACCACCTAAAATTGCAACTTCAGATTCGGGTTCCAAATCAACTCCATATTTTTCTTTATAAAACTTTGCTGCAGCAACCTTGAGTTCATGAAGCCCTCTAAATTGCGAATACTTGTGATTGATTGGGTGTGTTGCTTGTTCCTGTAATGCTTTAACGATATAGTCGAATGTCGGCTGGTCTGGATTTCCCTGTCCAAGATTGATTACATCATTTCCAGCAGCAACCTTCTGGTTAACCTTGGCTACAAGTGTTGCAAAAAATTGAGTTGGTAAATTCTTTAAAAGTTCTGATTCTTCAAAAAGCATTATAATATTTCCCCTTCTTTGAACAATTATTCTTCATTAGTATAGTTCCGGCCGACGATCCTTAAAAACTGGAATACTTCCACGAACTTCAGTTAAATCGTCTAAATCAAATTCACAGGTGAAAACACCTTCGACGTCTGTGGTTCCTTCTGCCAAGATTTTGCCCAGCGGATCAATCACTAAGGAATGACCATTAAAGCTATCCTTGGGTGCCTCACCAACACGATTAACTGCAACGACAAATGATTGATTCTCAATTGCACGTGCACACAGCAGCATTCTCCATTGCTCAATGCGTTTTGCAGGCCACTGGGCACTTACGAATAGTATCTGCTGCCCATTCGACATCAACTTACGTTCCCATTCTGGAAAGCGAATATCGTAACAGATCACTCCTGCCGCTTTGACATCGTCTAATACGAATTGGTTTTGAGCCGAACCAGCACTGATAAAATCATCTTCATTCATCAAACCGAATAAATGAACCTTTTGATATTGGCTTATCAAATTACCCTTACGGTCAAAAATATAACTTGTATTATAGTATTTTCCTGCCTCTTCAGTTGCCACTGAACCGCCAACAATATTGACAGCAAACCGTTTAGCGAGATTCGAGAGAAAGTTTTTTGTCCGTTGACCGCCTTTATCTGCAATATCTCCTAGTTTGTCCAAGGCATATCCCGTATTCCACATCTCAGGTAATACAAGCACATCCGGTTTATCACTTACTGCTTCTTTGATATACTTTTCAACATTAATATAATTGGTTTCTGGGTCACCAAAGACTATATCTAATTGTAAAAGGCTCACTTTGAATTTCTTCATATTTTCCCTACTTTCTGATATCTCATATTGTCTTTCCTTCACAAAAAAGACTCATCCCCTTATGTAAGGACGAGTCTTATCGTGTTACCACCTTGATTCGTGCTGTCTTCATAGATAACACCTCCGTTGCTAAAAATATGTATTTTAGCATTGTGTCAATAACGTGCACAAATCCGTTGCTAACTCTTTGTCAGCACCATTCCAAGCCCATTTTCTATGTCTCACTTTGCTCTCTTTCACCAGCCGAAAGCTCTCTCAAAAGCGCAAACATATACTCTACTCTTCACTATGTTATTCATTTTAACGTTTACAAGGTTATTCTAGCTGAAAAGACATTTATGTCAAGATTAAAATCTTTTTTTACTTGACATTCACTAATTTAAAATTTAAATTAATGACAGTATTTACCGAATTTTTAATAATGGGGGAACTTAAGATGCGCAAAATTGGAATAATTGGTTTAGGCCATGTTGGTGCTACGATTGCCTATACCTTGGTTACAAAAGGCATAGCCGATGAATTGGTTATTATTGATACTAATGATGACAAGACGACCGCAGAAGAATATGACTTGCGTGACACGCTTGCTCGACTAGATACATTCACTAAGATTATTCCACAAGATTACGATTCACTATCCAATGCTGATGTTGCCATCACAGCTTTTGGCAACATTGATTCCATTAAGATGGATGGTGATCGCTTTGGAGAGCTTAACTTTAATACAGCGGCGGTTGAAGAAGTTGCAGCAAATCTTAAAACCTCTGGGTTCAACGGTGTCCTTATCAATATCAGTAATCCTTGCGATGTAGTCACAACATTATTACAACAGCAAACTGGTCTTAGTAAGACCCAAGTCTTTGGAACTGGGACATTCTTGGATACGGCTAGAATGCAACGTGCTGTTGGGCAGGCACTTCATGAAGATCCCAAAAATGTTAGTGGCTATGTTCTGGGTGAACATGGGGAATCGCAATACACAGCATGGTCAACGGTTGAAGTCAAAGGGCATCCAATCACTAGGCTTGCAGAAGAAAAAGGCCTCGACCTAACTTCACTTGACCAACAGGCACGCCGTGGCGGCTGGTTAGTCTTTTCAGGCAAACATTATACTTGTTATGCGATCGCAACCTGTGCAATTAAATTAGCACAAGCAGTCCTGTCAGATGCACATCTTGCCTGCCCGACTTCTGTATACCTTGAGGAATATGGTCATTATATTGGCTACCCAGCCGTTGTTGGTCGCAAAGGAATAATCGAAGTTAATTCAATTTCATTATCTATTGAAGAAAAGGCCCAGTTAGATAATTCTGCTAAGATTATCAAAGAAAAATTAAATAAATAAAAAAACAGTAGTATGTAACATACACCAAGTATGTCTTAAGTAGTCAAAGGTTTAGAAGTTCTAATTTAGCTGAGAGATTTTGACCTTTAAGAATACTTTATTCACAGTTATTAAAGGGATATGCCAAAAGATTTATTATGGCATATCCCTTTTTGATAATTATATTCAAAAATAATTTAATTCCGTGTGATTTTCTTCATTTCAATTCTTCCCCAGATTATATTGATCAAGAAACCACCAATTGCTGCACCAGCTGCTAAAAATTTAATATTGTTAGAACCTACAATTGCCAGCAACACAGGAATCCTCTGCAAAATTCCAACTGCAGCCATTAAAACGATAAAGGGAGTGATTGAATACAATTCTCTTTTCTTACCAATGATAATCCAACCAAGAAAAATAGCTATAATCGTTAGCATTAAGATCACGTCACCCGGATAGGTCAACTTAATTATCCAAATTGGTGGTGTGAGCATGCTAATGGCTAAAAATACACCGATGATACAGCCAAAGAAAATAGTGCCGATAATAAACTGTATAACCTTTGACTTCCTAACCAGATTATTCTCATTCAGATATATGAACTTATGAATTGTTTTAAAAACTACTACCACTACTCCAACAGAAAGCAGAGCAATCAGCAAATATTCAAAAATATTTATTTTAAGCGGTCCCGTTGCTGCAAAGTCACTAATAAAGGAAATCGCCCAATATATTCCAATTGGCAACATTATTAATTCGATGATTTCTCTATAACCTGCATGCTTAAAATTCTTAATCATGCTATCGGCAAGTCTTCGACTGTTCTTACCAAAATATTCTTGTGCTGTTTGCCCATTTTCCTGAGCTTCGATCAGATCAATGCAGACATTATAAGTTTGTTCGGTCACATCCAGCTCATCATAAAAGATACTGGATGTAATCAAGTAATCCCTGAGATCATCAAAAAATGTAGCATTTTCACCTTTTAATTTTTTTGCTGACTCATTCAACTTATTTCTGATACTTTCAACCTTTTTATCTTTGCTACTCATCAATTCTCCCCCTATTTAAATATCTGCTTGACACTTTCATTTATTTTCTGCCAATCCCGCATGAATATTGTTAGCTCTTCTTGTCCAATTGAAGTTACGCTAAAATACTTGCGGCTTGGTCCTTCCGGCGAAGGCTTCATTACACCACTAATCAGCTTTTTTTTCTCTAATTTCTGTAAAATTGGATAAATTGTTCCGCCAATTACGTCATTAAATCCGGCTGTACGTAAGTCCTGGACTAGCTGATAACCATAGGTTTCGTGTTTGGAAATCAATTGCAGTACGCATCCTTCAAGTACACCTTTTAGCATTTGTGTCTTACTCAAACAGATAACTCCTCCTTGACTAGTATGTAATACTAACTACCGTAAACAAAAGATAACATAGAGGGAGGTAGTTTGTAAAGCATAGTAGTAAAAAAATTGTTATTACATACTCATTTCTTAACTATTTTAATTAGCTCTTGTTCTTAGTTCCAGCATCTCCGCACCAATATTACTTAGAAATTACGAGTCGTGTTCAATTATCAGCAGCGTCGGTCTGTATTTCGTAATTAGTTGTTCAATTTGTTTACGATTATTGATATCAAGATAATTAAGTGGCTCATCCCACACATAAAGTTCGGCAGGAACCAATAAAGACCTCGCAAATTCAACTCTTTTCTTTTGTCCCAAGCTCATGTCTTCAATACAGTTTAAAAATACTTCACGATCTGTTCCTAACTTGCGTAAAATATTCAGCAGATCTTGGTAATTTATACCATTTCTATTTGCAAAATCTGCTAATGTCCCCTGTTCATCAAAAACTTGTCTGACAAAGCTGAGCGAAATATTATTTGCAACTTCGATTTTGCCAGTTTGATTTCCTTCAAAACCGCCAAAAATACTTTTTATAAGAGATGTTTTCCCAGTCCCATTTTCACCAATTATTGCAACTTGTCTTCCTTCTTTAATTTCAAAGCTGATGGGTTCGAATAATCTATGATTTTCAAATGACAATGATAAATTACGTACTTTAACTAGTGGATTATGACGGGTTTTCACAAAATTAATATTCAACTGATCTACATAATCGATATTCTTGATTAACGTCTCCTTCTCTTCAATCTTTTTATCCATCCTTGTTTCAATTGCCTTTGCTCTTCGCATCTGATTTCTTGCAACTGTATCATCAAGACGTGAACTCATTTTTACTTTTTTCTTGTTCTTTCCTTTACCAGCAGTTTCCCTGCTTTTGGCCCAATTTTCTTTTTCACGATATGTTTGCTTCAAGCGTGTGATTTCTTTCCTTGTTTTCTCATTTTGCTCTTGCTGCAAATTATCGGCCAACTTCTTTTGAAACTCATATGATTGGTAGTCACCATGATAAAGTGCCACCTTCTTACGCTCAATTGCCAGTATATGATCAACTACTTGATTGACAAATGTTCTGTCATGACTTACCAAAATGAACCCTTGCTTTTTTGTCTTGAGATAATTGGCCACAACTTTGCGTGATTTAATATCCAGGTGATTCGTTGGTTCATCAATTAACGGAAAATTATTTTTATCAACAAAGAGAAGTGCCAAGAGTACCTTAGTCTGTTCACCAACTGAGAGCTTTCCAAACGGTAAGTTCAAGATACCTTCATTAATATCCAGTAATTCAAGTTCTTTCCTAATTTGCCATTCCTCAAATTGCATCTGATTATTTAAAATCTCAATTACAGTTAAATCGCGATTTTTGATACTTTGTGGAAAATAGACAAAATTTACTTGCTTAATTACTTTACCCCGGTATTCATATTGTCCTTGCAGCAATTTAAGCAATGTGGTCTTTCCACGACCATTTCTACCTATCAATCCAAGTTTCCAAGAGTTGGCGATAGTTAAGTCAACATGGTCAAACAACAATGTATTTTGTAAATCATATCCAAAAGTCAAATTCTTTATTTCTATCTTAGTCATACTTTTACCTCTCACTTGCAATTAAGCAAGCTCAATACTTGGACTATTTTCAAGAGAATAAAAGTGTACACAAAAAGACCAGCATTGCACACCGCCTGCATTCTCTCGAAAATCTGCACACTAAAACATTCAAATATCTATGCTTAGTCTTCATGCAGCTTCATCAAGAATTTAGATGCGCAATATTGGTCTCCTCTTTTCCGTTTAATAATTATTTAAATGATATCATTTTAAATCTTTAATATCAATAATCTATTGTTACTATAGTACCTGTACAATCAGCTCTGCCAATATTCGATACCCTTCTTCTCCAAAATGGAGCCCATCATCTAACACTCCATGTAACAATTCATTGAGCGACAGCTGCCCATATTCTATGAATTTCTGATACAAGTCAAGGGTGTAACATCCCATACTTTCAGCTACTTTCACTATCACCGCAGCATATTTTCGAATCAATTTGTTTGTACGATATTGCTGTTTTTGCTCATCAACAGGTGATGGTGTGATGAAATAAATCTCATTCGATTCATATACAGTACATAATTGCTTAATAATCTCCGTTAGATTATCCCCGAATTGTTCAAGTCCAATCTGTTTGTTTAATGCTATGTCATTTGTTCCAATTAAAATAAAAATTTTATCAGCCTTTTTGCTTGAAAGAATATCAGCTTTCATCCGTGTAAGAATATCCGCGGTATTATCACCAGGGCATGCTGTATTTGTAATACTAAGTTTGTCCTTCAATTCTTTGAGTATCTCATTGATTATTGGTTGTTTATGACCTTCATATCGTGCTATTAGGCTATCGCCTGTCAAATGAATGTTCATTAAAGTCTGGCTCCTTTTTTCTCTTTAAGTTTAGCATGAACATATCACACACAAAGCCAAAATTGTATCTTTATTTATTCTTATTTGAATTCAAATAAGAAATTCTTATCAACTAGCGCTACGATTTCTTCAGGTGATTCCTTTTGTCCAGAATTAATCCATTCTTGAATTATGCCAAACAACGCATTACTAAAAAAGCTAAGAAAATATCGTTCTTCAGTTGGCCCTTCGAACTTAAGATCTGTTAACGGTAAAATATTCTTGCGCATATTTTCACGCATCACTTGCCGAATATTCTCCTGAATTTCGCTTGAACCGTGACTTGAGATCAATAGCGCCATTACCCTTTCCTTTCCTAGAAGCAAATTCAACATTGTCAACATTAGGTCTTTACGTTTAACAATGACACGTTCCTTGATAAGCATATTTGCCGTCTCAATCAATTCAAGTTGACATTGCTTAGCCAGATCGTATTTATCTGTATAGTGTAGATAAAATGCACTCCGACTTACTTGCGCTTCTTCACAAATATCCTTGATTGAAATCTTTTCAAAGTCTTTATTTTGCAGCAATTTCTCTATCGCCCTTAAAATTGCAGTTTTAGTCTTTTGGTATCTTAAATCCTTCATATTGATTCTGCCTCCCACAAAATAAAAATCAATTTTGTCGATCTGTCCATTATCTTGTTTTTTAACTTGTAGAATTTATAAAAACTTCTATACTTCAGATGTGAATATAATAAACATAATGTACATTAAAAGAAAAGGAGGCCTTATTCATGGCCAATTCTGATCATACAATCGCATCAATCAGTCATATTTCTAAAAGTTTTGGATCAAAAAAAGTTCTTAGCAATATTACAATAAATATTCGCGAAGGACAAATACTAGGATTAATCGGGCCAAGTGGTTCTGGTAAAACAACAACCATAAAGTGTTTGTTGGGGATGGAACGGGCAGATACTGGATTCGCTGCTATTTTCGGGCAAAAGATGCCTAACCGCCAAATTCTCGAAAAGATTGGCTACATGGGACAGACTGACGCCTTATATGAAAATCTGACTGCACTTGAAAATCTGACCTTTTTTGGGAATCTTATGGGTATTTCTGGAGCAGAACTGACTGCTACTATCAATAAGAACATGGCTCTAGTCGACCTAACAGATTCATTGCATCAAATCGTTGCTAATTTTTCTGGTGGAATGAAACGTAGACTTTCATTAGCCATCGCTTTGCTAGCCAATCCTGATCTGATTATTTTGGATGAACCAACGGTTGGAATTGATCCAAGCTTACGTCTTGATATTTGGACTCAATTGCGTACTTTAGCGATTGCTCAAAAGGCAATTATCGTAACAACACACGTCATGGATGAGGCAGAAAAGTGCGATCTCATTGGACTAATTATTAACGGTGAAATTTTTGCATTAGGAACTCCAGCTGAGTTGAAAGAAAAGTTCCACGCAGCTAGTATTGAAGAAGTATTCTTGAAAGCAGAGGTGAGCTCAAAATGATTCAATTTAAGGCAATTTTAATCAGAGTAACCAAGGAAATATTACGCGATAAAAGGACACTAGCACTGATGCTATTGGCACCCATTTTAATTTTGACATTAATGAATTTAGTCTTTAATTCAAGTACTGATACAAAACTTAAGATTGGCGTGGCCGATAATGTTCCCGGCAAAATTATTCAGTCACTTCCAAGTTCCAAAGTTACTATTCGTCATTACCCAAATTCGCTCAATCGTGCGAAAAAAATTCAATCTGATGATTTAGATGCCTTCGTCGGACGCAGTAAAAATAAGCTTGAAATTACAAATGAAAATGAAGATCCCACTAAAAGTTCACAAGTTAAGAGTATTTTTGCTAATGCACTGCTGGTATCCAAAATCAAAGAACTGTCTCTGACTCTGAAAAAAATATCTCTCCAAACTTCTACAAAACAGACTTCATCAAACTTAAAAATAAAGAATTCGTATCTTTACGGTAATTCGAACAGTACCTTTTTCGATAAAGTTTTTCCTATTCTGATTGGCTTTTTTGTCTTTTTCTTTGTCTTTCTAATCTCAGGCATTGCCCTTATCAGAGAACGTACATCTGGTACTTTAGATCGTCTTTTGGCAACACCGATTCGTCGAAGTCAGCTAGTTTTTGGTTACCTAGCTGGTTATGGCCTTTTTGCAGTCTTGCAAACTCTTTTGATCGTTTTATTTGCCATTTATGTTCTGAAAGTTGCAATAATCGGCAATCTCTTGTTAGTGTTGCTTACGAATATTTTAATTGCATTAGTAGCCCTCGTAATTGGACTATTCGTATCAACTTTCGCCAACTCTGAATTTCAGATGATGCAGTTCATCCCAATTATTGTAGTACCGCAAGTCTTTTTTTCCGGTATCATTCCACTGGATACAATGGCTCACTGGGTCAGATTTATTAGTTACTTATTGCCACTAAGCTATGCTGGAAATGCACTAACTGCTGTGATGATCAAAGGCCAAGGATTGGGTGTTATAACAAACGACTGGTTAATTCTCCTAGTTTTCCTATTTATCTTTACATTCTTAAATATTATCGGTCTCAAGCGCTATCGCAAAGTGTAATTTTACTTTTTAAACAGCCAATACCCTGTACCTTTATTTAGGCATAAAAACACCAATCCACTTTTAGTCTACCTTAGCGGATTGGTGCAAATATGTTTTTGTTACTATTCACCCTTTTAGAAGTTACTCTGCTCACTATTTACTCAGCTTACTTCTCACAAATCTGAATCTGACTACCAACTTGAATCTTTGGATACTCTTCATCAACTAAGTACAATGTACCTGGAAGTTTTGCCTCCGTTAACCCAGTAAAGCTCAACGCTATGTGTCCAAGCCGTCCCAGGTTGGTCTGAACCTCAGTACCCACTGAGGTTATTTCATACTCTTGATTGTCAATTTTCAGAATCATTCCAGGTATAATTCGTTTGGAAACTGGCACTACATTAATGATAAAACATGAAGGCCTCAATGCTGAAGGGGCTTCATCACCAAATAAGATTGCCATTTTGATTGTTGAAAATTCGGCTGTCTCAGCACCCACTTCTAAAACTTCAGTTGAAAAAATACTTTTTTCTGTTGTCATCATTTATCCAATCGCCTTTCTCTTTTAAACCTATTTTGAATATAAGCCAAAACTTGCTAACCATGCAACAAAGACACGCGGCACACCGTTTATGAATCGACTATACAAAACAGATGGTACTCCTACCTCAACAGTTTTTGAATCAGCCTCTGCCAAGCCTAATCCAACTGGAATGAAGTCACAACCATTTTGAGTATTGATTGCAAACAAAGCAGGTAAAGCATACTGTGGTGGAATATTACCTTTACCAATCTCGACTCCAATCAATGTCCCGATAACTTGTCCAATTACCGCTCCAGGGCCAAGCAAAGGAGAGAGGAAGGGCAATGAACAAATTAATCCTAGAATCATCAACCCCCACACATTTCCTGCCAATGGTTCCATAACCTTGGCAAAAACCTTGCCAATTCCAGAACCATTAATAATCCCAATCAGCAGTGCAACAAACGCCATAAAAGGAATAATAGTATTAATAACAGTTTGAACCGCATCTTTTCCTGCTTGATTGAAAGTTGAAACAACTCTACCTGCTCCAATTCCAATTTTAGTCAGGATACCAGGGTCTTTAGTTTGTGCCGTTAGTGTCTTTGTACTATCAAATTTCTGATTTGTTTCTTCTTCAGATTGTTCATCTACAACATCATTCGTATTTTCTTCAGTATCTTCATCTTCTGCTAATTCAATTTGTTCTACACCAACATTTGAAACATAGTTATTTTCATTCATGAATTGTGCTAACGGTCCACTCTTCCCAGTTGGTAAAACATTAATCGTTTTTATTCCTTTTTTGGGATAAATGCCGCATCTTAGTGTACCCCCACAGTCGACAATTGCTAAAGCCGTTTCTTCATCTGGAATAGACGTTTTAAAACCGTCAACTGGCTGCATTCCAGTTAATTTAGCAATTTTATCCACGATGTCTGGTTTGTTGCCACCTGTAACATAGATAAACTTATTCTTCTTTACTGTTGGCTTGATTACTAATGGTCCACCCCAACCGCCGGGCCCTTTGACAACTTTTATACTACGAAATTCTTTTTTCATTTTTCAGGCTCCTCTCTTTTTCTAAATTAATTAAATTCAACTTTCTTAGAAAGTGTTACTCCTTGTTGCTTGCATACATAGGCAGTTGTGAAATCTGTAATCCAGCCGCCAATAAAATTCATTAACAATCCAACAAACATATAGCGAATCGCTAAGTCCATTGTGTTTAAGCCTAATTTCTGAACCCCCTGTGCAATTCCCAACCAAATGAAATACTCTGAAGGATTGATATGTGGAAAAACTCCATTACTTGTGTGACAAAACTGTGCAATTGATGCATACCAACTTGGCTTATAGTACTCTGGCAAAAACCGTCCCATTGAATGAGCCATCGGATTTCCCAGCATAAAAGCCGAGACAAATGGTAATATTAAATAACGTGTCACAGGATTTCGTGAAGAGGCCTTGGCCAATTTTGCCATCTTCTTGTCACCGACAAAAGCGATAATTGCATTCATTAATACTAACAATAATAAGACAACAGGAATAATTGAACTCATCCATCCAATAAATGTTTTTCCACCCGTTTGAAACAGGCCCATAAAACCAGATGCAAGATCAGTAATTATTTTCATAGTAGTTATACCCCTTTCAATTCATTTCTTTATTTTTCAATCTACTAACTACTTTGTAGTAGGTAGCTTTTATCTTTTCAACCATCGGCAAGCTCCAAATTTTAACTGTACTATCAAAATCATGTGGTCTTAATTTATTGGCCTTATAGTTGACATAATTTTTATATGCGTCTAGAAAACAAACTCTCGTTAATTTATCAAATTGTTTAAGTTGTTCAAATGAGGCAGCTACTTCTGCAATGTTTTTCCCTCGTAGACTTTTCAATTCTTTGAACTTTGCAAAAATAGTAATCCCCTTCATCATCCTTGCTTCAGCGATAGAACCATCTTCTTTAACTGCAATCAATATGAGTGTTCCTGACTGAAATTTTTTGGGATTTTTGCCAATTGCAACTGGTGCTAACAATCGAAGTTGATGGAAAGTTGTTGAAAAATCTTTAATCTGCTTTAAGCCTAACAAGCCTTGAATCAGGAAGGCTACAACCAGAATTATTCCAAAGTATATAAGCATTAAATCGCCTCCATCAATTGAACTATACCTCGTGTATTATCATATTTTATCAAGTTGCTATAAATATTTTTATTTGTCGTAATACTTCTAATTAAGTCGTATACCTGCGCCAAAACCTTACTTAGATCTGCATTAAGTTTATATGGAATTGCCACTAAGAATACGATTTTTATTTTCTGATTATCAAAAACAACTGCATTCTCAAATAATCCTACTTTGATCAAAATCCGATTTATGCCCGACTTATCGATTACATGTGGTAAAGCAACCCCATCTCCGAAAATACTGCTTGATTTTTTCTCTCGCCTAATCCAATCTTGCATAAACTCTTCTGTCAGTTGACCACGTACAATTTCTTGCTCAATCAATTTTCCAACGCTTTCCATATATGTTTCTTTACCAGAAAAGCGTGTCACATCAAAATTACAAATTCCTCTGTTTACTGCTTCATCAACTAATGAGATTTGCAACCTTTCTCGTAAAATGCCCTTGTTAAATACTGTATTCAATCTGATGATAGGTGCCTGCTGGATACCCTGATGTATGCTGAAGTACTTATTTGAGAAGATTAATAAGTATTTCTTGGAACTTTTTTCTAACTCATCTACTGAACTAAGAACATCAACTTGAACATCGTCATCTAACAGCTCTTTCAATTGTTCAGTTATAAATTTCTTCATACTATTGCTGATTGGCTCGACTAGTGCCACTTGGTAACTTGCTGAATACGCCATGTATTCTTCTAATGCCATTTGAAAGTAGAGCGTTAAATAACCAAGTTCTTGATTACTAATGTTAATATCAAGCTGCTTTTCTAACGAAGAAATTGTTAGCTGCGCTAATTCAGATGATACTGGATACTTGTTAACCATATCTGCCGAAATAAATTCTTCTGTACTTACATCAAAAATCGAGCGGTTGATTAAAAACAATAGATGATATCGTAATTCAACCAACAATCTTTCAAAATTCAACTCGATATCGAGTTTCTTCTTAATTGCTGGAAAAATTATGTTCATTAGTGCAGTAACATTTTCCAGTGCTGACTTAATCAACCCATCATCACTATTTGTATTTTTCTTAATACTGAAAGGATATGAAATAAATTCCCATTCGCTGTTACTTAAAGGACTGCTCATAGAATTATCAATTTCTCGACGCAACCCTTTTGTCGTGCTTTTTGCAAGTAATGGGTGATAATGTGGAATATCATCCTTAATTCTAATTCCATAATTTTTAAGCCAATTGATTATTGAGATATTGCGTTTAACCATTGCTACAAAACTATGGTTTGTTTCTATTTCTTTTATTAGTTCCATCATTCTTGAGTCGGCAGAATTATCCAAACTCAGCTCGAAATCATAGTATTTACCAACTATGTTTCTTGTAACAATTGCGTAAACATAATCGTACTTAACTACTAGTCGGATTCCGCGATTCGTTTTTGTTTCGATTTTTGCGCCATATTTTTCCAACCTTTTCCTCAAGGTCTTTATATCATTATTAATTGTTCCGCGACTAACTGATAATGACTCAGCTAAATCATCTAGAATAACATACTCAGTTGAATGCTGTAATAAATGCTTTAATACTGCAGCCTGCCTTTTTAAAGGATCATTAAAATCCAAGTCTCTTTTCAAAAAAGTTGTTTGTAACTTAGCAATAGCTCCGTAATTATCTATCACAAGATAAAATCTTGATTGATTGACTTTTATTTCAGCAATTCCCTCTAGATACTCATTAATTGCTCGAATATTTTTGGTAATTGTTCCCCTTGAAACATTGAAATGCAGCTGCAGTTCTTTTAAAGTTAATGAATCATTATTGATAAAAAGGTTCAACATCTCAAAGTTTTGTCTATCCATTACTTCACCATGTCCTACTTCAAAATTTCAATTTAACCTCGACTTTTTCCACCTGCAACATTGACTGTTACACCGGTAATATAACTTGCACGATCTGACAATAAATAATTAACCGTATCCGCAACTTCGGACAACTTTCCACTACGCCCAAGTGGTGTTGTTGAAGTACTCTTGTACCCTGCACGAATATCTTCAACTGTTTTGTGGCGAGTATAAGCCAACGCTTCTTCATACGCAAGTGTACGTAATCCAGTTGCCTCCATGATTCCTGGAGCAACACCCACAACTCTTATATTATGTTCACCGAGTTCTTTAGCCCATGAACGTGTGAACCCATTAATTGCACCCTTAGTTGCTGAATAAACACTTTGGCCTTGCGAACCCTCAAGCCCTGCTTCAGAAGACATATTGACAATTACTCCATAATTTTGTTTTTCAAATTGATGGGTTACTGCCTGTGATACTAAGAACACACTCTTGACATTCACTGCAAACATTTTTTCAAAATTACCTTCAGTAAATTCGTATTTACTGTGTGGAACACTTGCATCTGCCAATAAACGTGGAAGATTGATACCAGCATTATTAACTAAACCGTCTATCTTATGTTGTTCCTCAATAATTTGTTCAACTAACTCATTAATCGCAGCCGAATTTGTTACATCAGTTTTTACAAAATGCAAATTTTGATGTTTTAACTCTCCCTCATTCAAATCTGCATTATATACAATTGCTTCATTATCCAATAACTCTTCAACAATAGCTTTTCCTATCCCAGAAGAACCTCCCGTAACTACGTACACCCTACCTGAAATATTAATCCATGAATCACTCATCTATATCAGCTCCTAATTTTTTATTCTTTATTACAAGTCTAATATTACAAGAAAGCGCATACATTATTAATTCAATATTTTCTCACAATTTTTTCAAAACAGTATACTAATTTTGTCTTACTGTTAATTATGAAAAAAAACCTAATCAAAGTTTAACTTTTGACCTGGTCTCACTAATTATTCCAACTTTGTACTGCCTTAAAAATATCATGTAGCTAAATAAATTACTTAAAATTATTTTGGTGAGTTTATATACAATTTGTTACTATATACCAAAATAAAATGGAACTGGATTATTACGAATAATCACGTTTCATACATGGTAGAAGTTTTAAGAGAAGAATCAGTCACGACTCACATTCCTTTTTAGAAAAGTGAGAGTATAAAATAGTTTGTGTAAATGAATAAAAATCCTATTGAAAAGGGAATCCC
>NZ_JQAR01000036.1:0-551 GCF_001437155.1 Liquorilactobacillus mali
TGGCTTTAAAATCATCTTGATATCGTTTCATTGGAATGCTCCTATCTTGTTTTATTAGTTATGGCACAACTGTTCAGAAATTTATGTACCAAATACTAGGATAGGAGCAAAAGAATGAACCGAATCGTTTATACCTTTCCAAGCTCGATGTGAAAGCTACTGATGTCTATTTAAGGGGTGAATATGGACAAGAAACGCCGAAATCCCTTGCTACGAGCGAAATTTCGAAAATCGAAAGCAATCTATATAAAGACTCTAAAAACATAGATACTAATAGATACAATACAGATACTCAAAAGTTGGACTTTTCCACAGCCCATTTCTCACCAGCAGAAATTCAAAAACAAAACCAGGATCTCATAAATCATGCTAATGACTTCTTAACTGATGAAGACAGTGGCTTACCGGTTTTCTTAGACCCCGAAGCTGTGCAACTACTTAGTTTTTGGTGCCGTACCCCGCAACAAATACGCCGGTTTATTGGTATCATCCTGAATGCTAAATATCGAGTTGAAAAGGATCATCAAGATATTGGGGTTCTAATCCCACTG
>NZ_JQAR01000036.1:818-1872 GCF_001437155.1 Liquorilactobacillus mali
CAGAACACTGACAATGAGCGTTCTTGAAATTAAACGTCATATAGGCTCGTTTAAGCCGTTTTAAGTGTTACATGCATAATTATATTAAAACTGCTTTAAAATCGCTTAGAAGTAAAAATAGCTGCCTTAAGTGGCCGAATTGACGATAGCTGAGCTAGAAAACGGGATAGGAGCTTTTTAAATGACCAAACCCAGCAAAGAAATCGAAACAATTGATCAATTGTTGGCTGACCCCTGGGCAGTCAATATTCAAGACATTTGGGAGCAAACGGCATATAATCCAGATCCTGATAAACGCAAGCTGTTTGACGCGTTACACACTTACCTCTTAGATAAAAGCCAGGAGCAAATTATCAACGAAAAGCATTTTGTGATTTAACATGAGTGAGCTAAAGAGATACATCATTGTGGCTGGGATAAACAAACGGCGCTGGTAAAAGCACTTTATATCGCGCGAGGCCCGAATTATTTACTCACTCCAAACGATTAAATGCCGATGAAATCCTACAAAAAATGGGTGGTGATTGGCATAAAGAGCGTGATAATTTTAGGGCAATGCTTGAAGAAATAAAACAACTCCACGCGGCTTTAGATACCGGGCAGAGTATTCATATTGAAACAACCTTGGCTGGCCAAGGTAGGGCGCAATTTAATTTAATCGATCGGGCCCACAAGAATGGCTTTGAAGTAACGCTTTTATACGTGGCGTTAAAAAACGAAAAAGTCGCAATTAATCGGGTTCATGAACGAGTCAAAAAAGGTGGGCACGGAGTACCAGACGAAGTTGTTAAAAAACGCTATAATCAATCAAACCATAATTTAGCAGCGGTTGCATTCAAAGCTGATAACGTTGTGATCTACGATAATAGCCAAAAATTTGTATCAGTTTATAGACGAGAGCATGACCAGGTGATCAAAAATAATTTGCGTGATTTTCCTTGGATAAATCCCAAAATTACCTTTGAAGCAGCTATACAGAAACAACTAAAAGACTTTGCTAAACACAATCCAGAAATTAAGCCAAAAAACAATCCTGAAAATAAAAACGATCGGC
>NZ_JQAR01000036.1:2103-3149 GCF_001437155.1 Liquorilactobacillus mali
GTTTTTAAAAGTTCTTCGGTTTGTTCGACCGAAAGGTTATCAGCTTGAAAGTATTTTTCGAGCAAAGCCCCTTTTTGAATTAATCGGCGAGAACGGACTTTGCGTGCTTGGCGGCTTTCATAGTATTTAGATTGCCGTAATTTAAAATCTTCCCGCTCAATTTTTTGTTTTAAACGCGCTTGCTGCTCGACTAGTTTTTCATATTGATTAGACATAGAATTTCCCCATCTCGTATGGCTAATGATCTACGGACTTTACCTTTAAAAATTCAGAAAATTGCTTGGCTAAAAGCTTAATCTTATCGTTAGACAAATTAGCATAATCTAAATTGGCTTGACTGATGATTTGTTTACCTAGCCGTTGTTCAATCTTATTTTTTTCGTCCTTAATTTTTTGATTAAGGGCTTTTAATTTAGCTTCTTGTTTTTCTAAGTTACTTTGAGACATAACGATCCCTCCAATCATATTAGAAATAATCACCGACACTATATCATAAGGGAAACGTTAAGTCAAAGTATAAAAGTTGAAATAGCGAAGCGGAAGGCATACACTAAAAGTAAATTCAGGAGAATCAGCAGACCGAGTGAAACGAGGTCAATGCGCACTTATACACAACAACTAAAGTTGGTTGTGTTATTGTGCTAAACACTTGTATTAGAAGTCGCCGTTGGCGACAACAAAATCAAACCCATAAACCCAAAGAAAGGTGGTGACCGACATGGCAATTTTTCACATGAGCTTTAGTAATATTAGTGCTGGAAAAGGAAGAAGTGCAATTGCTGGAGCAAGTTATCGAAGTGGCGAAAAATTATTCGATCAAAAAGAAGGTCGAAGTTATTTTTATGCTCGGTCGGTTATGCCAGAAAGCTTTATTTTAACACCAAAGAATGCGCCAGAATGGGCGAGTGATAGAGAGAAATTATGGAACGAAGTTGAAAGAAAGGACCGTCGAGCAAACTCACGGTACGCTAAAGAGTTTAACGTGGCTCTACCAGTTGAATTAAGTGAAGATGAACAGAAAGAATTATTGACAAAATATGTACAAG
>NZ_JQAR01000036.1:3377-20593 GCF_001437155.1 Liquorilactobacillus mali
GATGTTAACTAACCGTCCATTTAACCCAGACGGAACGTGGGGATTGAAAAGTAAACGAGAAAACATATTAGACGAAAATGGGAACAAGACTTATACAGGAAATAGTCGTTTCCCAAGATCAAGAAAGGTGTGGTTAGTTGATTGGGATAAAAAAGAAAAAATCAATCAATGGCGGCACAATTGGGCGGCAAGTGTCAATCAGGCTTTGGAGCAAAAAAATATTCCCGATCGGATCAGCGAAAAATCATTTGTGGAACAGGGAATAGTTGACACACCAATGCAACATGAGGGAATCAATAGCAAACGGCATGAAAGAAAAGCATTTAACCAACAAGTTAAGAACTATCGCAAGGCCAAAGCCAGTTATAAAAACAAGCAAGAAAAAGTAATCAATAGAGGTCATTTAGATAGCCTAAGTAAACACTTATCGTTTAATGAAAAACGGGTAGTTAAAGAGTTAAGCCATGAGCTGAAAACTTATATCAGTTTGGAGAACTTAGATGATAAACGGCGCATGCTATTTAATTGGAAAAACAGCACCTTAATTAGACATGCGGTTGGTGAAGATGTGACTAAACAATTATTGACAATTAACCAACAAGAAAGCTCACTCAAAAAAGCAGATGAACTCTTAAATAAAATAGTTGATCGCACTACGAAAAAACTTTATCCAGAGCTTAATTTTGAACAGACCACACAAGCTGAAAGACGAGAATTAATTAAGGAAACCGAAAGCGAGCAAACAGTTTTCAAAGGCAGTGAATTAAACGAACGTTTAATGAATATTCGTGATGATTTATTGACCCAGCAATTATTGACCTTTACCAAGCGGCCATACGTTGGTTTTAAGTTATTAATGCAACAAGAAAAAGAGGCCAAAATCGATCTGAAATATACGCTAATGATCCACTCTGATAGCTTAGAAAGCCTAGAACACGTCGATAAAGGACTACTAGAAAAGTATTCACCAGCAGAACAGCAAAAGATTACGAGAGCAGTCAAAGACCTACGGACAATCATAGCAGTTAAGCAAGTCATTCAAACGCAATACCATGAGGTATTGAAAAGAGCCTTTCCTAATGGTGATTTAGATGATCTTTCACTAGTTAGACAAGAACAGGCTTATACAGCCGTGATGTACTATGATCCAACTTTAAAGCCATTAAAAGTCGAAACAATGGCACAATGGCAAGAAAACCCACCGAGGGTTTTCAGTACCCAAGAACATCAATTAGGGTTAGCTTATTTGTCGGGGCAGCTGAGCTTAGATCAGTTAGAAAATCATCATTTACAACGAGTTTTAAAGCATGACGGAACGAAACAAATTTTTCTTGGTGAGTGTAAAGATGATCCAACTATTAAAACCAGCCAGATTGAAAAAATCCGAAAGCAGTTAAAAGAGCAACAAGCTAAGGACGACCAGTGCCGAAAAGCAAATATCGGACATTATCAACCACTGAACTACAAGCCAGTTAGTCCAGACTATTACTTAAAGACGGCCTTTAGTAACGCAATCATGACCGCCCTATATGCCCGTGATGAAGATTACCAACGGCAAAAACAGGCGCAAGGTTTAAAGGAGACTGAGTGGGAAATGACGAAAAAGCAACGGCAACACCAAACTCGAAACCGGCATGAAGATGGGGGCATGCACTTGTAATGTAAATGTAAAAACAAATGTACACAAGTGTGTTCAAATGGTGCTATAATTTAGTTAATTATTTAAGCAAGGAGTTACCTGCATGTGGCAAGACAACACGAATGGATTAGTTTATCCCAAGCCGCTATCAAGCTAGGGCATGACCGATCATATGTAAGCTTATGGTTAAGGCGGCACCCAAATAGCATGCCCGAAGAATATTTAATGGAAACCGGCACAGTTAAATTAATTTCATTGGAAGGCATTGAATGGATAAAGAAACAATCAAAAAAAGAGGGCGTCCTCGTCAGCAATAGTAGTGCTAACGAGGATCAGCACCTAGAAGTTACGATTCTGGGTGTCACCCTCCTAACAATCCATTTTACCGGGCGGGCTAGGGGAAAGCTAGTTGTTGAGCCAAATCATCGAAAGCTTGTAAGGGATCGTGGGTAATCGTGATCACACGATCATTCAGTAGAATCATGGTCATAGGTACCGTATTGTATTGATCAAACCCCGTTTCACTAGTCGTTTCAACCGGGTAACGCAAAACAATCAACCCTGGTACCTGATCTGCCGGATTTAAGCCTTCCACTCGTGCATTTTCATGTTGATCGGTTGCTGCCGCCAGATAGGTTGCTGGCAGCCCGTATGTCGTCGCCAGCGTCTGTAGTTCTTGAGGCAACGGCGCCGAAACTCGAATCCAGTTGGCCTGATCGTCTGTGGCTACCTGCATATTTCCTCGTGGCTGGATCTGATAACGCGTAATCATTTCAACACCTCTTGGCCGTATTAAAGCGCGTTTACTGGCGCAGAGGCCGTTCTGTATGCACCCTTGTCCGCGATGCCAATCCCGTCCAAAATGCTCATACGCAGATTGCTACACGCGCCAGTTCACGTTCTCTTTTATTATAACGTATCTATCCTCCCCTTCGGCCACTAGTTGCCAAGGCTGGTAGAATAGTCAGTGAGGTGATGATTTTGAAAGTAACACTTGAACGCATCTACCAAAAACCGCAAGCATCCGGATTCCGTGTCCTTGTTGACCGAGTTTGGCCACGTGGCATCAGCAAAGTTAACGCTGCTTTGGATTTATGGGCCAAAACCATTGCGCCGTCCACTGAGTTGCGGAAGTGGTTTGGTCACGACCCTGAAAAGTACCCTGAATTCAAGAAGCGGTACTTAGCTGAGTTAGCAGCTAATCCTGACCTGCCAGACTTCATCAAAACATTGAAGCAACATGAACAAGAGCCAGTCATTATGCTCTATGGTGCCAAGGACGAAACGCATAACCAAGCCGTTGCTCTAAGCGAACTACTCAAAACAAAGTGAGGTCACTATGCCAAGCAAAGCCGAATTTCGCCCGCTTCAGTTAAAACGTCTGAAAGCCGCCCAGAAAGCGACTCAGGCTGCCAGTGCAGCGCTTTTGGCCGCACTAGTTCAAACACCTATGTGGCAACGTGCTCACAGCATCGGTGTTACCGTAAGCGGACCGTTTGAAGTCCCAACCGAGCCAATTATTCAGGCGGCCCACGACGCCAATAAAGCTGTCTACTTACCACGGGTCATGCCCAAGCGGCAAATGGTTTTCCTACCTGATCCTGGCAAAGACAAGCTGATCACCAGTGCTTTTGGTATCCCGGAGCCGCCTTATCAAGCCGATCAGATTCATGCCGCCCCTGATCTCATTTTGGTGCCTGGCATTGGCTTTTCGCTGGCTGACAAGTACCGCATCGGTTTTGGTGGCGGCTATTATGATCGCTTCCTGACAACTTATCGCGGCACCACGATCACACTGGTACCACCCGTGATGGCGTTTCCGCAAGTGGCTTGGCCTGTGGAGCCGTTTGATGTTCCAATTCAAACCTTGATTCTTGCTAATGGGGATGTCATTGTGTAACGGTTAGGCTAAGCATTTGGTAAAAGATTGCCTTTCTACTGGACATTCCTTATATTAAAATAAACCTTTTTCATCTTATTTCAGGGGGCACAATATGCGACGTGAACGTATTCGCAAGAATCGTCGAACGCTTTATCTCACGCTCACCGGTATTGGTACCGCGGTTATTTTTGTAGCTGTTTTTATGTGGCTCGTTCTTCGCGGTGCTAAAGTTCAAGGCCCGGTGACATCTTCCAGCAGCAGTGTTTCATCTTCGGTCGCCGTCACGCACCCATTTAACAGCGGTACTCATAAGGCTTCGGGCACGGTCATCGATCTAGACCGCGATCAACATGACTTAACCGTCTATGTTAAGCTGACAGATGACCAAGCCTACACTCGCCTGCTCATTCTCGATCCTCATGGGCATCCATTTGTCGTCAACGACACCGGCAGTTTTAAGCGTAAAAATGGCAAACTAACATTGACATCCGAACACGCTAATGTTTATGAATATGCCAGTGCGACGACGTACAAGAACAATAAGCCGACTGCCGTTCGCCAGTATTCAGTCGATGGCGCGACCGGCACTGTTCGAAGCTACGCCAAGACGCTCACATCCGAGTTGAACAACACGATTACGCTGAAAAACAAAACACCGCACAGTTATCGCTATGTTGAGGCCAATCTCACCACTGAGCCCATCGCCGCTCCGCCAACTCTCTGCTTTCTATCCTAGTATTCGAGCTAGATTGCCCATGGCACTGCCTCTTGAAGCGTTTAAGACAGTGGCAGGCGCCTGCGAAGTTAACGCGAACTACCGTTATTTCACCAGCTCCCAGAAGAAAGATGAACTTGCCAGAATATAACACACCTTATCTTGTTGCACGTGAAAACTTGGTGTTACACTTACTCATATCACATTCAATTGGAGGCATAACATGGCTGATTTGTGGCGGACAATTTCTGAACGGCACGGCGAGTTGCTTAGTGCCTTGGGGCAACATATCGAAATATCCTTAATTGCCTTGATGATCGCCGTTGTGATTGCGATTCCATTGGCCGTTTGGGTCCAGACGCATCACAAAACCGCGGCAGTGCTGCTGCAAGTGACTGGTGTTTTGCAAACCATTCCTTCGTTGGCCTTGTTAGGGTTGTTGATTCCGTTTGTGGGTATCGGGACACTGCCAGCGATTATTGCTTTAGTGGTGTATGCTTTATTGCCGATTTTTCAAAATACATATATCGGTTTACGCGATATTGATCCTTCCTATGAAGAAGCAGCCGATGCGTTTGGCATGAGTCGATTGCGGAAGTTGTTCAAAGTTGAATTGCCCATCGCCTTACCGGTTATCTTGTCGGGTGTCCGGACGGCAATGGTCATGATTATTGGAACCGCGACGCTGGCAGCTTTGATCGGCGCCGGTGGCTTAGGTACGTTCATTTTGCTAGGTATTGATCGAAATGATGCGGCGTTAACGTTAATGGGTGCTTTGGCAGCAGCGCTATTGGCGATTGTCTTTTCGTGGCTCTTAAATGTCATGCAAAAAGTGAGTTGGAAGGTCAGCGTCGGGGTTGTGGCGGTTGCCATCTTTGGTATGGTTGGCAGCCAAGTATACACTTATGTGACCGCACCAAAGGAAACTATCACGATTGCGGGAAAACTAGGCAGTGAACCGGATATTTTGATCAATATGTACAAAGAACTCATTCAAAAAGCTGATCCTGATGTCGGGGTCACGTTGAAATCGAACTTTGGACAGACGAGCTTCTTGTACAATGCGTTGAGAACCGATAAGATCGACATATACCCTGAGTTTTCCGGGACGGTTCTGGCAAGTTTGACGAAACCATCTGCCGCTCAGCAACAACAGGTGACGGCTGGTAAAGATAATTATCCACTTGCAAAGAAACTGCTTGCTAAACAAGGCCTGAGCTATCTCAAACCGATGGCGTATAACAATACCTATGCTTTAGTCGTTAAGGAAAGTTTTGCCAAGCGTTATGATCTGCATACCATTAGCGATCTTGGCAAAATTGCACCATCCATTCGCGCCGGATTTGATTTAGAGTTCATTGACCGGCAAGATGGGTATAAGGGCATCCAATCAAAATACGGCTTGCAGTTTAAGGTGGATTCAATGGATGCTTCCTTGCGTTACCAAGCTTTAGATCGCGGGCAGATCAATTTGACCGATGGGTATACGACTGATGCGCAATTGCGGCAATATCATCTGGTGGCGTTGCAAGATGATAAGGGGTTGTTTCCGATTTATCGCGGTGCACCATTGATGCGAACGGCCTTTGCCGAAAAACACCCGCAACTTGTAGCTGCATTGAACAAGTTGGCTGGTCAAATTACGGAAAAACAGATGCAGACCATGAATTATGCCGTGAGTGTTAAGAACGAAAAGGCCGCAACTGTGGCTCACCGCTATTTGGTTCAGCATGGCTTGCTGAAGGAGGTGCGCTGATGGCATTGATCAGTCTTGAACACGTCACAAAGGAATATGACGGCAAGCCCGTGGTCAACGATCTTAGCCTGAAGGTCGATCAAGGGGAGTTGTTTGTGCTAGTCGGCACCTCCGGCAGCGGCAAAACCACGACGCTGAAAATGATCAATCGTTTGGTTGATCCAACGAGCGGCGTCATCGAATTTGCCGACAAACCGCTCACCAGTTACAAAATGCGCGACTTGCGGTGGGATCTGGGGTATGTCCTGCAGCAGATCGCCTTGTTTCCAACCATGACAGTGGCGCAAAACATTGCCGTGATCCCCGAAATGAAGGGCTGGTCGCGCCAAAAAATTCGGACGGCAACAGACGAGTTACTCACAACAGTTGATTTGCCGCCAGCCGAGTACCGCAATCGCATGCCAAGCGAATTATCCGGCGGGCAGCAGCAACGCATCGGTATTTTGCGGGCCTTAGCATCACGGCCTAAGGTGGTCTTGATGGACGAACCGTTCTCAGCATTAGATCCGATTTCCCGCACTCAGCTTCAGGATATGCTGCTGCATTTACATCGTGCCTTGAAGAACACTGTCATTTTTGTGACCCACGATATGGCTGAAGCGATGAAACTTGGTGATCGGATCGGCGTGATGCGCGGTGGCAAACTCTTGCAGGTTGATACGCCGGAAAAAATTGCGACTAATCCAGCTAATGATTTCGTGGCGGATTTGTTCAAGGGAGCGCAAGCCAATCAGGGTCTGCAGGTCACGCTCAGTCAGTTAGCACCATTTGCAGCGGATGTGTCGGCCCGGCATGCGGTTGGCGGCAACTTGACGCTGGCCGAGGCGTTGCCGCTTTTAGATGCGCATGAGGCGTTGCACGTGAATAGTGAACATGGTGCGTTTGTGGTCAATACCCATAGTGTTGTCGCCTATCTCGCAAGTGCATTTGTCGATCAGAACACAGAGACGAAGGAGTGATCGTGATGGCTTATGATTATGGAACGATTGTGATTGGTGGCGGCCCAGGCGGCTTAGCAGCAGCTTACGGTTTAGCAGCAAAGCAAAAAGTATTAGTCGTTGAAAACGATTTGTGGGGCGGCACCTGTCCCAACTATGGCTGCGATCCGAAAAAAATGCTGTATCGCGGTGTCGAAGTTAAAAATGCTGCCTTGCGCATGAATGGCTTTGGGATCAGCGGGACGGCGAAGATTGACTGGCCATCCTTAATGGCATTCAAGCGCAGTTACACAACGGGCGTACCTGCTGGCACATTGAATGGCCTGACTCATGCTGGGATCACGACGTTGTATGGTCATGCTCAGCTTTTAGGTGAACATGCTGTCAAAGTTGGCTCCCAAAACGTGACCGGTGAACATATTGTGATCGCGACTGGGCACACGCCTCGTTATCCGGACATTCCAGGGGCCAATCTGCTTAAAACGAGTCGGGATTTTCTGGACCTTGATCAGTTACCAACCAGCATTGCCTTCATCGGAGCCGGTTATGTCAGTGTCGAACTGGTCAACATTGCTGCAGCGGCTGGCGCAGAGGTGCATATCATCGGTCATTCTGATCGGTTGTTACGGGCATTCCCAAAAGTCGCTACCGAAGCTTTAAAACCATTGCTTGCCAAGACCGGGATTCATTTTCATCCTAACGTCAAACTGACTAAAATCACGCCCTTAGGTACCATGACCCATCTACATGCTGATAACTTCGATTTGAATGTTGACATGGCAATCACTGCCATGGGTCGTATCGCCAATGTTGCCGACCTCGGGCTAGCCAATGCTGGTATTAAGGCTGATACGCGTGGTATTCCGGTTGACGACCATCTTCGCACCGCAGTTGAGACGATTTATGCAATCGGCGATGTCAATTTGAAGCCACAGCCTAAATTAACACCGGTGGCCGGCTTCGAAGGCAGCTATGTTGCCGAGCAGATTTTAGGCGATCCGACCCCGATCACCTATCCAGCTATTCCAAACATTGTTTTTGGTCCGACTGAGTTAGCCAAAGTCGGTGTGTCACTGGAGACGGCGGAAGCAGCACCTGATCAATACACCGTCAAGCACAACGGGACAACCCACTGGTACACCTATAATCGAATTCAGGATCCTGACGCACAAGTTTGGACCATTGTCGACAAAAAGACCGGCCGACTTGCCGGTGCTGTCGTCTTAGCCAGCTTGGCTGAGGACTTGATCAATACCTTCGCAGCGGCCATTGATGCTGGTGAAAAGCCGAGTGATTTAAACAAGATCTATGCTTATCCAAGTGCGCAGAGTGATTTGCAGTATCTCTTTTGATATGGGATGATATGACCTTAATTGGTATGTCCTAGATTGCAATAATAAAGTTACCACCTAGAAAGAGGCTTGCTCACTGCTTGAACTGGGGTTTGCCAACGGAGACATTTTCTAGGTTTGTTATTGATAAGCGCTGTGGCTTGTTGAATATCGGTCTCTGAAACCTGATCAAACTGTGTTCCCTTCGGGAAATAGTAGCGAAGTTCTCGATTGAACCGTTCATTTGTGCCCCGTTCATTCGGGTGATAGGCGTGGCAAAAGTAAACCGGTATCCGATAGCGCTTTGTAAGCGCCTGATCGCAGGAAAACTCTTTACCGTGATCAACCGTCACTGATCGAACCGGACCCGGAAAGTCCACCATCAGTCTTGCAAATCCCTTGAGAACAGCATTTTGTGATAAGTTTTCAAGCTTAGTTGTCGCCATTAAACGTGTCACCCGATCGACAATGGTCAAAACAGCAGCCTTTGACCCGCGACCACCGCGAACTGTATCCATCTCTAAATGTCCTTTTTCGGTTGGCCGATTAGCTGACTCACTGCGAATCTCAATTGAGGTGCCTACTGCTTGGTTATAGCGCGACCGAAGGTCTTGTCTTCTTTTATGACGTTTACCGTGATCAAAGAGTTGGCTTGGCTGAAAATCGACTTGTCTTTGATAAATCCAGTGGTAAATCGTGTGTGGCGCACAGTGAACGGCATAACCGACCATTTCAGGGGACCAACCTAGGTTTAGCTTCTCAGTTACCATCCGCTTCAACTTAGGCGTTAAAATCGAGTGCCGACCACAACGATGCCGACAAGTACCGGCATGATCCTGAGCTATAATGGCGCAGTAATCACCTTCAGGGCAACGGTGAAGCTCATGCCTAATAGAAATACGAGAGCGGCCTAAGGTCGCGGCGATGTATTGAATCGTGTGGTGTTGCATCAGTTCTATCTGAGATCGTTCAATTAAGGTTATAATGGCCATGGGACCTGTCCTTCTCTCTAGATGGTATGTTATGCAAACACCATTTTAGCAAGAACGGACAGGTCTTTTTTCACATTTTCTGGGTGGTAACTTTAATTATGCAATCTAGGAACGCAAATTGCGCTCGAGAAATATTGCTTGGATAATCTGGCATGACAAACTCCTCAGTCGGTTTTCCACAATTCTACCAGATTCAGCAGATACTAGACAGGTTCTAAGAGGCATTTCACCATACTAACAAGAAAACCAAAAATTCCCAGATCATTAATTTAACATATCGTATCAAACCACGCCTGGAATATTATCTAGGCGTTTTTTTAATGTCATGGTATTTTCTGGCAGAAAGGTTGCATTATTGTGACTACAGTTGTAAACTAATAAGTGTTAAGAGGCTACAAACGTAAACTTAGAATTCAATTAATGGAGGAAGCCAATTGCAGGATGCAAAGAATGTAACCATCACCGATTCTGAATGGATGGTTATGAGAGCAATTTGGACAATGGGACATGCGACTAGTCGTGAACTAATCGATGCTATGAACGAATTAGAAGGCTGGTCAGCTTCAACAACCAAAACGCTACTTCACAGGTTGATTCAAAAACAGGCGGTTGCGCAGCATGGCGGCAGTCGACCATTCACGTATAAGCCGGTTGTTGGCGAGAAGGAATCAATGGCGGCAGCGGCAGATGATTTGTTTGACCATATGTGTGCGATGCGGGCTGGTTCAACAATTGCCGGCGTTATTCAGTCAAGGGAACTCTCACGGGCGGATATTGCGAACTTACAGGCGATTCTAGCTGAAAAGGCCAAAACAGCGCCCGAGGAAGTTCAGTGTAACTGCTTGCCAGGTGATCAAACGTGTTAAGACTGTGGTGTTCTGTCTACTTTTAGGATTGCTGCACAAAAATCCAGAATCTGGGATTTCAGATGGCGGAAATTTATGAATTTTTGTCGTAATTCTCATTCATATAGTGGCATGGTGCTCCGCAAAGCAGAAGCCTAAATATAAGAACCTGGTGGAAAAATCCCGAGCCCGGGGATTTCCACACAAGGAACTTATGTTCCGGCTTCTAACCGCTTTGCTACGCACACTTATTTTTAGGGGGTCGATAATCATGGCAAATAAAGAGGACCATATGAACATGAAAAACATGAGTGCTAAGAATATGGAAAATAATGAATCAAATATGAGTCATATGGATCATGATGACATGAAAATGGATCACGATATGACCGAAACGGATCATAATCAAATGAACATGGACCACGATATGGCCGAAATGGATCATGGTCAAATGAACATGAATCACGAAACTATGAATATGAGTGGGATGAATCACGGTGATATGGATATGGCTGGGACCGACATGATGATGCACGGTGGCTCAATGATGCATATGGGGAATTTGAAAGTTAAATTTTGGGTCTCCGTTGTCTTAGCGATTCCAGTTTTACTGTTAGCACCAATCATGGGTTTAAACGTTTCCATCCTTAGTTTCAGTTCACCGCTAATTGTTGGCATTATCATCGTTTTGTTTGATACAGCACTTTACTTTTATGGCGGAATGCCATTTTTAAAGGGGGCTAAAGCGGAAATTCAGGATAAATCTCCTGAAATGATGACGCTAGTAACCCTTGGAATTTCCGTTTCGTATTTCTACAGTTTGTACGCATTTATTGCCAACAACTTCTTGAACCCGGCAAATCATGTAATGAATTTTTCGTTCGAACTTGCAACCCTGATTTTAATTATGCTTCTAGGACACTGGATTGAAATGAATGCATTGATGGGGGCTGGGGATGCCTTACAAAAGATGGCGGCCCTGTTGCCTAAGACGGCCCATCTAGTTACAGATAATGGTGAAACAAAAGAAGTGCCAGTATCTGATTTAAAAGTTGGTCAAGCTTTCCAAGTGCGTTCAGGTGAGAGTATTCCAGCCGATGGTGTTATTACGGCTGGGGAGTCGACCGTGAATGAAGCACTGGTAACCGGTGAATCTGCTGCCGTTACCAAGAACGTTGGCGATAAGGTCATTGGTGGTGCAACCAATAATAACGGGACGCTAACGGTTAAAATTAGTGGTACTGGTGACTCCGGCTATCTTTCTCAAGTAATGAAAATGGTTCAAAATGCCCAGCAAGCTAAATCTAAAGCAGAAGATAAAGCTGATTTAGTTGCCAAGTATCTATTTTACGCGGCACTTGGTGTTGGGATTATTGCTTTCTTTGCCTGGTTACCCCAGGGATTGGCGACTGCAATGACGATCATGGTGACCGTCTTCGTGATTGCTTGCCCGCATGCATTAGGATTAGCGATTCCATTAGTGGTTTCTCGTTCTACTACGATTGGCGCTCAAAATGGGCTATTAGTTCGAAATCGCCAAGCCATTGAAGCAAGTCAACATGTTAGCCACGTTCTCTTGGATAAAACTGGCACGTTAACAGAAGGTAAATTTACGGTGAATGCATTGATTCCAAATGATGGGATTGACGAAACAACGTTATTAAGCCGACTGGCCGCCCTTGAAAATAATTCGACTCATCCGCTGGCCCAAGCAATCATTACTGAAGCCCAAGCGAAGGACATTGAAGTCGTTGCGGCTGAAAAGTCTCAAAATATTCCGGGCGTTGGTATTTCCGGTAATGTTGATGGCACTGACTATACGATTGCTAATGGTAACTATTTAACGAAGCAAGGGATCAGGTTTGACGAGGCCGCTGCTGATAAATGGGCTGCTAAGGGTAATTCCGTCAGCTTCCTATTGCAGGGCACCCAAGTTCAAGGAATGGTTGCTGAAGGCGACACCATCAAAGCGGGTGCTAGGGAATTAATTAGTGGTCTTCAGAGGCGAGGAATTACCCCCGTAATGCTCACTGGCGATAATCCAAAAGCCGCGGAACACGTTGCTAACTTACTAGGATTGACTGAATTCCATGCAGGCCTATTACCAGATGATAAGCAAAAGATTATTGCTGATTATCAAGCAAAGGGCAATCACGTCATCATGGTTGGTGACGGCGTAAATGACGCACCAAGTCTTGCCGCGGCCGATATTGGAATTGCAATTGGCGCCGGAACCGATGTTGCCATTGATTCCGCTGATGTTGTGTTGGTTAAATCAGAACCCAGCGATATTTTACATTTTCTTGATTTGGCTAAAATCACAAATCGGAAAATGGTTCAAAATCTCTGGTGGGGAGCAGGCTACAATATTGTCGCAATTCCACTCGCTGCCGGTGTGTTGTCATTTATTGGAATCATTCTAGACCCAGCCGTTGGTGCTGCGGTCATGGCGATGTCGACAATTATCGTGGCAATTAATGCGATGGGATTGACTGGTGAAAAGATTAAAAACGTGTAATTAAGTGATGTATACTTATTATAGAAACAAAGCAAAAGGAAGTGAAACTATGTCACAATGGATTCTGATAGCCCTTTTTCTTCTAGCACACCCACTCATGATGCTATTTATGCACAAGGGTATGCACGGTGGCTCTGGTAGTATGGGCGGCTGTGGAAACAACACTCAACAAAATTCCAATAATACTGAAAAGCCACGTAAAAAAGTCAATTAACTTGGGGGTATATATTATATGAAAATATTAACTGGTAGTCGCGGTGATGAGGTCCATGAACACCTTTACGAAAATGGTCAAAGACGGGTTGGTCATCGTATACTAAAGAAAAATACAGTGACAAACAACGGAGAATTTCACCCTGTACCTGGAAATATAGTTCTCATTCCCTTAAAAGGGACGGTGAAACTGACCACACCAGATCAAGAATGTACAATCAAAAATGGTCAACTTGCAATACTTGGACCAACTGATAGTTTTTACTTAACTGCAATTGATGATGTTGAATTTGTCGGTGTTGTTGATATTAAATAGCTCAAAAAGAGTGTCACATGGCACTCTTTTTTATATGGCGAATTGTAGAATGAGGTTAGCCAGTCATTGGCAAGATGACGGGAAAAGGGATCACGAGCTTGATTGGGGAAAGTCAGAAGGTAATGAACTTCAATGGTAAGCCAAGGTGATATATTTTATGTTAACTTTAATCCAAGCCGTGGTCATGAACAGAATTGGAATCAAACAATGTGGTTCCGATGAAGAATTGGCCGCAATTGTTGAAAAGGCGCCTAAAGATTTTCTCGTTTACACGGGCGAAGATGCTCAGAGCTTGACCACCCTCGTCTTGGGTGGTCAGGGAACGATTTCAGTGGCGAGTCATTTATTTGGAAATGAAATGGCGACGATGCGCCGCGCCTTGAACCACGGCGATATCACCCAAGCAGGGCAAATTCAACGACGTTTAATGCCGAAGATGGCAGCACTATTCACACAACCCTCACCGGCACCCGTCAAAGCGGCGCTGAACGCCCAACACTGGTTAGTCGGAAGCACGCGCCTACCAATTTTACCGTTAACCACCAATGAACAAAGTCAACTACTCAACAGCTTAAAATAATGCAGAACGGTTGGTAGTACCTGGCAAAAGCGCGTATACTGAAACTAAAATAATTAGGAAAGTGGTGACCATGATGTGCGGTTGGGCTTTTACTGGCGGTATGCCCTTTATGTGGATGGGTGGCGGCTTGGGCATTATCAGCTTACTGATTCTGTTAGCCGTTGGTGCTTACTTTTTAGGGACACGTTCACGCCATCACGATTAAAGTTCTCATTGGGATAATCAAAAAAGACTTTCAAGGCACGGCTTGATAAAGTGAACCCTTAAAATTGGACAACTTTATTAAGCTGCTTTCTGGACGGTAAGTTCCCGGTATTTTACCGGGGACTTGCCGTCCAGTTTTGTTTTGATGCGCCGATGATTGTAGAAGTCTATCCATTCGTTCATAGCTTCGATAAGCGCTGTTTTGGTCTCAAAATGTTCATCCATAACCTCGACTTTCATAATGTGAAAAAACGACTCCATGGCGGCGTTGTCGAGACAAGTGGCTTTACGTGACATACTCTGAAATACATGGTGCTCTTTAAGCGTGTTTTGCCAGTGGCGATGCTGATACTGAAATCCTTGGTCAGTATGGACAGTCGTCCGATAATCTAACACCGGTATTCGATTTGGCTGGGCCTAGAATAAAAAGTGTACAAGTTAAATAGAGACTCTGATTTAGTATAATTAAGGAAGTAAATTGGAGGATCAAATAATGACGAAGCACAGTTATGACAAGGAATTTAAGGAACAGGCCGTTCAGTATTACTTAGATAACAAGGATCACATGACCATGAATGAAATAAGTAAGAATCTAGGTATTGGGGCTAGTACATTACATAAATGGATTAAGCTATTTACTGAGACTGGGGAGTTTGGCCGTGGCTCCGGTAATTTTGCCAGCGATAAGGACAAGGAGATTGCACGACTAAAGCGTCAACTTCGTGACGCTGAAGGAGCGATCGAAGTATTAAAAAAATCAATCGGGATTCTGAGCAAGTAACTACCGAAAAGGTATACCAAGAAATGGACGTTCAGCACGCTTTGGAATCCCACCCTTCCATCAATGGTATGTGTGATTATGTTGGAATCTCAAGAAGTGGTTACTATCAACGAGAAAAGCGTCATAATCACCAATCACCGCGAAAGCTTCGGAAGAAGTTTATTCAAGGTGAAATTAAAGCAATTTGGCACAAAAGCCTTTGTATTTACGGTGCCGGCAAAATCACCCAAGAACTTCGCTCAAAAGGATATAAGATCGCTGAACGAACTGTTGGTAAGTATATGCATGAACTTGGCATTCACGCCGTTTACCTAACCCCTTGGACGACTACCACTCGCAATTCTAAGTTTGATAAACAGCTAATAAATATTTTAGACGAGCAGTTCAATCCATTGCGACCAAACGCCGTTTGGTGCATTGACACTACTTATATTCCAGTTCATGACGGATTCGTTTATTTAACCAGTATTATGGACTTGTACTCCCGACGGATCATTGGTTGGGACTTATCTGAAACCTTGGAGGTATCGAATGTCATCCCACTTATTGAAAAGACTAAGCACAGTCGCCATATTAGCAAGCCATTAATCATGCACAGTGATCGTGGTAGTCAGTTTACGTCTGAAGCTTACAATCAAGTTACAGCTAACATGACATTAAGCTATTCAAAGAAAGCTTATCCTTGGGATAATGCCTGCATTGAGTCGTTTCATGCCTTGATTAAGCGTGAATGGATAAATCGGTTTAAAATCCATTCATACTCCGAAGCTAAACGACTAGTTTTTCAGTACATTGAAACGTTTTACAACACAGTTAGAATTCACAGTCACTGTGGATTCAAATCACCAAAGCAACTTGAAGATGAGTATCAAACTCAAATTCAAAATTTAGTCGTGGCATAGGACAAAAAAGTCTCTATTTAAATTGTCTATTTTATTGACAGGGGACCAGTCAAGCTGTGGCCACTTTTGTGGAACGTAAGAGTCGCCTGATAATTGTTAAACGGCTCCATGGTCGCGACAGTCAGTCCATGACTCAATCCGTACTTGAACTAGCTAGTCAACTTCAAGACAAGCTCAAGACGCTTACCGTGGATCATGGTAAAGAGTTCGCTAACTATCAAACAATTGAACAGCTAACAGGTACTCAGGTTTATTTTGCCCATGCTTATTCACCACATGAACGCGGTAGTAATGAAAACCGTAACCGAGTTTTGCGACGGTTTATTCCCAAGGGACAAGCCATTGAAGAGCTGAGCGATCGCCAGCTGGTTCAAATCAATTGGTATCTGAATTCCCGACCACTTAAATGTCTTAACTGGCACACACCAATCGAGATCTTCTTGCTTAATCTACGTCACTAAATTCGTTCAAGTTATTTCTTGCAATCTGCCTCTTTCAAAAAAATCTGTCAAGCCTTTTTTCAAATTAACTTAACCACTTCTGTTCATCTAGTAATGGAATCACTCGCTCAAAGGTTGTAATCGGCCGATCATCTTGCTGATAGAAGTGCTTTTTAATGTCTTCAAAATCTGTATAGTTCTTAAACGCTGGAATCTGGGCCAAGCGCTTTGCATAAGCCCAAAGTGCCGGGTAATCTGTTAATCGGTGCAAGCTTAATTTATTTTGATAATAATAAACTAAATCAAACCTTAGCAAAGTGACGTACAGCCGAACATCTAATTGCGTTAGCTTATCACCCCACAAGTATTTTTGCTGCCGCAAAACCTGGTCAAATTTAGCTAAATGATCAAAAAAAATCTGCACTAATTTTTCATACTCAGCTTGTGATTTAACGGTTGTAATTTTCCCAGGCAAACGATTGATGTTTTCTAAAATATCAGCTGCTGCAGTTTTGAATTCACCAATCCGAGTTTGCGGGAAAAATTCGATCTGCTTCTCATTGGCATAACGTCCCCATTTCAAAGCCAATTCATCTAAAAGCGTATTGGTAACATTATTGACGACTTTCCCAGTTTTAATATCAACTAACGCTGGAACGCTAGAACGGCCCTCAAAACTCGGCAGAGCTTTCTGATAATTTTGCGATAGACGCGTTGTTTTTAGGACTGGATCTGCGAAATCATCACGTTCACCAAACCACCAATCAGTTTGGATTCCATTGCGGCGCAAAGGATAAATGACACCCTTGGAAATTACTTGATCTAATCCTAAGTAATCAATTTCAATCGCTACTTGAGTTGCCCAGGGACAAAACCTGCCAAGGATCAAGCGATAGCGACCAGCTTCAACTGGTAGCTCATTGGTTGAAAAACGTTTATCAATTGTTACGGTTGATTGCGTAACGGTCGTTGGTTGCTTGGGCTGAAATTCACATGTTAAATTTTCTGTCATAATTTTACCTCCCACTGATATTTTGATTATAAAACGTTGCTGATTTAATTGGGTATTTGTTGCTCAGCATTTAAGAATTAGCTATTTTTTTGAGAGCGTAAAAGACCGCAAGGCCGTGATCAGTGACTTTAAACAAGTTCATCGGGCCGCCA
>NZ_JQAR01000037.1 GCF_001437155.1 Liquorilactobacillus mali
ACAAAAGCTATGTGCGATTGGGCATTAACACAAGACAATACTTCTTATGTAATCGCTGAAACAGAGATTGAAAACCTAGCTTCACAAAATGTATTGAAAAGATGTGGCTTCAAACTTTATAAACAGAATAATACGTGCTGGTGGAAATTACAGATGAAGAAATAGGCGTTAATCTGAATGGCTGTTTTCTTCCATTCAACACTCAGAACGGCATGTTACTGAAAAAAATTTTGCAAAATCATGAGAACGCTCGGCGAGTTATTAAATATTGGCTATCTTGGAACACACACTATAGGGCTGTCATAAGTCCCTAAGCAAAAAATAACCGCCTTAGCTCTGGTCAGCTGGCGGTTATTTTTGTGATAGTCAGTGTATATTTAAGAGAATCTATTCGCACTATAACAAGATAGTTTAAACTTTACTAACGTTTTATTTTCATTGTAGATACTTAAAATGTTTTTATCTTTATTTATCATACTTAAACATGTCAGTCCCTTATTTTAGGCATATCTACTTGACCAACACTAACAATTTGCATTGTCTAAAACAATAATCTGAGTGGCGTAAACAAATATTTTCCGATCATAACGGCGCGTCATTGCCGTCCAAATTTGTGCAAAAGGCATATCTTCTGTAATCTAAATCTTTGCTATCTTGCCCTGTTCAATATAAATCGCTAAGATCGAAATATCTGCTGGGTTAACTCCACTGATTCGACTAGCTTGTGCCAGTGTTTCTGGACGAATTTTTTCGAACTTTTGCCGAGCTTCTGTAGCAATTCCTTCAATCGCATTATAATCAATTCGATCTGGAATTTTTTTAGCCTCCATCTTTTTGAGCTTCTCAACTTTTTGATTAGCTTTTTTGATGTAACCCTCGTATTTAATTTGAATCTCAACTTGTTCAATTACCCGATTATTAATTTTCTCTGTCGCCTCTGGGATAAACCTAGTTAATTCGGCATAGGTCACTTCTGGGCGTCGCAAAAAATCACTTGCCAATACACCATCTTTCAATGGTGCAGCCCCCTTTTCAGCAAGAAATTCATTGACTTGGTCATTTGGCTTAATTCGATAACTTTCAAGACGTTTTTTTTCAGCTTCGATTGCCGCTTTTTTTGCCTCAAACTTGGTGTAACGCTCATCAGAAATCAACCCAATTTCATGGCCTAATTCAGTCAAACGCATATCTGCATTATCATGACGCAAGATCAAGCGGTACTCTGCACGCGATGTTAATAAGCGATACGGCTCGTTTGTTCCCTTGGTTACCAAATCATCGACCATCACCCCAATGTATGCGTCACTGCGTTTAAGAACGACCTCTTCTTTTCCAAGGGCATGCCGACCTGCATTGATACCTGCTAACATTCCCTGACCAGCAGCTTCTTCATATCCTGAAGTTCCGTTTGTTTGCCCAGCCGTATATAGTCCGCTAACTAGCTTGGTTTCTAGCGTAGGCCTTAACTGATAGGGTGAAACAATATCATATTCAATTGCATAGCCCGGACGCATCATTTCTGCATGCTCAAGTCCTTTAATAGAATGAACCATCTGCTGTTGAATTTCTTCAGGCATCGATGTTGAAAGTCCTTGAACATAAAATTCATCTGTGTTGCGGCCCTCTGGTTCAATAAACAATTGATGACGCGGCTTGTCAGCAAATCTGACAATCTTATCTTCAATCGATGGACAATATCTTGGCCCAACACCTTCAATCACACCCGAAAACATTGGTGCACGATCAAGATTTGCTCGAATCAATTCATGTGTCTTTTCATTAGTGTATGTCAGCCAACAAGATAGCTGATCCTTAGCATCCAAGTAATCATCATCAGAGGTCTCAAAACTAAAATGATTTGGCTCCTTATCACCTGGCTGTTCTTCAGTTGCATTGTATTCGATCGTATTCCCATCAACTCTTGGTGGAGTTCCTGTCTTAAAGCGTTTCAATTCAAAACCTAATTTCTCCAAATTACCTGATAATTTCATAGAGGGCTGTGTATTATTAGGTCCAGAAGAATACATTAATTCACCAATAATGATCTTCCCACGTGCCGCTGTACCTGTTGTCAAAACAACACTTTTGGCACCGTACCGCGCACCCGTATTGGTAATCACACCTTTAACAACGCCATCTTCAACAATTAAGTCATCAACAATTCCTTGACGCAATGTTAGATTTGGTTCTTTTTCAAGAGTATGTTTCATTTCAATCGAATAAGCACGCTTATCAGCCTGTGCCCTCAAAGCCCTTACAGCCGGACCCTTACCGGTATTCAGCATTCTCATTTGTACATATGTCTTATCAATATTACGACCCATTTCACCGCCAAGTGCATCGAGTTCTCGTACAACAATTCCTTTGGCAGGCCCACCTATAGAAGGATTACATGGCATGAATGCCACCATCTCAAGATTAATTGTCACTAAGAGAGTTTCATTCCCCATCCGAGCTGCAGCTAATGCAGCTTCACAACCTGCATGCCCTGCTCCAACTACGATCACATCATAGTCTTTGCCAGCATATTGCTTTACGTTCATTATGATCTCCTATCTTCCATCTAAATTATTTATTTTCCTAAACAAAATTGGCTAAACAACTGTGTCAACAGTTCGTCTTGATAACTGTCTCCTGTAATCTCACCTAACAAATCCCAGCAATTAGTCATATCAATCTGGATTAAGTCCACTGGCATGTTAGCTTCAATCCCACGCAAAACCGCGTCTAATGAATCTTTTGCCTGATTTAAAAGACCAATATGTCTTGCATTCGTAACCATAATCGTTGTTTGACTATTCTCAATTCCGCCAAAGAATAATTTTGCGATTTTTTCTTCCAACTTATCGATTCCTTCATTCTTTAAAACGGAAACACTCAATAATTCATCTTTACCAATTTTTTCGGTAAGCTGTGTAAAATCTATTTTTGAAGGCAAATCTACCTTATTCAGCAATACAATTCTTTTCTTATTCTCTGTCAGTTTTATCAACTGCTGATCCTCGGTAGTTAAAGGCTCGCTTTGATTCAATACAAGCATCACTAAGTCTGCTTGCTCGATGGCCTTTTTAGAACGCTCGACCCCAATTTTTTCTACCTTATCTGATGTCTCACGAATTCCAGCAGTATCAACTAATTTAAGAGGAACTCCCCTAACATTTACATATTCTTCAATCACATCGCGTGTTGTTCCCGCTACGTCTGTCACAATTGCTTTGTCTTCATGCAGTAAATGATTTAATAGACTAGATTTACCAACATTGGGTTTACCAATAATTGCTGTCGCTAATCCCTCACGCAAGACTTTTCCCTGCTTGGCAGTTTGTAACAGTTGTTCTATCCTTATTTTTGTATCCTGTGCCTTTTCCTTCAACAATTTTGTTGTCATTTCTTCAACATCATCATATTCTGGATAATCAATATTAACTTCAACTTGTGCTAAAACATCTAGTATATCTTGGCGTAAATTTCTGATTAAATGTGAGAGATTCCCATCCAGTTGGTTCAACGCAACTTTCATTGATTTGTCTGTCTTAGCTCTAATAAGATCCATAACAGCTTCTGCTTGTGAAAGATCAATCCTGCCATGCAAAAAGGCACGTTTAGTAAATTCGCCTGGTTCAGCCAATCGAGCACCATTACTTAATAACAATTGTAGAATTTCGTTAGTTGCAACAATTCCACCATGACAGTTGATTTCGACAACATCTTCGCGTGTAAATGTTTTAGGTGCTTTCATTACCGAAACCATAACCTCATCAATTTCTTGTTTAGTTCTCGGATTAATAATATGTCCATAATTTATAGTATGACTCTTAACTTTAGTTAAGTCTTTGCCAGAAAATACATTTTTTGCAATCTGTAATGCTTCATCTCCACTTAAACGAACGATGGAAATTGCACCTTCACCAGGTGGAGTTGAGATCGCTGCAATCGTGTCGTATTCCGTGATTGTACTTGCTGCCAACTGTCTGTTCCCTCCTTTTAGACAATAAAAAAAGCGCCACTCCACGCCTTGAAAACGTGGATAAAGCACTTTGACTACTTTATCAATTAAGATAAGAATGATTGCCTATAATATACTTTCAATTGTTGAAAAAGTCAATAAGACAATCTTTTTCTCATCTCATGATTACCCCAAACCTCAGTTTTCCAGCGTAATTTGTATGTTTTATTAAACATTTCTGTCATTAAAAATAATAAAATTACATTTTTATTAAAAAAGAGGTTGATTTTTTAATGTCAGCAGTTATAATAAGAAATATCAATTATGAAGTCACGTTATATCAATCAATTATCGAGAGGAGTTGAGCAATATGTCACGCACATTCACTATTTGTAGTAATACCGCCCAGTACCTAGTGAGCCTAGTCATTATTAGCACGCGCGATGTGTTGCTTAATGTCTCGGCTGATTAGATTGTTCAGACATTAGGTCCATCGCGCTAGGATAACTAGGCGATGGATTTTTTTTAAGCACCCACCGCCGAAGTGTATTCTTGGCGGTGAGTGCTTTTTTGTTTTTTAACTTCAAACGACTTTCATGATTCAAAAATTAAGGAGGAATTAAAATGTCACTTTCAACAGCACCAAAAGCAAAGAACCCAGCTGAATTAGATTGGAGCAACCTTGGTTTTACTTACATGAACTTACCTTATCGCTATCGTGCCTACTGGCGTGATGGTGAATGGCGTGATACTGGTCTTACAGAAGAAGCTACAATTACCATCAACGAAGGATCAACATGTCTACACTATGGTCAAGAAGTTTTTGAAGGACTTAAAGCATATCGTTGTAAGGATGGCAGCATCAATCTTTTCCGCCCAGATCAAAACGCACAAAGAATGCAAAATAGTTGTGAAAGACTAATGATGCCTAAGGTTCCTACTGAAATGTTTATAAATGCGCTAAAAGAAGTTGTAAAAGCCAATGAAGAATATATTCCTCCATATGGTACAGGCGCTACACTCTACCTTCGCCCATACATTGTTGGTGTTGGTGGAAACATTGGTGTTCATCCCGCTGAAGAATATATTTTCTCAATCTTTGCCATGCCAGTCGGAAATTACTTCAAGGGTGGCTTGACACCTACAAACTTTGTTGCTTCTGAATATGATCGTGCTGCTCATAAAGGTACTGGGGCAAGCAAGGTCGGTGGTAACTATGCAGCAAGTCTCTTCCCAGGTCAGCTTGCACACGATGCTGGTTTCTCAGATTGTATCTACCTTGACCCAATTAACCATAAGAAGATTGAAGAAGTTGGTTCAGCTAACTTCTTTGGAATCACTAAAGATGGAAAGTTTGTAACACCTAAATCACCATCTATTTTACCAAGTGTAACTAAGTTCTCATTACTATACCTTGCTGAACATAATTTCGGTATGGAAACAGAACAAGGTGATATCTACATCGATCAACTGGATCATTTTGCTGAAGCTGGTGCTTGTGGCACTGCAGCCGTTATTTCACCTATCGGTGGTTTCCAATATGGTGATAATTTCCACGTATTTTATAGTGAAACAGAAGTTGGACCTGTTACTCGCAAGTTATATGATGAATTAATTGGTATCCAATTTGGTGATATTGAAGCACCTAAGAACTGGATTGAAAAAGTTTAGAACAGAGTAGGATAAAAAAAGGAATAGGAGTTGTTCAACAATGGAGAATACAAGTACTACAAAATCAACGACAACAGTTAAGGAGTATGTATATCGAATTTCGGCCGCCGTTTCCAATGCTATCTTAGTCACATTAGGTATTGGACTGTTGCTACAGACAATTGCCTCATTTGTTCACTGGAATGCTTTATATCAAGTTGGTGTCATTGCTAATGATTTATTGGCTCCTGCACTTGGTGTTGCAATCGCATCTCAATTAGAGACAACTTCACTCGTCATTTTTAGTGCTATGATTTCTTCAACGATTGGTGCAAATGCTGTGCACTTTACTTCAGCTGCTGTCAATGGAACAACCGCAACTGGTTCATCCTTGATGCAAGCAGCAGGTAGTGCAACTTTCGCAACTGGTCAGCCAGTCAGTGCTGTCTTAGCTGGTTTGATTGCTGCCTTGATTGGTAAATATTTATCCGGTAAGACACCTTTAGATATGATGCTTGTACCTTTCACTGCAACCTTAGTAGGGGGAGTTTGTGGTTTAGGCCTTGCTGCTGTCACTACTCCATTGTTGTTAAACGTCAGTGCATTCATCGCTAAGACGATGCAGGTAAATCCGTTGGTGGGTTCAATTTCAATTTCTGTAGTTTGGGCACTTTTCTTAATGACTCCAGCATCATCCGCAGCTTTGGCGATTGCTTTAACGCTGGATCCCATCTCATCAGCTGCTGCATTAATTGGAACAACATCACAGTTTGTTGCTTTCACAGCAATGTCATTTCGTCAAAATAACCTTGGTGCTAATATTGCTCAGGGAGTCATGACACCCAAAGTACAGTTCCCAAATCTTTTGATTAACCCATATTTGTTGGTTCCTTCAATACTTTCAGCGGTTGTTTGTGCTCCGATCGCAACTATTATGTTCGGCTTCCGTTCAACCTATAAGTTAGCTGGTTTAGGACTAAACTCCTTTATCGCACCATTAGCCTATGCTGCACAGGGATGGGGACAATTTGCAATCTACATGTTTACAGGTGTTGTCTTACCTATGGTCATTTCGTTAGTAGCATACAGCATGATGAAGAAAGCTGGCTTCATTAAAGAAAATCAATTACACTTGGAAATCGTTTAATCAATACTAATTAACAAAGGATGTAGAAAATGAGTAGAAAATATGCAATCATCGGTGTAGGGCATGTTGGGGCTGCAATAGCATTCTCACTTGTAGTTCAAGGTTTTGCCGATGAATTAATTCTGATAGATAAAAATGAAAAAAAAGCAAGAGCAGAGCAACTTGATCTTCAAGATGCAACAGCTCGGCTAGATAGTAGACCCAAAATAAAAATTCAGGATTATGCAGAATTAGCGGATACAGATATTCTTTTTGTTACTGCAGGAAATATTCATGCATTGGATAATGCAAGTGGTAACAGGTGGGCAGAATTTGAATATACTCGTGAAATCGTAAAAGATATCGCACCTAAAATTAAAGCAAGTGGCTTTAATGGTGTTTTGATCGATACAATGAATCCTTGTGATGCAATTACCCAATATCTGCAAAAGGAAATCGGATTACCTGGATCACAAGTACTCGGAACAGGAACCTTCCTAGATACTGCTCGTATGCAGCGTGTTGTATCAGAGAAATTTAATGTTGATCCTAAAAACGTATCTGGCTTTGTATATGGCGAACATGGCGAGTCTCAATTTGTTGCATGGTCAACAGTTAGTGTCAATGGGCTTCCAATTAAGACCCTTGCTCCAAAAATGAACCTAGATTTAGACGCGCTTGAGGATACCGCACGATCAGGCGGGTGGGCTGTCCATTCAGGTAAAGGCTATACTAGTTTCGCAATTGCAACGTGTGCAATTAAACTTAGCCGTGCAGTTCTTGATGATGCACAGCTGATGTGCCCTTGTTCATCTTACAATGTCAAATATGATTCATATGTAGGTCAGCCAGGAATAATTGGTAAAAATGGAGTCGAAGAACTCATTGATATTCCTCTCCCACCTGAAGAAGAACAAAAACTAGCAACTTCCGCAGCTACCATTAAAGAAAAATTTGCTACAATGTAATTGTATTTAATAAGCAACATAGTATGTGAGTCATACAAAAAAGGAGTTTCACAAATATTTTGTGAAACTCCTTTTTGCTTTATATGCAATCTAATTACTAAAAAAAGAGTATTATTTCTTAGTACTAACCTTCAAAGTTTTTTGTCTCCAAATTATTCTTGCTTTAAAAATCAATTACGAGCCATGAGCACATCACAAGATGCATTTCTTACAACATAAGATGCAACTGATCCTATCACCAGCCGCTCAAAAAAATTCTTTCCAGTAGAGCCGACTAAAATCAAATCATTGCCATACTCAGGTTGAAAATCATGCACAATGACAACTTTTGGATTTCCAAAACGCAAATGCACATGTACATTTTCTTCACTAAGCCCATTTTCCTTAATTAGCTTTTGTTTCAAATTAAACATGTATTCCTCATTAGCTTGTTCAATTCTGTAAATCTCACTACCATCTAGAGCAATTCCAGCTCCACCATACTCAAGAGAATTCAAATCAAGAACACGCAAAACATCTAATGAAGAACCTTCATTATTCTTAACCGTTTCTATTGCTTTATCCAAAGCAACATCAGAACCCTTAGAACCATCTATTGCCACCAAAACTCGTTTATACTTTTGTACCATCTCAGCCACCTGCCTTTGGTAAAAATACTTCTACCATTATGATAGCCCTTGGGTTTATAAACTTCAAGTAATCGCACAGAAGTTGTGATTAAATTAACACCTTTATATTTTATCTAATCCTGTACAAGAAATAATGAAAATTATAATAGTGATCAAAATCAAGATTTTCCTCGTAAATGCAAGTTTCAATTCAGTTCCAGTTGGTTTATTGTTTCTGTACCAGTTGCGTATCTTTCTTCTGAAAAACCATAAAATTACAATTCCAATAACTCCACCTATCCAAACCAAAACATTACTGATAATATCAGCTTGCTTGCCGCTGAAGTTCTGTAGAATATAGCTAAACATGTCTCCCAACACAAGATTATTAAAAATGTGTAGCAATATTGACCACTTGATACCATAAGTTAATGCTACATATCCTAAAATTAATCCTACGACAAACGCAAATGGAGTTTGAATAAAGTTACTATGATACAGTCCAAACATGTAAGCAGAAAGTATAATAGCAAAACCTTGTCCATATTTTTCCAAACTACGTAATAAAAATCCTCTAAAAACAATCTCCTCAGTAACAGGACCTAAAATTCCAGCATATAGCAGCATAGAAATTGTTTGACTGGCGCCTGTAGCTTCTTTTAATTGCTCTGTTGAGCTATAGCCTACCAGATTAACAAGGTGTTCAAATAGAGAACTGTAGGCACCTAAAACAATTTGGCTTGTCAATATTATTGCAACCAGCGAAAAAAAGACACCTATCGTCACTTTTCTTTTACTTGAAGCAAAAGTTTGTTTCCTCATTTTAGGAGTCATGTTTACAAAAATTGCAAAAAGTCCTGCTCCGACTGCAACCAAGTATGGAAGTCCACTATTGTTGAAAAAATTATTTACAGCAGCTTCACTTTCTTTTTTTGTAAAGAGTATCGCAAACGACGAGATAAGTGCTGAAAGTTGAAAAACTATGAAATAAATAGAAGTTATCGCAATAGCATGGCTTACATCTTTTTTTAATACCTTATCTGTGATGTCATTCTTTTTATATTTCAAGTTTTTCACCTTGCCATTCTTATAGTTTTGGATTTTTGCGCAAATTAAAAGGTTGTATCTGCATTATCAACCATAATAGTCTCTCCTCGTTATTGCCTAACATACTGAATACTTAAAAAGTTATATCTCAGAAATAGGTTCTACTTATACATCTCTTTTAAAGAAGCTGTTTCTGATGTCTTTCTTTGAAATTATTTAACTGTGCGTCCGTAAGTTTGCCCAACTTATATAGTTTATTTTCAATTAATTCTAACATCGTAATCCTATCGTTAATATTGTCAACAAAATCAAATTGATCACCATTTATTACTAGTAATGGTGAGACAGAGTATGACTCAATCCATTCATCATAGTACTTTAAAAGTCGTTTGTAATAATCAACCAAAGAAGGATCATTTTCTACTAATTCATAATCACGGCCTCTTTTATTAATTCTTTTTATCATTGTTTCATATGAAACATGGATCGTAATCATTAAATCTGGTGATTTCTTTTTAGCAGCAAAAGGTAGCTCTTCCATCATATTAGCCAATAGGCTCTGATATATTTGATATTCCACTTCTGTTGCATTACCCATTTCTGTATTCATCTTCATAAATAGCTCATCTTCATAAATTGAGCGGTCTAAAATATTATTATCATCTTTCATAGCTTCCTTAATCATTTTAAATCTTTTATTAAGAAAATATGTCTGCAAGAGATACGCATAAGGATTAGTTGCTTCTTTGTCCCCTTCCGCCCTTTTTTGAGCTGCGATTTCATTTCCTTTGTAGAATAATGGCAAGACGGGATTGTCCTCAACCGGCTCAAAAAAAGCCTTTGTTCCGAGCTCATTTGCCAATATTTCAGTCATACTTGACTTACCCGATCCAATAATACCTGATAATGTAATCAAAATGATTTATACACCCTTTCTTTGTTAACTTCATTCTATTTCCAAAAAACGACCAATTAATATCATACTAGTCTTTCAAGAAAAAATAAAGAAATGCTTTTAAGCTGCTACCCACAGATATTCAGGCACTATCTGCACAAAATATTTAAAAAAAATTTCTCTTTTTTCTTCAGAAAGTAGTAAAATCCGGGATTCTTTTTAGGATAGATACTGCGGCAATACGCAACAAATCTCTGATAAACTTTCCCTTTTTCTCTTACCGAATTCCAAGCATAATAATCCCTATAACCATTTTTTACAATATCTGCATACTGGCCCCTATATCGACCGCTGCCATCCTTTTTGTAATAAGATTCTTCAAACTTCCAATAATAGGAAGTTCTTTGCTTTTGGGTCAATCTTCTACGGGCCAACGAATCATGTGGGTGACTGATATCTAAGTTATTGTGACTATCCCTATCAACAAAAAAGTTGAATCTTCTACCGCCTAATGGTATTCCATAATTAAAAGACTCTGTATTGACGATATTGAATTCTTTAAAAGAGGTTTTAATTTGTTTGGTTCCATTAGCCAAAAAGCCATAACCTATCCACTCACTAACAAAGTTCCCTGACTCAAGGTTAATTATAAATTCAGACATTCTTGTTCTACTAGTAACTTGCACCTTCATGTTTTGTGGATACTTGAAATGATTGTCACTGCGAAATCTATTGTGAAAGTTTGCTGCCGATTTATAGTCTAATTTAACAAAACAAAATCTTTTCTCATATTTAAGTAATCTTTCATAATCTGTCTTTCCCTTAAAAAAAGAACGAATGTACTGAATATTGTTGAGATCCAAATAGCTTCGAAAAAGATGAATTTTATTTGCAAGTTCACCCAAATCATCAGTCCTACTATATTCCTTCAAGGTTTTCCCAGGAAATACTTTTTGAACAAGGTTGCGGAAATAACGTAAAAAGCCGCTATGTGGGGGCATGAGTGGATCTAAATGAAAATTACCTCTCAGCCGCAAAAAGCCGGTGTGATCAATACTTGCGCCTAATTGCCACAGGACCAATTCAATTTTTTGCTGCGCTGTTAACTTTGATTCTCTGAGCATTTTAGTATATAAATTTGAGCCAACAGCATACAAATTACGGTATATTGTCCCAAGGTCATTGCTGGAACTATTCAGCACTACTTGCCACTGCAGTTTCTTATTTATATATTTAATAGCCGGTTTATCCCACCCGGTGTGTATCAAATCACATGAAAGTTTATTGATGTCCGCATGGTTCACTATCTTTTGCCCCCCATTCACATTACCTGAAATTACAACACAAAAGATTTACACGGATTACCACTTGCAATCGTATTGGCAGATATATTATGAGTCACTACACTTCCTGCTCTGATAGTCGCTCCTTCGCCAATCTTAACGCCTGGTGTTATAACTACGTTGTTTTCAATAATAACATCATCTGCAATTACTATTGGTTGTTCACTGCACCAATGCGCTGCACGTAATTCGGGATTTTCAGCATGATTAGATGTGTATATCCCTACTTGGGCACCAAGTGAAACATTATTGCCTATTTCTACTTTGTTACAATCAATAACTTTGAAGTCCCTTCCTGCACTGAAGTAACTTCCTACAGTTAGATTGAATCCAAACTCACACGTAAATCCTAAGTTAATCTCTGCATGGTGTCCCAAATGGGCTAAAAGATTCTTCAATATTTCTATCTTTTTCCGTCCATTCCTAAGTTCATTATCATATTTCCTACATTCAAAATATGCATGATTCCTTGCTTTGGAAATTAAAGGATCATAGTCGTAATAGCGTTTCCCAGAATTTGTAATTTGTTTGATGTACTCTATTTCAAAATTTGTTAATGCACTATGTTCGCTTAGATCCATCTGGTTATCCTCCTTATTTAGGCTATAATTGCATTATATAATAATATACTTGAGGTGAGAAAATGGACGCTGAAAAGATCAAAAGACTAACAACCAATGAAAAAATATTTACTGCATCCAATCCAGAAATTGCTGCGGCTTCCAGACATGCCTTTGAACAATGTTGTGTCTTCAATCAACTAGTTCTTACCAAAAATAACTATGACTTTTCAATACTAGAACAACTATTCAATGATGTTGGTGTTGATGCCTACATTGAACCCAACTTTATGTGTACGTTTGGTTTCAATATCTCTGTAGGTGACAGTTTTTTTGCAAACCATGATGTGACAATGCTTGATTTTGCACCAATTACAATTGGTTCTAATGTTAATATTGCCCCAAAAGTTGGCTTTTATACCGCTAATTATCTTGAAGAGCCCTTAGCAAGGAAAGCTAAGAAAATGGTCGCAAAACCAATTACCCTTGAAGATGGTGTTTGGGTTGGAGGCTCTGCAATTATTCTTGGTGGAGTGACAGTTGGGGCAAATTCAATTATTGGTGCCGGAAGTGTTGTAACCCATGATATTCCTGCAAATGTTGTCGCAGTGGGAAATCCTGCCAAAGTTCTGCGCCCAATCAAACTGGACGACTAGTCATTATTCTTAAGCCACTCTGTAAGAATCTTCATATACTTTTTATTTTCTTCTACAAACGGCATATGACGAGAATTTGCAAAAAGATGCCATTCCGAATTTGGCAAAGCATCCGCCATTGTTTTCGCAACTAACGGAGTACTCAAATCATTTATACCACTCATTATTAACGCTGGTATTTCTATCTTCGATAATTTTGCGGTATATTCATAATCACTCAAATTACCCTGTGGTGTATACTCGTTTGGTCCCCATGCGGTCGTGTAGGATTCAGTACCACTTTTTTTAGGACGCCTCAGTACTTCTTCATGACTTTCTTTTGGGTCATCGCTAGCGTATAACTTCATAAAATGTGCATTTGCTTTAAGATAAGCAGGGTTCTTAAAATTTTGGGTTTCTTCCGCTTTCTTAATAGCTTCTTGTTCATCAGTTGGCAAATACTTTATAAGCCGATGAAGTTCCTTTGCCCATAACTTGGCTGAAGAAAGTGTACTAGAAAGTACGACACTTTTAGCTGCACTTGCGTCTCTGTCGCAAAGATACATTATTGCTAACATTCCACCCCACGATTGACCCAAAAGATGGAATTCCTTCAATCCTAAAAAGGTAATTAGATTCTCTAATTCATCCAACCACGTACCAGCTTTATAACAGTTTCGCTCATCATCTGGAATCGAGGAATATCCACAGCCTAACTGATCATACATTATTAATTGTCTTTGACTCATTTCTGCAATATCATCAAGCATTTCAAAATAATTATGTGTTGAACCTGGTCCACCATGCAGCAAAATTAATGGTGGATTTTTTGTTTTCTTCCCTACTACCCTGTAATAGGTTTGGTAACGGCCAAAAGGAACGAATCCTTCTCTTATATATTTATTTTCTATCTTACTCACTCCCAACTTGTTATTTTTTCTTACATATACTACACTTTTTTGGATTCTTTTACACAAAAAATAATTCATCAAAACAAATGAAATGTTTCTAAAATATTAATTCTGGCCCGCAACTTTCAATTAACATTTCACAAACAAGTTATACATATTTATTTAACATCTTCTTTTTATAGTTATCAGCAACAACAGCTTTTAAATTCAAACTATAACTATGAAAAAAGGAGTCGTTAACTATGACAACATCGATCAAACAAAATAATACTTACCAAGAATTATTCAATACCAGAAGTGGCAAGGCGTATCTTACAGAACTTCCAAAGGTTTCTAAAATCTTCTCTGGCCAATCATTTCTTTATCGTCAGCATGGTACACGTAGTATGGTTATCGATATCCGATTAACCGACGTAATTGACCAAGAGCTCCTTCAGATTGCCGTCAACCGTTCCTTACAACGTTATCCTTATCTAAGCAGTATGTTAGTAAGGAAAGATGCTCATTACAACTTAACACACGATCCATTGCCTCTCATCGTAGCACAACAACATAGCCTGCGTGTCCTGGGAAGCAAAGATGTTAATTATCATTTAATCGATATTACTTTTGAACAAAAGCGTCTGTTCGTTTCTTACCATCATGCCCTAGTTGATGGAAGAGGCATAATGCCATTTGTAAGAACTCTACTCTATTACTATATTTCATCTAAAGTTGGCCTCTTATACGGAGTCCCAAAGGTTAACCTAGCCAATGACCCGCTGTCACTTGATGAGATGCAGGAACCCTTCTCTAATCTACCTGAGTTGAAGATCCCCCAAAATTCAACACAGGATCATGGGGAAAATTCCTATAGTTTGCCAGAAAGTCGCGCATTTGATCCTCAAGCAGATAGTTATCGCTTTGAGACAGTGATTGATCAAACTAGTTTCATGACTTTTGCTAAAGCACATAATGCTACCCCTGCAATTGCAATTGGCATCATGCTTGAACAGGCTATACACCGTGCGCATCCCAAAACAACGGATCCTGTAATGGTCAACTTGGCCAGTGATCTACGTTCGGTGATCACCTATCAAAAAACTGCCAGAAACTGCGTTAATAGCATTTCCTTACCCATTAACACGCCGATAACAACCGATTCAGATTTTACCGAAACAGCAACCGCATTTAGAAAACAGATTCAACTGCAAAAAAAGCCCGAATATATTCTTCAGACTATTAACAAAATGCAACAACTTTTTGACACCTTAGACGCACTTGATAGTTTTCAAGAGAAACAAAAGATGATGAGTGCCTTTGATACCAATTTGATTAACACTTTTGTACTCAGTTATAGTGGCCAACTAAGACTAGGTTCATTAGAAAAATACATTGATGAAGTTCACACTTACATGAGCGGAACCAATGGTTTGTCAGTTCAAATGCTTGCTGCTAATCAAAAACTTTTCATTGATATACTTCAGAGTTTCTCTAGCGATATTTACGTGAAAGAGTTCAGAAATATCTTGCAAGAGAATCATATTAAATACAACAGTCTAAATAAAAAGACATTCCAAACTCCGTATTCCTTATTCTGATAAAAAAGAGTTAGAAAATGTGCTCTCCTAATTTGTGGGACTGGATCAAAGAGTCAATTTTTGATCTGGTCCTCTATTGATTTCGGATGAAAGTGTTCCACGAGTCAAAACTCTATTGTGTCATATTTACTTTACCCTCACTAGTGATGATCATTTTCTTTGACTCACTTAGACCTATAGTTTCCAAAACTTAATGCATTTCCTCCAATTTTAAAGTACATTTATCAACTAAATTGACTATTGTACAGTCTAGCGTATGCACCATTCTTTTGTAGTAGTTCATCATGTGTTCCACATTCGACAACACGTCCTGCATCAATAACACAGATCTGATCAGCATTGCGAATTGTCGAAAGACGATGTGCAATAACAAAACTAGTCTTATCCTGCATCAAATCGGTCATTGCTTTTTGAACATCAGACTCTGTATTGGAGTCTATTGAGGCTGTTGCTTCATCCAATACCAAAACAGGTGCTTCAGCAATAAATGCACGTGCAATACTGAGCAGTTGGCGCTGGCCTTGTGAAATATTATGTGCATTCTCACTTAGAATCGTGTCATAGCCATCTCTCAGCTGCATAATGAAATTATCAGCATTAGCGCGCTTTGCAGCTAAACGTACATCCTCATCAGTCGCATTCATACGACCAAGCCGGATATTCTCTTTAATGGAGAGTGAAAACATAAAAGGCTCTTGCTGAACTACAGTAACTAACCTTCTTAAATTGGACCGTTTAATGCTAGTTACATCATGTTTATCCAACAGTACCCTTCCCTTACTAAGTGGGTATAAATTGGTTAACAGGTTCATAATGGTTGTTTTACCCGCGCCAGTTGGCCCCACTAGTGCAATCACTTGTCCTTGCTTGGCAGAAATGTTAACATCATGCAATATTTGTTGTAAGCCATAGGCAAAATCTACATGTTCAAAAGCAACATTGCCTTTAGTATGTGTCATTGCGAGTGCATGTTTAATATCTTTTTCAGGCTTTTCATCAATTACTTCAAAAACTCGCTCCGCAGACGCTAAGGATAACTGCAGTGTATTGAGCAAATCAAGAATATTATTGATGGGACCAGTGAAATTACGTAAATAGATCAAGAAAGTAAAGATCGTACCGACCGTAATCGTACTACTATGAGTAAGAATAGAAAACGCTCCTGCAGCAGTAATAACAAGGTAAGCCACATTGTTAGTACCATTATTGATGGGACCGATCATACTACTGAAAGCCTGTGCACGAAAGGCCGCTTTTGTATAACGTTCATTAGTTTTGTTAAAGGTTCCCATCGTCTGTGCTTCATGATCAAATAACTGAATTACTTGTTTGCCAGATACTGATTCTTCGATCTGCGTATTAAGTGCTCCAAGTGCATCTTGTTGAGTTACAAAGGCTTTTTGGGTGATTTTCGCCACAATTCGAGTAAAAATATAGGTCATTATCGAACTAAGCAGAACAATTAGTGTTAAGAGTGGTGACAAAAGCAACATTGCAACCCCCATTCCAACTACGCTAATAATTCCCGTAAACAGTTGTACGAAAGTCTGCATCATTGCAGTATTGATATTATCGACGTCATTTGTCAATCGACTCATAACATCCCCCTTATCATGGGTATCAAAATAACGTAATGGTAACCTTTGTAACTGGGCAAAGATATCGTGACGAATCGCTGCAGATGCTCGTTGAGCTACTTTAATAATAATTGCGTTTTGAAAATAAGTACAAATACTGGCAACAATGTACATTACCGCCATTAAACCACAGATGACAAATAGTGTATGCATCTTGTTAGCGCTGAGAAACTGATCAACAACTATTCCATTTACACGATTTCCTACAATGGTCGCCATCGTAGTAAAAATCGTTAAGAAAAAAACGAGGATTAACTTACCACGTGCAAAAGCAAGGTAATTCAAAATTCTTTTAACAGTCTGTTTCCAATTATTCAGGCTAACTTTCTCTGGGTGCAAATTACGTCCGGGACGATGATGATTCATCTGCATAATATCTTCCTCCTCCCAGTTGTGTTTCAACTAGTTGCGCATAAAATGGTGAGGTTTTGAGCAATTGTGTGTGCATACCTTGATCGGTCAGTTGCCCATCAGTCATAACCAAGATTTCATCACAGTGCATAATATTTGTTACCCTCTGCGAAATAATGATAGTTGTCCGCCCACTTCGGGTTTCAAGCAGTCGCTTTTGGATTAAAGCATTGGTGGTTTGATCAACCGCACTAGTCGCATCATCCAACACCAATATATCTGGGTCTGGTACAACCGCACGTGCAATATTCAAACGCTGTCGCTGCCCACCAGAAAAATTCTTTCCATTTTGTTCAACTATCGCATCATATTTTCGTGGCAGCTTCTTAATAAATTCGGTTGCATCAGCCACGTTAGCCGCTGAATCAAGTTGTGTTTCACTTGCTTGTACTGCACCAAACGTCAAATTATGCCTGATTGTCCCAGAAAATAGCATAGCATCCTGCATGGCAACTGTAACTTTATGATGAACAGCAGCCAAATCCATGTCTTTAATATCGACTCCACCGATGCGAATTGTTCCTTGATAATTATCGAAACTACGCGTTAGCAAATTGATCAGTGCAGATTTACCACTGCCCGTTGCACCAATAATTCCCAACCATTTACCTTCTGCTATTTTGAAACTGACATCATTCAGGATTGGTCTGCTTTGCTGATAACCGAAAGTAACGTGTGAGAACTCGATACTACTGCCCGATGGTGCATTTGCAATTGTACCAACAGCAACTTCACCTTTCGTTTCATTCAAAACTGCTTGGACACGGGTTGCCGAGGTAATCGCACGTGAAAAAGCAGTAATGATGTTAACTGTCATGACCATTGCATTAGTGATTTGAATCATATAATTGACAAAAGCAATAATCTGTCCGTCGAGAATCGTTCCATTTACTTTCAACTGGCCACCATATGCCAACGCAATTACAACTCCAAGATTCAACATGACCTGAATAATAGGACTTAACGTCACTGTTGCCATCGAAGCACGAATACTACTGTTAAGCAGTTTATCATTAGCCTGCTTGAATTGAGTTAGCTGATGTTTTTCTAAAACAAAAGCTTTGATTGTCTTAATTCCTTGCAAGTTCTCTCTCATAACCCTATTCATCCCGTCGACCCGCTGCTGCATCTTGGTGTAAAGTGGAATACTGCGACGCATAATAAATAAAAGAAAGATAATTAAAGAAGATATGATCACCAATAAGATGGGGGCTAAATTTGGGCAAACAATCAACGACATAACGATTCCGCCAAACATAAGCATTGGAGAGCGTACCATTCCACGTGTCAGGATCATCACAAGGTTCTGCATCTGTGTTACGTCATTAGTGATCCGCGTAATTAATGTTGCTGGTGCTAAATTACTTGCTTCCCGCTTATTTAATGCAATCGTTAACATATGAGAACGCAAATGTGCTCCCATTCGGAGTGAAGCATAGTTCCCTAACACACCCGATCCAGCACCTGCAAGTACTCCTAGCAAGGCAAATAACAGCATGAGCAATGCTGTATGGACAACATACTGCATGTCTCCTTTTGCCAGTCCATGATCAACAATATCAGACATTAAGGTTGGTTGTTGCAAATCACAAAATACCTCAATTAACATGACCAGTGGTGCTAGGAAAAAGCACCATCGTGACAAACCATGTGTGTGCTTCATTACAATTTTAAACAAAACAACACCTCCATAAGGTTCACTATATTTCTGTACTTAAAAATTAAAAAATATTGAAACAAATCCTTTACCATCTTTTCTTAACTAAAAAGGAGTAAACGTCTAGTTACCATTATATCCAATTATTTTTAATTAACTTCGCACAAATTTAATAATATTTGATAATAAAAGCAGTTATTTTTCATTTTTTCCTAAAACATCGTATTTTTATTTGTTGAATAACCCTCACCAAGTACTTTTAATATTAATATAAAAGATAAAGGAGCCAAGTCAAAATTTAACTTTTGACCTAGCTCCTAATATTTGCATTTACCAACAATGGTTGCCGAAAAGCAAGAGGAATTTCTTCTTCTGATGATCAATAAAAGACTATATACTTAGCCTGTTTCTTTATGTTTTTAATTTTGGGGTAAAAAAGCAGAGAGTATAAAATAGTTTGTGTAAATGAATAAAAATCCTATTGAAAAGGGAATCCCT
>NZ_JQAR01000038.1:0-8293 GCF_001437155.1 Liquorilactobacillus mali
TATCTTTTGTTAAAGAATAAGTTTTCAGCATTGTAATCCTCCTGCTTTATATTTTTCTCCAAAATAAATGCGTAATTGTTGTGAAATAAATACGTTATCAGTTTTAAAAACATTTTATCTTATGTATGATAACCTGCCAAAAATTTTATCTCACACATTATCTAGACAATCTTGTCTCCAGCTTCTAATGTATCATCTAATTTATAATGGCTCTTTGTCAACCGCTGTTGATGAGAAATCTTTATGAGAAAATGGGCTTTAAAGGTTTAACACCATAAGCACCACCTCCGATTGGAAATAGCCACCGCCTTAACTTCTCTACTGGATCTATTATACAGGCAGCCTAGCTCTTTAACCAAATATAAAATTAAAGAATCAGTAAGAATACTATATTTATATCTGTAAAAACAGTTTTTAACTGCTAGGTCATAATGTATAGATAAATCAAAGCAAGCACCTATGTAAAAAAGTGCCTGCTTTGATTAATTATCAAAAAAATTCCAATCTATATTTATAAAGGGTTATCTCACCAATTTAAATATTGATTAACTGATCTTCAATTGTTCAATTATTTACGTTCTAAGAAGCCTAATACAGATAAATTTGGCTAATTATCCATGTAATTTTTGTTGCAATGTATCACCAATGTCATCTACTTTCTTAGCAGCCAAGACGGTGCCACCGATGAGGACACCACCTACAATGAGCGTAGAAGCGATCATAAACTTAAATACACTTTTCAAGACGTCCATAAAATTCTCCCTTACTTTTTACTGGTTCGACCAACAACTAATGAAACAATCAGAACTAAAATAATTGCCCCGATGATCGATGGTATCAATGCCATGCCAGCTAACGAAGGGCCCCAAGTGCCAAGGAGCCCTTGGCCAATCCACGCACCGATTAAACCAGCTACGATGTTTGCAATCCAGCCCATAGCAGCACCACGGTTAGTGATTGCGCCAGCAATGGCACCAATGATTGCCCCGACGATTAATGACCAAATAAGTCCCATATTTACTCACTCCCTTAGTTAACACGACTAGATTTATTGTCAGACGTTACTTTATCAACGCTGTCACCTAATGTTTCCTTCGATTTCTTTGCGCCCTTACTGACGGCTTCCTTCGTTTTGTCTGTGGCATCGCTCACGCGATCTTGCAGAGAAGTCGAATCTTTTTCATATTGCTCCTTTGTCTTGACATCAACAACATTCACATTTACCTCAATTACTTCTAATTCGGTCATATTCTTTACTTCCCGAACGATAACATTTTTGATCTTGTCATACAGTTTAGAAATATCAATGCCGTATTCAGCAACAATGTCGAGATCCACTGCAACCTGCTTTTTTCCAACCTCTACATCAATTCCTGATGTGACATCTGAAGTATTAACTAGTTTATCAGCAACATTTGCGAAAAAGCCGCCATCTACGGTTAATAAGCCATCTACTTCAGAAAGTGCGATACCAATGATCTTTTGAATAACCTTATCATCAAATGTTAAATTGCCTTTAACACCAGACTTTTCGTTAGTTGTTGTTTTCTCACTTGGCGTTCCATTCTGCATAATTTTTCCTCCTTATAATTCAAATAGTTATTTAAAAACATTTGTTAAGATACCAGTTTTTTGAATATAATAACCCGCGGTAATCCCGATTGCCATAAAAATCAAAACAAAAAGCGTCTTGAAAAATCCAAATGTGATGATAAGGACCGCTAGGAGCAATCCCATAATTCCACCAATTAGTGGCCAAAAATAGGCTTTAATGAGTTCGGTCACGATATCACCTCCTAGACAACTCGAGATTTATGCACATTAGCGTCCAACTCATTAAAATCAACGAGTCTGATTTTAATTTTTTTCTGTTCAGAAATTCCAAGACAAATACGCAAATCTTTTTTTAATTGATTAAGAAAATTTGCAGTCTGTTTCTTGGCATTGACTGAATTTAGTAGATCACCCCATATTTTAAGTGTGATCCCTTTTCGTGATAACTTAGCTGATACCTTGGGGTTGCCAATAAAGGGTTCATGTTGAAGTGCTGAAAGCGCAAAATGTTCAATAGCTTTCTTACTGACGGTCACTTGACCATCAGACTTTTGATGAAGATATAATGATTGTGACCGTGGCCAAAAAAGTGTGATAAGCAAAAAAATAATTAACAGTACCGCCAGAATTACTCCACTCCAAAAGAGGTATATCGGTTCGTACTGCTCCAACCAACCAAGCTTTAATGACATGGGTGTACTAGTACCAATGGCCGTTGACCAATTTTTAAAGACAAGAACTATGGATAAAGGAAATGCAAGGATAATAACAACTACTATTAATGCCTTAAATATAAATCGCAAATCATCACCACCTTTACCATAATTATAACAGGACAGGTAGTGATGATGGAATTATATGCTCTTATAAGGAACCAATTAAGATTTTTGTTTGACTAAACCAATCTAGCCAATAGGGTGTACGCACAAACACTAAAAAAGCCGTCGAAATTCGGCGGCTTTTCATCATATTACGTTAAATTATTCAGCGTCGTAGGCAGCTTGGAAAATCTTGATGATATCTTCCTTTGTCCCCTTACGAGGGTTAGAGAAAGCATTCCCATCCTTCAAGGCATTTTCAGCCATCAATTCAAAGTCTTCTGGCTTAGCACCAATTTCTTTGATTGAGTGAGGAATACCAACGTCTTCGGATAATTGCTTCATGGCCTTGATGGCTAATTCGGCAGCATCCCGCGTTGATAGGCCTTCAGTGTTTTCACCCATGATTTCAGCCAATTGGGCGAAACGATCTGGGCAAGCAATGATGTTATATTCTTCAACGTAAGGTAGAAGTAAGGCACAGCAAACACCATGAGGTGCGTCGTATTGACCACCGAGTTGGTGAGCCATGGCATGAACGTAACCCAAGTTGGCGTTGTTGAAGGCCATCCCGGCTAACATTTCAGCTTCGACCATCTTAGTCCGAGCGTCCAAGTTGTGGCCGTTAGCAACGGCTTCACGAAGGGAAGTTTCAATCAACTTGATAGCTTCCACACATTGTGAGTCGGTGATAGGGTTGTGGTCAACGGAAACGTAAGGTTCAACGGCTTGAACGAAGGCATCCATCCCAGTAGCTGCGGTTAAGCCCTTAGGCACATCGAGCATCAGAGTTGGGTCGTTGAATGAAACCAACGGAATGTTCCGCCATGAAACAACCACGAACTTCAAGTGGGTTTCTTCATTCGTGATAACCGCGTGACGGGTTAATTCAGAGCCAGTACCGGCCGTCGTGTTAACGGCGATTAATGGTGGCAAAGCCTTGTCGAGTGTTTCAATCCCAGCCAACTTAGTAATGTCGTCGCCATTAGTCAAAATAATGCCGGCACCTTTACCAGTATCGTGAGCAGAACCCCCACCAACAGTGATGATGGAGTCCGCACCGGATTCTTCGTAAAGTTTCTTAACTTCTTTGATGTTACGAATCTTAGGGTTGGGTTCAACGTTGTTGTAAACAACGTAGTCCACACCAGCAGCCTTTAAAGAATCCAAAGTCTGTTCCACGGCGCCGTCCTTTAAACCTTCAAGGAACTTATCCGTGACGATAACGGGCTTTTTCATCCCTAACATCTTTGCTCGATCACCAATCTTACTAATGACACCAGGGCCAAAGAAATTGACGCTGGGCATCAGAAAGTCATAACTACGTTCAGCCATTGTACAAATGCCTTCTTTCGGAAGTTTTGAAAACAATTAGTACCAATTTCACAAAGCAATTATAACTAATAAATTTACAGTTTGCAATCGTTTTTGGGTAAAAGTCCCTTAATTGTGCAATAAAGTGCTAATTTGTCGGCGGTTTAAACCGTAATGATTAATTTTACTGTCAGTATTTTTGGGTCTAGAATTTTTGGTGTTGGAAAGTATTTCCATTCCAAAAGTACTAGGCCCTCTTTTTTTATAGTATTAATTTCATTATTTCCCGAAATAATTATTTCAACATTTCACGAATTACTTATTTCACTATTTCAGTAAAGTACTAAGAAAGTTCTTAAATTGACCCCATAATAGGATTATTATGGGGTCACAAAGAAAGAAGTTGCTCAATATGACAACTACAGAAACGGATTGGATCAAGCAATTTACAATTACTGAGCTATTAGTAATACAGATTTAATTAATCAAGCTGATAATAATTTTGCAATCTACCACTCAAATGCCATCCATGCCGTTGAAAAATATTCAACCCGTAAGGCTGACGTCATGGTTTGTTTCTGCGTCATTGACAGTTGCTGCATTAAACGACCCTCTTTCATGTGACTGTTCATCTAAGTACAGACACATGATATATTCAACATATGTATATGTCAACATATAACGCCGATCAATGACTCCATGAAAGGTCTTGCAGCAACTTCTTAACAAACTAGTGCTGGTGGGCGTGTTGTTGACTTGACTGGGGCCGATAAGCGGCAACTAACCCTGTCACAGCGTCCAAAGTCATAATCAGACCCATTAACCACATCGCTGCCATATTGTGCATGGTACCAATTAGAATCAGCAGCACCACATTTAACGCCAGCATGAGCCAGCCCATTGTTTTCGACATTTGTTGCATGAAAATCCTCCTCAAGTGTATGGATAAGACCTATACCATTTTTCGATACTACTTTAGGTTAATTCTAAATTATGTTTATGGCAACCCTAAAAAGTGTTAAAATTCTTGTCAGAGGGGGAAATCACGATGAAAACCTATACGGACTATTTCTTTGATGAGCCAGCGTTTGATCTCCACGATGGCGGGTACGTGCCGCTTGAGGTCAGTGATGCGCCTGAGAAGCCCTTAAATGTGCCGCCGTTGTTGAAACCGGATAAAGAGACGGCGACCGACGTTTATTACACGGTGACAGCAGAGGCTGGGGAAACGCAACTGTTACCTGGGGCGAAGACCAAGACGTGGGGCTATAATACCAGTCTGTTAGGTCAGACGATTGTGTATCGCCGTGGTCAGCATACGCATGTGACACTGAAAAACACCCTGCCTGAGTTGACCACTTTTCATTGGCATGGGGCTAATGTCAGTGGCCCTTATGTTGATGGCGGATGCCATGCGCTGGTTTATCCGGGTGAAAGTAAGCATATCGACTTCACATTGGAACAACCGGCGACGACTTTGTGGCTGCACGCGCATCCGTGCCCATCCACAGCCGAGCAGGTTTGGCATGGTTTGGCTGCCATGGTGATTGTCAAAGACGACCATGAAGCCAGCCTGCCATTGCCAAGGAACTATGGCGTTGACGATATTCCGGTCATTTTGCAAGACCGGCGTTTTCATGAGAACAACCAGTGGGACTACCGGGCTGATTATGATCCTGACGGTGTTGCTGGGCCAACTGCAATGATTAACGGTACAATCAATCCCTATTTTGATGTCACCACGCAAAAGGTCCGGTTGCGTTTTCTGGACGGTGCTAATCGCCGTGAATGGCGGTTGCATTTTTCCGATGACCTGCCATTTACGCAAATTGGCGGGGATGGCTCACTGTTACCGGAGCCGGTCAAATTTACCCATTTGATGCTGACTTGTGCTGAGCGTGCCGAAGTGATTGTTGATTTTGGCCAATACCATGAAGGCGACGAGGTCACCTTATATACGGATGATGTGCCATTGCTAAAGTTCCGCATTCATGCGTTCAAACCGGATCAGACTACCTTGCCTGATAAGTTGTTCGATGTGAAGGCACCAGTGGTTGACCCGGCTTTGCCAGTTCGCCACGTTGTGATGCAGGGGATGGACGAAGGTGTTGCGATTGATGGTAAAAAGTTTGCCATGCAGCGGATTGATGCCACGCAACCAATTGGCAAAGCCCAGTACTGGGATGTTACCAATAGCAATGATGCGCCTGGAATGGTTCATCCATTCCATGTGCATGGAACCCAATTCTTAGTCTTGTCGCGGAATGGGCATGCGCCGTATCCAAATGAATATGGTTTCAAAGATACCGTTGGCGTGAATCCTGGTGAAACGGTTCGGCTGCTGGTTCGCTTTGATTTGCCAGGGGTTTATATGTATCACTGCCATATCATTGAGCACGAAGATGGCGGCATGATGGCACAGATTGAAACATTCGATCCAGCCAAGCCAAAGCAAGAATATAAATTGATGGATATGGATACGTTAATGATGGCCTTGGCTAAAGAACGTGGCGTCAAACCATCTGAGATTTGGATGGGCGGTATGCAGTCTTATGAAAAAATGGGAATGAAAATGTAAACGTCCCACAATACTAATATAGAAAAAGATGATTTTAATATGCACTCTCCAACGATCAAACATCGCGGGGCTTTTGTCGCCACGTTACTGACAGGTACCTTTTCGATGTCAATTTCTCAGTCTTCTTTAAGCACCGCTTATCCTGCTTTTATGAAAGCTTTTGGTTTAGGAGCGGATACAGTTGCTTGGCTGACAACCGGCTTTATGTTGGTGATGACCTTGATGATTCCGGTTAGCCCATGGCTGTTGCATAATGTTACTTTCCAACGGCTTTTCCAAGCGATTGAACTCATTTTTGCCATTGGGACAGGCTTATGTATCTGGGCACCGAGTTTTACCGTGCTCATGATTGGCCGGTTGCTTGAAGCGATTGCGGTCGGGATTATTTTCCCGAGTTTCCAGACCGTGTTGCTGACGATTACGCCGCATAGTGAGCGTGGTCGGGTGATGGGCACGGCGGGGTTGGTCATGGGCTCAGCCTTGGCAGTCGGTCCGATTATTTCCGGTGTTTTGCTGACATGGTTCCCTTGGCAGGCTTTATTCTTGTTCTTCTTGGTCGTTTCGCTGCTTGTGCTGGCCGTTTCAACGGTGACCATTGCGTCTGTCATGCCATTGCAACCGACGCAACTGGACTGGGTGTCCTTCCTTTTATCCGCAAGTTTTCCAATTCTACTTTATGCCTTGGGTGCTTTGTCGAAAAAAGGCTTAACTGTTGGCGTGGTTGGTTTGTTGATTTTAGGCGTTCTGGCAGCTGGTATTTTCGTTGTTCGGCAATTGAATCGCCAACCACCAATGTTGCAAATGCGAGTTTTTGCCACTGGTATGTTTACTAAAGCGGTGTTTCTGACCGGAATTTCATACGTCGGTTTGATTGTCACCACTATCCTGATGCCGCTTTACTTTCAAACGCTACTTGGTTTGTCACCGTTGATTTCTGGCTTGTCCTTAGTGCCAGCTGCGGTGTTGCTGAGTATTTTGAATCCAATTAGCGGGCGCTTACTGGATCGCTTTGGACCGCGTGTCGTGGCCATGATTGGCATGTTGTTGATTACTGGCGGCTTTGGTCTGTTAGCAGTCTTTGCCCATCATTTACCGCTGATTGGGGCAATTATGTTGGCGATGGCGACTGAAGCCGGCAATGCCTTTGTGATGATGCCTTCAGTGACGGCTGGCGCGAATGCTTTGCCGAATGAGCTCGTGGCAGACGGCACTGCGGTTACAACGACGGCTCGTCAGTTATTCGGTTCTGCCGGTGTCATGTTCGCCACAGTGTTGTTGGATGGCATGCAAACCACGCTGCGAAGTCATGCTGGCGGTTTTGCTGTTACCTTCGCTGTGTTTGCTGGCGTGGGCCTGATTGGCTTGCTGTTGGCGTTGACGTTACCAAAGGAAGTCGCGAAGAAAGCGGTATAGCTGCGAATTCGTGCTTTGCATCTACAAAAATGACCGCCTACCAAAAAGTAGACGGTCATTTTTGTTGCAACTAAGCATGCTTGACTGGGTACTTAGCCGAAAATGATCAGGAGAGAAGCATCGCGACTAGGAAAGGAGGGCAACACGGTTGCTTTAGTCAACAAAGACCAGTTCGATAGTTTCATCTTCCGGTTTGATGTTGACAGATAAATGACGATTAAGGTCGGCCACCAGTTTGCGTGCGAAGGCCATCTTCTCGTCGAATTCGGTCATGTGCGAAGTAAACGGGACGCTTTGGTAATTAAAGTTTTCGCCGATATAGCCCGGATCAGTCACGTAGCGCAAGTTGTTTTCGTCGTGGCGACTGCCCGGTTTCAGGACGGTATCCAAATACTGATAGAGAATCGTTGGATCGTAGTTCAGCGGCTTATCAAGGGTCGTGGAAAGCTTGTAGCCGGTTGCTTGACCAGCGAATTGTTCGTTGATTTGGACTTGGGTAAGGCTTTGATACAATTTCAAAACTATCACTCCTCTTCTTTTCACTTTTAGTATAGCAGTTATGGTAGATTGTAAAATTAATCCGAACGCTGTTCGGACAAAAAAGATCAGCTTCCTT
>NZ_JQAR01000038.1:8559-9257 GCF_001437155.1 Liquorilactobacillus mali
AATCACCGTCAACAATTTCTTATGAATTATCTCGATGTCAACCTTATCAGGCTGAATTAGCACAAACAGATGCCGAATACAAGCGATCATGATGTGGTCGGAAAACTAAGCTGAGCAATGAGTTAAAGCAAAAAATTCTCAACCATTTACGTCTAAGCTGGTCACCAGGAATGATTGCTCACGAATTTAAACTAGCTACTAAATCTATTTATAATTGGCTAAATCAGGGGAGAATTGGTTTCTCCTTGAATGATCTACCTGAACATGGCGTACGCCAACGGCGTAACGTTGACCAACGATCCAAATATAATCAATCTTTGGGGCGATCAATTGAACGGCGTCCCATGATGATTAATCAACGTAATCGCATCGGCGATTTTGAACTAGATACAGTCGTTGGTCCTCGTGGGCATAGTAAGGCAGTTTTATTAACTTTAATCGATCGAAAATCACGGTTCCTTTGGGCATACCGGTTAAAAGATCGGACGACAGCGACTGTTAATGAAGCACTAACTAAGTTCCTAACCACTTTTAATGGTCCGGTGCACAGCTTTACTGTGGACCGTGGCACTGAGTTTAGTGGGCTAGTATCACTTGAATCACAATATGATATTAAGACCTATTACTGCCATGCTTATACTCCAGCTGAACGTGGTAGTAATGAACGCTTTAATCGGAATTTACGTTATTTTTATCCT
>NZ_JQAR01000038.1:9494-16540 GCF_001437155.1 Liquorilactobacillus mali
ATCTTAATAGTCCTGAATCAGTAGCTGATGGGTTGTGAATGTTAATGTAAAGGTCAAGATTACTTCTAAATTATCGGCATGCAGGAGCTGTTAGTGCCTGTAAATCACCTTATGAGGCAGCGTGATGGTTGACGTAAAAGCCCCTGGATGACTAACAGTGATTTCGCTAGTCATCCGGGGGATTAAGGATAATTTAATTAGTAGTCATTATTCAGTTAATAATAGCTGGTCGGCATCGTTAATTTCGATGACCTTGCCAGGCTTTTGCGTAATTAGGCCTTGACGCTCGAATAAGGCGAGCTTACGGCTGATGCTTTCAGGGGTGGTGCCGAGGAACGTCGCCAGGTCCTTTTTCTTTAATGGTAGTTTAAACGTGTCGGTTTTGAGCGCTGCCGCTGTTTCAGTGATATAGTTCGCTAAACGGGCTTCGACGGATTCAGTGGCCGTGCTGGTTGTTTGACGTTCCAGTTGATTGAGACGTTTGCCAAAGACGTTTAAGACATTGATGCTGATACTGGGATATTTTTGCATCAAGTCTTGAAAGTCTGAACGGCGAATACTGCAAACATCTGTCGGTACTAAGGCTTCACCGAATGAGGTTCGCCGTTGATTTTCAAATAAGGCAGCTTCGCCATCGATATCACCAGTTTGTAATAGGTATAGTAACTGCTCGCGACCATTGGCAGCTAGCTGATAGACTTTAACCTGCCCATTGGCAACAATCATCAGTGAATCCAGTGGATCGTCAGCACCAAATAAAGTGCTGCCGGCTGGATAGTGGTGGTGACGAACGATCGATTCGATGGTGTCTAATTGTTCACTACCGAGTTCGCTAAAAATTGGGACTAACTGCACACATTCATGTTCTGCCATAAGGCCCACCTCCTGAATAAATTCACCCTAACTATAACAGATTTTGCTTGGTAGATAGGGTTTGACGTTTTAAATTTCCTACTGTTTTAATAACTATATTGTAGCGTAAAACTTTTTTGAATTTCTTGACGGCCGTCAAGTTCTGATCAATCAAATCCGGTTATGATAGAACCATCAAATGAACGACACGGAGGTAATTGATTATGAAAATTATTATGCAATTAGGAACGTTGACTTGCCCATCATGCATGACCAAGATCGAAAAGGCCGTTGCTAACCATGACGGCGTTGAGAATGTTAAGGTGCTATTCAATGCCAGCAAGGTAAAGGCTAACTTTGATCCTGAAGTGACGAATGCCGATGATTTGGCACAAGTTGTTACCGGACTTGGTTACGAAGTTGAAAACGTCAAGGTTAAGTAGGAGGAATAAACGATGAGTGAACTAACGATCGACGAACAATACGCAGCGGAATTAAAACAGAGTGACATTGATCACCATGTCCCAACAGCGGGCGCAATGACGAATCACATTTTATCTAACTTAATGGTTGCTTACGTTAAGTTGACCCAAGTGAAGTGGTACGTTAAAGGACCACAATCATTGGCATTGCGGACAGCATATCAACGTTTGTTAGACCAGAATGTCCGTCAGTTTGCTGAATTAGGCGAATTACTCCTAGATGAAAACCAGAAGCCATCTTCCACAACGGCTGAATTAACCAAGTATTCCATGTTGGAAGAAAATGGGGCTTTCAAGTATCAATCTGCTGATGAACTCGTGGCCGCAACAATCAAGGATTTTGATACGGAAAACCTATTCGTTGACCGGGCTATCAAGCTTGCTGAAAAAGAAACCCGGCCGGCACTGGCGGCTTGGTTAGTTGTTTATCGTGGCAGTAACAATCGCAATATTCGGGAATTACAAGCTTATCTTGGTAACGATGCTCGAACTGGTTTGGAGGAAGAAGATGAGGATGACAACGATTAGGTCGTTGTCGCTGAAGAATTAAACGCTCTGGATAGCGATTGTGTGGGCAAACTATCCAAGGCGTTTTTGCTATTACAACGGGCCTGCGCTATACTAACGACAATTAAATTATATGGGAGGGCCCCGAGATGGCGATTAGCGACATTGTGATGTGGACATTTGTCTTTATTATTGCGACTGGGTTCGTAACGGTGGTTTCAACGACGGTACTGTTGAAGCGAGCAAAACGAGCGCCCAAGGATGCCGAGCAGTCCCACAGTGATGACGACGATGACTGGAAAAAGGGCGATTGGAAAGATTGACTCGATAAGTTGCCTGACGGATACGGTGCTTAACTGAGTCAACTGGCACTAAAAAGACGGTATAACCAACTGAGATTGGCGACACCGTCTTTTTTGGCGTTATTTGGTTTTTAGCAGTAGATCCAAGGAGTGTTCAAGATTCTGAACATCAGCCGTGGTCATCGCATCTACACAATTATTAATATTACGGGCGATGACGAGTTTCATGGCCTTGTCGATACTTGATTTCACTGCTGAAAGTTGAACTAAGACATCTTCGCAAGGACGATTTTCGTCCATCATACGTAAAACGCCGTCCAGTTGACCAGCCGAACGTTTCAGCCGGGTCTTGATCTGCTTGTTAGTGACATATTCTTCAGTAGTTGCCATGATTCATGATGCCCCCTTCGTAATTAGGCAAGTGCTTTTTTGAGTTCGGCTTCAAAATCAGGCTTAGGACGTGCTCCGACCATGTGACTGACGATTTGGCCATCTTTCTTAATCAGGAAGGTTGGAATTCCTTGAACTTGGAATTGACTGGCCGTAGCTTGGTCATGGTCAATGTTCAATGAAACGAAGTTGACCTGGTCCTTGTAAGCGGGGTCTTCAGAAAGGGACTTAAGAATTGGGTCCATCATGCGACATGGTGGGCACCAGTCCGCGCGAAAATCAATAACGGCGATACCAGTATCTGTTTCTTTGGCAAAATCTTGATCATGTATTTCTTTAACCATTTTAGCTGACTCCTTTAGTAAGTATTTGTCACTAAATAATATACCCCCATAGGTATATACGAGCAAGTGTTCTGCTTCTGGCCGTGGAGGGATTTAAAAAGGACTGATGTATTGGGTGATTAGATAATAACGATTCGTTATGGAAGCTAGCGGCTCCTGAGAATCCACTAGTTGTGATCGCGAGCATTAACGTTGAAGATCTCATGTTGACGCGAGCGTGTTATACTAGCGCTTCATAATTATACAACCCAGGGTATTTGGTAGAATTATGTTGAATTATTAGAAACCGCTTATTTAAGCAAAATAAAACGTTTACATAAATAGTTTTATCTGGTATCTTCAAATTATCATAGATGCTCGGTACCATACGAGGAGGATTTACAGATGACAGGTTCATGGGAAGCACGCTACGCCGCTGAATTTTTTGGCACGCTGATCCTAGTACTACTAGGTAATGGTGCTGTCGCTAACGCATTCCTGAAGAACACGACTGGTAACGATGATCCAGGACTCGCCAATGGAGGATGGCTCCTGGTTGCATCGGGATATGGACTGGGGGTCATGCTCCCAGCCATGATGTTTGGCTCGATTTCTGGTAACCATTTAAACCCCGCGATTACGATTGGGCAAGCCGTGATTGGAATCTTTCCCTGGGCGCACGTTGCGCCTTACTTAATCTGGCAATTTCTAGGAGCAATCGCAGGCCAATGCTTGATTTTGGCACTGTACTGGCCCCATTATCGGCAAACGACTGATAATGAGGCGGTCTTAGGGACGTTTGCAAATAGTGATCATGCGAACAGTCAGTTAAACGGTTTTGTTACGGAAATGGTAGGAACCGCAGTCCTGATTTTTGGTGCCATGGGATTATATCGCGGAATGTTTTTTCATCAAAATATCGATATCGCCAATATTGGCGTTGGACTTTTGATTGCTGCCATGGTTATTTCGTTAGGCGGTCCAACCGGTCCGGCCCTAAATCCGGCCCGTGACTTGGGACCACGGCTAGTACACGCGTTATTACCAGTACCGAACAAGGGTAGTTCTCACTGGGAATATAGTTGGGTTCCCGTGGTTGCCCCAATTATTGGTGCCGTTATTGGAATTTGGATTTATAAGATCTTTTTTGGTTTGTAATCGCAATTAATTAACCGAGCGTATTTATGAAATTATTATTGGTCTATCATTTTTGATTGCAATATGCTAAAACGGTCCGCCGACTAGCTGGGGAAGACTAGTCGGCGGGCCGTTATTGGTTGCTAGGCCTGTAACCAAGTTGGGGAGACTTGATTAAGCTGTGGCTGCTTGAATGGTTTTAGTTGGTTGTTGTTTGTCGAACTTGGTTTGGAAATTGATTAACCGCATAGCGTTGAAGATAACGACTAAGATACTAGCTTCATGGACAAACATCCCACTGGCCATGTAGATATAACCGAAGATTAGCCCAATCAGTAGGAAGGCCACGGTGGCAATGGCGATGAAGATGTTTTCACGAGTGTTCGAGACAGTTTTCTTGGCGAGACCGTGGGCGTGTACTAATGCGGGGAAGCTTGATTGCATCAAGACGACATCGGATGTATCGATGGCAACGTCAGTCCCACTACCCATTGCGATTCCGATATCGGCGTTAGCGATTGAAGGACTGTCGTTGATTCCATCCCCAATAAAGGCGACCGTGTTACCGGCTGCTTTTAGTTTCTTAACGTATTCGACTTTTTCTTCTGGCAAGAGGTTGGCGTGAACTTCATCTAGGTTCAATTCGTTGGCAACGGCTTGAGCGGTGAGTTCATTGTCTCCAGTTAACATAACGAGTTTCTTGATTCCTTGGGCTTTTAATGCGGCGAGGGAGTCCTTCACGCCTGGACGAATCGTATCGGCAATCCCGAAGATGAGTTGAACTTGTCCGTCGACTGCCATGATAACGGTTGATTGACCACCAGCTTGTAAATCATTGAGATCTTTGAGTTGAGTAGGATTTAGTTTGATATTATGAGCCGTCAACATTTTTTGATTACCAATGACAACTTCTTGCTTACCGACTTGTGCACAGATTCCTTGACCCTTAACGGTTCCAGTGTCATCTAGGACGGGAGCGACCCCCACTGACTGCTGGTCGGCATAACTGACGATTGCTTGGCCTAACGGATGGTCGGAAAAGCCCTCAATAGCGGCAGCGAGAGCTAGTTGATTATCCGCATTGTTTGTGTAAGTGTGCATGGTTGTAACGGCAGTGTTACCTTCCGTTAAAGTACCGGTCTTATCGAAGACCAGGGTATCGACTTTGGCAAAAGTATCGACGACTTCACCACCCTTGATCAGGATACCACGCTTGGCACCATTCCCGATTCCGGCAACGTTTGACACTGGGGCGCCGATAACTAAGGCACCTGGGCAACCGAGAACCAGTACCGTGATTGCTAAGCGGAAGTCACGGGAGAAGGCGAAGACTAAGACTGCTAAAACGAGGACGGCAGGCGTATAATATTGAGCAAAGCGGTCGATGAACTTTTCAGCTTTGGACTTGGTATCTTGAGCTTCTTCGACCAATTCAATAATTTTGGCAAAAGTCGTGTCGTCGCCAACCTGAGTCGCTTTGATCTTCAGATAGCCATTTTCAACCATTGTTCCGGAGTAAACCGAGTCCTTGAGTTGCTTGTTGATTTGGCGTGCTTCACCCGTAATTGAGGCTTCGTTAAGGTAGCCGTTACCTTCAACAACAATCCCGTCAACGGGAACCTGACTCCCAGTTTTAACTAGGACAACGTCACCTTCGTCCACATCATCAACGTCGACTTCTTCGGTGCCATCATCAGTAACTAAAGTTGCGGTAGTTGGTGACATGTCAGTCAAGCCTTTGATTGCGGTCCGCGTCTTCTGCAAGGTCTTGCTTTCGAGATAGGAGCCAAACAAGAAGAGGAAAGTAACGATTGCGGATTCGTTGAATTCACCAATAATGAATGCCCCAATCACTGCGATACTAACTAACAGTTCAATACTGAAAACTTTGTTCCGAAGTGCGCTCCAAGCACGAACCGCAATCGGAATGACGGCAATAATTGAAGCAACTGCTAAAATGACTTGGTAACCGAGCGTAAATTGTAAGAGATATTTACTGAGCATCCCAAGAACAATCAGAATCCCCGTAACTAATGTAATTTGATTCGTATGTTTAGTGAGAAATAATTGGAATTTCATAATTTGCAACTCCTTATTTGATTTGATGACCCTAGTATAGTGAGTTCAGCTTGATGGAAACTTGATAGGCGTCAAGTTTTGCGCCGCTTCCTTAATCAGGTGCAGACGCTTTACCCGAATAGCCGGCTTGCTGTAATGATCCCGTTTAATCAGAATTTTGCAGCGATTATTCGCGCGGTCGTGGCCGAATTTATGCAATTGCAACTCATTGAAACGGCTACTTGGCAACTCAGTACCACGGACGGGGTGCATTTAGATTTAGCTGGCTCCCGGATGGCGGGCGAATTAACAGCACAAGCGTTGCGGACACAGTATCCAGATGTCTTTAAATCGTGATCAACCCATCTTATGGTAGATTTCTTATCTGAATTCCAAATGGAAACAGGTGTAAAAGATGAAACATAATGAGCATCTATTAGATAAATCGTATTTCGAAAAAGTCGCTGCACTTTTTAATAAAGGACAGTCTGATCCCCTGCTAGGTGAGGCCATGTTCCCATGATCCTCACCTCGCAAGGGAAAAGACAATCATTGCCATTAAAGCTTCTTGCTTAATCTATTATACAGGGAAATGGGGATAGAATAGTGTCTATACATAATCAGCTTTCTTTAATCTTCGAGCCATAAATAGCCAAGCTATTAACGAAAACAACAGGACTATAAATACCGTGATGTAACTCGTGTTTCCGTGATAAGTTAAAGATTCGATCCAAAAAAAATTAAGACAACTAGGATATTCACGAGAAACCTTGTTTCCAGATGAAAAAACATTTGATGGTAAATACAGGGAAACGATAAATTCAATTAATAATTCGCACTAAGCTTAAAGGCCAATAGGGTATACCCTATTGGTCTTTTTTATTTCTGTGCTATACTAGGAATTACAAGTGTTCATTAGAACTGTCCAAAAGGAGAATTGGAAATGGCTAAAATCGGTTATGCGCGTGTGAGTTCCAAGGAGCAACATTTAGATC
>NZ_JQAR01000038.1:16823-17657 GCF_001437155.1 Liquorilactobacillus mali
GAATTTACCGTCCATGACAGGGATTGCTGACCCCAATTTACGTCAACTCATGACCAACCTCATTATTGAACTTTATAAATACCAAGCTGAAAGTGAACGTAAGCGGATCATCGAACGTCAGCAACAAGGCATTGCCCTGGCTAAACAACAAGGCAAATATCATGGGCGCAAACCCCAATACACCCAAGGCGATCCCCGCTTGCAACATGCTTTTAAGCTTTATCAGGCCGGTATGAGTGATGTGGATGTTTCCCGTAATACTGGGATTAAACGGTCGACTTTTATTAGGTACCGTATTAAATATAGGATCAAAAGAAATTAGAGATATATTAAACTAATATAACAATTATGATATTTAAATTTGGAATAGATAGATTATAATGATTAAAAGATTTTTATAGGAGACTATGTAATGAATTTATCAGAGATAATATTTAAGGGGTATGTTCCCATTGTTTTGTCGTGGATATTTCCTATCTTAATGCTATTTTTTGCAGTTTTTTTGGAACCGAATATTCAAATAGGTGTTTTCCTTTTGTTGTTACTAGCCATTATAGTGGGCATGTTAATACCTGGGATTGTTATCAGTTGGCTAATTATTGGATTAACCACTGTAGGATCTGGTATTCTTTTATTTGGCTACCTGGTTATTCCAGTTAACGACAAAGTCATCTTATTGTTAGCATTCCCAATTGAAGCAATTTTAGTTAATCTAGTCAGTAATTGGCTACTGAAGTGGCGATCATTAGGCCCTGATATAGCTTCAATACATCGCTATGGTAGCGTCAAGAATCTTGTGTAAATGAAATGCCTTCGTACATATAATATGTATCT
>NZ_JQAR01000039.1:0-6984 GCF_001437155.1 Liquorilactobacillus mali
TAGATACATATTATATGTACGAAGGCATTTCATTTACACAAGATTCTTGACGCTACCCTTTTTTCATTACTCAGTGGAAAATCAGGGGTTTTAAATTGATTTCTTAAGGAAAATTCCGTATCACGTTTTTTCAAATATAAATAATACACTGGTAGCAACACCACAGCTCCAATAAAAACCACAAGCAATGCTATATTTATATAAAAGGAAACTTTAAAAAAAATGTGCCTAATAAAATGAACGTTGGGATCATGTTTAAGCCAAGTATTTTTTTCAAAGACTTTGCAGGATGATATGTACCCGCCACAACAAGTGCTTTATCTCCCAAACCAGAAGTATTACATTCATTTTTATACCTGCTTAACTCTTGCTTGAAAATTAATGTTCTTTTTCTTAATTTCTTTCGCACGTTAATCATTTGAAAAAAAAGTATAAAAAAAAGAATGGTAAACGCACCCATAAATCCTAGAATGGTAAAAATTAGTTGAGTTGGAGACAACATACACACCCCTTTTTATTATTTTAAATCAGTATAGCAAATAAGTTTAAATTTTGAAAAGTGCCTTCACAGTATGCCCCCTACACCAATATGAAGAGTGTGAAAATTCGTAATGTAAAAGGCCACTACAAATAATCGGTATTGTCAACTTCAGCAATCACGACACCTTTTCTAGTATTGAGGTCTTATTACCAATTTTTCTGGATTAACGGTAACTTTACTAATGTTAATGTCTAGCGTTACCATCAATGGAGCAATATTTCTCCTATTTCTGTACCTGCAAAACATTCATGAATTAAGTGTTATCTAGTCAGGAATCTTTTTGATTTAGGATCTCGATCTGTTAATTACCAGAACTTAAGGCGTAAATTATGACGCATGCCAAGGCCATTAATTATATGGTATTAAAAAAATGACACAACCGTTAAGTTATGGCCTGCTTTTTTGGTTGAAATTTCTGAATCTTTAATTAAAAATGATCCGCTACTACTTCAAGCCAAAAATCTTTTTTGTAATTGTTAAAAAGCTAATCATATATTAAAAACAATGGAACCAACTTCAAAAGTCTATCATGAATTCAATGTAACATTGACGACAGTGTTATATAGATTACAATACTATCTAATCCGTTATTAAGGCTACATGGAGGAAAAAATTGGATTATTAGTCGATTCCGCATCAGATACTCCCGCGGAAATAAAGAATCAAGACAAAATATGAACGAAAACAATCGGTAGGAGTGATTGTGGTCTGTGTACTTAAAAATGTATCACTATCTGAAATAGAGCATGTGTGCCTTACCCTTGTGGATACTTCACCTGTAGAAAGATATAATGACCTTATAAGTACGTTTTCAAAAAGCAATAAAAGCGACTTCTATGACCAGTATTAATTTAGAAACCACATCCAGTACTACTCTTTTACAGTATAGTGCGGTTCTGCGGTTCAATCGTTTTTATTTTGTCTCTTAGCAAGACGCATTATTCAGAAAAACCAGGTATCTATGGAGAAATAATTTGCAATAATATTACAGTTAATTGTAATATTAATACGTATTTCTGCATATGATCTTTTAGATATATAATGAATTTTTTATTTTAATGGAGGGATATTTGTGCTAGACAAAATGATTTACAAGGAATTATTCAGTAAAGCATTCGACATAACGATTGAAGTAACTTATTGGAATGGAAAAACGGAAAAATATGGTGATGGAGTTCCCGTCGTTAAGGTACGATTCAAACACGAAATTCCTGTTAAATCGCTAACTAGTCAACCCACTTTAGTTCTAGGTGAGGCCTATATGAATGACGACATAGAGATTGATGGAAGTATACAAACATTAATTGCATCGGCTTATCGGAAGAAAGACAGTTTTTTAACCCACAATTCCTTCTTAGAACACTTACCACAAATATCGCATTCTGAAAAAAGTAGTGAAAAAGACATTCAAAAGCACTATGACATAGGTAACGATTTTTATAAGCTATGGTTAGATGACACAATGACCTATTCTTGTGCTTATTTTGAAAAAGAATCTGACACTTTGGAACAGGCACAACTGAACAAAGTTCACCATATCTTACGTAAACTAGCCACTAAACCAGGTCACAAACTATTAGATATTGGTAGTGGATGGGGAACTTTATTATTCACGGCTGCTGAAGAATTTGGACTAGATGCAACAGGTATTACCCTGAGCCAAGAGCAATATAACTATACACAATCACAAATAAAACAACGACACTTAGAAAATCAGGTACATGTAATATTGGAAGACTATCGTGAAGTATCTGGACAATACGATTATGTAACGTCTGTGGGCATGTTTGAACATGTTGGTAAAGAAAACTTAGGACTGTATTTTAAAAAAGTCCAAGAATTTTTGGTTCCAGGAGGACGATCATTGATTCACGGCATTACTGGGCAGCATGAAGGCGCTGGTGTAGATCCATTTATTAATCAATACATCTTTCCAGGAGGATATATTCCTAATGTTGCTGAAAATATTAAGCACATTATGAATGCCAAATTGCAAATTTCAGATATTGAGCCCTTGCGGCGCCATTATCAGAAAACATTGGAAATCTGGTATCAAAACTATCAGAAAGTTCGGAACCAAGTCATCAAAAAGTATGGTGAACGTTTCGATCGAATGTGGGGCTTGTACTTACAGGCTTGTGCAGCTTCCTTCGAATCAGGAAATATAGACGTTATTCAGTATTTATTAGTAAAAGCACCTAGTGGTGTTGGATTGCCAATGACACGCAATTACATTTATGATTAGCTGTTACTAGGTAAATTGTAAAAGTAATCCGAATGATGTTCAAAAAAAGATCAGCTTCTTTTATGATGATGTCTACCACACCCCATTTTAAAGAAGGTGACCTTTTTTCTAGCATTAACCTATTTGGATCAGATAAAAACTGAAGTCTTAAATCACGACTCCTTGGGACTTGTTCACTAAATGATCAGACAACAGCAAAGGTTTAGCTAAGATTTTGGTGTCTTTAAAGGAACTATACGTATTTTAACATTTGCTTGTAACACCGAATTTTATTTTTTATACCCCTAGTTTAGACAATATTATTGAACATTTATAAACATGATCAGTCCATGCAACGCAAAAAAGGGCCAAATATTGACTTAAGAGCATTATTTTTTAAATTCCTGAAATCGGAAGTTTGTCCCTAACGATTGATTTGCTGATATATACTCTCTAAATTTATAAATTAGCGGATCCCATTTATTTACATCTATATGGGAATCATCATATAATATTTGTTCATCTACAAGTATTCCTTTTATTTTACTCTCTATGATGGCGAAACTGTCTCTAATTGCTATGTCGGTAATAATTGTTTCAATTTGAATAGGACACTCCTTAATTCTGACAGTCTGAACCTCTTCCCCCCTAATCTTTGTAAATCCTCCTAAACTGAATTTATCTGAACAATATTTATAACCTGCTTTTCTCTTGTAAGTAGGAATTTCTGAGTTTCCAGTTGTTTTTGCGACACGTTCGATTTTTTCCCAAATGTTTCCATTTGCTACATTAAACGTTGCTTCACTTCCTACTTTTAAATTCAAAAAACCCTTATTATCCAATCCCAGGCCAACGACAATTGTTTTATCCAAAGTCCAAGTAGAGCTAATAACAGTAATATTATCTGCTTTACTTTGAACATCTTTTGTGGTCATAAGCACTACAGTAGAACCATAGTAAAAACTCTCTTTTTCTATTTTTTTAAACATATTCCTCACCTCTATTGTATTATAATTTAAATACACATCGATGATTATCGATATATAAGAAATGAGGAGATAACATGAATGGATTTCCAGATTTACAGAAAACAACTAAAATCTTGGCTGATCAGTCTCGACTAGAGATTCTTACTACCTTGATGGATGGAAAATTCCATACAGTAAATGAACTTGCAAAAAAAGCAAAGGTAAAAAGTCATACCACTTCTTATCATTTAAAACAACTATGCCAATTAAACTGGGTATCTTCTTATAAGCAAGGTAGAAATGTCTACTATTCTTTATCCTCTGAAGATATTGCCAGCTTATTGGAAAAACTTATGAATATAAGTCCTACAAAAGAAGTTCATTCATTTAATGAAAATAGTGAATATCAAAAGTTAAAAAAGGGACGCTCTTGCTACAAGCATTTAGCAGGCAACCTGGGTGTTTCTTTTTTCAACTTTCTAGTTCAAAACCAGCATATAAAATTAGAAAATAATAGTCTTATGCTGACGATTAAGGGAATTCAATATTTTGAATCTATCGGTATTGAGATCACTTGTATAAAGAAACAAAAAGGCATTTTCATTAAACCATGTTTGGATTGGACGGAAAGGACATTTCATTTAGGTGGAAACTTAGGAAGAGCGTTCTTCAATTTATGTGAGGAAAAAAATTTTATTATCTTGAATACTGAGAACAGAAGTGTTTGTTTAACCAGCTCTGGAGAAGATTTTTTTAAGCCCTTTAAACCTTAAAATTTATACCATTTAAAAATGACAATCAATGTAAATACACAAGTTACCAATACACTTATTAAATGTACTGTATATGTTGTAAAACAACACATAAAATAAATTGGCAAGTATAAGATGGTCCCCTTTTTATACTAGGAGAATAAGGATGCGCTTCAGTTGCACCAATAACATGTGTAAAGATAGCATTACATGCTAAAAAACTATCAGAAACTACCAAACTGGAACTATTACCTTTAGCAAAAAATACAAGCCAACCAATAATTGCAACGATTATATTTATTCTCTAGTAGTAACTTGATTTTTTGTTTACTTAACGCTAGTCGCAAACTATGATGCCAGGACATGAAAATTACCAGTAGTGTAAACTTTTAAATGCAATGAATCAGTTAAGGCTTCTTTTTGGCGTTAAGTAATTAAGTAAGCTATAAATTCAAACAAAGTTATAAAGATTTTCAATGTATTTAAGCTGTGCTTAATCTGTCTTCTGAAAAATTTGATAAATTAAATTGCCCATTTTGAAACCAATAACATAGAATTTATAAAAAACAGTATTACAAGGAATTAAGTAGTTTGGCAACTGTTACTAGAAAATTTAGCAATTATACAAAATCATTAGGCAAACAGAAAAAAGGCCGATCCAATAATTGATCTCAACTTGAACGAAGGAACCGCAACACAGCATAACCAAAGAGGATCAAAGTACAATATGCATTAATTATGTTTTTGTTCAAAAGTATTCCAGCAGAGTGAATAAATTCTACTCAACTATTCAATCGTTTAGGTAACATAAAAAGATTCTATTACTTTAACTAGAGATTATAAAATTTCTTAATCCTGTAAATTTGTGATCTTGATGTTCCAATCATACGTGCAATTTGAGCAATCGGCACTGGTGGTTCCTGCCGCAACATTTGCACTACCTAATGATACAAATAATGTTTCCGACGATCAGGTGAATCCGGCGCATATAAACGGACGGCACCTTTATAAGCACCACGTTATTTAGCCAATTCAATCCCCTGCCGTTGTCGTTCGCGGATTTTTCGTCGTTCTTCTTCGGCTGTATACTTATAAATCTCCAACACTTATAAGCTATTATATACGAATAAAGTATATTTGAATAAAAATTCAAATATTATGATAAATTACAAAACGATTACTTTATATCATATAATTAACAAATTTTATAAAAAATTAGTGAAACTATTATTTTATGCATTACTTCTTTTATAATGAAGAGTATAGTATGAAAGGAAGTGAAATAGTAATTTTATTAGTTTCTGTAAGTTAGTAAAATTGCATATATATATGAATAATTTAGATAACTTTTACTTAAAAAGATTGTATGCATTTTTGCTTTTTTGGGGATTACTTTTTGGGATATTATTATTCAATAATGATCCTGTTCAAGCGACTAGTACAGATACATGGTATATTGGAGATAGTTCTCGTCCGACGGTAATGGCGGTTGATGTGGCATCTTATCAAAGCGGAATGACACAGGCAAATTATACTAAGCTTGCGGCGTTAGGTGTTAAAACGATAATTGTGAAAGCAACGCAGGGAACGTCATATACAAATCCATATGCATTAAAGCAGATGCAATACGCTGCTAACGCAGGAATGAATGTTGCGCTTTATCAATATGCTACTTACAGCAGTACGACAGAAGCAAAGGCGCAAGCAGACTATCTAGTAAGTTGGTTAGAGGACAATGACGTTAATACCAATATATTAATTTTTTCAGATGTTGAAGCATCTTCTGCAACCGTTCCTACAGTAGGAACGAATGTTTCGACCTTCCAAAGTACACTATCAAGTGCAGGTTACACTAATCAAGGTTTTTATGCATCGTCAGGGTATACATACTTATCAAAATTGATTGCGGTTGACGGGGAATCAAAGGGGTGGATAGCCCAATATCCATACCATCCTTCGTCATCAAGTTTATTGAATTCTAGCTATGGAGCATGGCAATTTTCATCTACGGCAATGTTAAGCGGATATACGGGATATTTAGATGTTTCATATGATTATACAGGCCTTCTATCAGAAGGAGCAGGTGCTGATCCGTTTGGAACAACATCAACAGCAAGTAGTAGTCCAAGTTCAACAACAAGCAGTAGTTCAAGTTCAACAACAAGCAGTTATACATTGAAAACTATCAGTGGTAAAACCTATGCTTATAAAAATAACAAGAAGGTAACCGGCTGGGTAACCATTGGAACTAAAACGTATTATTTCCGCACAAACGATGGGGTAATGCTACATAGTTGGCAGATAATCAATGACAAAACGTACTATTTCCGTACAAGCGATGGGGTAATGTTGCGCAGTTGGCAGACAATCAATGGCAAAACGTATTATTTCTACTCGGATGGTAAGATGCTGCGCAGTTGGCAGACAATCAATGGCAAGACATATTATTTCTACACAGATGGTAAGATGCTGCGCAGTTGGCAGACAATCAATGGCAAA
>NZ_JQAR01000039.1:7212-14869 GCF_001437155.1 Liquorilactobacillus mali
TCGGATGGTAAATTGTTAAGGGGATATCAAGTTATTTCAGGAGTAACTTATCATTTTAGCGAAACAACAGGTGTATTGGTAAGTTAAGAATTATAAGAAACTGAAAGAAAACAATATGATTATTAATTATTTAATTGAAGTTTAGTATTTTTTTATGACAAAGGGAAGCCTAGTAGCACGTTGGTTGATATGGGAACCAGTTCCAACTTATGAGGGTAATACTAATTTTGATTTAACTGGTGATAGAATATAGTTTATCTATGTATAAAAAGGGGCTGTGCCATAGGTCCCTTTTCTGTTCCAAATGTATCATGCTTACCCCCAAAATGGATAATTACCCTATTTTTTATTTTTTAATAAATAATTCAAAAGTGTGAAGAGTAAAGAAAACGTTTTATAGCCATCAATACCCATGAAATGACCGTTTTCCTTTTTTCGATAATAATCAGCATTTAATTTCTGTGCAAGATTATCAGTTAATTTGGTAGGGACAATGTAATCATTAGCTGAAGAAATAACAATTATATTTTCTTTGGTTATTTTTTTTATCACATTAAAATCAATTTTTTCTTCAAAGAATTCATTTGGTGAGGACATACTATCTCTTTTTTGGTAAAACCCTGAAACTAATATTATTCCTCCTATTTTAAGATTTGGAGATTGACGAAATAATCTACTCAAATATAATAGCGTAGTTAATCCACCCAAACTATGTGTAACCAAATAGGTATTTTCGTCTAATAGTGAAAGTTGCTTTTCCAAAGCTAATAACCAAGAATTTACTCTTGGCTTTTGTGGGTCTGGTAATTTTACAGTTTTTACTTGCTGATTAGGTGGACAATTTAATTTAGAGGAAAGCCATGGAAACCAATGGTCATCTGGAGTTGATCCAAAACCTGGTATTATATAAATTTGCCTATCTGTCATCTGTTTTTACCTACCTTTTAATTATTTATAAATGACTTCTTTTATTTAGTTTTGTACTTTTTTAAAATGGGTTCAACTAATTCTTTTTCTGCTTTACTTGGCATGGTTAAACCTCCTCGGTGTCTACAAATTCTACAGAGTCATCAATGTTTGATAACCATATTGACTTAAGATTTAAAAATCCCTGTTCATTATTTTTTATTCCAACTCATCTGATACTCTAATTCTTGTACATCAGTATCTGTATTCTGGGAACTAATTGAGAAGTCATTTTTCTTATAAAAGTCTACTGCCGTCTTATTCTTAGCATAAACTGATAAATTTAATTCGGTATTTTCGTTCTTTACCCTATTTAATAGATTTGTTCCCAATCCTTTATTTTGCCAAACATTTTGTACAAAAGTTCCAGTAATATACCTTTTTGTTAATCCTAAAAAGGCCACAATCTGACTGTCTTTATGGTAAGCATATATTTTTGCCTTAGGCAATTCTCCTTTAACATATTCATAATTATTTATCCAATGTTTTTTAGGTATAAAATTGTGGACTTCAATATTACTTTGTAACCAAATAGCTAGTATTTGATCCAGTTCTTGAGGTTTAATATCTTTCAGCACAGTAATCAAGCGTATCACGTCTCCAATTCTTTTTTAATATTAATGTTATTACCTTACGTCACTTGTCTTTTTATTCTTTTAGCTTTTTTCATTTTTTGGTCTCTTAATTTTTGAAAGTTAATTCAACAATCATAGTTGACTCGAGCCTTATTTTTACAGCACTAGAAGGACTTAACTAATCCTTTCTCGACTAAAATCGATTGTCTAGTCATGTAGGAATTTGTCTCCGAAACCAGAAAAGTAGCTACATTAACTAGCCTTATATTACAATTGACAGTATGCTTTTACTAGTTATTATATTTGGATCGTGAATAAAAATATTTTTTTCACTGTACTATCTGGATTAAAGACGTAGGCTTATTTTTATATCGTATGACATCACTAACTCATAGGAGCATCGCTTTACTGACTTGAGATATAGTGTAATTGTGGTAACCTTCTTTAAAATTATGAAGTAAGGTATCTTGAACCTCTTTATAAACATTAGAACCTTTGATGAGCAAGATAATTTACTGCATAATTTAAGTTTTTTCCTTTGTTTTATCAAAGCAATCATGTTATTATTTATGTAAGGAAAAAGTAAGGAGACGATATTGTGAGTACAGATAATGTAACTAAAGTTAGTTCGAAAATCACAAGTAAAAATCAGATTACAATTCCTAAAACAGTACGTGAGCTGCTAAATGTTCATTCTACTGATACGATTGAGTGGCAGATTGAACCGAATGGCAAGGTAATGATTGTGCGCAGTAAACCTGATTTATGGCAACTTGTTGATGAACAAGGAAAAAAGTTCGGAAATCTCAGTACAACAGAAATTGATTGGGGTAAAGACGTAGAAAGTGATGATTTTGATTAATGAATTTAAAACAAGGAGCTATTCTATGGATTAATTTAGATCCATCTAAGGGAACCGAAACCAAGAAAAAACGACCGTGTTTAGTTGTGAGCAACGATCACTATAATCGCTATTTTAATACGGTGTTAATTGTACCAATCAGTACTTCTGAAAAGTATCGCACCCTGGAAAAGTATGTTAAATCTCCACTATTTATTAGGATAGATACAGGAGAAATTCACGGAACAGCTTTATTACAGCATATTCGTGCTGTTGATCCAACAAAACGATCAGACGGAGAAGTTGTGGCTACTTTGTCTCAGCAAGAAATTAGTTCAATTAGAACAAAAATTCAGCAATTTTTCTAAAAACAGGCATCATTTAATAATAAAAGCACTAGCCCCCAATATCTATAATTGAGATATTGGGGGCTATTATTTCAACATTTTCGAGAGGTTACTTGTACCTTAAACACGTATTACTTGCATGAACTGTGTTATTTGACATGAAAGTTGAAACAGATAGAGAAAAAATAAAAACGACTATGGATATCTGCAATGCACGAATAGTATTTTTCAATTTTATTCACTCCTAATTTTTTAGTTTGATAATAAGTTTGTAAATGATATATATGACAAATAGTAATATCAATAAACTTACTAGGGCAGTGATGATTGAAATGTTCATTTGTTGATTCCTCCTATTTAGATTAATTATATGTTTTGCAACGCTGTCGTTAATAACTTTTCTCCTAATTCGTGAATATCACTTTTCCCATTATCAAAACACCATGTCAACATTACACCTCGAATAATAGTTTCAAATTCCTTAAAGATTAGATCTTTATCAAACATTGTTTTATTTGCTCGGTTGGTTATAATTTTTTGAATTTCATTTGAGAATTCCCTTTTTTTTAAGTGATTCCCAGGCTTTCTCATATTAGTTTGCAAATTTGCTGAAAAAGCTATTGTAGTTACTTCAACACCAACAGATTGGGCAAAATCAAATTCTAATAACCCAATCTTCACAAGTAGTTCTTTTAAGGTTAGACTACATTGACTAATTTCTTTAATATGAATATTCATAAAATTATTTAATCCTTCATAATAAATAGCACTAATGAGATCTTCTTTCGATTTAAAGTGAACATAAAATGTTCCCACAGCAACATTTGCTTGCTTAACAATATCAGTAATCTTGGTGTTTTCAACACCGTTACGATTAAAAAGTTCAATTGATGCTTCGAAAAGATTCTCCCGTGTCTGAACTTTTTGCTCACATCTTTTTAGCATTATTAAATCCTCCTTTGACAAATATAGCATCTTACTATATAGTGAATGTATTCACCGAATTGGTTCGGTTAATCATTAAATAATATAACACGTTGGGGAGTGAACACTTTGTTTTTCTTTAGTTTAACGTACAAAGAACCTATATCTGAAGTTGAAAAATATCTGAATGAACATAATCAATATTTAGATAAATTTTATAAAAATGGAAATTTTGTTTTTTCAGGAAGGAAGATTCCTCGAATTGGAGGAGTTATCCTCTGTAAGGCAAAAGATCTACAAGCCGCTGAAGATATTTACCATAATGATCCTTTTTACAAAAATGGAATAGCTGAATATAATGTTATTGAGTTTCAACCAACTAAATCTAATGTTGTATTTAAAAAGATTATTGCCAACAATTAATTCAAAATAAGAAAGCTAATTTTATTTGCTTTCTTATTTTTTATCATGTTCAATCTTTTTATCGGCTAATACCTGTTTTTCGGTGAAACCTAGTGGTAACTCTTTAACCTTGTCCCTCGCACGCCATTTCTCTTGATCTGTTAGTTCACCATCATGTTGGATATTCAAAAGTTTCTGTTTTTCATCTTGAAATTTTCCTTGCAGAAAATCATTTACACTTTCTTCTAATATTCATAAAAGGATAAACTATAGCGACTTATTCTTCAACCTTAATTTCATTAGTTTTAATTTATTACATACAGTCAACAGTTCGTTCCAACGACTATAATACACGTAAATCCATTTTTATTTGGTTAAAGATTGGAGAACTTCTTAATTCGATAAATTTGTGATCTCGAAGTCCCTATTGTTCTAGCAATCTGTGCAATCGGCACTGGTGGATTTTGCTGTAGCATTTGCACTACTTGGTGATACAGATAGCGTTTACGACGATCAGGTGAATCTGGTGCATACAAACGGACGGCACCTTTATAAGCACCACGTTGTTTAGCCAACTCAATCCCCTGCCGCTGCCGTTCACGAATTTTGCGTCGTTCTTCTTCAGCCGTATATTTATAGATCTCCAACACTAGGTTAGATAATAAAGCTTTCAGGTTTTGGTCTTCGACACCTGCAAAACTTGGGAGATCCAAAATATTTAGCACGGCGCCTTTATGGCGGACTTCTTCAATAATTTCCGTCAAATCTTGTGAACTTCGCCCTAAGCGGTCCAAACTCAAAACAACAATCTCATCTTGATCATGAATATATTCCAGCATAGCTTTTAATTGAGGCCGATCTACATTCTTCCCCGAAATTTTTTCAGCAAAGATCTTTTGCATACCAGCTTTTTTGAGTGCCTCTAATTGACGATCTAAGTTCTGTTCAGTGGTACTCACCCGCGCATATCCGACCTTCACTTCTGAGCTCCTCCTTGGTACACTCATAAAGTACAAAAAAATCTGATAAATTTCAACAACATTCATTATTTCTTTAAATTCCATTCCAGGTTACTTTTCATCAGATACTAACGCATTCTCCATTAATAAAGTATACACATCATTTTCAATAAATTTATCAAGCATTCGAACATTGGTAAAAGTGTCCAAATGTTCAATATACCGTTCCTGTAAAGATGATTCTTTAATACCTTCCTTATCCGCAGGCTTAAGAGTTCTAATAATTCTGTTAAATACATTCTGGATAACTAGTTTAATCTCTTCAGTAGTATGGCAATTAAAAAAAGGGACCCTTCTCTTTTTTTACCCACCTTATTTGCTAAACATGGCCTAGAACTCACCCTCAGCACTTATTAAGCTTAAGCTTTACTATTAATCATTGGAAAAATACTTTAGTAGTATTCTATTTTATTTAGAGTATTATGATAACCATACTTATCTATTTCATATGAGTTGGTCATTGTAAAGTGTTAAAAGGTGTAGAGGGATTTTTGTGTCCAATTCGGTAATGGACATGTACGTTATATAAATAAGTTGTTATAATATCCTTTCGACCCTCGGAGGACAATGAAATTATGACTAACTTACTACTCGACCCCTGCATGCTGTCATTCTTGAACTTTGAGTACGGCTTAGTTTTAGTAATGGCCCAGCTATTACTAGAGCGCATGTAAATCAAAAAGAAAAGGACTAGAGTGTACGGCTCTAGTCCTTTTTGATTTGGAGATTACTCAGTCTGATGTAGTTTTCAACTTTTAACTACAAAATTACTTTGAAAACAAGAAAAGTTACTTTGCAAGCCCCCATTTGATACTTTTTGACAAATAGTGATCTTCAATACACACGATAACAATAAAATTACAAATAACTCGCTACGTATGTAGAATACGTCTTTTAAAAATAAATGTAAAGCATACCACTCCTAGTTTACATAACGTTTCATATTGAGTGTAAAACAACACCAATAGTCCCCCTAAATAGAGGTTACAAATATCGTACCCTGTGTTAGTGAATTAAGTTTCTGAATATTATTTTATTGACTAACTCACGAATAGATGCTGAATAAGCAGTATCATTTAGATTCATTGAAAAACTTACTAATTCAAAATAAAATTGATAGTCTTAATTTCAAAGGTAATAATGACCTATAGCAAAAAAATCTGATGGAATTTTCCGTAAAAATATAGAAATCAAAGTAATTTATTAATAATATTGCAACGCAGTCATTCGTTCTTAATCTAAGCAAAAAGGGCATGCAAAATTATAATTATGTCATATCCTGCAAAAATTAAAAATGCAATGCCTATAATACTTAATATATCCTATAATCGTTTGTCTTTGTTTTATTTTACTTATTCCAAAGCCTAATAAAATAACTCCTAAAACTATGGCGAACATTAATATGTATAATCCCATAATTGTCTCCTCCTACTGTACTTTCCAAGATCACTCGTAAATATATTTCTTCTCTTTTTTGTCCAATAAATGTGGGGAATAAAAAACCAAATTAATTTCAAGAATATTTTTATCAATATTCCTAAATATATGATAGCAGGAATTATTATGTTTATTCCAGTACTCAAAATAAATACCTCTGTAAAAATCAATATATTATCTCTTTTCTTAGAGGTGTTATTAGGAATAATTCTCTATTTTGTCAGTCTCTTAGTCTTAAAACCAACAAATTTAAAAGAAATTAAAAAATTCCTTAATGAGTTTACAAAAAATTTGCTAAATAGCACAAAGAGAATCATCTTATTTTGAGTATTAGCAACAACTGCAATCGCTACAATTTTAATTATTTTTTGAATGAATCAATGTATTCTCTTCCACTGTTTGTATCTCTCACTATATATTTTTCTATTGTGTAGTACTTTTACTCACAAAAGTAATTATCAGCGTAAAATATCTATTGAATTACGCTTAGACGCTTGTGTTGCTGGTAATAAGCCAAAAAATATACCAACTGTTGAAGAAACTCCAAAAGCAAGCAAGAAGTTACCAAATGTGACGATTGCATGAATGTGGTAAGGGATAAAGAAGGATATCAAAGATGAAAGCCCCCAGCCAATTAAAAAACCAATAATTCCACCACTGACAGTAGGGATAATTGATTCAAGTAACATTCCTGTCAACAATCTGAAATAATGCCTTACGTTGACTGGTTGAATGATACTTGAGTTAGAAAAATGTTATTATTTAGATCTTTTGTTTTTTATCCTTCTTTGATAAATACTGTATATCTTAAAAAAATGTCCATTATCTACGTTATTTTTCCCCCTCAAAGTTTTCATACCAAATAATTTATCTTTGTCAATTATACTTATTATTGCTTTTCATAATATTATTAGTTAACATTATTTTTATATTAAATTGGAAAAAAGATGTCTTATGGAAGTTGTATAAGTACTACCTGAACAAGTTTCATGACAATTGCCATTTACTTCGCAATAAAATCTATAGCTAACAATCACTTGAAAAAGGGGAAAACATTGATAATTGAAACTGATAGATTAAACTTAATACCATTGACAGTAGGACAGTACCGTCATTGGATAAACAATATCTCAATTTTAGAAAAAG
>NZ_JQAR01000004.1:0-56434 GCF_001437155.1 Liquorilactobacillus mali
AAAAACCAAAGATTTTTCCAAACCGGCCTTTATTATGGAGACTTATGTCACAGCCTCCTATTATTTCGTATAAACACGTGTCGCAAGTTAAATTTTTCCAACAAATCCCGAATTATTCATAGCAAAGAACGTGCTATATTTACAATTCCTATTAGATTCAAATTTTACTGAATTATGCCACGCTTTTTTTCTTGTGTCGAAAAATTAATCGAAACGCGCAAAAGAGACACAGACTCCCTCAGGCACAGGGATATCTTTTTGAAGTAGAGTAAGTGAACCATCTGTACTGGAACGTTCAAAAAGTGTAGCATTGTCGGTGTTTTGGTTAGTGACAACCAGAAATTTTTCAGTTGAATCTAGTGCAAAATCACGTGGAAATTCACCTTCTGTTGATGTGTAGCCAGAATGACTGAGTGTGAAATCAGGATTGACTTTGAACGCAGCAATTGTATTGTGACCACGATTAGAGACATAGACGAATTTACCATCAGATGAAATACGAACTGCTGCAACCCCGTTATGAGCGGTATCAAATGTCTCGGGAATCGTTGCAAGTGTCTGAAGTAAATCAAATTTGCCAGTGTGACTGTCGTAAGACAACGTAGATATGTGGTTGCTGAGTTCACCAACAAGATAAGCAAATTTACCATTTGGATGGAAAACGATATGACGCGGGGCGAAGCCAGGAGCTGTTTCAAAGGTTGCGACTAAACTTAATTGTCCAGTTGAACTAATATCGTAAGTATAGACCTTATCGGATCCCAAATCACAGACAACCAGACGTTTATCCGGAGTCAAATCAGTAAAATGGATTTTTGCTGTATCTTGTTCTGGTAGTGGACCATGACCAGTATGCTTAACTTCATTAACAGTTGTTAATACACCATCTGAATCGACTTTGTAGACTGTGACTGTACCCTTATGATAGTTCGCAGCAAAGACTAGATGATGCTCATTATCTAGTCCAACATAGCAGGGAGGCGCACCAGCAGCCGTTTGTGTATTGATAAGTTTAGGAGCCGTTTTGCCAGAAAAACTTGCGATGCCACCCAAATCCTTGTCTTTTGCAACGGTAAAGACTTGACCAGCAGAATTACTTTGCAGATAAGTGGGATTATCTAGTTGAATAAATAATTTGGGTGTGGATAATCGTTTTTTATTTTCATCGAGAATTGCTTCATAGATACCTTTAGAAGCTTTTTTAGTGTAAGTACCAAATAGAATTTTTTGAGTCAATATATGTCCTCCTCAGTGTGTTTATTATTTTTTATAAGTATATCATATCTTATAAAAACGGTAACAATTACTTAGTAAAGTTCAGCTACAATGTGATACAATAATTGGTAGAGACAAACACTTAGTGGAGAAGGGGTCAGTAGTATGCTAGAAGCAAAGGTTGTTGAAATCGGACCAGAAGCTATTTCAAAAGACGATCCGTTGATGATTCTTTTTGATGAAACAGCATCAGTCCAATTAAGACGAGTATCTGTGGTACAACATTTTATAAATTCAGATATTAAAAAAAGAGATATTAAAAGTCTGAAAAACATTCAGATTGATGACCAAGTTTATGAAATAAAACATATTGGAGAACTGGTTCAAAGTAATATGGAAATGATTGGTCATGCTACTTTGTTCTTTGCACCAGTTCCTGAAAAACCACAGCATAGCGGAATTTATTTAGAACCATATAAATTACCAAATATCTCTGTTGGAAGTGTTATTAAGTACTACTAGAACTAGACTTGACACAGAATTGAATATAAAAGAAGCATGACTCAAGAGGAGAAATGGGTACGTGTAATTAAAAAGGAAGCTAGGTTAAAGGGTAATCGACCTAGCTTCCTTTTTGTTACATTTTTATTTTTAAAAATACTTGTTAGATATTATCTCCATTGAAAATTGAATTTTTTACGATAACATAATCAACTTTTCTTAATGAATTTAATTCTCGACCACCAGCATAAGAGATTGACGACTGCAAATCCTCACGCATCTCGCGCAATGTGTCGGCAATAGAACCGCGATAAGGAATTAGTACCTTCTTTCCTTCGACGTTCTTGTATTGGCCCTTTTGATATTGTGATGCTGAACCAAAGTATGTCTTAAACTTCTCGCCGTTTTGCTCGATGATTTCACCCGGGCTTTCTTTATGACCAGCGAACAGCGAACCAATCATACACATTGAGGCGCCAAAACGAATCGACTTTGCAATATCGCCATTGTGGCGAATTCCACCATCTGCAATGATTGGTTTACTTGCAGCCTTTCCGCAGAGACGAACTGCAGCTAATTGCCAACCACCAGTACCAAAACCGGTTTTAAGTTTTGTAATGCAAACCTTACCAGGACCAATTCCAACTTTTGTTGCATCGGCACCAGCATTCTCGAGTTCACGAACACCCTCTGGAGTACCGACATTTCCAGCAATTACAAAAGTGCCAGGAAGCTTTTTCTTAATATACTTGATCATTTCAATGACTGTGTCAGAGTGACCGTGGGCAACATCGATAGTGATGTATTCTGGAATGGCTCTGAGTGCAGTTAGTTCATCTATTAATTTGTATTCATTTGATTTCACGCCAACCGAAATTGAAGCAAAAAGCCCTTTGGAATGCATCATCTGTACGAAAGCTGTTCTTTTATTTTCTTCAAAGCGATGCATGATATAAAAATAACCATTTTGAGCTAGCCAGATAGCAAGTGGTTCATCAATTATTGTTTGCATATTTGCTGGGACTACGGGAATTTTGAAAGTCATTGGGCCAAACTTAACAGTGGTGTCAACTTCAGACCGACTTTTAACGATACACTTATTTGGAACTAATTGAATATCTTCATAATCGAATACAGACATTTTTAAAACCTCTCATTCTTTATTGAACACATAATTCGGTGAATACGTTTATCAAAACGACAAACACATTGTAAGTTACAGCAATATGTGATAAAAGTCAAATTGAAAGTAGGAAAAGTATGATGAATATTCGTGTTTTGTTCTGAGAATGACTAAATTCTTAGTACGGGTTATAATCAATATGATGAATTATATTGAGGAGAGTAAGTAAAATGTCAAAAAAAGAGAAAATCAAAAAAACAAATGATGAAAGAATTCTTGATCAGCATCATGTAAAATATCAGGAAGTTTTTTTCAATTGGTTAGAAAAAGGAGCAGATGCGTTAGGTGAGGCTGAAGCCGTAGGGGTGCCACCCAAAAGTATCCTGAAGACTATAGTATTAAAGGGAAGCGATGATGAAAATGATTATCTTGTAGTCTGTTTGCCATTAGAATTTGAAATCGACCTGAAGTTGATCGCTAACCAGCTGAATAAAAAGCAGGTTCATCTCGCAGACAATAAGAAACTAATTAATATTACAGGATATGTTCACGGAGCTAATACACCAATTGGCATAAATATTCGCAAGGGTTTTCCTATTTATTTTGACGAACGTATTAAAGAATACGAAGAAATATCGGTTTCAGCTGGCAAGGTTGGACGTTCAGTTCGTCTAAAGCAAAGTGATTTAGTTGAACTTGTTGCAGGAAAATATTTGAAGGTCCAGTAGAGTAGGGAGACGAACTTGAAAAAAATCGAGAAAAAGTTACATTTTGTTGCACAGAATATTGATATGTTTGTCTGTCCTGTTTGTAGATCGAGTTTTGTAGATACTCAACCTTATAGTGTAATCTGTAAGAATGGTCATAATTTTGATTTTTCAAAAAAGGGAACATTGTATCTCCTGACACATCAAATAACAAGCGACTATGATGACGATAGGATGTGGAATTCGCGAGCAAAAATTCAGACGGCTGGTTTTTTCGAGCCAATTGCGGAAAAAATAACATCAATTATTGGTACTGAAGAAAGACAGCGAATATTAGATGTTGGATGTGGTGAGGGATCAACACTTTCGTACATTGAAAACAGGCGGCAGAATAGTGAAGATGTAATGATAGGTTTTGATATTTCAAAACGAGCAATAAATCTAGCAGCTAAACGAGAAAGTAACGCATTTTATTGTATCGCGGATCTGGCAAAACTTCCTTTTAACGAGGGTGTTTTCGATGTTGTCATTGATATGTTTTCACCTTCATCATACAGTGAGTTTAAGCGGGTACTTGCTCCAGGCGGTTCACTGATTAAAATTATTCCTAATAGTAATTATTTAATTGAATTACGGCATCTTCTATACGACGAAGGCGACAAGAACTATTCATATAGTAATCATGATGTATTAGAATTATTTAGGGAGAACTATCCGACTGCAAAAGTCGAACAACTTAGGTATTCCTTCAATTTAACGCCAGAATTATTTGAAAACCTTGTGTATATGACTCCTCTTCATTGGGGAGCAGACTCCGAGAAACTTGAACAGGCTCTGAGCAACAAATTGGATGAGATAACTATCGATGTTTCGGTTTTAGTTGTTAAAAGCTAATAAAAATTAATTTTTTTGTAAGAAAACCTTGAAAACTTAATAAGGGCATGGTAATATAATTTCAAGAAATCGGTTTTTAGTGATTATCGATTTTCATTGTTAGTCATTACATAATTGTACTTCATTTAACGTAACTGTTCGCCGTGCCCACACCGAACAGTTACGCTTTTTTTATTGTAAATTTTTGTGAATGGAGACCTATCTAAAATGACAAATCATATTGTTTTATTCGAACCATTAATGCCAGCAAATACGGGTAATATTGCGCGAACGTGTGCTGGAACAAATACAGAACTGCATCTAATTGAGCCGCTTGGATTTTCAACTGATGATAAATATCTTAAAAGAGCTGGTCTTGATTATTGGGACAAGGTCAAGATTACTTATCATAAAAATCTACCAGCTTTTATGGACTCTCTGGGTGAAAATGATGAACTGTATCTAGTTTCAAAATTTGCAACTAGGTCATACGCTCAAGCAGATTATTCTGACACAAACAAGAACCACTATTTTTTGTTTGGAAAAGAGACGACAGGGTTGCCTGAACCATTTATGCGTGCAAATATGGAGAAATGTATTCGTATCCCGCAAAACGATAAAAATATCAGAGCCTTAAATTTATCCAATAGTGCAGCAATTGTAATTTTTGAAGTTTTAAGGCAGCAAAACTTTCCTGATTTAGAGCAAACACATCTTTATGAGAATGACAAATTGAAGTAGACAATATCTGAGCATTTGTTATGTTAGAATTGAGTCAGATATATATCGAGGTGAAAAAGGTGGCACAGAGAAAAAGAAAACCAAGTATCAAGGCTAAAAAGAGAGAGTCCAATAGGATTTGTGGAGCCTTTTTTATTTTCTTTGGTGTGTTTGGAATTTTTAAATTGGGATTTCTAGGAATATTGTGCTTGAATCTTTTCCGTATTTTTCTAGGAGATGTAGCAGTAATCGGCTTGGCTGCACTTGTTGTACTTGGAGCCTATCTTCTAGTTTCTGGAACTGAGCCAAAGCTAAAGAAAAATTGGGTTTGGGGATTAAGCGGTCTTATATTGTCCTTACTGTTGGTATTGCATGCGATGTTGTTTGGCAAGCTTGATTTGCATTCTCATTTCATTAATATTACGTGGCAGTATCTCCAAAATGACCTAGTAGCTGGTGATATTGGGACGAGTGTAGGCGGGGGAATGCTGGGTGCATTTTTCTATGCTCCAGCTTATTTTCTATTTTCGCAGGTAGGGACTTATATATTCGGTTCGGTCCTTGCCGTCCTTAGTTTGTGCGTTTTTTTTGAAGTATCGTTTACTAAGGTTTTACAGGTAATTGGAGTTACTGCTAACTACTTCATAAGGGGCTGTAGTGTTGTATTAAGAAAACTGTTTGAAACAGTTAAAAGTGGTTATATCAAGATAAAAAAGCATAATAAGGAATCACATGAACAAAAAATTGTAAAAAAACAAAAGGAACTTGCGCAGCAGAAACAACAGATTGTTGCAGATAATACTCAACAGGAACAGATAAAAGAGCAGGAACATGTTACTGAGACAGAATTTGTCAAAACTAATAGTTGGAATACAGAAAAAAATGAGACTAATGAGGCTGAAGAGTCAACTGGTAAGAGTACTAGAGATGATAGTAGTGGCGAAGTACTTATTACCGGAAATTCAGTGAATCCAGACTATAAGTTACCAGGTACAGAGTTGCTGCAAGAAGTTGCAGCAGAAGATCAAAGCGATGAGTATAAGAAAATTGAGCATAATACTAAGGTTCTTAAGGAGACATTCAAAAGCTTTGGTGTTGATGTCGAGATAAAAAAAGCGATCTTAGGTCCCTCTGTTACCAAATATGAGTTACATCCTGCAATTGGTGTGAAAGTTAGCAAAATTGTTGGATTGACGGATGATTTGGCCTTAGCGCTAGCAGCTAAAGACATTAGGATTGAAGCACCGATTCCTGGCAAGTCACTGATTGGTATTGAAGTCCCTAATCAGAAAGTATCAACCGTCTCATTCAGAAGTATAATTGAGGAACAAAAGAGACAACATTCTAAATTATTAGAGGTGCCTCTAGGAAGGGATATTGCAGGTAATCTTGTTACAGCTGACTTAGGCAAAATGCCCCATTTGTTGATTGCAGGCTCTACTGGTAGCGGAAAGTCGGTTGCAATTAATGGAATTATTACAAGTTTATTAATGAACTGTCCACCGCATTTAGTCAAGTTGATGCTGGTCGATCCAAAGAAAGTTGAATTGGGTGTCTATAATGGGATTCCCCACTTGTTGACACCTGTTGTGACAAATCCTAAAAAAGCTGCAAAGGCTCTAAATAAGTTGGTTGAGGAAATGGAACGCCGCTATGAGCTCTTTGCAAACACGGGTCAGAGAAACATTGCTGGGTATAATGAGATGGTAGAACGGCAAAATAAGGAAATGAAGACAGCTGAACAACTGTTGCCTTATATTGTAATCGTGGTTGATGAATTGTCTGACTTGATGATGGTAGCTTCAAATGAAGTTGAGGATGCGATTATTAGGTTGGCACAAATGGCACGTGCTGCTGGAATTCATATGATTTTAGCGACTCAGCGCCCTTCAGTCGATGTTATTACTGGTTTGATAAAAGCAAATGTTCCTTCACGGATGGCTTTTGCGGTTTCAAGTGGTACTGACTCACGAACAATTATTGATTCAAATGGTGCAGAAAAATTATTAGGCCGAGGAGATATGTTGTTTCTTCCAATGGGACTTAATAAACCAATCAGGGTTCAAGGTGCATTTATTTCTGATCAAGATGTGGCAAACATAGTGGCTTTTGTAAAAGAACAACAGCCAGCGGAGTATGATGAATCGTTAATTGTCTCAGATGAAGAAACACAGCAAAATCAGCCTGATGATGCAGAAGATGAATTGTTTGAGGATGCAGTTAAGTTAATTGCAAGAGAACAGTCATGCAGCATTTCAATGCTTCAGCGCCGTTTTAGGATCGGATATAATCGCGCCGCTAGACTTGTAGATGAGTTGGAGGCACATGGTATGATCGGCCCATCTGAGGGCAGCAAACCTCGTAAAGTGTTTGTTCAAAGAGATGATGATTCAACAATGGAAGAATAGCAAGTTAAAAAGGTATACAAAGAACAAGATGGCTGGCTATAGATAAGGGATTGCGCTGAAGTATCTTTTGGGCAATCCCTTATTAGTTTGAGATGTGAATGTATGCTGAAAGTCAGATTGTTTTTTGTATTTTTTTCGCTTATTATTAGGTCTATGAATATTTAGGGAGGAAAAATAAGTGCGTATAAGCTTAAATCCGGGTGTTAGTTTATCGTTGATTTCAACCAAACAATTTAAAACAACTAGAATAGCAGTGGATTTGATAACTCCATTGAAGTCTGAATCATTAACCAAGCGCTTGCTTTTAGCTGGTATTTTGGAAAATAGCAGTCAGAAATATCCTAGTCAGAAGATATTATCAGAAGAACTTGCACGGATGTATGGTGCAGGGTTTGGTGTTTCTACAGAAAGAAAGGGAAATATTCATGCGTTAAGCTTTAACTTGGAATGCGTCAATGAACATTTTTTGAATACTAATAGTCAATTATTGGAACAAGGAATCAATTTCTTAAAGGAAATTATTTTTAAACCACTGTTAGATGGTAACCGCTTTGATCCAAAGACTTTTGAGAGACAAAAGGAAGTTCTGGCTGACTATATCGGCTCGGTCAAAGATGACAGACAGTTATTTGCGACACTTGAATTGAATAATGCCTTTTTTGAAGATGACGGGCAAGCGCTTCCTTCATTTGGAGATGTTGAAAGTCTAGCTAGGATTACAAATGAAGAACTATACAAGTATTACGTTGAATGCATTAACAATGATCAAGTCGAGATAATTATTTCAGGTGATGTGACAGTTGAAAAAGCAAAAAAAATAGCTGCTAGTCTTAATTTTTCTGATAGGTATCCTGAGAAAGTACCGTTGTTTTATGTACAACCATTGCAAACTCAGGTTAAGGAACGTGTTCATCATCTTGAAATCAGTCAAGCTAAATTAAATCTTGGATATTCGTTGCCTGTCTATTTTCAAGAAAATAAGTATTACGCTGCCTTAATTTTTAATGACTTGTTTGGTGGACAACCGCTTTCAAAATTGTTTGTCAATGTTCGTGAAAAAGCAAGCTTGGCATATTATGCGAGCAGCTCATATGATAGCTTTCGTGGATTCCTTTCAGTTAAAACTGGGATTGAAGCAAAGAACAAAGACAAGGTTTTACAGATTGTTAACCAACAGCTAGAAGAACTAAGAAATGAAAACTTCACAGAAAAAGAAGTAGAGACTGCAAAAAGATCTTTGATCAACAGTTATTTAAGCCAGTTGGATCATCAGGGTGTTTTACTAAGTCGAGCACTGTTTAATGGCTTATTGAATAAAGAACTACAAGAAAATGAGTGGATTGAGAAAATAAAAAGTGTGACGACCGCTGATATCGCCGCGGTTGCCGGAAAGGCACATTTAGAAGCAGTCAGCTTTTTAGATGGGGAAGTAAAGAATGAAAATAATTGATTATCCTAATTTTGAAGAGAAAGTTTACCAAGAGGTATTACCAAATGGATTGATCGTTAATCTGGTTCCAAAAGTAGGATTTCATAAGACATATGCAAGTTTTACTGTAAATTATGGTTCGGTAGATTCAACGTTTACATCATTGGATGATAATAAGATTATGAACAGGCCAGACGGAGTTGCACATTTTTTGGAACATAAATTGTTTGAGAAACCTGACTATGACGCTTTTGAATTGTTTGGACAGTTAGGTGCAGATTCAAATGCATTTACTTCATATACAAAAACGAGTTACCTTTTTTCAACTGTTGAGAATGTCAGGAAATGTCTTGATACCTTGCTTGATTTTGTGCAATTTCCATATTTTACGAAGGAATCAGTTGAGAAGGAAAAGGGAATAATTACCCAGGAAATCATGATGTATAATGATGACTATAATTGGCGATTATATAGTGGGATAGTTGAAAATTTGTATCCACACAGTCCTTTAAGCAAAGACATAGCAGGCACTGTAGAGTCGATTCAAAATATCTCAAGCAAAGACTTGTATGATTGTTATCAGACTTTCTATCAACCTAGTAATATGGATTTGTTTGTGGTGGGTGCAATTAATCCAAATGAGGTAATCAGATGGGTTGAGGAAAATCAAAGTAAAAAGCAATTTCCTAGTGCTCCCCAGATTATGCACAGTAAGACAATGATAAATGATAAATATGACATTATTCCTCATCGCACACTCAGGGTTGACACAAGTCGGCCAAAAGTTGCGGTTGGAATTCGCGGGAATATAGAATTACCGGCCGGTAAAATGGGATTAAAGTATAAAATTGCTTTAAATATTGGGATGTACTTGTTGATGGGTGAATCTTCAGAGGCATACAATAAACTATATAATGAAGGCTTAATTGATGATAGTTTTGATTACGATATTTCAGTTGGCCGAGGATATCATTTTTGTGTTATAAGTGGTGAAACAAGTAACGCAGAAAAACTTATTATGAAAGTGATGGAACTGTTAAAGACTGCTAATGAAGCAATTGGCGGCCAGAGAGCAGAATTTATACTGGCAAAGAAGGAATTTATTGGCAGACAAATTCAGTCAATGAATTCACTTGAGGGAATTGCAAATCGACATGAAGGAAAATTATTTGATGGAGCGCTGAGCTTTGATGCAGTTAAAATTTTGGAAGAGCTGGAAATGAAAGATATTCTGCAGGCAGTTGGTGAATTCATTGAACCTGATAATATTAGTGTGTATCAAGTCTTACCGAAAGAAGATGTTGATTAATGAAATGGGCATTGGTAGTAGGCGCATCTGGAGATATCGGAGAAAAAATTGCGCTTGATTTGGCAAAAGATGGATGGTCATTGTATTTGCATGCAAACACAGGAATCAACAAGGTAAACAAATTAATTGAAAAGTTAAGATCAGAGCATCAAAAACAGGATTTTTTACAAATTAAAGCAGATTTCAATGATTTGAAACAAGTTGAAGGTATAATGAATCAGCTGTTTTCTTTGGATGCACTGATATTTGCACAAGGGACAACGCACTATGGATTATTTAGCCAAAGTGCGTATGACAACACTGCTGAAATCATTCAGATGCAAGTACTTAGTCCATTGAGACTGATTCAATTATTGGAAGACAAACTTGCAAAAAACGGTTATGGTAGAATTGTTTTTCTAGGTTCAGTATATGGTGGCTCGGGTAGTGCAATGGAGGTTGCTTATAGCACTGCAAAGGGGGCCTTAGCGGCATTTGCAAAAGCCTATAGCAAGGAAGTAGCTTCACTTGGGATCACTGTCAATGTAATTGCGCCAGGTGCGGTTGATACAAAGATGAATTCGTTATTTTCTGATAGTCAAAAAGAAGAAATTGATGAGCAAATTCCGATGGGAAGGTTTGCTTCTGCGGATGAGATCAGCTATTGGGTCAAGGTAGCTTTGGAAGAGCAAGCAGGTTATCTTACGGGGCAGACGATTTATGTAACCGGTGGTTGGTTGAAATAAGTAATTCTTAATTAATATATTTAACTGTCTATGATATACTTAATATAGATTAGATAATTATAGATATAAGCTAATATTGGAGAGTTAAAAATGGTTGAAATTGGAAAAAGTTTACAAGCTGCAAGAATTGAAAAGGGATATACCTTAGATGATTTACAACAGATCACAAAAATTCAAAAGAGATATTTGATTGCAATTGAAGATGAACGTTTTGATGCATTGCCAGGAGATTTTTATGTCAAAGCATTTATTAAGCAATATGCAGAATGTGTTGATGTAGATCCGACAGAATTTTTAAGTGCATTTGAAAGCCAAAAGGCAACTGAAAGTGATGATGCGGTCGAGAAGACTGCAAAAACTCGAAGCGAGGTTACTCGTGAGAGTATCCAGAAATCAAATAAGGTTAATCACTTTTTAGGCTATCTTCCTACCATCATTGTTGTTGCAGTGGTGGTATTGATACTTGGATCTATTTATTATGTTGCATGGAGTAAGCATCAAGAGGATGCGCAGACACAGCAAATTGAGAGCAGTTCGAAGGTTTCTGTTTCTTCACAAAAGGACTCGAAATCGAGTTCGACTTCGAGTGAAAGTAAGAAGTCGTCTTCAAAGAGTTCAAGCAGCTCGAAAACAAAAAAAGAGAAGAGCAGCAAGTCAAAAATTAGTTTAGCATCAAGCAGCGGTTCGAAATTCGTATACACAATGACTAACCCTGCAAGTACAAATACCGTTAAACTTTCAGTTGACGGCAGCAAGGCTTGGAGTGCGGTATCCTCGAATGGGACACAACAATGGCAAGGAACTTTAAGCAGTGGGGAAAGTCATGAAGTTAGTTTACCAAGCGGAACAACAGCGATTACTATTAACTTGGGGAATTCTGGAGCTACTACACTGACAATTAATGGTAAGAAGTTTAATTATAAAAAGGACGATAGTTCTTTGACAGTTAGGACGATTACAATTAATTTAGAGGACTAGTATTTTAAAGTACTAGTATAAAAAAGGATTGAGAGGACTATTTTCTAATGAATTTACCAAATAAACTTACGGTAATACGTATTATTTTAATTCCAATTTTTATGTTGATTTTGTTACTGCCACTTGACTGGGGAACAGCTTCAGTTGGTGGCACCATGATTCCCACTACACAGATTTTAGGGGCATTAATTTTTGCAGTTGCTTCAATTACAGATTTTGCTGATGGACAAATTGCCCGCAGACAGCATTTAGTAACGAATTTTGGTAAATTTGCCGACCCTCTGGCTGATAAAATGCTTGTGATGACAGCTTTTATTATTTTAGTTTCAATCGGCAAGGTACCTGCATGGGTGGCAGCGATAATTGTTTGTCGTGAGCTTGCCGTTACCGGCTTGCGCCTAATTGTTGTTGAGAATGATGGCAAGGTGATTGCAGCTGCAATGCCTGGAAAAATAAAAACGACGACTCAAATGTTATCAATTATTTTTCTGTTTTTGAATAACATCTTTTTTGCAGCTGTGGGCATTCCGATTGGGGAAATTTTGTTATATATTTGCTTATTCTTTACAGTATATTCAGGTATCGAATATTTTGTGAATAGTAGGGAAATATTTGCAGATTCATTTGATAAATAGTAAATAACAACTAATCCTGTATTGTTGAATACAAAGATTGGTTGTTTTTTTAAAATTTTGCGTATATATAATTTAGTGGGAGGCATTTAATAATGCATGCAGAAATAATCGCGGTTGGAACAGAAATTCTTTTAGGACAGATTGTTAATACTAATGCTACTTTTGTTGCAAAAAGGTTGGCAGATATGGGGATTGATGTTTATTTTGAGTCTGTAGTTGGAGATAATGAGGAACGCCTTTTAGGTGAGGTTAAGAGGGCTGCCTCTAGGAGTGAACTTGTAATCCTGATAGGAGGGCTTGGGCCAACAAAAGATGATTTAACAAAACAAACTGTTGCAGAGTTTTTAGGGAAAGATCTTGTTGAGGATGAGGCAGCAATGGCTAAAATTACGCGCTATTATGCTGAAACTGGAAAAACAATGACTGAAAACAACAAAATACAAGCACTTTATATTCAGGATTCCATTGCTTTAAAAAACGAGACAGGATTTGCAGTAGGAAATTATTTTAAGAACGCAAATGGAACGGATTTTCTGTTGTTGCCTGGTCCACCTAGTGAAATGAAACCAATGTTCGTTCATCAAGCACAGCCAAGACTGCAAGAGACTTATTTTAATGATCACCGATTATTTTCAAGAGTATTACGTTTCTTCGGAATAGGTGAGTCAATGTTGGTTACAAAATTGGCTGATTTAATTGATGGACAATCTAATCCGACAATTGCTCCATATGCAAAAACCAGCGAGGTCACTTTAAGGCTAACGGCAAGTAGCGAAACAGAAGCTGCTGCTACAAAGATGTTAGATGAACTAGAGAACGAGATAGATGAACGTGTTGGCGAATTTATGTATGGATACGGCGACGATAATAGTTTGGTCGCAGTTGTAGTTGAACAGTTAAAAAAGAGGAAACTGACGATTTCAGCTGCAGAGAGTCTTACTGCAGGTAAATTTCAATCTACTTTAGGAAGTGTTCCTGGTGTTTCAACTGTGTTTTATGGTGGGGTAGTCACTTATTCAAACCAAGCTAAAGAACGTTTGTTAGGTGTTTCTCATGAGACCTTAGAAAATGAAGGAGCTGTGAGTGAACAAACGGCCAAAGAAATGGCTGATTCTGTAAGAGAAAAACTTGGCACAGATATTGGAATTTCCTTTACCGGAGTTGCGGGCCCTACAGAACTAGAAGGACAACCAGTTGGAACAGTTTGGATAGGTCTTGCAATGAAAGGCCAAGAAACAACTGCAAAGTTATATCATTTCTCAAGTAATCGTTATTTTATAAGAGAAAGAGCAGCACTGTCTGGTCTAGATTACATAAGAAGGTCTCTTTAATATCGAACTTTTGTTCGCTTTTTGCTTGCTTTTTTTAGAATTAATCTGTATTATAAGACTGTAAAGGATTGTTTATACGGTATTATTAGGAGGAGTAAATTTGGCTGATGAACGACAAGCAGCTCTTGATGCTGCGTTGAAAAAGATAGAAAAGAATTTTGGTAAGGGATCAATTATGCGTATGGGCGAAAAGGCCGATACACAAATTTCAACAGTTTCAAGTGGCTCACTTGCACTTGATGAGGCTCTTGGTGTCGGTGGATATCCTCGTGGGAGAATCGTTGAAGTCTATGGACCTGAAAGTTCAGGTAAAACGACAGTTGCACTTCATGCTGTTGCCGAAGTTCAAAGTAACGGTGGGGTGGCAGCATATATTGATGCTGAGAATGCGTTGGATCCAGCTTATGCAACAAAACTAGGTGTCAATATTGATGAATTGCTCCTTTCACAGCCGGATACTGGTGAACAAGGATTAGAGATTGCGGATGCACTTGTTTCTTCAGGTGCAATTGATATTGTCGTTGTCGATTCTGTTGCAGCTTTGGTTCCCCGTGCTGAAATCGAAGGCGAAATGGGTGATGCTCATGTTGGCTTACAAGCAAGATTGATGTCACAGGCATTACGTAAATTGTCAGGAACTATTAACAAAACAAAAACAATTGCGATTTTTATCAACCAAATTCGTGAAAAAGTCGGAGTTATGTTCGGTAATCCGGAAGTTACACCAGGTGGTCGTGCACTTAAGTTTTATTCGACTGTTCGTCTGGAAGTCAGAAGAGCTGAACAGATAAAAGATGGAACTGAAATTATAGGTAACCGTGTAAAAATAAAAGTTGTAAAGAACAAGGTTGCTCCACCATTTAAACGTGCAGAAGTTGATATTATGTACGGTGAAGGAATTTCAAAAACTGGTGAGCTCGTTGATATGGCAGTTGAAAAGGATATTATTAAGAAAAGTGGTTCTTGGTATTCTTATGGTGAAGATCGAATTGGTCAAGGCAGAGAGAATGCAAAACAATATTTAGCAGATAACCCTGAAGTTATGCATGAAATTATGTTGAAAGTAAGACAGGCATATGGAATTGCAGATGAAGGAGAAGCTGCTGAAGTCTCAACGGAATTACCTCTAGATAGTGAATAAATCAATAAAATCAGAAGGAATTTAATGTATTATCCATTCTTGAATGGATAATATGCTAAATTCCTTTTTTTGCGTAGTTATATGCAAAGTAATAGTTATTACATTAAATAAATATATATTTTTATTTAATATAATAGAATATAATCTATATGAGGGGGGATAATATGGAAAATCAGGGGCTTATGCAACAGGATAATTTAAATTTGGTGCTCTGTGAATTAAAGAAAAAGGAATTATTTTCGTTATTTGAAGAAGCAAGAGTACTTTCAATTTTGGAAAAATCAGTGGTATTGCGGTATAAACGTGGTGAGAGGTTAATATTTGATAGCAACGGGAAACAAAGATTCTTTTTTTTGACACAAGGAATAGTTAATATAAATGTGTATAGCTGCAATGGGGAGGCGGAAGGATCATTCTTTTTGGGGAAGAATGAATTCTTGCCGTTTTCAATGATTTTGAAAAGTACCTTAAAAAATTTTAATCTGGTAGCCTGTACAGATATAACAATTGTAGCAATAACGAAAAATGATTTTGAAGAAATGGTTCATAACGATATTGCAATTGAGAATTTTTTGGATGACAAAAAAAGTAATATTATCGCTGATTTCTTAAAATGTAATATGATAAATTCGTATGTACAACCACAGATGAGAGTTATTTTGATGTTACAACATATGAGTGAAAAATTCGGTATGGTAAATGAATCTTTTGAAAATGTTATTCCTAAGTGGCTAACTCAGGCAAAACTCGCTAAGCTTGCTGGAACTACAAGAGAGACAGTAGGGAAAACCTATAGAATGTTGAGGAATGAAAATTTACTAGTTGGTACAACTGGAAAAGAACGGCTTACGTATACTTTTTTTAGGAAATATAAAGACTATTTATAATGTGGGATAAGATTCGAAGTGATAGACTTTTTTTGCTATAATGAAACCAAAATGAATTTATGAGGTTGATTAATATGAAAAAAGAAGTTAGACAAGCTAAAATTGAACAATTAATCACGCAAAATGAGATTGGTACCCAAGAAGAATTAATGGACGTCCTAGCTCAGGAAGGTATCAAGGCAACTCAAGCAACTATTTCAAGAGATATAAGAGAAATGAGAATTATTAAAGAACCAAATGGGAGTGGACGCATCCGCTATACTATTTTCAAGGGAAACTCACCTTCTGAAGAAGAGAAGATGTATGCTGCAATTTCTGAATCGGTGACAGATGTTACTTTGGTACAAACAATGAACGTTGTACATACATTGCCCAGAACTGCCAATGTTTTATCTGCAATTATTGATGATCTCAAAAAAGAAGAGGTAGTTGGAACGATTGCTGGATATGATACTATTTTGGTTATCAGTAAGGACAAGGAAGATGCTAAAATCATGAATGACTTATTCAATAAATATTTGAGAATTGGAAGATCATGAGAGTAAAGCAATTTTTAATTATTTTTAACGCTTTTGTTTCAAAAATGAGCATTATTTACAAGTATGATAAAATCATAGAAATACTTGTAAAAGGATTGGATTAAAACAATGGGAAATGGTTCTTTTTTAGAAAATTTGTTGAGCAAAGTAAAGTATTTCTCCAAGAAATTGGGTAAATGGTTAAATAAGAAAATTAGAAGGTATCAGTTAATTCGCTGGTTGATCATCGTTTGCTTAGCGTTATTTTTGGTAATGAGTATTTACTTGGTCTTTATTGCTAAGACTGCAAATGTTGGAAATTTGAAAGACGAGTTGGAACAAACAACAGAAATATATGACCACTCAGGTAACAAAGCAGGATATTTGTACTCTCAAAAGGGCACGTGGGTGGATATGGATAATATTTCGTCCAATATTACTGATGCTGTTTTGTCAACTGAAGATCGGAACTTTTATCACGAGTATGGCTTTTCGTTCAAGGGTATTGGACGTGCATCTTTATTGTTATTAAAAAATAAAATATTAGGCAGAAATTATATTAGCGGTGGGGGTAGTACACTCACACAACAATTAGTCAAGAATGCGTTTTTATCGCAAGAACAGACTTTTTCTCGTAAGGCAAAAGAGATTTTTATCTCAATGCAGGTTGAGAATGAGTACAGCAAAAAAGAAATTTTAGAGATGTATTTAAACAGCGCATATTTTGGAAATGGTGTCTGGGGTGTGCAAGATGCTGCAGAAAAATATTTTGGTGTTTCGGCTAAAAATGTTACTGTGGGGCAAGCTGCTACTTTGGCGGGAATGCTTACCAATCCAACGAAATATAATCCGATTGATCATTTAACAAATGCGACAAATCGACGAAATGTTGTTCTTGGGCTAATGGTAGAAAATAATAAGATCACAGAAGCTCAAGCAAAACAGTATAAGCAGATTGCGATGACTGTGCATGACAATTATCAATACGAATCTGGTTATAAGTATCCATATTATTTTGATGCAGTAATTAGTGAGGCAATTAGTAAATATGGATTGAGTGAAACCGAAATTATGAATGGTGGGTATAAAATTTATACTTCATTGAACCAGACATATCAGACAAAAATGCAAAACAGTTTTGCTAACTCAACGTTATTTCCGTACAATGCAAGTGATGGCACTAAGGCACAAGGTTCTTCAATCGCAATTAACCCCAAAACCGGGGGTGTACTAGCACTTGTCGGTGGTAGAGAAGGGTCCCATGTTTTCCGTGGATATAACAGGGCAACACAGTTGATTCGTTCACCTGGCTCTACAATTAAACCGATTGCTGTATATACGCCAGCGTTGGAATCTGGATACCACTATGATTCTATATTGAAAGATAAATTACGATCTTATGGGACAAATAAATATACTCCACACAATATAGATGATGATTATGCGGGTAATATTATGATGTATAAGGCACTTGCTGAAAGTAAGAATGCTGCGACAGTTTGGTTATTGAATAAGATAGGTGTTCAGAATGGATACAATATGGTGAAAAAATTTGGCTTAAATGTTTCAAAGAGTGATGATAATTTGAGTCTTGCATTGGGGGGACTGACTAAAGGTGTGTCTCCATACCAGATGGCTGAAGCGTACACGACATTTGCTAATGGTGGTGTAAAAACTTCACCGTATTTGATTACAAAAATTGTAGATGCCTCTGGAAAAACAATCGTAAATAATAAGGTCTCTTCAAAACGTATAATCAGTAAGAAGACAGCAAACGAAATGACAAGCATGATGATTGATGTATTCAATGATGGAACTGGGGTAAATGCAAAGCCTTATGGTTACACGATTGCTGGTAAAACAGGAACAACAAAAGCAGATTCTGGGACGGCCACAAGTGATAAGGATCATTGGTATATTGGATATACCCCTGATGTTGTTGTAGCGACATGGGTCGGGTTTGACTCAGCAAAGTATAGTCTTGACAATGAAGGCGTTCGTGGAGGGTCTGCATTATTCAAAAATGAAATGGAGAATATTTTGCCATATACTGCCAAAACATCGTTTTCAGTCAAGAGTGCTGCTACTAGGCTTGCGAATACAAAGAGTAGCAGTTCTGCAAACAGCATCTGGAATGGTTTAAAAGATGCAGGAGAAAGTGTTTCAAAGTCCGCCAATAGTCTAAAAGAGAAAGCCAGCGGATTATTTAGTGAAGGAAAAGAAAAAATCCAACAATGGTTTGGAAATTAGCCTACTAAAAATGTGGAGTTCTTGGGAACTAAAATGGTACAATTGGCGTGGATACTAATAAAGGGGGCTATATTGTGATCAATATATATGATTCAGCAAATCAATTAGAAAAAGATTTAAGAAGCACACAGGAATACAAGGATTTGAAGGCTGCGTATGATGTTGTTAAGGCAGATGACAGTGCTTATCAACAATTTAAGGAATTTCAAAAAGCTCAAATTGATTTTCAAAATAAGCAGGTACAGGGAAATATTCAAGAATCCGACCTTAATGATATTAAGGAATTGGGAGAACAAGTTGAGAAGGTCGAAGTGATCATGAATTTGATGAATAAAGAAAGAGCATTAGCACAATTAATTGATGAAATTAATCAAATCATGTTTAAACCAGTAAGCGAGTTATATCAAGGATAAAATTTGAGTACTAACTTAAAACTACGAGCAAGATGTTGGTTGTTCTGAGTAACTTGAAGTTAGGCATAAAATTTTAATTTGTGGAACAAAATTATATGTAATCAACGGAGGGGATAGGACAAAATATAACTTTTGACCCTACCCTTTTTTACTTGTTTGAAATAAGGGGTGATTAATTTGAAATTTATTCATTGTGCAGATTTACATCTAGGCAGTTCCTTTGAAGGCCTAGATGGTATCGATGATTCACAATTGAAAATCTTGATAAATTCTGGAATAGGAGCACTCACAAAAGTGATTGCTGCGGCTGTAGCAGAGAAAGTTGATTTTATAATATTTGCGGGTGATATTTTCGATGGACATCAAATTAATTTATCCTTGCAGCTTAAACTTAAAAATTTGTTTGAAAAACTACAAAATCATAATATTTATGTATTCATAGCGTTCGGAAATCATGATTTTCAAAATTTAGATAAAGTTAATTTTTATTTTCCCGAAAATGTTTATATTTTTCCCAATCAGGTAACAACTAAAAAAATAATAATTGGAAATGATGAAATTGCAGTAACTGGGTTTAGCTATGGTGAACGATGGGTAAAAAGTGAGATTGCGAACTATCCCCAACATCTTGATGTGAAATGGCACATTGGCATGTTGCATGGTGCTGCTGTGGAGGATGATAGTTTACAAAATTATGCACCATTTAGGCTGAATGAATTGTTAAGTAAAAATTATGATTACTGGGCTTTGGGACATATTCACAGTCGACGTATCCTTAATGAAAAGCCACCGATTGTTTATGCTGGTTCGCTTCAGGGTAGAAACAATAAGGAAGTTGGAGCAAAAGGCTTTTACATGGTTGAAGAAAATGATGGGCAGCTTTGTCCTGAGTTTAGGGAAGTCGATGGACTTAAATGGGAAAATATAGATAAGAGCATTTCAGAGATTCGGACGTATGAGAACGTGGAAGCAGAATTAATCCAAGATATAGAGCGCAAAACAAGCGGAAATAATGGATTGACAGTGGCTAGTATTAATTTGAAGATAAATGCAAAAAATACTGAATTGTTGGTAAATCTTCAAAACGAGTATCTTTTGCGTACTTTAAGAAGAAGAGTAGGCAAGGAAGTTTTTATTCGAAAAATAAATTATGAAATATTTACAGGTGACGAAACATCTCATTTAGACCAAGAAATTTTGGAAAAAGTTAAAGATGGTGTGTTTAATGAAGAAGTAATTGGTGATCTACTAGGTAAATTAAAAGATTTTGAATTTATTGATGATCATTTTAAAAATGAAAATGTAATCCAAGAAATTTTAGAAAAAGCAAAGTTAAATTTGATTGAGGATGTTGATGACTATGAAGATTTTAGAAGCTAACATTTACGGATATGGCTGCTTTATTGATCGTCATTTTGATATTTCAAATGATTTTCAAGTTATTACGGGGGAAAATGAGTCCGGCAAATCTACATTCAAGTCATTTGTTAGTTCAATTTTATTTGGATTCCCAACCAAACGAGAAAAAAATGAGAATTATGTACCTAAAAAGGGAAGTATCTATGGTGGTAATTTAGTAGTTTTACAACATGGGCAAAAGTATTTAATTGAGCGTATTAACAGTGATAAGAGCAATAGTTTATCAATAGTCAACAAACAAAATGGTGAAAAAATTCCAGAAAGTTTATTAAAAAAATGGTTATCAGGAATTGATAAGCAGCTATTTAATGAAATCTATGCTGTAAATCAAACTGGTTTACATGCAATTCTGGATTTAAAACCTAATGAACTCGAGAGAAATTTTTACAGTATCGCAACCAGTGGTAGTCAAGAAATCTTTGAGATGCAAAAGAAGTTTTTGAAGGCAGCTGGAGAATTATATAAACCTAATGGCAGAGTCCCTAAAGTTAATGTTATGCTTAAAAACTATGATAGGCAGCAAAAGAACTTACAGCATTTAATTAATAGGGTGGATGAGTCCAAGCAGCTTGAGGAAAAGATCGTCGAACTGCAGGAACAAAATTTGTTATTTCAACAGGAAAAAGGAAAATATGAGCAACAAATATCAGAGCTGCAGCAGTTAATCTCTTCGTGGGATTCATATCAAGAGATGCTGAGTACTTCGAAAATGGTCACAGGTGATAAGGTAAAAATCAAGCTAGCAGTATTTGAAAAAATGCAGCTTCAAAATAATAAAATCAATGCAATTGAAGAGACACTTAACAGTTTAGAAAAACAAATGGCACATGTAAAATCACAATTAGATGAAAAAGATTTTGCAGAATTAGGTTTTTATTTACGAAATAAGGATGATTTTGATAAATTATTTGTGTCATTGAGTTCTTCAAAGAAACAGTCTGAACGAGCGACGGATAATACCGAAATATTAAGTAGGAGAAGCAAAAATTCAAAAAATAGTGAAATTAGTCTGGTATTTCTTGGGATACTTGGAATATCGATTTTGATATTGTTTTTTGTTTCCAACACAGTAGTAAAAAGTATCGGTCTGATAGGTATTATTGCTGGAATATATGGGTTTAGCAAAACGATCAAAAAGGTTTCAGGTAATGAATCTGATAATAGGCCTGAGCAGACTACAAAGCAGAACAATTTTGATTTTTGTAAAGAAGAATTGGGACTTTCCACTGATTATCCAGAGAATTTAAAAAGAATCTTGAATTTTCAAAACCAAATTAAAGAACAGCAGAATCATAGGGATGAATATGAAGCAAAGAAAAGATTTTTGATTCAAGAGCAAAATGATAAACTATCCAAATTAAGACGGGAACAAATCCAACTTGATACCCAGCTCAAAGAATTTGGGTATGATAGCTTTGCAGCTCTGAGGAATACATACTTTCAACAGCAAAATCAGATTGAAACAGAAAGCAGACTGTATGGTTTAAAATCGCAAATTCCAAGCGGCCTAATTGGGAAATTGAAAAGGTATTCGAGCCGAAATGAAATTGAAGAAGAGAAAAGTAATATTAGTAATGAATTTAAGCTGAAAAAGGATGATTATGATAAGAGACTTGAACTCGTAATAAGTTATAAAATTCAATTGGAAAAAATCGGGGATTCAAATGAGATAGCCGTCTTACAGCAGGAGGCAGCAAATCAAAGAGCACAGATTAATACAAAGATTGAAGAATGGTTAGCCTTGTCACTTACGGATAGATGGCTGGATGATTACTTAAGTAAGTTATCAAAGAATAGATTGCCACAGGTGATTAAGCTCGCCACCAATTTTTTTAAAAGATTAACTAGGGGCCATTTTACTAGTATTATTCTAAAAGAAAGCCAATTTATTTTGCAGGCCAGTGATAACCAAAGCTTTAGGGTTACTGAATTATCAAGGGCGACGGCAGAACAATTATATCTATCGCTGAGACTAGCATTCGTGGTTACTTTCAACAAAAAAATTGGGTTACCAATTATAATAGATGACGGATTCGTAAATTTTGACAGAAAGCGCAAATTTCAAATTATTGATTTATTGTTAGAAATCAGTACTGAAACGCAAATATTATGTTTTACAGTCGATATTTCTGCCATATGTGATAAGGTAAGTAACGAAGGAATTTTGGTTATTTAGAAAATAAAAGGGAGGATTAAGTTTGAGTCAAAATAAAATATATGACTATGCAGTGGATGAAAGTATGGAATTATTCATGCTGATAAAGTCTGCAGATGTCCGGATTGCAAAGAATGGTAATAAGTTTATTGCTTTTATGTTTGCCGATAGCTCAGGTGAAATAAGTGCAAAATTTTGGGACGCATCTGATAATGATATCGCATCATTTGTACCAGGAAAAATAGTTTTTGTTAAGGGTAAGCGGGAGGTCTATCAAGGGAATCCTCAGGTTAAAATATTCAAGATGCGCTTAGCAAATGAACAAGAACCGAATAATGTTAATTTATTTGTAAAAAAAGCTCCTGTTTCTGTGGATGACATGGAAGACGAGTTTAATGCTACTCTTTTTGAAATTACAAATGCAAATTGGAATCGGATTGTAAGATACCTTTTGACTGAATATCACGATCAGTTTTTTAGTTATCCTGCGGCTAAGAAAAATCATCATGCATTTGCTGGGGGTCTTGCCTTTCACACATTATCAATGTTGCGTTTAGCGCATGCAGTTGTTAAGGAATATGATAATATTAATGCTCCATTACTGTATGCAGGGACAATCTTGCATGATTTGGGTAAGGTAATCGAACTATCAGGCCCCGTAGCGACACAGTATACTTTAGCAGGTAATTTGCTGGGACATATCGTACTTATTGATGAACAGATTATTAAAGCAGCTGATAAGTTGAAGATCGATCTTGAAAGCGAAGATATGATCTTACTCCGCCATATGATATTATCACATCATGGGTTATTGGAATATGGATCACCAGTTCAACCTCACATTTTAGAAGCAGAAGTACTGCATCAAATTGACCAATTGGATGCCTCTATTCAGATGTTAAAGGGAACGCTTGAACATACTGAACCTGGAACGTTTTCTGAAAGAATTTTTGGGATGGATGGGAGAAACTTCTATCGTTCTACAGAAGATAAGAATTGATTAGCTCGAGATACTATTTTTTAAATAAGATTCGAGTTCTAAAGAGATATCACAACTATTAAGCTAATAGAAGCTGATTCTTTACGCAATTTTATGATGTAGCGTAGTATAGTTATTTTATTGTTATTTTGCACTCAAAATTAAAGTCACACCCCGATGAAGTGTCCCATAATGATTAGTCTTATTATCTAATGATTATGAGGTACTCAAAGTGTGTGGCTTTTTTGTTGCGGCCAACGTTTTTGAAGGTAAGCACAAAATGATTAAGTATGGAGCACGATAGGTCATAAAAAAGTATATTTTTGGTGTAAATAAAAGCAGACGATGTGTTCCAGCAACAAGATTGCAACATAAGATATCTTACAGAAAATAAAAAAAGCCTTAAAATCAACGTTTTAAGACTTTCAGAATTACATAAAATGCATAAAGTATGCCCTCGGCAGGAGTCGAACCTGTACTTGGAAACCCAAACAGCGACCTGAACGCTGCGCGTCTGCCAATTCCGCCACGAGGGCAATAAACGATAACACTAAAATATTATACAACAAACTTGTATTAAATAAAAGTATAAAAAACGAAACACTTGCATACTATTTGAATAACATTTAAAATTAAGTAAAGAAAACGCAATCATTTATATCCTGAAGATTAAGATTGCTTAATGAAATAGTTAGTTAAAGTAAAAAGTTGGAATAGGGATGTTATAATTGGTGCGAGGAATAAGGGGTGAGCTCAATGGAACAAAAATATCATAGTATTCTGGTTCCCGTTGATGGTTCAAAAAATGCAGAGAAAGCGTTAAAAAGGGCAATTGAGGTAGCAAAAAGAAATAATGGAAAAATTGAAGTTCTGAATGTGATAGATACAAGACAATTCACAAATAACTTTGGTGGGATTGTCAGCATGTCGGGTGATATTATCTACTCCACTTTTGAAGCGGTAAAGGAATATCTTGAAAAGCTAAAGGAAAGTATCAAAAAAGAAGAGGGCTTTTCCCATGTTGATGTTCATGTAAGATTCGGTTCTCCAAAGGTTGTGATTGCTCATGATTTTTTAGAAGATTATCCGGTAGATTTAATTATTTTGGGAAAGACTGGGATGTCTGCGGTTGGACGCATATTCGTAGGCTCCGTGACAGATGGTGTTGTCAGGACTGCAAGGTGTGATGTGTTGGTTGTAGGCTGAAAGTGAGGTAATGATGATGTCAACATTAGAAATAATTGCTTTATTTAGTTTAATACTGTTAATGGCATACAATATTAGGTTAGGTTTGATGGTGAAAAAACTACGTGATAAATTAAGTAAGGGGAAAGAAATAGAACTTACTGAATCTACCAATAAGGAAATTGTTGATGCGATAAAGACAAGAAAAAAATGGACCGTTTTAAGTCAGTGTCTGTTTTGGATATCAATTGTTATGATGCTGTATGGCTCAATGGGACTATTGATTTATTTTCTAGACTTGTATACTATTGCAGTGATTTATATAAATCTGGTAAATCGGAAAGTCTTTACCGAGCTCATAAAATTATAATTAAAGGTAAGTAAGGAAATAAAGCTGGGGTGATTTTCTTAACCTTGGCTTTTTTAGTGAAATAAATTACGTATAAAAATATTGATTTAGGTATCAAGAAGGATAAGATGAATTGAGGAATGGAAAATGGGAAACTTTGCAAAATATAGTAGGATTTTAATTAATAGTTCGGTATCATTTGTTATTTTATTGGCATTGGCGCAATTAGTTATTCCAACAAGTTGGAAGCTAGTGTTGGATTATTATTTAATTAGCAATTTTTTATTATTAAATCCTTTTAATATGATGAATATTGGAGTGAAGGAAGATATCAATGTCGCTGCCGATACTATGAGTCGAACAAAAAGATCGGCTGAAAAAACAACTGAAAGTTCAGAAACGCCTGAAGAATCAGTTATGACTGATCAGATGTTAAAAAGATCCAAAAGAAGAGCAGCTCAAGAAAATGATACAAGGGATATTTTATTGAATTCTTTTTTGAGCTTTATGAAACACTGTTTTTTACTAATAGCAGCACCAGTAATTTTTATGCAAAAATTGTTAATTAATAACTAAGGTATATATTTTTTCTATATTAAAAAAAGAAATAATAAGGAAAACAAACTTGCTTTTATTAAGATTAAATGAGCTTTTGGTAAATAAAAATTAGTTTAGCGGTTGACTTCTCTAATATTCTTGATATAATTTTATTATTTATTAATTTATTTGGAGGAGTTTTAATGGGAAAATTTTTAAAGAGATTGCTTTTAAAAGAAGATCCAAATGTTTATCAAGTTAAAGATGCACATTTGTCTCAAGTATTGACTGTCAAAGACTTTTTGGCATTAGGTGTTGGAACGATTGTTTCTACTTCAATATTCACTCTTCCAGGAGTGGTTGCAGCTACCCATGCGGGCCCAGCAGTTGTTATTTCTTTTTTATTGGCAGCTGTTGTTGCAGGACTTGTAGCATTTGCATATGCTGAAATGTCTTCTGTCATGCCATTTGCAGGTTCTGCCTATTCATGGATAAATGTTGTTTTTGGTGAGTTTTTTGCGTGGATTGCAGGATGGGCACTTTTAGCTGAATATTTCATTGCAGTTGCCTTTGTGGCCTCTGGGATATCTGCAAATTTCCGCGGATTAGTAGAACCACTTGGTGTCAATTTTCCAAAACAGCTTGCTAATGCTTTTGGGACTGAGGGTGGAATTATTGACTTGGTAGCCATGGTTGTAGTTTTGATAGTTGCTATTTTATTATCAAGAGGTGTTTCAGGAGCAGCGCGTGTTGAGAATATTTTGGTTGTTCTTAAAGTTCTTGCAATTATTCTATTTGTAATCGTCGGCATGACTGCCTTGCATAAGGCTAATTATTCGCCATTTATTCCTAAATATCATCTAAATGCGGATGGCTCTGCTTTTGGCGGATGGCAAGGGATATATGCAGGAATTTCAGCAATTTTTCTTTCGTATATCGGATTTGATTCAATTGCAGCGAATTCGGCTGAAGCGAAAGATCCTCAGAAAACAATGCCACGTGGAATTTTAGGCTCACTTTTGATTGCTGTTGTATTATTCGTAGTCGTGTCATTAGTAATTGTGGGAATGTTTAAGTATACTAACTATGCTAATAATGCAGAACCAATTGGCTGGGCATTGCGTCAAAGCGGACACCCAATTGTTGCGACAGTCGTACAAACAATTGCTGTTGTAGGAATGTTTACAGCTTTAATAGGTATGATGCTGGCAGGATCGCGTTTACTTTATTCATTTGGTAGAGACGGTATGCTTCCAAAATGGTTAGGAAAGTTAAACAAGGACAAATTGCCAAATAATGCAACACTTACACTTTCAACAATTGGTATTGTAATTGGTGCATTGTTCCCGTTTGCATTTTTAGCACAACTGATTTCTGCGGGAACATTGATTGCATTTATGTTCGTTTCTGTTGGAATTTACGCTGTACGTTCGCGTGAGGGTAAAGATTTACCAAAACCGAGTTTTAAAATGCCATTTTATCCGGTGTTACCAGCATTAGCCTTTCTTGGGGCCTTCGGTGTTTTTTGGGGATTAGGAAACGATGCTAAGTTATATGCTCTGTTGTGGTTCTTCATTGGATTGATAATTTATTTTGCATATGGAATTAGAAATTCGTATTTAGGGAAGAAGAACAAAGAAAACTAAATCTATTATAAAAAACAGGGGCTGGTCAAAAGTTATATTTTGATCCAGTCCCTTTATTATTCCATATAAAAATGTTCCATAAGTCAAAATTTTCCGTCTGATTTCAAATTACCAATAACAAGCATATATATTTATTTTGTCCACATCAGGTTAGTCTACAAAGAAACTGAGTCTTGGCCATTTAACCTGCCATTTTTTGTTAATAACACGTGCTTTATATTGTTCAAGTAGAACTTTATCAGATTGGAAACGCGGAGTTGGATGAATCTCAAAATTAAAGAGATGTTCCAAAGAAAATGGGGCAATGATGGCAGATTCAGTGTCATTTAAATTTAGTGCAACACTATTGCAAGTTTCGGGTACACTTCTTAGTGCTGACTCAATATCTTTTCCAAATGGCTGCATTGATTTTGCGTCATTCAAACGGATATTTTCAAGATTCCACAAATATTTGGAATAATTCTGTGAGAAGATTGCTTTTCTCGTTAAGAATTGCTCATATGATTCGCTGGGATCAGCATATAGAACATCAATGTTTTCTAGAACCAAATTGGTTTTCTGAGAAGACAGGTTATTCCAAACGATTGTCCGAAGAGCACCGCTGCAGACAAATGCAGTGCTTAAATGTTCTTTTTTCAAAATCTCAAAGATTTCGGCAAGCTCTGTATTAGTAATCAATGTATCAAGTAATTGTTGTTTGTAGTCCATTAATATCCTCCGTAAAAATTACTAAGATTAATTGTAATGTTTTTTCGTGGAGAATGAAAGTCAAAACTTGTTGAATAATTATTAAATCCGCATTAGTACTAGTGAAAAATATTTGAAAATTTGGTATATTATTATTGTGAAAGCGCTTTGAATACAATGAGGGGGAATTCCCATGTCAAAGATAATTGCAATTAATGCTGGAAGCTCAAGCCTAAAGTTTAAGCTGTTTGAAATGAACACAGAACAAGTTTTAGCACAAGGTCTTTTTGATAGAATTGGCTTGGCGCAGGGAGCAATAAAAATCAAGTACGGTGCTGATGAAGAATTTAAAACAAATGAAGAAATAAAAGATCATTCATATGCTGTTAAGCGTCTACTGGAATTATTGCTTAATCTGGAAATCATTCATGAATTTTCAGAAATAAAAGGTGTGGGCCACCGTGTTGTTGCAGGTGGTGAATATTTTAAACGATCGGTCGCGATTGATAGTAAGGTTATCCGAAAAATTAATTCATTGGCCGAATATGCTCCAATTCATAATCCAGCAAATTTGATGGGAATTAAAGCATTTAAGAAAATTCTTCCAACTGCAACAGCAGTAGCGGTTTTTGATACATCATTTCATCAGACCATGCCAAAAGAAAATTACATTTTCAGCGTGCCATATGAATGGTATCAAAAGTATGGTGTAAGAAGGTATGGGGCACATGGCACTAGTCATCGTTATGTTGCAGGTGTTGCTGCTTCAATGTTGAAGCGTCCATTAGAGGAACTTAAACTAATTAGCTGTCATCTTGGAGCAGGGGCCTCAATTTGTGCTATTAAGAATGGCAAATCCTTTGATACTTCAATGGGATTTACTCCTTTAACCGGAATCACAATGGCTACTCGTTCTGGGGATACGGATGTTGCAATGATATCATTTATGATGCAAAAGTTAGATATGCATTCTATGCCCGAAGCAATTTACGATTTGAATAAGAAATCAGGATTATTAGGTATTTCGGGAGTATCATCCGACATGCGTGATGTCATGGAAGAAAGCACAACAAATTCTCGTGCAAAGCTTGCTGTTGATATTTTTGTCAAGGATATCGTTAAGTATATTGGTTCATATACTGCTGAAATGGATGGGGTTGATGGAATAATATTTACGGCAGGGATTGGAGAAAATTCTGCAGAAATCAGAAGTGCGGTTTTGAAAAGATTGTCCTACATGGGAATTGAGGTTGATGAGGAGAAAAATTCATTACGAGGAGAGAACATTGTAATTTCTACAAGTAACTCAAAAGTCAAGGCTCTTGTGATTCCAACCGATGAAGAATTGATGATTGCACGAGATGTTAACAAAATAATGGAAAAAAGGAATGTCAAAAGTGCCAAATTGGTATAGATAATTTATGTTCAAGAAAGCAATTTTGTAACGAAATCGTAACATAAAACTGTTCACAAACATGACAAAAAGTGTTAGATTATTCAAGTCGATAAATTAACTAATTTTAGGAGGACTTTTGTCATGGGTAATAAGTTTGATATTTTACACGATTATCAAGAGACAGTTGCTAAAATTGCTGAACTTGACGAAGTTTGTACGAGGATTAGCAACTCAAAACGGGGACGCCACTTATTAAATGCTTACGATGAAAAGAAACGTAATGTTGAAGAAGAACGTGAACAACTTGAGATCATTTTAGAAGCAATGAACGCTGCAGAAGATTAATCAAAGTAAGCAAAAATAAAAAAGAGTTAATAAATTAGAAAATCTCATTAGTAGATTTTCTTTTTTTTATGATTACAAAATAAAATACGAAATAAAAAGTTTTTTTTGAGATAATTAAGGCAATATACTAGCTTAATGCGTATGAATGTACAATTATTACAAATAAAGTTCGATTTTAGCTTTGACAATTATTATATCCTTTGCTAAGCTAAGGCTGTACTTTAGGAGGGATAACGGTGAGCAAGGAAATCAGTATTATAATGGGAAGCTCCTCTGATTGGAAAACAATGAAGGAAGCGGCCAATATAATAGAACAATTTGGTGTTAGTTTTGACAAACAAGTTATTTCAGCACACAGAATGCCACAGGAAATGTTTGATTTTGCCAATGGTGCTGCAGATAATGGAATCAAAGTAATAATTGCAGGAGCTGGTGGTGCGGCACATCTTCCTGGAATGATTGCAGCGAATACGATTTTACCAGTGATTGGAGTGCCCGTTCAAAGCCATGCTCTTAGCGGACTTGACTCGTTATTATCTATTGTGCAAATGCCTGCTGGAATCCCGGTGGCAACGACTGCAATTGGTGTTGCTGGGGCGAAAAATGCGGCATTATTAGCATTACAGATACTCGGGATCACTGATTCTCAGGTTGCACAAAAACTTACGGTCTATCGTAAAGAGATGCATGATAAAGCAGTGAAGAGTGGTGAGACTCTTGTCTAAGATGATTACACAAGGACAAACAATTGGAATTATTGGTGGAGGACAATTAGGACAGATGTTGGCATTTTCAGCTAAATCTGCAGGTTTTCGTGTACTGATCTTAGATCCTAATCCAGATTGTTCTGCAGGACAGGTTTCTGATGATCAAATTGTTGCAGAATATGAAGACGTTTCTGCAATTGAGGAACTGGCAGCACGTTCAGATGTATTAACATATGAATTCGAGAATGTTGATTTAAAAGCATTAGAAGATGTTACAAGGATGGTTTCAGTTCCCCAGGGAACAAAGTTGTTAGCAATTACTAAAGATAGATTAAATGAAAAAACATTTTTAGAAGATAGTGGTTTGAAGGTAACACCCTTTGCAGCAATTAACTCTATTGCTGATTTAAGAGAAACAATTCAAAAATTCGGATATCCCGCGGTTTTAAAGACATGCCAAGGCGGCTATGATGGAAAAGCACAGTTGGTGCTGCATGATGCTACAGATTTGGCCGGAGCACCTGAACTGATAGAACAAGGACAGTGCATACTTGAGGATTGGGTTGAGTTCTCTAAGGAAATTTCCGTAATGGTTGCGAGAAATGTTGATGGTGCAATTTCGCTATTTCCTACAAGCGAAAATATTCATAGAAATCAGATTTTGCATGAGAGTATTGTACCTGCAAGGATTTCGCATGTTCTGCAAGAAAAAGCACAAAAGATGGCTGAAAAAATTGCGATCAAGATTAATCTATGTGGTATCCTTGGTGTGGAGATGTTTGTGGGCAAAGACGGTGAACTTTATGTAAATGAGCTTGCCCCACGTCCACATAATTCAGGGCATTATTCAATTGAGGCATGCAATTTTTCACAGTTTGACGTACACAATCGAGCAATCTGTAACTGGCCAATGCCAAAGGTTGAGTTACTAAAACCAGTTGTTATGGTCAATATCCTTGGTCAGCATGTTGCAGGAGCAGCAAGACTGGTTTCAGAAAAGCCGCAGTGGCATTTTCATGATTATGGCAAGGCTGACGCTCGGCATGATAGGAAGATGGGACATGTTACAATTTTGACTAATAACGTTGAAGAAACACTTTCTGAGATCGAAAAAACAAAAGTATGGGATTAAAGGAGCAAACTAATGATTTCAAGATATTCACGACCAGAAATGGCAGCAATTTGGGAAGATCAAAAAAAATATGAATGCTGGCTAGAAGTAGAGATAGCTGCAGATGAGGCTTGGTCAAAACTTGGACATATTCCTGCAGCAGATGTTGCAAAGATTCGCGAGAATGCTAAATTCGATGTTAACAGAATTTTAGAAATCGAAGAGACAACACATCACGATGTAATTGCTTTTACCCGCTGCGTATCGGAATCGCTTGGTGAGGAGAAAAAATGGGTTCACTATGGTTTGACGAGTACAGATGTTGTTGATACGGCTTATGGATACCAATTGAAACAAGTTAATGAGCTATTACGAAAAGACTTGGCGCATTTCAAGGAGATTGTTGCCAGTCAAGCAAAAAAATATAAGAATACTGTAATGATGGGTAGAACTCATGGAGTACATGCCGAACCAACTACTTTTGGTCTGAAGCTTGCAAGATGGTATTCAGAAATAAACCGCGATATCGAACGTTTTGAACATGCTGCTAAGGGAGTTGAAGCTGGTAAAATCAGTGGTGCAGTGGGGACATTTGCTAACATTGATCCATTTGTTGAAAAATATGTTTGTGAGAAATTGGGAATTCGTCCCCAAGAAATCTCAAGTCAGGTTCTACCACGTGATTTGCATGCTGAATATATTGCAGTATTGGCGTTAATTGCAACAAGTCTAGAAAAATTTGCAACTGAGATTCGAGGATTGCAAAAATCTGAAACGAGAGAAGTCGAAGAGCATTTTGCAAAGGGACAAAAGGGATCATCTGCAATGCCCCATAAACGTAATCCAATTGGTTCGGAAAATATTTGTGGATTAGCACGTGTGGTTCGCGGACATATGGTGACAGCATTTGAAGATGTTACTTTGTGGCATGAAAGAGATATTTCACATTCTTCAGCTGAAAGAATTATTTTACCAGATACGACTATTTTGATAGACTACATGCTGAATCGCTTTGGCAGAATTTTAGAGAATTTGACAGTTTTTCCAGAAAATATGCTGCGTAATATGGGTCGAACATTCGGCTTGATTTACAGTGGAAGAGTTCTTCTTAAACTGATTGACACTGGTATGAGTCGAGAAGAGGCATACGATTTGATTCAGCCTAAAACAGCTGAATCATGGGATAAACAAGTTCAGTTCCGCCCATTGCTCGAACAAGACAAGAAGATTACTAGTCGACTTTCAAAAGAAGACTTGGATGATGCATTTGATTATCATTGGCATTTACGTCATGTAGATGAAATTTTTGAGCGCGTCGGTTTGGGTTAGATGCAAAAAAGTATTTAAAGATAACAGTAAAGAAACATCGGTGAGTGTGACATAGGTCTGTGGAACACAGGCATTAACTTGAAATTATAGGAATAAGAATTCGTTACTATAATTAATTTGAAGTTAGATTAGAAATTTGAACTTATGAAACGTATCTAAATGAAATCAGCAGAGGCTGGATCAAAATTTAATTTTTGACCCAGTTTTTTTTATTTATTATTGATAGTCATGCATTGTAAGTCGTTTTTTCTCTAAAAAGCAAACAATAGATATAGTAATATTTTTATATGATGTCAATTCAATCATAATTTCTTATGATTGAATACAATTTATTGTTCGGATTAATTATGTAATAAAAATATGCTGTGTAATTGATTTTGCTATCTTTATAAGAAAACAAACAAAATATAAATTATTAGAAAGTAAAGTTCGGATTTTACATATTGACTATTTGTTTTTTTATTGTTAATCTTTAAGTGAATTAGTGACCGTTTATGGTAGAAGTTGCTCTTAATATTCGCTTATAGTTGAAAGGATTGAGTTTGAAAGATGGAAAAAATGATTTATGCAGGAAAAGCCAAACAAATGTGGACAACTGCAGATGATGAGATTTTAAAGGTAGTTTACATGGATCAGGCAACAGCATTGAATGGTAAGAAGAAAGATCAGATTTCAGGTAAAGGAATTCTGAATAACCATATATCTTCCTTAATTTTTGAATATCTAACACAGCAAGGAATCGAGAATCATTTTATCAAAAGAATTTCAGATACTGAAGAACTTGTTAAGAAAGTAACTATTCTACCACTTGAAATGGTCACAAGAAATGTGGCAGCTGGTCATTTTACGACTCGCTTTGGAGTTGAAGAAGGAAAAATATTTGAGACACCAGTCGAGGAAACATATTTTAAAAGCGATGAGCTAGATGATCCTTTTATGAATGATTCCCAAATTTTGGCATTAAAAATTGCAACAGAGAGTGAGATCGAAAAGATGTGGGATATTTCACGAAAGGTAAATCATTTATTGACAGAATTATTTAAGAAGATAGATTTACGTTTGATTGACTTTAAGCTCGAATTCGGCAAACTAAAAGATGGTGAAATTGTTTTAGCAGATGAATTTTCTCCAGATAATTGCCGGCTTTGGGACATGAAGGATAATTCCCATATGGATAAAGATGTGTACCGCCGTGATCTTGGTGATTTGACGATTGTATATGAAGAAGTATTAAAACGACTAGAAACAGTTCTTACGGAGGATATGTAATTATGGTGAATGTACGTATTTTTGTGACTTATAAGCAATCAGTTTTTAATCCCCAAGGAGAGACTATTACAGATGCTATCCATAGTTTAGGCTTTTCTGCAGTAAAAAAAGTAAATGTTGGCAAGTTTTTTGATTTACAGATAGAACCTAACGGCAAATCGGTCGAAGAAATTGTTAGTCAGGTTTCAGAACAATTGTTAGTTAACTTTAATTTAGAAACATATCATTATGAAGTGATGGAGGAAGCGTAATGAAGATTGCTGTTGTGGTTTTCCCTGGTTCGAATTGCGATATTGATCTTTTTGAGGCACTTCATACAGTTTGTGGTGCTGCAGTGGAGTACGTTTCACATAAGAAGGACAACTTAGATGGCTTTGACGCAGTCATGTTACCAGGTGGATTTTCGTATGGTGATTATTTAAGATGTGGCGCAATTGCTCGTTTCAGTAATATCATGCCAGCAATTGTTGAATTTGCTAAGCAAGGCAAGCCAGTCTTTGGAACTTGTAATGGTTTCCAGATTTTAACAGAAGCTGGGCTCTTGCCTGGGGCTTTAAAGCAAAACGATAGTTTGAAATTTATTTGTAAGACAGTCCCCTTGACAGTTGAAAATAATCAAACTCTTTTTACAACACAATATAAGGAAAAAGAAACAATAGCCTTACCAATCGCACATGCTGATGGAAGCTATTATGCTGATGAAGAGACCTTGGCGGAACTTGAAGAAAATCATCAAGTTGTTTTTCGCTATGCTGGAGAAAACCCAAACGGAAGTCTAAATAATATTGCTGGTATTACAAATAAGGCGGGTAATGTTTTAGGAATGATGCCACATCCAGAAAGAGCAGTTGAAGCAATATTAGGAAATCTGGATGGACTGCGTTTGTTCAAATCATTACTCGAAAATGGGAAAGTCACTACTGAGGAGGCTGTACGCTGATGGCTGTGAAAGTCGAAATGAGCCCTGTGGAAATAAAAAACAAAAAACCTTATCTTGAGTGGGGATTGACAGAAAAGGAATATGACTTCATCTCTGAAAAGTTGTTGGGAAGATTGCCCAATTATACTGAGACAGGTCTTTTCTCAGTGATGTGGAGTGAGCATTGTTCTTATAAGAAATCAAAACCAGTATTGCGCGAATTTCCTAACAGAAATGAACGTGTATTGCAAGGACCTGGTGAAGGTGCCGGTATTGTTGATATTGGTGATAACCAAGCGGTTGTATTCAAGGCAGAAAGTCATAACCACCCATCTGCAGTTGAACCTTATGAAGGTGCAGCAACTGGTGTGGGAGGAATAATTCGCGATATCTTCAGTATGGGTGCAAGACCGATTGCGATGCTTGATTCATTGCATTTTGGTGAAATTGACAATGCACACACAAGATACTTGATTAATGAAGTGGTTGCAGGAATTGGTGGATATGGCAATTGTATGGGAATTCCAACCGTTGGCGGTGAGACAACTTTTGATGAATGTTATTCGGGTAATCCATTAGTAAATGCAATGTGTGTGGGTATTATGGATCAAAAAGACATGCAAAAAGGACAGGCAAAAGGTGTTGGCAATGCAGTTATGTACGTAGGAGCCAAGACTGGTCGTGACGGAATTCATGGTGCGACCTTCGCATCGGCCGACTTTGCAGATGATCGGGAAACACAACGTTCGGCTGTTCAAGTGGGAGATCCATTTATGGAGAAACTATTGATGGAAGCATGCTTGGAATTGACTAGCCAGCATAAGGAATGGTTGGTTGGTATTCAGGACATGGGTGCGGCTGGAATTGTTTCATCGAGTTGTGAAATGGCGTCTAAGGCTGGCAGCGGAATGGATTTAACGTTAGATAATGTACCGCAACGAGAAACAGAAATGTCAGCATATGAGATTATGCTAAGTGAGTCGCAGGAAAGAATGCTGTTGTGCGTTCGTGCAGGATTCGAAGAAGAGGTTAAATCTTTATTCAAAGACTATGGATTAGAGGCAGTCGTAATCGGCCGTGTTACAGATGGAAATGACTACGTTTTGAGACATCATGGTGAAATTGTTACCAATATTCCTGTTTCAAGTTTGACAGACGATGTTTTAGAGGAACCTAGTGAAGAAAGAAAACCAGAAAGAATTACACAAGCTGAGAATTTATCTAATTGGATTCCAGAATTTACAGATGTTGAAGAGATACTAAGAAAATTATTGGCCCAACCAACAATTGCATCAAAGGAAATCTTTACGCAAACGTACGATTCACAGGTTAGAACTAATACAGTTGTTGGACCTGGTAGTGATGCGGCTGTCTTGCGTATCAGAAGAACAAATAAGGGTTTAGCGATGACATCTGATGGAAATGGACGTTTCGTATACCTTGATCCTTTTGTTGGTGGACAAATTGCCGTTTTAGAGGCTGCCGCAAACTTGATTGCAAGTGGAGCACTTCCTTTAGCAATGACTGATTGTTTGAACTACGGTGACCCTAATGATCCTGAAATTTATTGGGAATTGCATCAGTCAGTTTTAGGGATGTCTGAGACTTGTCGCGTGCTGAACACACCCGTAATTTCTGGAAATGTGTCGCTATATAATGAAAACAATGGTGAAGCAATTTATCCTACTCCAATGGTCGGTATGGTTGGTTTAGTCAAGGATATTAATAAACACTTGACTAATACTTTCAAAAACAGTGGAGCTAAGGTGTTCTTAGTAGGTGACACACGTGCCGATTTTGCAGGTTCTGAGATTCAAAAAATGTTGACCGGCAAAATTTCAGGTACGTTGAACGCTATTGATACTGAATTTGAAAGTAAAAAGCTTCTCAAATTATTACAAGCAATTGAAGCAGGGCTAGTAGATAGTGCTCATGACTTGAGTGAAGGTGGACTTGGTGTAGGTTTGGTAGAGAGTACTTTTTCAAGTGATATAGGACTAGATATTGAATTAAAGGCAATGAAGGCACAAGATTTGTTCAGTGAGACTCCAGGGAGATTTGTTGTGAGCGTGATTCCTGAAAATGTTGAGAAGTTTGTCGAGATAATGGAAGATGATTGTATGGAGATTGGTGAGACGACCGCAAATCAGAAGGTACATTTGAAATGTCAAAATGTAGATTTTGAGATTCAAGTTGCGGAAGCTCAGAAAATTTGGGAGGAAGCAATACCATGCCTTATGAAATAAAAGGATTAAATGAAGAATGTGGTGTTTTTGGTGTTTTTGGTACACCAGAAGCAAGCCATCTGACATATTTTGGATTGCATAGTTTGCAACATCGAGGGCAGGAAGGTGCCGGAATTGTTGTGAGCGATGGAGAAAAACTGCAGCAGTTTAGGAATCGTGGGTTATTGGCCGAAGTTTTTGCAAATAAGGAAAACTTGGATAATTTAGTTGGAATGGCTGCAATCGGACATGTACGGTATGGAACAAGCGGAAATAATATTCTTGCGAATGTACAACCATTTTTATTTCATTTTGGAGATGGTGATGTTGCACTAGCTCATAATGGCAATCTCACTAATGCTGAGACAATTAAGCGTGAACTTGAAAAAGATGGTGCTATCTTTCAGTCTACTTCAGATACTGAGATCTTGATTCATTTGATTCGACAAAAGAAACATATGGACTTTATTGATGCACTCAAAGCAAGTCTAAACCAGGTTCATGGTGGTTTTGCATTTTTGTTATTGCGTGAAGATAGTCTAATTGCAGCGTTAGATCCAAACGGCTTTAGACCATTGTCAATTGGACAGCTTGCAAATGGTTCTTATGTCGTTGCCAGTGAAACATGTGCTTTGGACATGGTAGGAGCAAAATTAGTCCGAGATGTTCAGCCAGGTGAATTAATAATTATTGATAAGGATGGTCTGCATATAGATCGTTATACAGATGATACTCAATTGGCAATTTGCTCAATGGAATATATTTATTTTTCACGTCCAGATTCGATTATTCACGGTGTGACAGTACACAATGCACGTAAAAAGATGGGTAGATTGCTAGCAAGACAAGCCCCACTTGATGTCGACATGGTAGTTGGCGTACCTAATTCTTCTTTGTCAGCTGCAAGCGGATATGCCGAAGAAAGTGGCTTGCCTTACGAAATGGGATTGATAAAAAATCAATATATTGCAAGAACTTTTATTCAACCAACACAAGAACTACGCGAGCGTGGGGTCAAAATGAAATTATCCGCCGTTCGTGGAGTTGTTGAAGGCAAGAAAGTTGCAATTATTGATGATTCGATTGTTCGTGGGACCACAAGTAAGCAAATTGTTAGATTATTAAGGGAAGCTGGTGCTAAGGAAGTTCATATGCGAATTGCCTCACCACCTTTACGTTTCCCGTGTTTTTACGGAATTGACATTTCTACACGTTCTGAACTCATGGCGGCTAATTATTCCGTTGATGAGATGTGTAAGGAAATTGGTGCGGACTCACTTGAGTTTTTGACTATTCCGAATTTAATCAAGGCAATTGATATTCCCGATGCAAATAATGCTCCAAATGGTGGACTGTGTGTTGCTTACTTTGATGGTAAGTATCCAACTCCTTTATACGATTATGAAGAAGGTTACTTGAAGTCGCTAAAACATCAGCATGAATTGGAGGTTGGTGCGAAATGAGTAGGTATCGAGATGCAGGCGTGGATGTAAACGCTGGATATGAACTTGTTGCGCGAATTAAAAATGAAGTAGCAAGTACCAAACAACCTGGTGTTCTCGGTGGCCTTGGGAGCTTTGGCGGATTATTTGATTTAGGAGAATTAAATATTAAACATCCGGTCTTGGTATCAGGTACTGATGGTGTTGGAACAAAATTGTTGATTGCACAAAGAGCAGATAAGCATGAGACAATCGGGATTGATTGTGTTGCAATGTGTGTCAATGACATTGTTGCGCAAGGAGCAAAGCCACTATTTTTTCTAGATTATATTGCAACTGGTCATAACAATCCTGAAAAAATGGCTGCAATCGTCAAGGGAATTGCAAGCGGCTGTCGGCAAGCAAAAGTTGCACTAATTGGTGGTGAAACGGCTGAAATGCCCGATATGTATTCACCTGAAGAATATGATTTAGCAGGATATTCAACTGGTGTAGTAGAAAAAAGTCAGCTATTAACTAATGAAAAACCACAAGCAGGGGATATTCTGATTGGCTTACCATCAAGCGGACTACATTCTAACGGTTTTTCATTAGTAAGACAGATTCTTTTCAAGGACAATGAGTTTGAACTTTCGGATAGACCATCAATGTTCAATGGAATGTCACTTGGTGAAGTGTTGCTTGAACCGACTAGAATATATGTTAAGTCTCTGTTACCATTATTAGAAGCAGCAATTGTCAACGGTGTTAGTCATATTACTGGCGGTGGTCTAATCGAAAATTTACCGCGCATGTTCAACAAGCGATTGCAAGCACAAATTAGGCGGGATTCTTGGCCAATATTGCCTATCTTTGAGTATCTAAAAGAACAGGGTAATTTGTCAGATGAAGATTGTTTTGAGGCATTTAATATGGGATTAGGAATGGTAGTTGCCATTTCTCCTGCTAACTTAGAGAAAGCAAAAGCCATTTTGGCTTCTGAAGAAGAAAAGTTTTATATTATTGGTAAGTTAGCTGCTAGACCTGATAATTCTGAAAAAATTAGTTTTAAGTGAGGCAATTGATATGAGAGTTGCAATTTTTGCATCAGGTAATGGGACAAATTTCGAGATATTTGCGGACTTATTTGAGAAAAAAGAGCTTCAAGGTGAATTAGCATTATTGTTTTGTGATCATCCAGATGCTTATGTGGTTGAGCGTGCCAAAAAGCATCATGTGACTTTCGAGACATTTACCGTTAAGGAGTCTGGTGGTAAAAAGAAGTATGAAGAAAAAATTGCAGAGCTGCTTGAGAGTTATAAAATTGATTTTATAATTCTTGCAGGTTATCTAAGAGTTATTGGAACACCAATTCTTGATAACTATGAAGGTAGAATTGTTAATCTTCATCCAGCTTACCTACCAGAATATCCAGGTCTTCACTCAATCGAACGCGCTTTTGAAGATCACAAGAAACAGACTGGTGTGACTGTACATTATATTGATTCAGGCTTGGATTCGGGTCCAATTATTGCACAAAAAAGAGTTCCAATTTTTGAGGATGATACTGTTGAGTCTTTGGAAGCACGAATTCATGCATGTGAGCATCAGTTGTATCCTCAGGTTGTAAAATCTATTTTGAATGAATTAACTGAAAAAGGAGAATAATAAAAAATGAAGCGAGCTTTGATGAGTGTTTCTGACAAAACAGGATTGGTGTCATTTGCACAGAAATTGATTGAGAATGATTTTGAAATCATCTCTACCGGCGGCACAAAAAAGGTATTGGAAGATGCCGGTATAGAAACGATTTCAGTGGAAGATGTCACTGGTTTTCCAGAGATTCTTGATGGACGTGTAAAAACTTTAAATCCATTTATTCATGGTGGTTTACTTGGACGAAGAGATTTGCCAGAACATGTTAAGACGATGAAAGAACTGCACATTCAACCTATTGATTTGGTTTGTGTAAATCTTTATCCATTCAAAGAAACAATTGAAAAACCTGATGTGACACTTGCAGATGCAATTGAGAACATTGATATTGGTGGGCCTAGTATGCTGCGCAGCGCAGCAAAAAATTATCACGACGTGACCGTTGTTGTTGATAGCGCAGATTATCAAGTCGTTGCGGATGAATTGGATGAATTTGGGGACACCAAGCTAGAAACGCGTGCTGGATTTGCTGCTAAGGTGTTTAGGCATACGGCTGCTTATGATGCATTGATTGCAAGTTACTTAACTGACAAAGCGGGAATTGTTGCACCAGAGAAATTGACGCTAACTTATGACTTAGAGGATACAATGCGTTATGGCGAAAATAGCCATCAAAAAGCATGGTTTTATAAGGATGCATTACCAAAAAGCTATGCAATAACAAATGCCAAGCAGCTGCACGGTAAGAAATTGTCTTATAACAATATCAAAGATGCTGATGCTGCTATCAGGATTGCGCGTGAATTTGCTGAACCAACAGTTGTGGCACTTAAGCATATGAATCCTTGTGGTATTGGCAAGGGGAATACTCTTGAAGAAGCTTGGGATAGGGCTTATGCAGCTGACTCTATTTCAATTTTTGGTGGTGTAATTGTTTTAAATCGCAAGGTTGATTTGGCAACGGCCGAAAAGATGCATTCCTTGTTCCTAGAGATTATCATCGCACCAGCATATGAAGATGAGGCATTTGAAGTTTTAGCTAAAAAGAAAAATATTCGTTTACTTCAGTTGGATTTCACAAATAAGGATGAAAAACCAAATAAGGAAACTGTTTCTGTGATGGGTGGTTTACTTGTGCAGGAACAAGATGTTTTGGAAGAAGACCCTGCAAATTGGACAGTGGTAACAGAAAAACAACCTACGGCAGAACAACTAAAAACACTCTTGTTTGCATGGAAAGCAGTCAAACATACTAAGAGTAACGCAATTGTTGTGACAAATGAGAACCAAACCCTAGGGATTGGTGCAGGTCAACCTAACAGAATTGATTCAACTAAAATTGCTATTAAAAATGCTGGTAATGACTTGGATGATACAGCCGTATTAGCTAGTGATGCATTCTTCCCAATGGATGATTGTGTTGAGTACGCTGCTAAACATGGAATTAAGGCAATTGTACAACCAGGAGGCAGTATTCGAGACAAAGATTCAATTGCGATGGCTAACAAATATGGGATTACGATGCTGACAACTGGTATCCGTCATTTCAGACATTAAGCTGGGGGATGTAATTGTGAGTAAGAAACTTAATTTGTTGGTAGTCGGTTCTGGTGGACGCGAACATGCCATCTGTAAATCCTTTAATGAAAGTCAAAATGTTGTTAATGTTTATTGTGCTCCTGGAAATAGCGGGATGGAGTCAGCTGGGATTAAGACTGTGAATATTTCAGAGTTGGATTTTAGCTCTTTGGCAGATTTTGTAGTTGAGAATCAAATTGATTGGACTTTTGTTGGACCAGAAGATGCACTTGTTGCGGGTATTACCGATTATTTCAGAGAACGTGGACTTGCAATCTTTGGACCCAATAAGTTTGCGGCTCAATTAGAAGGTTCAAAGGACTTTGCCTTGAAGTTTATGGTAAGACATGATATTCCAACTGCTGATTATCAAACCTTTCAAAGCGCGAAAGAGGCCATCGCAGCACTTGAAGATTTTGATGCTCCTATCGTGGTCAAGGCAGATGGTCTTGCTGCCGGAAAAGGGGTTACAATTGCAAAGTCGAGAAAAGATGCGCAAAAGGTTATTAGCAAGATGTTTACGAATGGAGAGAGCCAGGTTGTTCTTGAAGAATTTTTAACTGGCCCAGAATATTCTTTGTTTGTTGTAGTCAATGGGACTGATTTTCAGATTTTACCGATGGCGCAGGATCATAAGCGTGCGTATGATAACGATGAGGGTCCTAACACGGGTGGAATGGGTGCTTACAGTCCTGTTCCTCAACTATTGGAGAAAGATTATCAAGAAATGGTTTCAAAGGTAGTTGAACCTTCGATTGCTGGTCTTAATAAAGATAACTTTGATTATCATGGCATCTTGTACATCGGTCTAATCCTGACAGACAATGGGCCAAAAGTAATTGAATATAATGTCAGACTAGGAGATCCTGAAACGCAAGTGGTATTACCAAGATTAAAGACAGATTTTGCGGAAATAATTGATAATTGTCTTAATGATATAAAAATGAATCAATTAGAAATTAGTTCGCAGGCATGTCTTGGGATAGTGCTGGCTGCTGAAGGTTATCCAACTTCACCTGTAAAGGGACAATTGATTCCTAAATTTGGGGAAAAAGCTGGTATTTCAATCGATTATGCTAACGTGCTTGCAAAAAATGGTAGCTTATATGGTAATGGAGGCAGAATACTTAGTGTAGTTTCACTGCAAGATACTCTTAGTAATGCGCAAAGTGAGGCATACGCGTATATAGATGAACTTGAATTTAAAAATTGCTACTATCGTAAAGATATTGGAAATAAGGCACTGATGTAACCAATATCCAAGAATTTCAAAATAATTGTAAAAAAAGAGTGTAACGAGACAAGAAACAATTCTCGTGTTACACTCCTTTTTAAAATATAATATTTTAGTAATATTGAGAAAAAATGTAGAGATAGCTAGATTGTTAATGCTAAAAGTGCATTTTTAATCGTATTGCCAAGATCGATACAGCCTTCTTCAATCTGTTTTTCCGTAATTCCGGTAAAATTAAGTCTAAGATGATTTGCTTCCTTGGAAGTTGCAAATAGGGATGAACCTTCCAAAAATGCCACTTTTTTTGTCTTATTCAATAACTTGCGTGCATCAAGTGATTCAGGCAAATTTACCCAAATGAAGAAACCGCCTTGGGGTTTAGAAAAACTACATTCTACGGGAAGATTTTCTGAAAGTCCAGATAACATTGCATTCATTTTTTGTCGATAGGCGGTACGTAACTTGGTGATATGTGTTGCAATATCATTATGTTCCAAATATTCATCGATGCCTTCTAACAGGATATTTGAAGATTGGCAGTCATAAGATAGTCTTAATGATGACAGCTGATTGATGATGTCTTTAGCACCAATTAACCAACCACATCGAAGGGCAGGTGATAAAATTTTTGAAAAGCTTCCTAAAGTAACGACATTCTCAGTTAAATCAAATGATTTAATGGAAGGAAGAGAGTTCCCAACGTAGCGTAGTTCACGGTAAGGGTCATCTTCAATAACGATAACATTATACTTGGAAGCTAATTCAGCGAGTTGTTTTCTTTTTTCAACAGACATGCAATAACCCGTTGGATTTTGAAAATTTGGAATCGTATAAATAAGCTTGACGTCGTTTTCTTCAAGTGTTTCTGCCAATACATCCATATTCATACCATCGTCTTCCATTGGTACTTCGTAATAAGTTGGCTTATGTTCGTTGAATGCTTCGAGCCCACCTATATATGTAGGTGCTTCAACTACAACTCCGTCAAAATCATCAAGAAAGAGATCTGCCAGAAGTTTGATCCCTTGTTGTGCACCTTGTGTCAGCATAATATTTTCTGGACTGCAAGTTGTTCCAGTTGTTTTAGCATAATTAGCGATTTTTTGGCGTAATGGTTCGTATCCTAGTACTGAGCGATATTGAAAAATTTCAGTAGATGCATTCTTTATTCTATTCTCAAATGCATTGTTAAGTTCCTTCTTGGGAAACAGAGCAGGATCTGGATAGCCACCCGCAAATGAAATCAAGTCAGCTCGGCCACTCAACGCGAATAATGCGTCAAGGCTAGTTGGTTCTTGATTTATGCGACTTGAAAAAGTTGGTATCATAATAAATCCTCCTCAGATATTTTTACTTGTTTTGTTAATGATTAAAGTGTACCGTTATTTCTGAATTAAGTAAAATTCATTTTTTTCAATTTAAGATGAATATAATTCATCATTAAAATATAGAGGTGTCAAATATGTCCACATTTTCGTATGAAGTTTTTAGTGAGGTTGCAAAGCGCAAGACATTTTTTGCTGCGGCAACACAATTGAATGTTACGCCTTCAGCAATCAGTCATTCGATTGCAGGCCTGGAAAAAGAACTTGGATTTGCATTATTTATTCGCAATAGAACTGGAGTGAAACTGACTCCGGATGGGCAGAAAGTTTTGCCAGTTATTCAGGATATTTTGAATTCTGAGGCAAAACTAGCAGAAGAAGCGGCCCGAATCAATGGGTTAAATCAGGGACGAATTCGGATTGGAGCGTTCAGTAGTGTCTGTATTAACTGGCTGCCGGATATTATTCAGAGTTTTAAGAAAGAATACCCAGATATTGAATTGTCAGTTACGCAAGGGAATTTTAATGAGGTTGCGGAACAGGTTCGTCTAGGAACACTTGATATTGGTTTCAGTGCATTACCAATCAAAGAAAAGCTGGAAGTTTTGCCATTGCACCGTGACCCGATTTACTGCATAGCACCAGAAAGTTTTAATCCCCAAGCTGGAGTAGTTACAAAAGAAGATATCAAAAATGAAAATTTTATTTTACAGCAAATAGATTATGATCGTGATACTAAGAGAGCTTTGGACACATACGATGTTTCAGTTAATTCTATCCAATACAGTATTGATGATGCTTCCATCATTGCAATGGTCGAAAGTGGTTTGGGGTTGGGAATTTTACCTGAACTGGCTTTACAAAAATTATCAGGCAATGTGAATCATTATCCTTTCAAGGAACATTTTTATCGCACAATTTGTTTGATTTCTCATTTTGAGACCAAACAAACGCCTTCTACAAGAGCGTTTGTTAGCGAAATTCAAAAATATGTGGCAAAACGTTACCCACAAGAGCAAATACACCAATAATTTTTTGAGATGGGGGTTCATTTGTTTTTCTCCGTATGCTAACATGGTAAAATATGATTTCATAGAGTGATATTTATCGTAAATTCTGAATGGGGGGTAAACTATTGAAGGAGCTAACTGAAGGAAGTCCGATTAAACTTATTTTAATGTTTACCATTCCATTATTAGTGGGTAATCTTTTTCAACAATTATATAGCATTTCAGATACTTTGATTGTTGGACAGACTCTGGGCGTTAATCAATTAGCCGCTGTTGGTTCAACTGGGAGTATCCAGTTTTTAATAATTGGTTTTGCTCAAGGATTAACTGCGGGGCTTTCTATTATTACAGCGCAGCATTTTGGAGCGGGTAATTATCGCAAAGTTCGACAAAGCTTCGCGGTCAGCATTATTATTAGTGCTATTGCAGCCGTTATTTTAACCTTTCTGAGTCTTTACTTTATTGGCGATATTTTAAATTTGATGCAAACACCCAAGGCAATTGAAGCCGATGCAAAGTTATTTATTTCGATTATTTTTGCAGGAATTTTTTCTTCCATGGCATTCAATCTTCTAGCAAATGTTATTCGAGCTCTCGGAGATAGTCAGACCCCACTTTATTTTCTGATCGTTGCGGCGATAGTCAATATCGTTCTAGAATTGATTTTTATTTTGGTATTTCATATGGGAGTTGATGGTGCGGGATATGCAACTGTTATCGCTCAAATTTTCTCAGTCGCACTATGTATTATTTATATTATGAGAAAAATTCCCTTATTGCAGGTCAAAAAAAGGGATTTTACAACATTTTCAATGAGAGATTTTAAGCAGCATCTTTATATTGGCCTGCCAATGGCTTTCCAAGCATCAATTATTGCAATTGGTGGCATTATGGTTCAATCGGCTTTAAATGGACTAGGAACCACTGCTGTGGCTGCTACAACAGCGGCAAGCAAGATTGACCAAGTGGCAATTCAGCCAATGATGTCTTTTGGAGTTGCCATGGCTACCTTCACTGCACAAAATTATGGTGCGGGAAAATATGGCAGAATTATAAAGGGCGTAAAACAGTGTTTGCTGGTTTCTGGCTTATTTAGCATTGTTGCAGGTGGACTTGTTATCTTTTTTGGGAGAGACTTGGTCGTCTTATTTGTTGGTAACTCTGAAGAAAAAGTATTACAGCTATCGCAAGTTTACTTTAATGCCAATAGTAGTCTTTATGCAATCCTAGCTACTTTGTTTATTTTGCGATACACATTGCAAGGCTTAGGTCGCAGTATTATTCCAACTCTTGCTGGGGTTATGGAGCTGGTAATGAGATGTTTAGCTGCAATCTTTTTGGCAACAACTGTTGGATATGTTGGTGCATGTTTCGCTAATCCGTTGGCGTGGCTGGGTTCTTGCTGTGTGTTGATTGTGTCCTATTTCAGAGCAATGCAGATGTTAAAGAAGAAACAATACGAAAAAGATCAGCAAGTATCGTAATTTTTTTAAAAGCATAGCGAAAAACTAGTTTAAATTGTTGATTTGCCTATACAAATTTGATATCATGCTAAAGATTATTGAATAAAGGTAGGTAGATCATATGGAAACAGAATTTAAAATTGGTGAAAAAGTCAAATGCAAAAAATTCGGAACATTGAGTCATGATTTTGTTGGTGCGGTGGAAAAAATTTATGAAAACTCAGCAATGGTAGCGATTGTGGAACATGATGCTACCGATGAAGTTGCCGTTAATGATTTTCATAATCGAGTAATCGTAAGACTGAAAGACATGAAGAAAGTCACTGTAAAATAATACTGACATAGAAAGTATTTTATGCTATACTACTATTTGTTGTGCGGGTGTAGTTTAGTGGTAAAATCCCAGCTTCCCAAGCTGATGTCGCGAGTTCGATTCTCGTCACCCGCTTTTGTAGCAGTTGTATATTGTATATTTCCAATCATGAAAATTAGTAGATTAGTGGATATTTAAGCGACCTTGGGTTGATGTGAGCCAGGGATTAAAACTAATGCGAATCGTACTTTCTAGGAAGATAATTTAATAATGAGTGGATTACTAATCAATTAGAGTGGTACCGCGGGTTTATCTCGTCTCTTGCATTTTTTAATGTAAGAGTTTTTTTATACATAAAAAAAGGAGAAGGTTATGGATTACAAAAAATTAGTTTCAGATGCATTAGTTAAAGTTTTAGATGGTCAGATTTCAGAAAAGAAAGTTTATGATTTACTTGAAAAGCCTAAGAGTTTAGAATTGGGTGATTTTGCCTTTCCAGCGTTTCCTCTGGCAAAAGTTATGCATAAGGCACCCCAAATGATTGCAGCAGATATTGTTGCAAATATTGACCAGAAGGGCTTTCAAAAAATAGAAGCAGTCGGCCCATATGTTAACTTCTTCCTAGATAAGAATATTTTTAGTGCGGATATTTTGCATCAAGTAATCGAAGAAGATTCAAAATATGGTGATCAAAATATAGGTAATGCAGGAAATGTGCCAATTGACATGTCTTCACCCAATATTGCAAAACCTATGTCGATGGGGCATTTACGCTCGACTGTTATAGGGAACTCAATTGCCAAGATACTGCAAAAAACAAATTACAAACCAATCAAGATTAATCATTTAGGTGATTGGGGTACACAGTTCGGTAAGTTGATTGAAGCATATAAACTTTGGGGAAGCGAAGAAGAAGTTAAGGCTGATCCAATCAATAAATTACTTGAGTATTATGTACGTTTTCATAAAGAGGATGTCGATCATCCTGAACTAGATGAAGAAGCCCGTGCATGGTTCAAAAAATTAGAAGATGGAGACGAAGAAGCCGTTCGTTTGTGGAAATGGTTCCGCAAAGAGTCACTTAAATCGTTTATGAAAATCTACGGTGTGCTAGGTGTTGAGTTTGACTCGTATAACGGAGAAGCCTTTTACAATGACAAGATGGACGAAGTAGTTTCGATGCTTGAAGACCGTAATTTGTTGAAAGAAAGTCAGGGGGCACAGATAGTTGATCTTGAAAAATATAACCTCAATCCTGCTTTGATCAAAAAGACAGATGGCGCAACGTTATATATAACAAGAGACTTAGCAGCAGCAATCTATCGCAAACGAACTTATGATTTTGTTCAGTCGCTCTATGTTGTTGGTAATGAGCAGACAAATCATTTTAAACAGCTAAAAGCTGTCTTGAATGAAATGGGGGAAGACTGGTCTGAGGACATCCATCATATCCCATTTGGTTTAATCACTCAAGGTGGGAAAAAGCTTTCTACTAGAGCCGGACGGGTTATCTTGCTTGAGGAAGTTTTGGATGATGCAATCAAGTTGGCAGAAAAACAAATTGCTGAAAAAAATCCAGATTTGAATAACAAGAAAGAAGTTGCGGATCAAGTTGGAGTTGGGGCAGTAATATTCCATGATTTAAAGAACGAGAGAATGAATAATTTTGACTTTGACTTGGAAGAAGTTGTACGTTTCGAAGGAGAAACGGGACCATATGTGCAGTACTCACATGCTAGAGCAATGAGTATTTTAAGAAAAGCAAATAATCCAAAATTGACTGCAGAAATGACATATCAATTGGATGACGAGGATTCATGGGAGGTTATTACTAAGATTGCCGCGTTCCCAGATGTAATCAAGCGTGCCGCTGAAGAATACGAACCATCAGTCATTGCGAAGTATTCTTTGCATCTTGCAAAAGCATTTAATAAGTATTACGCACACACAAAAATTCTAGTTGAAGATGAACAAATGCTCTCACGTCTTGCATTAGTCAAGAGTGTTGCAACAGTATTAAATGAGTCCCTACGTTTATTGGGAGTTCAGGCACCTGAAGAAATGTAATTACTGGTTTTAAACTGCAAAGTAATTAGTTATTTTGGAAAAGTTCTGGTAGAATCAAGTTGTCTTGACTCTGTCAGAACTTTTTTGTCTAGAGAACGAGCTTTAATATCGGAGTGGAAAACATTTGCATTATACAAAGTGGCATGTTTTATGTTGACATAACATGGTTTTACAACGTAAAATACACGTGTATGGATAAATTAAAATACATCTAAAAAGTAATGATTGTTAATTTAGTAATCATTTTTTGACGATGTGGAGGTGAAAGTTTGAATTTTACAATTATTATCCTCGCCATCGCTATTATAACTTTTGGTATTGGATTTGCTGGGGGCATCGTAGCTCATAAGAAAAGTTACGAGAAAACACTCGATATTGCTACGCAAACTGCGCAAGGAATCTTGAAGAATGCTGAAAAAGAGGCAGAGACACAAAAAAAAGAAGCTATTTTAGAAGCTAAGGATGAAAGTCATCGTTATCGTGGCGAGATAGAAAGTGAATTAAAGGAACGTAGGTCTGAGATTCAAAGACAAGAAAATCGGTTACTGCAAAGAGAGGAAAACCTAGATAGAAAAGACGGAGCACTCGAAAAACGTGAGCAAGGTTTAATTCAAAAAGAAAATCACTTGGAGCAGCAGCAAAAAGAAATTGAAAAGAAACAAGCAAAGGCTGATTCACTGGTTCATGAACAAGAATTAGAGTTGGAGAAAGTTGCAGAGCTGTCACATGAAGATGCTCGCAAAATCGTGATGTCTGAAACAAAAGAGGCATTAAGTCATGAGATGGCAGTTATGATTAAAGATAGTGAAGATGAAGCAAAAGCTAGCGCTGATCGTACTGCCAGAATTTTGATTGCGCAAGCCATCGAGAGGAGTGCTGCAGATACTGTTTCGGAGACGACTGTATCAGTGGTTTCATTACCAAATGATGAGATGAAAGGTCGAATTATTGGACGTGAAGGGCGTAACATTCGGACACTGGAGACATTGACTGGGATTGATTTAATTATTGATGATACCCCAGAAGCCGTTGTTTTAAGTGGTTTTGATCCAATCAGAAGAGAAATCGCTAAGATGACACTTGAAAAATTGATTCAAGACGGACGAATCCATCCGGCCAGAATTGAAGAAATGGTTGAAAAATCAACTAAAGAAATGGATGCAAAAGTTCGTGACATTGGTGAAGAAGCAATTTTTGAATTAGGACTGCATTCAATTCATCCTGACTTGATCAAGACAATTGGTCGTTTGAAGTTCCGTACCAGTTATGGTCAGAATGTTCTTGATCATTCGATTGAAGTGGCTAAAATAGCAGGAGTGTTGGCATCAGAATTAGGTGAAGATGTCAATTTGGCAAAGCGTGCAGGATTACTGCATGATATTGGCAAGGCGATTGACCATGAAGTGGATGGCTCACATGTTCAGATTGGTGTTGAACTCACTAAGAAGTATCATGAGAGTGACACGGTTATCAACACGATAGCTTCACATCATGGCGATGTTGAGGCTAAGTATACGATTGCTGTCTTGGTAGCAGCTGCAGATGCGATTTCCGCAGCAAGGCCAGGTGCTCGAAGCGAGTCGCTTGAAAGCTATATTCATCGACTTGAAAAACTTGAAGAGATTACCAATGCTTTTGATGGCGTTAAGAAGAGCTATGCAATTCAGGCTGGGCGTGAAGTACGTGTAATCGTAAAACCTAATGAAGTTAGTGATTTGGAATCAACTGTGTTAGCACGTGATATTAAAAACCAAATCGAAGAAGAGATGGAATATCCGGGACACATTAAAGTCACTGTTATTAGGGAAGTGCGTGCAATCGAGTATGCCAAGTAATTGACTATTTTTGCTTGCTGATTATGTTAGATTAGGTTTAATAAATTTTTAAAGGTTGCAGGAAAGTTGTAAATGTGACCGAATATGAAGGCTGTGACGGCGTAATGATAGTGTCACAGCTTTTTTGATTGTTCAGATAAAATTAACAAAAAAACGTGTCAAGGTGCACAACAATTCAAGAAAAATGCTAAAATTAAGATTATGAGTTTTGTAGAAAAGAGGAAAAGAATGCGAATTTTGTTCATTGGTGACGTTATGGGGAATTCTGGTCAGAATATGATTGAAGAATATCTTCCCAGATTAAAGAGAAAATTTCATCCGCAAGCAACGATTGTTAATGCCGAAAATGCGACAAGAGGAAGAGGTATTAATGAAAAGGTCTATAAAAAGATTCTGAGTTTGGGAGCAGATGTCATTACGATGGGTAATCATGTCTGGGATAATCCAGAAATAAATGAATTTATAGGCAGAGCAAAAAAAATGGTACGTCCCGCTAATTTGCCTGCAGGTAAAGTACCAGGTGTTGGTTATACAATAATGCAAATAAATCAGCAAAAACTTGCTGTGATTAATATGCAGGGCAGAGTTTTCATGACTCCTTCTGATGATCCTTTTGCAGTTGCAGCGACATTAATTAAAGAAATCAAAAAAGAAACAAACTTCATTTTTGTTGATTTTCATGCTGAAACAACAAGTGAGAAACAGGCTTTTGCTTGGTTTTTTGATGGCCAGCTTTCAGCAGTGGTTGGAACTCATACGCATGTCCAAACTAATGATGCCCGCGTTTTACCTCAAGGAACAGCATTCTTGGCCGATGTTGGAATGACCGGACCCTATGATGGCATCATAGGGATGCGCCGTGAAAATGTGATTGAAAGATTTCTTAATCAGATGCCGACAAGATTTGAAGTTGATGAAGATGGAAGACAAACTTTATCAGGATGTTTAATTGATCTGACAGATGATGGTACTGCAAAGAAGATTCAGACCATTCAAATTAATACAGATCATCCTTTTGAGGACTAAAAAAGAGTAAAGGAGATTAAGGGATGCCGCAAAAAACAAAGAATACCCCTATGATGGAGCAGTATTTAAAGATTAAAGAACAATATTCTGATGCCTTTTTATTCTACCGTTTGGGTGATTTTTATGAGATGTTTTATGATGACGCAATTAAAGGGTCACAATTATTAGAGCTGACTTTAACAACCCGTAATAAAAATGCTGCAGATAAAATTCCAATGTGCGGTGTTCCTCATCATGCTGCACAAAACTATATTGATATTTTAGTTGAGCAAGGTTATAAAGTTGCAATTTGTGAGCAGATGGAGGATCCAAAACTCGCACAGGGAATGGTGAAACGTGAAGTAATTCAACTCGTGACACCCGGAACAATGATTGACAATTCTGCGAATGAAGCAAAAAAAAATAATTATCTGACCGCACTCCATCAAGAAGGAGAATTATACGGTTTCGCGTATACTGATTTGTCTACAGGTGAGCTAAAGTCTGCAAGTTTAAATTCTCTTGAGCAGGTAATAAATGAATTGATCAGTTTGCAAACCAAGGAATTGGTTGTAGATCAAACAGTATCAACAGCGACGCTAGAAGATTTAGCACCATTAAAAATTTTGATTTCAAAACAAAATGAGACCATTGAAAATTCTGAATTAAATTATGCAATACAAGATTTGAAAGATTCATTAGAGATTGAGACCGTACGACACCTAATTAGTTATTTAAATAATACTCAAAAGCGCAGTTTGGGTCATCTACAACGTGCAATTCATTATGAGCCACGATATTTTCTCAAGATGGATCATTATTCAAAGAGAAATTTGGAATTACTTGAAAATAGCCGTACTGGAAAAAAGGCTGGGACTTTGTTGTGGCTTCTTGATGAGACTAAGACCGCAATGGGTGGCAGACTGTTAAAACAATGGATTGATCGTCCTTTATTAGAAAAAGAGAAAATTACAAGGCGCTATAATATGGTCAAGTTGCTGCTTGATCATTATTTTGAACGCAGTGCACTTCAAGAGGATTTGACACAAGTATATGATTTAGAGCGTCTTGCTGGAAGAGTGGCATTTGGAAGTGTTAATGGACGTGACTTGATTCAATTAAAGCAGTCATTACAGCAAGTACCCAAAATTAAATATGTCTTAGAGACAATTAATGATGGCTCGTTAACATCAATTATTGACGAACTTGATCCTGTTGAAGATGTAGTTGACTTGATAGAACAAGCGATTGTTGATGAACCGCCTTTATCGGTCACGGACGGTGGCTTGATCAAGGAAGGATATAACTCTGAGCTTGATAGTTATACTGATGCCATGAAAAATGGGAAAAAATGGTTAGCACAGATGGAGAAAAAAGAGCGTGATATAACTGGTATATCAACGCTCAAAATCGGATTCAACAGGGTTTTTGGTTATTTTATCGAAGTATCAAAGGCTAATTTAGCTAAGTTGCCAGAAGAAAGGTATCAGCGCAAACAAACATTAACGAATGCTGAGAGATTCATTACACCAGAATTGAAAGAAAAAGAAGAATTGATTCTTGGTGCACAGGGGAAGGCAACGGACTTAGAATATCGGCTATTTGTTGATATTCGTGAACGAATTAAAGACCAGATTAAACGTTTGCAGAGGCTCGCAAAAGCAATAGCTGCCTTAGATGTTGTTCAAGGATTCGCCGTAGTTAGTGAACGACAGCATTTTGTTATGCCAGAACTAATCGAAAATGGTAATGATGTTGAGATTAAGGATGGCTGGCATCCAGTTGTCCAAGAGGTTATGGGTAAACAAAGTTATGTACCTAATGATGTAGTTATGCCAAAAGACCTAAATATCTTGCTAATTACCGGTCCGAATATGTCTGGTAAAAGTACTTACATGAGACAACTTGCATTAACTGTGGTTATGTCTCAAATTGGATGTTTCGTGCCAGCTAATTCAGCAAAATTACCAATTTTTGATCAAATTTTTACAAGAATTGGGGCAGCTGATGATTTGATTGCAGGTCAATCAACATTTATGGTAGAGATGAAGGAGGCCAATCAAGCCATAGAGCATGCGACATCAAACTCACTTATCTTGTTTGATGAGATTGGGCGAGGAACTGCAACCTATGATGGAATGGCACTTGCGCAGGCAATTATCGAGTACGTACATGATCATGTTCATGCTAAGACGTTATTTTCAACGCACTATCATGAACTCACAGATTTATCTGAGACTTTGCCTGAATTGGAAAATATTCACGTTGGAGCAATTGAGAAAAATGGCGATTTAATATTTTTGCACAAAATGCAGCCAGGCCCGGCCGACAAATCATATGGTGTTCACGTCGCAAAATTAGCAGGAATGCCAGCTGCTTTATTAAAGCGTGCCACCGAAATCCTTACTGCACTTGAAAATGATGTAAAGGATACCTCAAAGGCAGAACCTGTTTTAGATGATGTTAAATCTTCTGGACAGAAAGAAAAAGTCGAGAATGACCCAGAAATGATTGAAGAAGAGCAGCTTTCGTTGTTTGGACCTCCAGAAAAGAAGCTATCAAATAAGAAGGAAAAAGTTATGCATAAAATCAAGGAGGCAGATTTAATGTCACTGACTCCGCTTGATGCTCTCAATAAGTTGTATGAATGGCAAAAGGAATTAAGAAAATAACTAGAGTAGTTGATTGGAGGCGATTGTCTTGGGAAAAATCCATGAATTAACAGATATTTTGGCTGATCAGATTGCTGCTGGTGAGGTTGTTGAGCGTCCCGCATCTGTCGTTAAAGAGTTAGTTGAGAACGCAATTGATGCTAATAGTTCACAAATTGACATTTTAGTGGAAGACGGTGGATTGGCTAAAATTCAGGTTATCGATAATGGTGAAGGCATCGAAGACAGTGATGTGGAACTAGCTTTTAAGAGACATTCGACTAGTAAAATTTTGACAAAAAAGGATTTGTTCAAAATTAGAACACTTGGCTTTAGGGGTGAAGCTCTTCCAAGCATAGCGTCGGTAGCGGAAGTTGAACTGGAAACAGCTGCTAAGAATGCTACTGGGACGGTCATTAAGATTAAGGGTGGACAAATTCTTGAAAAGAAAATGGCAGCACGTTCACAAGGAACAACGATCACGGTAGCTGACTTGTTTTTTAATACTCCTGCCAGACTGAAATATCTCAAGAGTATCCAGACTGAGCTGGCTGCAATCAGTGATATTGTGAACAGATTGGCTTTGAGCAACACGGATATCGCGTTTTCATTCTCAAGTAATGGTAAAACTTTGCTACAGACTGCTGGCAATGGAAATTTACAACAGACAATTAGTGCAATCTATGGTGTCAATAATGCTAGGAAAATGCTGGCTTTTGCGAACGAAGACCTTGATTTTAAGATTAGCGGCTTTGTATCTTTACCCGAATTAACAAGGGCATCCAAGAATTATATCAGTATCTTGATTAATGGCAGGTATATTAAGAATTATCAACTAACGAATGCAATTATAAAGGGATATGGATCCAAGCTGATGGTTGGCCGATATCCATTTGCCGTCCTTGCAATTTCATTGGATCCGCTTTTGATTGATGTTAATGTGCATCCTACAAAACAAGAAGTCAGAATTAGTAAGGAAGAACAATTAGGTGGATTAATACGAGAAAGTATTGCACAAAGAATTGCACCGGAGAATTTGATCCCCGATGCACTGAAGAACCTCGAAAAAAAAGAGAAATCTGCAGTTGATTTAAAACAATTGGAGATTGATTTGAATGAGTCTTCTAGACTTTATCAAACAAAAAATGAAACACCTGTAAGCTTACAGAAAGATAAAACTTCTTCTGGTTATGGGGATGTGTCAGATAAGGTAGACGAGAAGACGCTGGTGGATAAAGAAAGTGTTCCAGATGTTTTTGTAGTTGAAAAAAAAGCTGATTTGACAACTAATTTGGCCGAGTGGGATAAAAAATATGGTAATAAGGGTGGCAAGAAACAGGCTGATACCCAGTTTCCTATAAAACAAGCCAGTTTAGACGAGCAAAAAACAAAAAAGAGGTTTCCAGACCTAGTATATATTGGACAAATGCATGGTACATATCTCTTTGCGCAAAG
>NZ_JQAR01000004.1:56620-150021 GCF_001437155.1 Liquorilactobacillus mali
TGACGATGGACTATACATTGTTGATCAGCATGCGGCACAGGAACGTTGTAAATATGAATATTATCGTAAAAAAATTGGCGAAGTTGGGACTAGTCAGCAAAGTTTGTTGGTTCCAATTGTATTAGATTATTCTACAAGCGATGTACTGCTGATAAATCAAAATCTTGACAAACTTGCCGCGGTAGGGATTAATCTTGAAGAATTTGGCAGAAATAGTTATATTGTTCATCAGCATCCAACCTGGTTTAAAGCAGGGCAAGAGGAATCAATTTTGCGCGAATTGATTGATTATATCTTGAAAGACGGTAAGATTGATATTGCAGCCTATCGTGAAAAAACAGCGATTATGATGAGTTGCAAGAGATCGATAAAGGCAAATCATCACCTGGACGACTTGCAGGCAAAAGCTTTGTTAGAAGAATTGAAAAATTGTGAGAATCCATTTAACTGTCCTCATGGACGGCCGGTACTAGTGCATTTCAGCAATTCAGATATGGAGCATATGTTTAAGCGAATTCAGGATTCACATCAGAGTCAGCGTTCGCTGGATTAAGGAAGGAACGAAAATCATGTACGAATATTTCGATGGATTGATTACAAATGTTACTCCGTACTATATCGTTGTTGAAATTCAAGGAGTGGGTTATCAAGTTTATGTTGCAAATCCATTCAGGTATCATGTCGATTTAAAAAAACAAAAAAAGGTATTTATTTATCAGGCTGTGCGTGAAAACGCAATTACTTTGTATGGCTTTTGGAGCCTTGCCGAGAAGAATCTTTTTTTGAAGCTGTTAAATGTTTCTGGAATTGGTCCAAAAAGTGCATTAGCCATCTTGGCAAATGATAATCATTTAGGATTAGTTGAAGCAATCAATGGCGAAAATGTTGTATATCTGACCAAGTTTCCAGGAGTGGGCAAGAAAACCGCACAACAGATCGTATTAGATTTAAAAGGAAAATTAGACGATCTTAGCGAACAAAGTGATTTTGCTGGACAGCAGAGCCTTGAATTCAAGGATGATGGTGTTTCTAATGGGAATCTGACTGAAGCACTCGCGGCACTTGATGCTTTAGGGTATACTAAAACGGAAACTAGAAAGATAACGAAGCAATTAAAACAAATTAATGCTAATTCAACTGATGATTATTTACGGGCAGCACTCAAATTGCTGATGCACAATTAAAATTAGAAGAAAGGAGGACTTTTAATGGTTGATAAAGATCGTGTTGTTTCAGGAAATTCGCAATTCGAAGATGATGAGAATGAATTATCCTTGCGACCACGCTTCTTTGCGCAATATATAGGGCAACAGGACTTAAAAAATGAATTGGCAGTATATATTGAAGCAGCCAAAACCAGAGATGAAGCACTTGATCATGTACTTTTGTATGGTCCTCCAGGTCTTGGTAAAACAACACTCGCGATGGTGATTGCAAATGAGATGCAGGTTCAGATTAAAACGACAAGTGGACCAGCGATTGAACGCCCGGGCGATTTGGTTGCACTTTTGAATGAACTTGAAGCTGGAGATGTATTATTTATTGATGAGATTCATCGGCTTCCTAAGGTGGTTGAAGAAGTTCTCTATTCAGCGATGGAAGATTATTTTGTAGACATTGTGATAGGACAGGGGCCGACAGCACATCCGGTTCATTTTACATTGCCGCCGTTCACACTGATTGGGGCAACGACTCGGGCAGGCTTACTCTCGGCACCATTAAGAGATCGTTTTGGGATAATTGCACACATGAATTATTACTCAGAAACGGAACTAGCGCAGATTATTGTCCGTTCCGCAGGAATATTTGATTCAAAGATCACAACTGAAGGTGCAAAGAAAATTGCATTGCGTTCACGGGGGACACCGCGAATTGCTAACCGTTTACTGAAACGCGTCAGGGATTTTGCACAGGTGGCGCAAAAGAAGGTTATTGAAGAAGGTATCGTCAGTTCTTCACTAGATTTGTTGCGAGTGGATGACAAGGGGCTTGATGCCACGGATCGCAAGATTTTGGAAACAATGATTAACTTTTATGGCGGTGGTCCGGTCGGTGTGAATACAATCGCAGCAAATGTAGGAGAAGATGTTGAGACAATCATTGATATGATAGAGCCTTATCTTCTCCAAATTGGTTTTATTAAAAGAACTCCAAGAGGACGTGTTGCAACGGCAGCGGCATATAAGCATCTTGGAATTGCAATAGAAAAAAATAATTATTGAAAAGGGTGGCTATTTTGTCAGAGAAGCATCTAACAACAGAGGATTTTGATTATGATTTACCACAAGAATTGATTGCACAAACTCCATTGAAACAGCGTGATCATTCGAGAATGTTGATTTTGGACAGTAAGTCAGGTGAGTACAAGGATGATATTTTCTATAATGTGATTGATCAATTGAATCCTGGTGATGCACTTGTAATGAATGATTCACGAGTTATGCCTGCGCGTATTTATGGTACAAAGCCTGATACAGAAGGACATCTGGAAGTGCTTTTACTTAACAATACCGAAGGAGATAACTGGGAAACATTGGTAAAACCTGCAAGAAGAGCAAAAGTCGGTACCAGAATCAACTTTGGTGACGGCCAGCTTAGTGCGGTGGTTACAGAAGAACTAGAACATGGTGGGCGCATGATACGATTTGAGTATGAGGGGATTTTTATGGAGATCTTGGACAAACTGGGTGAGATGCCATTGCCACCATACATTAAGGAAAAATTAGATGATCCTGAAATGTATCAAACTGTTTACTCACGAGAGGTTGGTTCAGCCGCAGCTCCAACTGCAGGGCTTCACTTTACAAAGGAATTGCTGCAAAAGATTGAGGATAAGGGAGTTCATTTGGTTTACTTGACGCTTCATGTCGGGTTGGGAACATTTAGACCCGTTAGTGTTGACAACATCGAAGATCATAAAATGCACAGTGAATTTTATCGCTTGGATGCGGACGCTGCAAAGGTATTGAATGATGTCCGTAAAAATGGTGGAAAAATTGTTGCAACAGGAACTACTTCTATCAGAACACTTGAGACGATTGGGTCCAAATTTAACGGGGAAATTAAGCCTGATAGTGGCTGGACCGATATCTTTATCAGACCTGGCTATGAATGGAAAGTAGTTCAAGCGTTCATCACGAATTTCCATTTGCCAAAATCAACACTTGTAATGCTTGTATCTGCATTTACAGGGCGAGAGAACATCTTGAATGCATACAAGCACGCTGTTGAAGAAAAGTATCGTTTCTTTAGCTTTGGTGATGCGATGTTTATTAAATAATTAAATGTTTTTAGAAATGGAGAATTTAAATGACTGAACCGGCGATAAAGTATCGTTTAATCAAAAAAGAAAAGCATACTGGGGCGCGTTTGGGAGAAATCATAACCCCACATGGAACTTTTCCTACACCGATGTTCATGCCTGTTGGAACACAAGCATCTGTAAAATCTTTAGCTCCCGAAGAACTTGATAAAATGGGTGCTAATATAATTCTTTCTAATACGTATCATCTTTGGCTAAGGCCAGGGGAAGACATTGTAGAAGAAGCTGGTGGGCTGCATCAATTTATGAACTGGAAAAAAGGAATCTTGACGGACTCAGGCGGATTTCAAGTATTTTCACTTGCTAAGATGCGTGATATTACTGAACGGGGAGTGCATTTTAAGAGTCACCTAAGTGGTGAGAAACTCTTCTTGTCTCCCGAAAAGGCAATTCATATTCAGAATGCACTCGGGTCAGACATCATGATGAGTTTTGATGAATGTCCTCCTTTTTTTGAAACCTATGATTATATTAAAAAATCAGTTGAACGCACAAGTCGTTGGGCCGAACGAGGTCTGAATGCGCACTTGCATCCTGATCGCCAAGGATTGTTTGGCATTGTTCAAGGTGGTGGACACAAGGAACTACGTGAGTTGAGTGCTAGGCAACTGACCTCATTAGATTTTCCTGGATATTCGATCGGAGGACTCTCTGTTGGTGAAAGCAAGGCAGAGATGAATCATGTTTTGGATTTCACGACACCGCTTCTACCGGAAAATAAGCCGCGCTATCTAATGGGAGTAGGATCTGCTGATGCATTGATTGATGGGGTGATTCGTGGAGTCGATATGTTTGATTGTGTTTTACCGACACGAATTGCACGCAATGGTACGTGTATGACTTCTCATGGGCGTTTAGTGGTAAAGAATGCGGCTTATGCTCATGATTTCAGGCCTCTTGATGATAATTGCGACTGCTATACTTGTCGTAATTTTACAAGGGCTTATATCCGTCACTTGATAAAGGCAGACGAGATTTTTGGGTTACGTTTGGCAAGTTATCATAATCTTTACTTCTTGTTGAACCTAATGAAGAATGTGCGCCAGGCAATTATGGATGATAATCTGCTAGAGTTTAGAGAATCTTTCTTTGAAGAATATGGCTTCAATGAAAAAAATGCTCGCAATTTTTAATTTTTTTTCGAAAAAGCTAGTAACTAACATGAATCTTTGCTAAAGTTAAACTTAGTAAATGTTAATAGGAGTGAATATAAAATGAATAGTTCAGTTTCAACTATTATAATGTTTGTTGCAATCATGGCTTTGATGTATTTCATGATGATTCGTCCACAAAAGAAGCAACAGCAAAAACGTAAAGAAATGATGAATCAATTAAAGAAAGGTGATCATGTAATTACGATTGGCCGCTTGCATGGTGTTGTTGACAGCATCAACGATGCTGACCAAACAGTGACTCTTGATTGTGATGGGATTTTTTTAACATTTGATCGGACAGCCATTGGTCGTGTTATTCCAGCTGAAAGTACTACAGAAAAAACAGCTACCAAGTCGACAACAGTCGTCGAAAAGCCAAAAACGATAGAAAAAACAGAAGACAATTCTGAAGATGAAACAAAGTAATCAGCTTCAAACTAACTGGTCGATTCGTGAATAATAGGAGAGCCTATGTTTTTCTACGTGAGAGTACAAAGAGTTAACAAAAAATTATGGTATTTATGATTAGGGGGAGTTACTGCAGGACAATTGTTTTGCAATAACTCTCTCTTTTCATTATGAATCTGTAACAAGTTTTCCGTAGTGTTTCAAAATGTGACAAAAGTTCATTTCAAATTATTAATTTTAGATTAGAAATATATATATATAGTTCTAATAATAGAGAAAATAGTAAAAAGTAGTTTGCTTTTCTTTATTGTAAAAATTATAGTATCATAATATAAAAGTTAATTGAGTATCTGAGATAACTACCTTTAATTTGAAGTTCAAGTAGGATAGTAAAAAAATAAGTCTTGGTTAAACCCAGTATTTAGATTTTTATATTTAAGCAAAATAAATATATATTTCTCTTAGGGAGAGTGCTGTTTGACAATTTTTAGCGATTGTAATATTATTCAATCATCGAATAGTTTGATGTTCGAAATATTATTTTTAGTGAGGTGACGAATGTGGCATTAATGGATACACAAGAAATAATGGATTTGATACCTAATCGATTCCCAATAATCTATATTGATTATGTTGATGAATTGGTTGCAGGTGAAAGTATTGTAGCAACAAAAAATGTTACGATTAATGAATCCTTCTTTCGTGGACATTTTCCGGGCAATCCAGTCATGCCTGGGGTATTAATCATTGAGACATTAGCCCAAGCAGCATCAATTCTTATTTTGAAATCACCAGAATTTTTCGGAAAAACGGCGTATCTTGGAGCAATTCATAAAGCTAAGTTCCGTCGTGTTGTTAGACCGGGTGATGTTTTAAAATTACACATTACTTTGACGAAGAAAAAGGAAAACATGGGAATTGTTGAAACAGAAGCTGTTGTGAATGGCGAAAGTGCATGTGTTGCAGAATTAATGTTTGTCGTAGCTGAAAGAAATGAAAAAATATAAGCAAAAATGTTGTTTTTTTACTCATTTATTTTGATAATCAAAGTATGAAATATACAAGGAAATGGAAGCATAATGAATGAAAAAGCAAGTTAAAACAATTAATGATTCCCTAGTTAGAATATATGGAGATATCTTGTGGATTGAGGAAAATGAGTTACGGCAGAGTCGCTTCAAGGATTTGACAATTAAGGATATGCATGCGATAAACGCGATTACAATGTATGATAAAAAAAAGGCGTCGCAAGTTGCTAAGGAGTTGCATTTAACTCCGGGAACTTTGACTTCGACAATTAATAGGTTAGAAAAGAAAGACTATGTTAAGAGAATTCGTAGTAGCAATGATAGAAGAGTAATACGATTAGGGCTAACGAAAAAAGGACGCCTAATGTATCGTGCACATGATGCTTTTCATCGCATGATGATCGATAGTTTTCTAAAAGATGTTGAACCCGATGAAATTAAAACAATTGAAAAAGCTCTACGAAATCTTGAAAACTTTTTACGAGAACATTCATAGAGTCAAGGAGTAAAAGTTACGTTGGAAAAAATAAGAATCAATGAAGTTGCTAGTTATGTTCCTGCAAAAGTAGTTACAAATGACGACTTAGGGAAAATAATGGATACATCTGATGAGTGGATTAGCAGTCGTACAGGTATTAAGCAAAGGCATATCAGTCTTAATGAAAATACGGCGGGGCTTTGCAGTAAAGTTGCAACAAAACTTCTGCAAGCCAGTTCGTGGAGTCCTGAATCAATTGACCTAATTATCGTTGCAACTATGTCACCCGACAGTTATACGCCAGCGACAGCTGCATTGGTTCAAGGGAAAATTAAGGCTGTTAATGCGATTGCCTTTGATGTCAGTGCAGCATGCTCAGGATTTGTATATGGAATGTCAGTTGCTGAGGGCTTTTTGCTGCAAGAAGATATCAAAAGAGTAATGCTGATTGGTGGAGAAGTCCTTTCAAAGGTGATTAACTGGTCAGACCGAACAAGTGCCGTTTTGTTTGGCGATGGAGCAGCTGGGGTTTTGCTTGAGAAATCTGAGAGTGATTCTGGAATTTTGGCGAGAGACCTAAAAACTTATGGTGAATTAGGTGACAAGCTAGAAGCTGGAAAGACAGATGCAATTGCAGAGTTCCCCAGAATGGGCAAGCATGAAATTTCAGCTTTCTCAATGTCTGGCAGAGATGTATATACCTTTGCAACGCATAAGGTACCACAATCAATTCAAAGTGCGGCTGCAAAAGCTGGAATAGAGCTTGAACAGATTGACTGGTTTGTTATGCATCAAGCCAATTCACGAATAGTTACGCAGATTTCTAAGAAATTACAGCAACCCATTGAAAAGTTTCCAATGAATATCGCTGAATATGGAAATACTTCGGCAGCAAGTGTGCCATTGCTGCTGGATGAATTAGTGCAAAAAGGTAAAATCAAGCGAGGCCAAATAGTTGCTTTAAGCGGATTTGGCGGAGGCTTGACGGTTGGCACACAAATTATAAAATACTAATAAATAGGAGTGTTATAAAATGACAGAACAAGAAATTTTTGAAAAAGTACAAGGTATCGTAGTTGAACAATTGGATGTAGACGCAGCAGATGTAAAGATGGATTCTGATATTAAAGAAGATCTTGAGGCAGATAGTTTAGATGTTTTTGAAATCATGAATGAACTTGAAGACGACTTGGATATCAAGCTTGAAGCAGATGAGAATGTGAAAACAATCAAAGATGTTGTTGATTATGTCAAAAAAGAAGTTGCCGCAAAATAGTTTGGAGATTCGATTATGAGAATTGGCTTTTTATTTAGTGGTCAAGGAGCACAATATTCTGAGATGGGAATGGACTTTTATCAAAACGATGAGCTTTTTCGTTCGTTGATTGATGAAGTGAGTTCAAGTATTGGGATTGATTTACCTACAGTTTTTAAGAACCAAGATGATCAACTGGCACAGACCAAGTTTGTTCAACCAGCAATCGTAGCAATGAGCCTCGGAATATATCGGATGTTGCAAAGAGATTTGCCAAATTTGGATGTTAGAGGAATGCTTGGCTTGAGTCTTGGAGAATATTCTGCACTAATTGCATCTGGTGCTTTTGATGTTGCAGAAGGATTCAGCGTTTTGAGAGATCGTGCGGCCTATATGCAGGCAGATGCCGATGAAACAGACGGCGCAATGCTTGCTGTAATAAAGACTGAGCATGATATCATTGCTGAGATATGCGAGCAGGCAAGTACTTCTGATGAAGTTGTTACGTTTGCAAACTATAATTCACCAAGTCAAGTTGTGATTGGCGGCCATAGAAAAGCGGTAGAACGTGCCCTTGATTTATTTAGAGAGAAAAATATAAAGAAAGTCATTCCATTGAATGTTAGCGGGGCGTTTCATACCCCGCTTTTTCAAAAGACAAGCTTTCAAATGGAAAGACGTTTGGCAGATGTTACGATTCATAAATTAACTGTTCCAGTGTACAGTAACACTACTGGTGAGCAGTTTACTGCCGATAATATTAAACAAGTACTTGCACAGCAAGTCATCTTGCCTACACATTTTGGCGAATGCTTGCAAAATATGATTGCAACAGATGGTATTGATACGGTTGTGGAACTTGGACCAGGCAAAACTTTATGCAAATTCACTAAGCAAATTGATAGAAAAATTAATAATTTTAATATCGAAAATATGGCAACCTATACTAAGTTTGTTACAGCAAATCATGATTAAGAGGTTAATAAAATGAATTTAAAAGGAAAAACAGTGTTTATTACTGGAAGCTCTCGCGGAATTGGAGCTGCAACTGCATTGGCTTTTGCCAAAGAGGGCAGCAAGGTTATTTTGAATGCAAGAAAAGCTATTCCGGAAGAACTGCTTTCTGAAATAAATGATTTAGGTAGCGAATATCAGATCGTGTTGGGTGATGTTTCAAAGCTCGATGATGTTAAACGAATACAAGAGGAAATTTTTCAAGAAAATGAACAACTGGATGTCTTGATTAATAATGCTGGAATTACAAATGACAAATTATTGATTGGCATGAAGCAAGAAGATTTTCGCAGTGTTATTGAAACCAATCTGATGGGTACATTCAACTTAACACAACCGCTTTTTAGAAAAATGTTGCGCAAGCGTAGTGGTGTAATCATCAATATGGCTAGTGTAGTTGGTTTGCATGGTAATATGGGACAAGCAAATTATGCAGCTAGTAAAGCAGCAATTATTGGTCTGACAAAAACAATTGCTCGTGAAGGTGCAATCAGACATATTAGATGTAACGCGATTGCTCCTGGAATGATTAAGAGTGATATGACAGATGTTTTGGACCAAAAAGTGAAAGATCAGGTTTTAACAGAAATTCCATTGGGACGTTTTGGAGAAACACAGGAAATAGCACAAACAGCTGTTTTCCTTGCACAAAACGAATACGTAACTGGTCAAGTAATTACAGTTGACGGTGGAATGACTATTTAGGAGGTTGTTTGATGAGTAGAGTTGTAATCACAGGTATGGGTGCAGTGACACCTGTTGGAAATGATGTTGAAACATTTATTGCAAATATTTTTTCTGGCAAAATTGGATTTGATAAAATTACAAAGTTTGATGCATCTGAAACAGGAATAACAATTGCTGCCGAGGTAAAGGGCTTTGATCCTACATTGAGAGTTGGCAAAAAGCCTTCTAAGCGAATGGACTTGTTTTCTCAATACGCTGTTGATAGCGCTGTTGCTGCAGTTGAGCAAGCTGGAATTGATGAGACAAATACTGATTCATTTGACATGGGTGTTATCTATGGCTCTGGTATTGGCGGATTGACAACTATTCAAGAACAGGTAACCAAGATGAATAAGAAGGGCCCCCAAAGAGTGTCACCACTTTTTGTCCCAACGGCAATCGTCAACATGGCAGCTGGCAATATTGCATTGCGTTTTAAGGCTAAGAATATTTGTACTGCTGTTGTGACTGCTTGCTCTTCTGGAACAAATGCAATTGGGGAAGCATTCCGACAGATTCGCGAGGGTCGTGCAAAGGTGATGCTAGCAGGTGGTTCCGAAGCTTCAGTTAATGAAATCGGAATTGCTGGTTTTGCTGCGTTAACAGCATTGTCAAAAGAGACGGATCCAACTCGTGCTTCAATTCCTTTTGATGTTGATCGTTCTGGTTTTGTGATGGGGGAAGGAGCAGCTACCTTAGTGTTAGAGAGCTTGGAACATGCACAGGCACGCGGAGCTAAAATATACGGCGAGATTGTTGGTTATGGAAGTACATGTGATGCCTTCCATATGACCTCTCCAGATCCAACTGGTGAAGGAGCAGCTAGAGCAATGCAACAAGCAATTACTGAGGCAGGCGTCACACCTGATGATGTTGGCTATATCAATGCTCATGGGACTGCAACGCATGCAAATGATGTAGGAGAGTCTGTTGCAATTAACCGCGTCTTTGGTGAAGACAGCAAGGTCAAAGTAAGTAGTACTAAGAGTATGACAGGACATCTGCTAGGAGCTGCAGGCGCACTTGAAGCAGTAATAACTTTGGCAGCACTTGAAAAGGGCCAGTTACCAGTGAACGTTGGAATGAAGACACAAGATCCCGAATGCCATGTTAACGTGGTTACTAAAAATCAACAAGAGGCACCAGAACTTGAATATGCAATCAGTAATTCACTAGGTTTTGGCGGCCATAATGCTGTTTTGGCATTTAGAAAATGGAGTGAGTAAGTTTGGATTTTATTGAAATACAAAAACTAATATCTGATTTTAATGATTCACCAATGCGTGAACTAGAGATTGAAACAGAAGGCTTAAAACTGAAATTAAGCAAGAATGAACTATCTACACAGATGGTTCAGCAGTTACAAACCGATGCAAAACCTCAACAAGAATCTAAAAAAACAGAGAAAGATTCCAAGCAGATATCTCAAAATACAACAGTTCCAACCCCAGGATTAACAATTGATGCTCCTATGGTTGGGAGTGTTTATTTGCAGCCAGAGCCTTCAAAGCCAACTTTTGTCAAGGTGGGTTCAGCAGTCAAAAAAGGTGATGTTGTTTGTGTCATCGAGGCAATGAAGATGATGACAGAAATAAAGAGTGATGTCACTGGAATCGTTAAAGAAGTTCTTGTTAAGAATGAAGAACTTGTTGAATTTGGACAACCACTTTTTAGAATCGAGGAGAATTAAAAATGGTACTAGATATTACTGAGATTCAAAAGATTATTCCACATCGCTACCCAATGCTTCTAATTGATCGTGTTGATGAGCTGGTTCCTGGCGAATCTGCAACAGCACGACGGAATGTTACGGCGCACGAAGAAGTTTTTAATGGTCATTTTCCCGGAAATCCAGTTATGCCTGGAGTATTAATTGTCGAAGCTCTTGCACAAACTGGAGCAGTTGCTCTGCTGTCATTACCTGAATTCAAGGGTAAGACTGCTTATTTTGGAGGAATCAAGAATGCTAAGTTCAGAAAAGTGGTTCGTCCTGGAGACACGATGATTCTCAAAGTTACACTGGACAAGATTCGAAATAATGTCGGTCTTGGCAAAGCAATAGCAACGGTTGACGGTCAAAAAGTCTGTTCGGCTGAGCTGACTTTTATGATTGGTTAAGGTAAGGTGATTTGATGTTTAAAAAAGTCTTGGTTGCTAACCGTGGCGAAATAGCGGTACGAATAATCCGTTCATTGAAGGAAATGGGAATAAAATCGGTTGCGATTTATTCAGATGTTGATCGTGAAAGTTTACATGTCCAATTGGCGGATGAAGCAGTTTGTGTTGGAACTGCAAAGGCTCAAAATTCATATTTGAATATGAAAAATATTTTGAGCGCTGCTGTGGGAACTGGGGCCGAGGCAATTCATCCAGGCTTTGGTTTCTTATCGGAAAATAGTAAATTTGTTGAAATGTGTGAGGCATGTGGCATCGTGTTTATTGGACCAAAATCCGAGACAATCGATTTGATGGGCAATAAGGCGAACGCACGTGAACAGATGAGATTAAGTGGAGTTCCGGTTATTCCAGGTAGTGAAGGTTTTATATCGAATGTAGAAGAAGCCCAAGAAGTTGCTTCAAAGGTCGGATATCCTGTGATGTTAAAGGCAGCAGCAGGTGGCGGCGGTAAGGGAATTAGACGAGTTGCGGGTCCCAGTGAACTTGGCAAGGCCTTTGTAGAAGCACAACAAGAGGCTCTTGGCTCATTTGGCGATAATCGGATGTACTTGGAGAAGATTATGGAAAATGTCAAGCATATTGAGGTTCAGATTTTCCGTGATCAACATGGTAACGCAGTTTTCTTTCCAGAAAGAGACTGTTCATTGCAGAGAAATAAGCAAAAGATGATTGAAGAGAGCCCTTGTGATTTGGTTTCTGCAGAGCAAAGACAGTTTTTGGGAGAAATCTCGATTAAAGCCGCCAATGCGATTGATTATATCAATACGGGTACCTTGGAATACTTAATGGACAAAGATCACAACTTTTACTTTATGGAAATGAATACACGTATCCAGGTTGAACATACTGTGACTGAGATGGTAACGGGTGTAGACTTGGTTAAGGTTCAACTACAGGTTGCTGCTGGAGAAAAGTTGCCATTTAAACAGAGCGATATTAAGTGTCTTGGACATGCGATTGAATGTCGTATTAATGCTGAGGATCCAGCAAATGGATTTGCACCTTCAGTTGGTAAAGTTACGTATTTGTATTTTCCAGTTGGAAATCTTGGGATGAGAATTGACTCTGCTCTTTATGCTGGAGCGATGATTTCTCCTTTTTATGATTCAATGATTGCCAAGGTTATTGCACATGGTAAAGATCGAAATGAAGCAATCGCTAAGATGAAACGTTTGTTAAATGAATTGGTTCTAGATGGAATTAAGACAAACCAGCAGTTTCACTTGGCGGTTCTGTCAGATAAAAGCTTTGTGCAAAACCAATTTACAACGGAATATTTGGAGAAAGAGTTTATGACTGTATGGAAGGAGGGCATGTAAGCTATGCAACTGTTCAATGAATTAAAAACACTGGGTCAGAAGCATATCAAGGCGGATAAAAAGGCCAATGAACGTGTTCCTTCTGGGCTATGGATAGCATGCCCTAAGTGTCACCAGTCCTTGTATCACAAAGATCTTGGAATATTTCAAGTTTGTCCGAATTGTGAATATGGTTTTAGAATTACAGCAAGAGAAAGAGTTGCTTGGCTGGTTGATGATTTTGAGGAACTCGATGCGGATATGAAAACTACTGATCCGCTGAATTTCCCTGATTACGATAAAAAACTAGAAAAAAGTCGCAAAAATACGGGACTAAATGATTCTATCTTGACAGGAATTGCAAAAATTCAAGCAGAAGAGTTTGCACTAGGAATTATGGATCCTAACTTTATAATGGGATCTATGGGAACTGTTACTGGTGAGAAGATCACGCGTCTGTTTGAATATGCATTGGAAAAGGAGTTACCTGTTGTCTTATTTACTGCTTCAGGTGGTGCAAGGATGCAGGAGGGAATTCTTTCATTGATGCAAATGGCAAAGATTTCTGCTGCTGTGAAGCGGCATTCTAAGGCTGGACTGCTTTATATTACTGTGCTGACTGATCCAACGACTGGTGGTGTAACTGCTAGTTTTGCGATGCAAGGTGATATAATTTTGTCTGAGCCAAGGGCTTTGATTGGTTTTGCTGGAAAAAGGGTAATTGAGCAGACAATTCATCAGAAAGTTCCAAATAATCTGCAGGATGCAGAAACGGTTTTGGAACGAGGATTTATTGATGCAATTGTCCAAAGAAAAGACTTGAAGCAAAAATTAGAATGGTTACTGGGTTCCCACACTAAAGGGGGATTGGTTAATGGTTAATATTTTGGACAGGAAAAAGACTGCCGCACAAATAGTTGCAGGTGCACGCAATCAGGAAAAAATGTCTGCATATGAGTTAATCAATGGTATTTTTGAGGACTTCTTTGAATTACATGGCGATCGTCTTTCAGGTGACGATGCTGCAATTGTCGGTGGAATCGCCACGTTGGCCGGTAAACCTGTTACAGTTATTTCAACCAATAAGGGTGAGAGTGCGCAGGAACGAATGCTGACACATTTTGGTTGTCCTCAACCATCTGGATATCGAAAGGCGTTACGCTTGATAAAACAAGCTGAGAAATTTGGACGACCTGTTTTTATTTTTGTGAATACAGCCGGTGCATATCCTGGAAAATCAGCTGAAGAAAATGGTCAGGGTGAGGCACTTGCACGCAACTTGTTAGAAATTAGTGATGTAAAAGTGCCGATCGTTTCAGTGATTTATGGTGAAGGTGGCAGTGGTGGTGCTCTTGCATTAGCATGTGGAGATTCAGTATGGATGGTCGAAAATAGCATGTATTCAGTGTTGTCCCCAGAAGGATTTGCTGCAATTTTATGGAAAGACAGCAAGCGTGCTGATGAGGCGGCAGAAGTTATGCAACTTACTCCTGAAAAACTGTTGGCACAAAAAGTTATTGAGGGAATCATTCCAGAGTCTCATTCACACAAAAGAGTGTGTCGGGCCATTAAGAAAACAATTGAACAAGAAATGAAAGAATTAATGAAACTGTCGTCAGATGAATTGCTTATGAGAAGATATAAGAGATTTAGAAAATTTTAGATGGTGAGTTGGAGGCATAAAATTGGAAAAGTTACTTAGTGGGAAAAAAATATTAATAATGGGAGTAGCAAACAAACGCAGTATTGCGTGGGGATGTGCTCAAGCAATGCTTGACAATGGAGCAGAATTGATATTTACATATCAGAATGCACGCCTTAAGAAGAGCATTTTGCGACTTGTACCGGATGAAGAACGCTTGGTTGAGTGTGATGTTTCAAGTGATGATAGTATCAAGAATGCTTTTGCGGAAATCAAAGAGAAATTTGGTAAAATTGATGGAATCGTTCATGCCATTGCATATGCAAACAAGGATGAGCTTGCTGGCGATATCATGAATTCTAGCCGTGAAGGTTATGCACTCGCACAAGATATTTCAGCATTTTCATTGATTGCTGTAGCAAAATATGGAATTGAAATCCTTAATGATCCTGCAAGTATTGTTACATTGACATACTTTGGTTCAGAACGTGCTATTCCTAATTATAACGTGATGGGTGTTGCCAAGGCAGCTCTTGAAGCTAATGTACGTTATCTTGCACGTGATATGGCCAAGTACGGTGTACGTGTCAACGCAATTTCAGCAGGTGCAATCAAGACACTTGCTGTTACTGGGGTAAAGGATCATGGTGATTTGTTACGCATTTCCGAAGAAAGAACTGTTGATGGCAAGTCTGTAACTACTAATGAAGTTGGAGGGGCTGCAGCATTTTTGGTCAGTGACCTTTCAACGGGGGTAGTTGGAGACATTATTTACGTGGATAAGGGAGTACATCTCATTTAATTTACTAATCTAAAAGTTGCTGAACACTTGTTTTATCAAAAAAATGCAAGTACACTAATAAGGGAATTCAACAAGTATAGATGAAAGTGGTGCTAGCTATTATGGAAACGGAACAAAAGGCGCTCTTTATTATTTTTGGTGGAACAGGTGATCTTGCCAAACGCAAGCTCTATCCTTCTCTTTTTCAATTATATAAAAAAGGAATATTGAAGGATAACTTTGCAGTGATTGGTACTGCTAGACGACCATGGACTGATGAACATTTACAGGAAGTTGTCAAGGATTCGATTATAAATGATGGTGCACCACAGGATCAAATAGATGAATTTGCAGGGCATTTCTATTATCAATCACATAATGTTAATGATACAGAGCATTATGTGACCTTACGTAAGTTGGCAGAAAAACTTGATTCGAAGTATCAAATTAAGGGCAATCGCTTATTTTATTTGGCAATGTCACCACGTTTTTTTGGGACAATTGCAAAGCACCTAAAATCACAGAACATTGTGACAGATGAAGGATATAATCGTGTAATAGTTGAAAAACCGTTTGGACGCGATTTTGAGTCTGCAAAAGAGTTAAATGATTCAATTAGTAAGTATTTTCCTGAAGAATCATTCTTTAGAATAGATCATTATTTAGGCAAGGAAATGATTCAGAACATAATGGCGCTTCGCTTTAGCAATAATTTATTCAGAGCCGTATGGAATAATCGTTATATAGATAATATTCAAATTACGTTAAGTGAAGCTTTAGGTGTCGAAGAACGTGCCGGATATTACGAAACTGCTGGAGCATTGAGGGATATGGTGCAAAACCATATTCTTCAAATTATTTCTTTGCTCACTATGAATATGCCTGCATCTTATTCAGAGTCAGATATTCGACGTGAAAAGATATATGCCCTTAAATCACTAAAGAAGTATTCTCCAGCAAAGGTTGCTGAAAACTTTGTGAGGGCTCAGTATGTTGCGAATGAAGGGCAAGTTGGATATTTACAAGAAAATGAGATTGCCGACGATTCAACCACGGAAACATTTGTTGCTGGCAAGTTGTTCGTCAACAATGAAAATTTCTCGGGTGTTCCTATTTACATTAGAACTGGTAAGAGGCTTACTCGGAAGACGACCAGAATTGATATTTCCTTCAAAGAGATGGAGACAAGTTTCTTTGATTCTAAAAAACTTGGTCGAAATATTTTGACGATCAATGTCGAACCAGAGGGGCAGGTTTTCTTGCAGACTAATATTAAAAAAATTGGTCAGGGTTTTGATTTAGAACCTAGCCGGATGGATCTACAACTTAACAATGAGCATGAGGTTGTTCCAGAAGCGTATGAAAAGCTATTATTGGATGCATTACTTGGAGATGCAACTAACTTTGCTCATTGGGAAGAAGTTGCTTTTGCGTGGAAGTTCGTTGATTCTATTCGGGAAGCCTGGGACGCTGGTAACGGAGATCTATCAGAATATAAATGTGGTTCGATGGGGCCAAAAGAGTCGGAAGCTTTACTAGAACGTGATGGAAACCACTGGGTGTTTACCGGTGAATGAAAAGGTTAAGAAGAGTATGAGATAATGTTGAAATTAGAACTTTGAACGCTAATGTCTATTTATGAATACAGCACATTTTTTGTAGTTTATAGTTGGAAGTCGGTTAGTGAATTTCAGCTTATGGAGTATGTTTATACGAAATCGATAAGGGAACTGGATCAAAACTATGATTCGGTCCCTTTTTTATTTGGAAAATCTAAGGTGAAGCTTAATTTTAATCATGCAAGAACTGATTGTTGGATAGTACATTGTTTTATTTGAAATCGAACGCCTGTTCCTGTATTATCTTATAGTGAGATGATGAAGGAAAGCTGGCTTGATTTATGGCTGAGAAACGAAAAATAATTCATGTTGATATGGATGCCTTTTATGCATCTATCGAGATGAGAGATAATCCCAAAATCAAAGAAAAAGCTGTTGTTATTGCCAAAAATCCCAGACATACGGGTGGAAAAGGTGTTGTTGCAACCGCTAATTATATTGCAAGAAGCAAGGGGATACATTCGGCAATGAGTGCACAAAAGGCAATGGAATTATGTCCTGATGCTGTATTTGTAACACCTGATTTTAAAAAATATCGAGCAGTTTCGGCTCAAATCCATGAGATATTTCATGAATATACAGATATAATTGAGCCTATTGCATTTGATGAAGCCTATCTTGATGTAACACAAAACAAAAAAGAAATTCATAATCCTTTGATTATTGCGAGAATGCTGCAACAAGAGATTTTTTCAAAGACGGGATTAACATCGTCCACGGGTATTTCGTACAATAAATTCCTTGCAAAAATGGCCTCGGATTACCACAAACCTGTCGGAACGACCTTAATTAGAGAAGAAGATGTATTGTCATTTTTAGCACCTCTACCCATTGAAAAGTTTCGTGGTGTTGGAGTTAAGACAGCTGAAAAGATGCACGAATTGAGTATTAATACCGGTTTGGATTTGTTGAAGAAAAGCGAACTTGAATTAATTGCTAGTTTTGGCAAGATGGGTGAAATGTTTTATCAACATGTACGCGGAATAGATGAACGCCCAGTTGAATGGAAGAGGGAGCGAAAGTCAATGGGCAATGAAAGAACCTTTGCCCAAGCATTAAAAAGCATTACCGAGGTTGAAGAAATGTTTAATTATTTGGCAGATCTCCTAATTGGGCAACTGATTAAACGCCAACTGCATGGTAAGACAATTGTAATAAAAGTTCGAAATAGTAATTTTGAAACAGTCACTAAGAGACGGACACTGGATAATTTTTATCAAAATAACCAAGAGACCCTTGTTTTTCATGCATTACAATTGTTTGACGAGGTTCAAAGTAAAATTGATGTTCGCCTACTAGGCTTGACGATGACAAACTTAGCATCACTTCAGTTTGAGAATATTGAATTACCATTGTGGCAAGGGTGACTCGCTTTGTATTTATCTTATTTTATCGGTATACTAGAGGTATTAAAATATTTTTTGATAAGGGGAAATAATGTATGCAGATTGTATGGCATGGGCATTCTATTATTGAGATAGTTACAGCAGACAAAACAAACATTTTAATTGATCCTTTTATTACTGGAAACAACTTGACGGACTTGAAAATTGCCGATTGTCATCCTGATTATATTCTTGTGACACATGCACACTATGATCATGTTGGCGATACAGTTGAGATCGCTAAAAAAACTAACGCCAAGGTGATTGCGATCACAGACTTAGCAGCTTATTTGAATGAGCAAGGAGTTGCCGCAGAAGGATTAAATTTTGGCGGATCTTATCAGACTGATTTTGGAAAATTCAAGTTAGTGCCCGCTTGGCATACCGCTGCACTTCCAATTGAAGGTTCAGCCCCACGGACATTAGGGGTAGCTGCAGGTTTTGAGATGCATATAGATGGTAAGGTTTTATACGATGCTGGTGATACAGCGTTATTTTCAGATATGAAGCTGATTAATCATAGCAAAGGGGTAGACTTAGCCTTCCTCCCAATTGGTGATCATTTCACGATGGGGATCGAGGATGCTGTGGTTGCTGCAGATTTTGTACAAGCAAAGCATGTTTTACCAATTCATTTCAATACATTTCCTGCTATTAAGCAAGATCCAATAGCGTATCTTGAGCAATTAAAAGAAGGTGTTGGGATCTCTGTTACAATTGGCGAAAGTTTTGAAATTTAAGGAGAATTAGAATGGCAGTAGAACAGAAAATATTAGCAAAAATCAAGGAATTTGATACGATTATTATTCATCGACATCAAAGACCCGATCCAGATGCATATGGATCACAATGTGGTTTGGCAGCTATTTTAAGAGCAAACTTTCCACAAAAGAAGGTTTACCAAGTTGGAGAGAAAGTCCATGGTTTGGCATGGATTGCTGAACCGGAAAAGGTAGCTGACGAACTATACCGAGATGCATTGGTAATTGTTACTGATACTGCAAATCAGCCAAGAGTTGATGATCAGCGTTATTTGAATGGAAAAGCTTTAGTCAAGATTGACCATCATCCTAATGAGGATCCTTATGGGGAACCATGTTGGGTTAAGACGGATGCTTCAAGCTGTTCAGAAATTATTGTCGATTTTGCAAACGCAAATGACTTGGTAATTCCAGATGACGCGGCGCGGATGCTCTATGCAGGAATAATTGGCGATACCGGACGGTTTATGTATGAGGCAACAACTGCGCATACGCTGAATGTTGCAGCTCAATTGATTGAGCACGATTTTGATGCTGCACTGATCAATCGCAGACTTGATAGTATTGAGCTACCTGTTGCCAGATTAGCAGCTTATGTTTATGAACATATGGAGTTTACTGAAAACGGAGCCGCTTATATTATTTTGACTAGTGAAGTTATGAAACAGTTTAATCTGAAGGATGCAAGTACTGCACCAATCGTTCCGTTGATTGGTAAAGTTGTTGGTGTAAAGTGTTGGACGATATTTGTGCAGCAAAAGGATGGCTCGTTCAGACTGCGGATTCGCTCTAAGGCACCTGTTATCAACGAATTAGCAAAAGAATATGGTGGTGGCGGTCATCCGCTTGCGAGCGGAGCATTTATGCATGATGACCAGCAAATTCCTGATTATATAAAGAAGCTTGATGCAATTGCAGCAAGTTACACAGGAGAAGATTAATGACAGAAACATTTGAACAATTTGGTTTTAATGATTATATCAACAAAGCCTTGAAAAAAATAAATTTTGATACCCCAACAGAGGTCCAGCGACGTTTAATACCAGTGATCAAAGATGGTAGGAGCGTGGTAGGACAATCGCAGACTGGGAGTGGGAAAACACACACTTTTCTGTTACCAATTATTAATGCAATTGATCCTTCTGTTGAAGAAGTTCAGGCTGTAATTACGACACCAAGTCGTGAGCTGGCTTATCAAATATATGAGGCAGCAAGGCAAATTGTGGAAGAATATCCTGCACAAGAGTTAACTGCAGCTAATTATGTTGGTGGAACTGATAAACAACGTCAGATTGACAAGTTGAAACACCGTCAGCCGCAAATTGTAATTGGAACACCAGGACGCGTACTTGATTTAGTAAAAAGTGGTGCGTTAGACATTCATAAGGCACATTTTCTTGTAGTGGATGAAGCTGATATGACACTTGATTTAGGCTTTTTAAAAGAAGTTGATGCAATTGCTTCAACACTGCCCAATGATTTACAGATGCTGGTCTTTTCAGCAACTATTCCGGAAAAATTAAAACCATTCTTGAAAAAATATATGCAGTCGCCTGTTGTAGAAGTTGTCGAAAACAAAAACATAATCAGCCCGACAATTGATAATTGGTTGTTGTCGACGAAAGGTCGGGATCGTAACGGACTGATCTACAAGTTATTGACGATGGGACAACCTTATCTGGCTTTGATTTTTACCAACACTAAAACAAGAGCCGATGAATTAACTGCTTATTTAAGAGCCCAAGGTTTAAAGGTAGCTAAGATTCATGGCGGAATCGAACCGCGTGAGAGAAAACGTGTGATGAGAGACGTACAGAATCTTGATTATCAGTATGTCGTTGCAACCGATCTTGCATCGCGCGGAATTGATATTGAAGGAGTATCACATATTATTAATGATGATCTCCCTGATGATCTGGAATTCTTTATTCATCGTGTCGGAAGAACCGGACGAAATGGAATGAGTGGAATCGCGATTACCTTGTACGCTCCGAGTGATGATGAAAAGATTGCTGAACTCGAAGAGATGGGTATAAAGTTCAAACCTAAAGCAATTAAGAATGATGAGATTGTTGATTCCTACGATCGAGATCGTCGTGAAAAACGTCATGTTAAAAGGGAACGACTTGATGGTAAACTTGTTGGAATGGTTAAGAAAGAAAAGAAGAAGAGAAAACCAGGATATAAAAATAAGATCAAGCGAGCAATTAAACGACAGGAACAGCAAGACCGTAAGATTAACAGAAGGCAAAAAACGCGTAATGAGCGTAAGAAACACTAATTGACTTTTTTTCACAGATTGGCTATACTTTTAATGTTTCAGGATATATTCATAATTATTTTAGTTTTTAGAGAGGGTTTGTTTTAGGTGGAAGGACTCAGCTGGTAATTTGGATGCTCCCTGATGGTATGTTCAGTATATAGTTACGTTAGCTCAACGTTATCGAGTCTAAAGAGGTAAACGACAAAACATCGTTGCAAGTAAGGTGGTACCGCGCTAAGAAGCGTCCTTACTAGCAACGGTGTTTTTATTGTTTTTTTGAAAGGAAAGGGAAGAAATGAAGCAATTATCAAGTGCACAAATTCGACAAATGTATTTAGATTTTTTTAAGAGTAAGGGACATGAGGTAATGCAGAGTGCACCGCTTGTACCACATGATGATCCCACCTTACTATGGATTAACTCTGGTGTTGCTACGATGAAGAAGTTCTTCGATGGTTCTGTAGTACCAGACAATCCAAGAATTACCAGTTCACAAAAGAGTATCCGTACAAATGATATTGAAAATGTCGGACATACTGCTAGGCATCATACTTTATTTGAAATGCTAGGCAATTTTTCGGTTGGAGATTATTTTAAGGAAGAAGCAATCACATGGGCTTGGGAATTGTTGACTAGTCCAAAATGGTTTGGAATGGATCCAGAAAAGTTATATGTTACTGTTTATCCAAAGGATACTGAAGCAAAACGTATTTGGTTAGAAGAAGTTAAGCTTCCTAAGGACCATATTTATGAAGTTGAAGATAATTTTTGGGATATTGGTGAAGGACCTAGTGGACCTGATTCAGAAATCTTCTATGATCGTGGACAGGAATTTAATAATCTTTCGGAAGACGATCCGGAAAGCTATCCTGGTGGTGAAAATGAACGCTACCTTGAAATCTGGAACATTGTTTTCTCCGAGTTCAATCATAAGCCGGACGGTACGTACGAACCACTACCACATAAGAATATTGATACAGGTATGGGGTTAGAGCGTGTTGTTTCTGTTTTCCAGAATGCACGTACTAATTTTGAAACAGATTTATTCTTACCATTGATTAAGAAAGCCGAAGAATTAGGGAATGGCGTAAAATATGGTGATTCTCCTGCAACGGATGTCTCATTTAAGGTTATTGCCGACCATATTCGTGCCGTAACTTTTGCTATTGGCGATGGTGCTTTGCCTTCAAATGAAGGTCGTGGCTACGTTATCAGAAGATTGATCAGACGAGCAGTAATGCATGGACAGAAACTCGGAATTGATAAAGCATTTCTCTATCTTTTGGTACCGATTGTTGGGCAGATTATGAAATCGCATTATCCAGAAGTTCTTGAGCAATCTGAGTACATTGCTAAGGTAGTGAGAATGGAAGAAGATCGTTTTAATGAAACACTGAAAGATGGTCTACAGTTATTGAATGAGATGATTGCTGATGCAAAAGAAAAAGGTTCAAACAAACTCTCGGGTAAGCTCGCTTTTAAACTCTATGATACTTATGGTTTTCCATTTGAATTAACGACTGAATACGTGCAAGAACAGAATTTTACAGTTGATGAGGCCGAGTTTGATGAACAGATGAAGCAGCAAAAGGAACGTGCACGTGCTGCTCGTAGTAATGCTAAATCAATGGGTGTTCAAAACGGACTTTTGACGGATATTAAAACGGAAAGCAAGTATGTCGGCTACGAGAAACTGGTTACTGTAGGAACACTGAAGGACATTATTGTTGATAATCAATTAGTTGATAATGTTTCTGCAGGGACTGCTGATTTGATTTTCAGTGAAACACCTTTTTATGCTGAAATGGGTGGTCAAGTTGCAGATCAAGGCATAATCATGGATAAAGCTGGTAATGTGGTTGCGAAAGTCACAAATGTACAACATGCGCCAAATGGGCAAAACATGCATACAGTCGAAGTTCTCAGTCCACTAACGATCAATCAAGGTTACAAGTTGGTTGTTGATGAGAAGTTCCATAACAAGGTACGCAAGAACCATACGGCAACTCATCTGTTGGATCAGGCATTGCGCGATGTTTTAGGGGAACACACTCACCAGGCTGGTTCTTTGGTTGAACCAACGTATTTACGTTTTGATTTTACAAATCTTGGTTCTGTGACTCCTGAAGATTTACACAAGGTCGAACAGATTGTTAATGAAAAGATTTGGGCTAATCTCGAAGTCAACACAGTTGAAACAGACATAGAATCAGCCAAAAAAATGGGTGCAATCGCACTATTCTCTGAGAAATATGGTGATGTAGTTCGTGTCGTAAAAATCGGTGGTTACTCAATGGAATTTTGTGGAGGTAATCACGCTGCTAATACCGGTGAACTTGGACTATTCAAAATAGTTGCTGAATCTGGTGTTGGCGCAGGGGTCCGCCGGATTGAAGCTGTAACATCAAGAGAGGCTTTCGAATTTCTAGAAGAGAAAGGCAACTTATTACAAGATGTTGCTAACCAATTGAAGGTAACACAGCTTAAGGAAGTTCCACGAAAAGTTGAAGCTCTGCAATCTGAGATCAAAGACTTAGAGCAGCAAAAAAGTTCTTTAGAAGCTAAGTTTGCAAATCAACAGGCAGCTGATATCTTCAATAGAAGTGAAAAAATTGGTGATCTGACACTGATTGCGTCGCAAGTTAAGGTGTCAGGGATGGATCAATTACGTCAGTTAGCAGACCAATGGAAAGAAAAGAATATTTCCGATGTTCTCGTCTTGGCAACGGCTACTGCTGAAAACAAAGTCAACTTGATTGCCGCAGCTTCTCCAGTCGCTATTAAAGCAGGTGTAAAAGCAGGTGATCTGATCAAATCAATCTCACCTCTTGTAGGCGGTGGCGGTGGCGGCCGACCTGATATGGCACAAGCTGGTGGGAAGAAGCCAGAAGAAATTAGCAAGGCCTTGGAAGCAGCAAAAAAATATTTATTAAAGTAGAAAAAGCATAAATGTTAGTTGACATCATGCGTAATAAGTTTTAGTATATCTAAGTGATTTCTAATAATATTAAGCTTTGATAAGATGAGTAATGTAAATGTCTTCTACAGAAAACCGATATTGCTGAGAGCGGTAAAGATTATTTTACATGAATATGGTCTTTTAGCTGTTAGCTGGTGAGTGGTTGATAAGCTGGTTATGGGTTGCCCATTATAGCATACGAGTATGATGATACTTTGTGAGAATAGAATTGTGAAATTCTATTAAAAATGGGTGGTAACACGGATATGATAATTTAATTTCGTCCCTTTTGAGCATTTAGCTCAAGAGGGACTTTTTTATTATAAAAATCTAAAAAGGGAGAGAAGAAAATGAATAAGTTTCTAAAAGTGGGGATTCTTTTAGCTGTATCAAGTGTATTTTTAGTGTCTTGTGGCACCAAAAATGATTCAAGAACTAGTAATATAAATGGAGGGAAATTGGCAAATAGTCAAATACTAAATTGGACTGAAAGTTCAACATTGGCAACTGCAGATTTGGCAAAGGCCACAGATACGCTGAGTTTTAATGTCTTATTAAATACGCAAGAAGGATTATATCGTTTAGATAAGAGTGGAGTACCAAGAAATGCGTTAGCAACCAAAACTAAAATTTCAGATAACGGAAAGGTTTATACTTTTAATCTTCGGAAAGATGCTGAGTGGTCTAATGGTCAAAAGGTTACTGCAAAGGATTTTGTTTATTCATGGAGAAGAATAGTAAATCCAAAAACGGCTTCTCAGGATGCTTTTTATCTATATCAAGTGAAAAATGCCCAAGAAGTAAATAGTGGGAAAAAGTCGTTAGATACTTTAGGGATAAAGGCGATAGGAAACTATAAGCTTCAGGTAACTTTAACAAAACCAGTTAGTTATTTTAAAAAACTTCTCGCTTGGCCACTTTTCTTCCCAACTAATCAAAAAGCAGTAGAAAAATTTGGTTCAAAATATGGGACACAGGCAAAATATACTGTTTCTGATGGACCTTTCAAGTTGACAAAATGGACTGGTACAAATAAGAAATGGACTTTGGTGAAGAATAATAAATATTGGGACAAAAAGAATGTGCATTTAAAGAAAATTAATGAACTTGTAACTGAAAGCACAACGACGAGCTATGATTTGTATCAAGGTAAAAAAGTTGATGAAACTCTTCTGAGCGGTCAACAGGTGAAGAATAATCTAAACAATAAAAATTTTGTCAAACGCTTACCAACAGCAACTACAAGGCTTGATTTGAATCAAAACCAAGTAGCTGCATTTAAGAATTTGAACATTAGGAGAGCAATTTCACTTGCAATTAATAGAACAGCGCTAACGAATAAAGTTTTGGAAGATGGTTCAGTCCCGCTGAAGGGATTCGTACCATCTGGAATGGGCAATAATCCCAAAACAAAGGAAGCATTTAGTAGTGAAACGTATGTAAAGAAATCCGTAAGTTATAATTTAAAAGAAGCAAAAGCATTGTTAAAAAAGGGCTATAAAGAAACGGGGACTAAAAATCTTAAATTTACAATTGTTACTGCAGATACAGATAGCAGTAGACAGGCGGTGGAATATTTACAGAGTGCATTAGATGCTTTGCCAAATGTTTCAGTTGAAGTATCCACAATACCTTTTGTGCAGTTATTAGCAAAACAGAAGGCAGGCAATTATCAAGCAACAATTAAAACGTGGCAATCGGTTTTTGCAGATCCAATTAATTTCTTGGACGTTTATGAAAGTAATTCCTCTTACAATAATTCAGGTTGGGAGAATGAAAAGTATGATAAATTACTTGATGAAGCAGAAAATGTATATGGAAATTCACCGATGAAACGTTGGAACAAATTAGTTGAAGCGGAGAAGTTATTAATGGAAGAACAAGGAACAATTCCTTTGTATCAAGTTGCTAAATCTCAGTTACTACGTTCAAATGTAAAAAATGTGGTTTATAATCCTGCTGGTGTGCCATATGATTGGAAATCTGCATATATAGCAAGATAATGAAAGGTAGTTTATTATGATCGAAGATGAATATAATGATTTTATTGAAAAAAAATTCATTGAGTATGCTAAAGTAAATACGCGCTCTGATGAAGAAAGTAAGAAAATTCCAACAACAAGTGGTCAGGTTAAACTTGCTAAAATTATTGTCAATGATTTAAAAAGAATTGGTGTTGCTAATATTGTTTATGATCAAAATGATGGTTATGTAGTTGCTTCGCTGTCAGCTAATATTAAGGAAAATATTGATACAATTGGATTTATTGCACATTTAGATACAGCAAATTTTAAGTCAGAAAACATAAAGCCGATTGTTCATAGAAATTATGATGGAAATGATGTAGTTTTAAACGCTGGGAAGAAGATTACAATGAGCCTCGATGAGTTCCCAAATCTAAAGAATTATACGGGTCAAACATTAATTACCAGTGATGGAACAACTCTGTTAGGAGTTGATGATAAGGCTGGTATTATTGAGATTATCACGGCATTTAAATATCTGATAGCTCATCCAGATATTAAACATGGTGAGATTTTTGCAGCCTTTGGTCCAGATGAGGAAATCGGATATGGTGCGAAAAGATTTGACATTCGTAAATTTAAAGCAAGTTTTGCTTACACATTGGATAATGGACTTCCAGGACAAATTGAAGATGAAACTTTCAACGCCGCGCAAGCTAAAATTAGGGTTAAGGGAACATCAGTGCATCCAGGTGATGCTTTTGGAACAATGATCAATGCAACTACGATCGCGAATAAAATAATTACAGCCTTACCTGAAAATGAAGTTCCAGAAAAAAGTAAAGGCAGAGATGGATTCTTTTTGGTCACTGAAAGTAATACAACGGTGAGTGAGGCATATTTGAATATAATTATTAGAGATTTCGATGATAAAAAGTTTCTAATGAAAAAGGTACTTTTAAAAGACATTGTGGATAAAATTAATCAAAAATTTGATTATGAACGTGTTACTTTAGAGATGCAGGATCAATATCACAATATTAAAACTGATATTAATAAAACACCTTATATAATTGATTTGGTGAAAAGAGCATATACGAAGTTGGGGTTAAAGACAACTGTTCATCCTTTCAGGGGAGGAACTGATGGAAATGCAATTACTGAAAAAGGCATTCCTACCCCAAATTTGTTTAATGGAGGCGAAAATTTCCATGGACAGTATGAATTTATCACAGTTGAGGCTATGAAATTAACAGCGAACATGGTGGTTGAGATAATAAAAGAACACGTAATTTATTCCAATGAATAATTTAAAAAAGAATGGTATGATATAAGTCAGTAAAATTTGAACACTTGTGAGAAATTTTGATTAATAGAATATATATAATAGACCAAGCCAAATGTTAACTTTTTGACTTGGTCTATTATATTTGTATTATCGTATAAATTAACGCACAACAATAGAGATTTCAAATATCAAGATTATTGTGTCTAATACGATGAATGTAAGTTTATATGAATCTTTAAGATCTTTTAAGCAGTTGATAAAAAATTAAATTCCTGGATAAGCATACTCTAAGCGAGCGTTATTCTTAAGTTCCTTGATATTAGTTACGCCAGCAAGAAGCATTGTATTTAGCAGTTCTGTACGAAGCTGTTCCAAAACCGAAGTTACTCCTTTAGAGCCGCCAAAATGGAGCCCATAAAGAGGTGCACGTCCAATTGCTACTAGATCAGCCCCAAGTGCAAGAGCTTTGAAAACCTGTTGTCCACGCCTAATACCACTATCAAATACGATAGGAACGCGTTTGTTTACAGCCTCGGCGATTTCTGGAAGAGCCTTGATGGTTGAACGAATTCCATCCAGTTGACGTCCTCCCGTATTTGAAATCCAGATGCCATCTGCTCCATTCTCAATTGCACGAATTGCATCTTCACCAGATTGGATTCCTTTAATTAGAACAGGTAAGCCAGTTTGTTTTTTGATCTTAGTGATTTCTTCTGGTTTGATATCTCGTTTACGGTTGTTGACTTTTAAAATATCAAGGCCAGTGGGGTATTCAGGAAATGCAGCAAGCTGACGGAAAGGCAAATCAGGATCAAAATCAAAATGATTGCGAATATCACGTTCACGACGTCCAAAGCTTGCTCCAAAAACACCGACAACAATAGCTTTTGCCCCTTGTTGAACAGCTTCATTCAGCAGAAAGTCGTTCAGATGTTGATTCTGGTCAAAACTGAATTGATAAAACCAGGGAGCCGCTGGAGTTGATCCATGAATTGTTTTGAGTAGCTGATTACTGAAAGTTGAAATGGTCATTAAACTACCGGCATTATACGTACCTTTAAGCGTTCCTGATTCTGCCGAAGCGTGTACCAGACCATGTGCAGCACTTGGTGAAACAATAATTGGAGTCTTTAATTTTATGCCCAGAATTTCTGAGGTGGTATTACCTTTGCTTTCATCAAGTCCATGTATAACACTTGGTACAATTTCCCAGTTATCAAAATCACTGATATTATGATGAAGTGTATGCTCAGCACCGGCACCACCGACAATAAAATCAGCTTCTTTTTCATGCGCAGCAGCTGCCATTGACTTTTCGAATTCTCTTTCTAAATCTGGAATATTAATAATCTCAAGCTTCTTTTCGGCTGATCCTGTATTGTATGACATATTGACAACTCCTTTTTGATTTTAATTAGTAATTGTACTATTAAAGATAAGGTGCTTAAGAAAAATGGAGGTAAATGACAAGACTATGGGAGTTAAGTGACGCATAGCCAATCGTTATGTATGTTTTGAAAACTCAATATTAACACCCATAATCTCTCTATATAATATAGATTCTGGTAAGACACAAAAACGCCTCTTGCTTATGCAAGGGACGTTCTACCGTGGTACCACCCATATTCGTAATAAATATACTACCTCAAGGCACAAAAATGCCCGAGATTGTAACGTATCTCAACGTATTTTGAGCTTGCACTCTCAATATGACTCCGGATTCATCTTCAAAAGTTCGTTTAATCTGTCCTTTCACTATACGACAGTCGCTTAAATTTACTAGAACAGTCTACTCTTTCCATTTGCGTCTAAAATATTAAAACTACTAATTTATTCTGAGCTTATATTATATAAAAAGAAATGTCAACTAAATCTAAATCATTAAAATAAGAACAATGAGTTTTATGAGCGTTGAATTAGTGAAACAAAGATGAAGGGTGTAACTATTTCATGCTGGATTCTAAGGATAAAAACTTGTAAAAGTGTCTGTTGCTATTTTTTTTAATTTTTTTCTTGACAAAAGTAAAGATTCGATTAGAATGATACCTATAGTGTTAATAATCGAATGAAAACATCTTGAAGAGTAGAGTACAGAATTGAGTTTCTAAGAGAGCTTCTGGTTGGTGTGAAGAAGTGAAACAAGATATTTTGGAAGATGGACTCGGAATGGTGACGGTGAGTATTGAGCCGTTGACGTGGTTGCAGACGTTACAATTGCAGGATTGTTGCATAGTTTTCTAGAGGCTGTGCAGCGGTTCGCTGAGGTGATAATCTATTATCACAAACTAAGGTGGTACCACGACTAGCTCGTCCTTTTTATAGGACGGGTTTTTTTTATTTCGATTAAAAAATTATTGTGGGGGATAGAAAACAAAAAGTAAAAGGTAAAGAAAGACTGCATAATAAAAAAGTTTAAAAAATGAGGAGTGTATTCAATTATGAAAAAGAAAAATATTATTATTTGGGCAATCGTAGCAATTATAATTATTATTGCGGGATACTTTAGTTTTGGTGGAGGACAAAAGAAAGCTTCTAGCAAGACAGTTACCATTGGAATCATGTCAGGTGTTAAACAGGATGATGCAATTTGGAAGACAGTTGCTAAAACGGCTAAGTCAAAATACAACATTACTTTGAAATTCAAGAAATTCACTGATTACTCACAGCCTAACAAGGCTTTGACAAATGGTGATGTTGACCTCAATGCCTTCCAACATTATGCATTCTTAAATGCTTGGAACAAGGCTAACAAAACGAATATCGTAGCAATCGGTAAAACGTTCATTACACCAATTCGTTTATACTCTAACAAGGTAAAAAATGTTAAGGATATTCCAGATGGTGCAACAATTGCAGTACCTAACGATGCAACAAATGAGTCAAGAGCTTTGTATCTCTTAAAGAATGCAGGTTTGATCACCTTAAAGAATGATACTGACTTGGCAACAATTAAGACAATTGCTAAGAACCCAAAGCATTTGCAGATCAAAGAATTAGATGCTAGTCAGACAGCACGTTCATTATCAGATGTAACTGCAGCAGTTATCAATACCAACTATGCACAGGCAGCAAAAATTGATTACAAATCTGCAATTTATGTAGAACCAGTTAACAAGGACTCAGAACAATGGATTAATGTTATTGCAGCAAACAAAAAGGACAAGAACAACAAGGAATACAAAGAAGTTGTTAAATCTTTCCAAACAGCAGAGGTAAAGAAAGCAATCAAGGCTCAATATGGTACAGCTGAAATCCCTGCATGGGATATTAAATTAAAATAAGTACATTTGTTCATAGGCAGGAGGCTAAGAGTATATGGCTGTTGAAGCGATTAAATTAGAAAAAGTAAATGTTACATTCACGCAAAAAAATGAGAAAGTTGATGCCGTGAAGGATGTGACTCTGCATGTTGAAAAAGGAGATATATATGGAATTGTGGGCTATTCAGGTGCAGGTAAGTCAACATTGGTTCGAGTAATCAACTTGTTACAGCGTCCCACTTCTGGAAAGGTCGAAGTAAATGGCGAGATCTTGTATGAGAAAGATGCTTCTGGTGAGAAGATTATCAGTGATAAGAAGTTGCGTGCGAGAAGACGGAAAATAGGAATGATTTTTCAACACTTCAATCTGCTTAATGAACAAACTGTAATACAAAATGTTGCTTTTGCATTGAAACACAGTAATTTGAAAGAAAAACATATTTTGGAAAAGTCAAATAAATTATTAGATCTTGTCGGCCTGAGTGATAAAGCAGATGTATATCCGGCACAGCTTTCAGGGGGGCAACAGCAACGTGTTGCTATTGCAAGAGCATTGGCAAATGATCCAGATATTTTGATTTCAGATGAGGGTACTTCAGCACTTGACCCCAAAAATACAGTTCAAATTCTTGATTTATTAAAAGAAATTAATGAAAAATTGGGATTAACAGTCGTTTTAATTACCCATGAGATGGATGCCGTTAAGCGAATTGCTAATAAGGTAGCTGTGATGGAAGATGGACGAATTATCGAACGTGGTGATTTGATTTCTATTTTCACTAATGCTAAAGAAAAATTGACGCGTGAATTTTTGGGCGGCGGTTCTGCAAAAGCAATTGCTACTTTACAAGAATATGAACTTGGAAAATTAGCAGAAGATGAACATTTGGTGCAGCTCATTTATATGGGGTCAAAAGTTAGTGAACCGATTCTGATTAAACTTTATCGTGACTTTAATGTTGAGGCTAATATTATCTATAGTAATATCGAAGTTTTACGTGAGACCCCAATTGGCACGCTTTTCGTTGTTCTTAAGGGAACAGAGGACAGTCGTGTCAAAGCAATTGCTTACTTGAAGGAGCAAGGAGTTATTATAAAGGATGTTAAAGAACAGGATGTGAAGAAGAATGGCTGAACTATTTGCAAAGTATTTTCCTAATGTTATTTCCCAAGGCTGGAGTGGTGATGGAGGCTGGTTGACTGCCATTGGCGAGACCTTTTATATGATTTTTTGGCCAGCAATTTTTGGTGGATTACTAGGATTGTTCTTTGGAATCGGATTGGTTCTGACAGATACAGATGGAATTTTACCGAATAAAACATTTTTTGGAATATTTGATAAGATTGTATCCTTCTTTAGAGCTATTCCTTTTATCATTCTGTTGGCTTTCATAGCTCCTGTTACTAATTTCTTGGTTGGAACACAGATTGGTACGCTTGGTGCCTTGGTGCCACTTTCATTAGGACTATTCCCTTTCTATGCACGTCAGGTTCAGGTTGCTTTGAAGAGTGTCGATCACGGAATTATCGAAGCTGCACAATCAATAGGGGCAACCTTTTGGGATTTGGTCTTTGATGTCTATCTGAGAGAGGCACGTTCAGAATTGATCCGAGTTACTACTGTAACAATGATTAGTTTAGTTGGGTTAACCGCGATGGCTGGTGCAGTTGGTGCAGGTGGTCTTGGTAATATGGCGATTGCCTATGGCTATGGACGCTTTGCAAATGACATCACGTTTGTAGCTACCTTTTTGGTGTTAGTTATTGTGCTGGTTATCCAGCTGCTTGGTGACTTCTTAGCCAAAATATTCAACCATAAGGCAGTCTAGTTTTGGAATAAATGGTTCACTTTTAGGAGTTATAAATTTAGTGTAACTAAATACTTCATATACTATGAATTGTAATAAAAATAAAAAGAGTTGTGACCAGACTGATATTTGGTCCAGCTCTTTTTTATACTCAAGTGAAACAGAATAGCTTGTGATGATGAATGTTAGTAAAAATTAAAAATTTGACAATTATATTACGGTATCATTACAAGCACGTGTTTTGATTGTGACAATCTTTTTTCTTTAGTAAAATGATAATAGGTTATGCATGCGGAGGTGCTTGCGATGAGTTCGTTAGATAAAACAATGTATTTTGACTTTGGTGATAACCACCAGAAGGATGTACATGAAACTTTAGTGACTGTATACAAAGCTTTAGAAGAAAAGGGTTATAATCCAATTAATCAAATAGTAGGATATCTTCTTTCGGGGGATCCTGCATATATTCCAAGACTTAATGATGCACGTAATCTGATTAGAAAACATGAACGTGATGAGATCGTTGAGGAATTAGTTCGTTCCTATCTGCACAAGGAGGACAAGAAGTGACGAGATTAATGGGACTTGACGTTGGTTCTAAGACCGTTGGTATTGCAATCAGCGACTTGCTTGGATGGACAGCGCAAGGAATTGAGATTATTCCTATAGATGAAGATAATGAAGAATTTGGAATTGAACGTGTGAAAGAACTGGTTCAACAATATGAAATCAGCGGTTTTGTGGTAGGATTGCCAAAAAATATGAATAATACTTCTGGACCAAGAGTTGAGGCATCGAAAAAATACGGTGAGTTACTCAAAGAAACGTTTGGATTACCAATTGATTTTCAAGATGAGCGACTTACGACTGTCGCTGCAGAAAGAATGTTAGTTGAACAAGCAGATACATCGCGCAAGAAGAGGAAAAAAGTAATTGATAAGTTAGCAGCGGGTCTGATTTTGCAAAACTATTTAGACAAAAAGGGTCCTCTTCTACAGAATTAATAAAAATTATGAATATGAGGTATTACATGATGAATGATAATGACAACCTAATGACTTTAGTTGATGAACATGGAAATGAAACATTGTACGAGGTATTGTTTACCTTTGAGTCGGATGATTACGGCAAGTCATATATCTTGTTAATCCCTGCTGGGGCACAGCCAGAGGAACAAGTTGACGTTTTGGCATTCTCATTTGATCCAAATGAAGACGGGGAAGCTGTCGATGCAGAGTTACATGATATTGAAAATGATGATGAGTGGGATATGGTTGAAGGTGTACTCGATACATTTTTGAACGATGAAAATATGCAATAGTCAATGTAGATTTATTTTGACATTATGTTGTTAGTTGAATTCTTGGGGGCTGGGTCGAAAGATATATTTTGACTCATTCCCCATGTTTTAGCCTTGTACTATTCAAATTAATGAGGTATTAGTTGGTAAAAAGTTTGAGTATCAACTTCAATTATTAACCTATGTTGGCTTTTTAAGAGATTACCGCAATAAAGATTTTGTTTTTTACTAAGATAATTGACAATGACACAGATTTTTAGTGATAGTATGCTAAAATTAACGTCAGATAATCCAATATGGGAGGGGTTATAAGAATGTCTGATGAAAAGCGCCGGTTTAGGGCAAAAATTGCCGGTGATGACTATACTATTATCGGAAATAGTACAGACGAACATATGGATACAGTAGTGAGCCTTGTTGAAGAACAATTCGAAGAGATTCAAAGGCTGATGCCAGGCCTAAGTAAGGAACGTGCTGCTGTTTTATTGGCAATTAATGCCGTTTCAGATCAATTATATAAAGAAGAAGAGATTGAAAAGTTGCAAGCGTTGCTAGACTCAAGAGGAAAGTAGGTGATTTGATGATATTATCTGTAGTCCTTATTGTGATATTATTTTTTGCTTTCATCCATGGAATGCACCGAGGATTAATATTAATGCTGCTGAATTTAGTTGGATTAGTATTATTGTTTTTCATTGCGCATAGTTTTGCAGGAACAGTCGGTGGTTGGCTGCAGCAATTGGTAGAATCTTTCAATCAGAGTTCTGCAACGTGGAGCGCAGATCAAGGAACACTAAGTGGCAGTTCAACCTTTTACTATGGGTTAGCATATTGGTTGATTATGCTCATAGGTGGTTTTGTAATTTATCGAATAATCAGAACCTTTAATTTGGTGAAGAAGATTCCTGTAATTGGACAGCTTAATGCTTTAGCAGGTGGAGCAGTTTCAATTATATTAACTTATTTGATTATGTTTGCAGCTTTGATTGTAATGCAGTCCTGGCCAACTACAAGTGTTAGAGAGACAGTTTCCGAATCAGGTGTGGCTCAATTTATTTTGGAAAAGACACCTGTAATGTCACAGAATCTAAAGGATTGGCTGCAGGAAAATGATAGTAGTGTATAGGGGGAAGTTTTGTGAACAGTAAAACTTTGAAGACACTAGAGTTTGCAAAAGTCAAAAACAATCTATTGCCTTTTATAAGTACTCCAATGGGGGAGAAACAAGTAGCAACACTTGAACCGAGTAGTGATATAGCAGAAATTAAACAACGAATTGCACAAACGAGAGACGGTGCAGATATTCTGAGAATGAAGGGTGCAATTCCTGTCCCCAAGTTGCTGGATATTTCACAGTCATTAAAGCGACTAGACATTGATGCCAGTTTAAATGGTAAAGAATTAGCAGCCGTCAGTAAAGTTTTGCGTGCAACAAACGAAGTTAGAAGATTTTTTGTGAAACTCGATGATGAGGCAATCGAATTAGCTTCGCTGGATGAACTAGCTGCGGATTTACAAGTTTTGCCCGAAGTCAATAAGCGTTTATTAACCTCAATTGAGGGCGATGGTCACGTAACAGATGAAGCTTCAACTGCTCTGGCTGGTATTAGACGTTCAATTGCAGCGATTGAGGGTCAGTTGAGAGATCAATTAAATGTGCTGGTTCACGGCAACTCATCCAAGTATTTAAGTGATGCAGTTATTACTATTAGAAATGACAGATATGTAATTCCAGTTAAGCAGGAATATCGCAGTCACTTTGGTGGTGTCGTGCATGACCAAAGTGCTTCAGGTCAAACGGTTTTTGTTGAACCTAAACAAATTGTAGAATTGAATAATCGTTTGAAACAACAGCAGTCAAATGAAAAAGAAGAAGTTGCACGAATATTACGGGAACTTTCGCAATTGATTGCACCTTATACAACAGAAATTCGCCAAAATGTATATCTTTTGGGTGTTTTTGATTTTGTAAATGCCAAGGCACAGTATGCTGCACAAATTAAAGCAACGGAACCATTACTTTCAACTGAAAATAAGGTTTATTTACGGCAAGTGTGGCATCCATTGCTTGATATGAAAGCAGCAGTGAGAAACGACATTATGTTAGGCGATGACTACAGAGCAATTGTCGTCACAGGGCCGAACACGGGTGGGAAAACAATTACATTGAAAACACTCGGGTTAGTTCAGCTTATGGGACAAGCGGGTCTTTTTATCCCAGCCTTTGAAGAAAGTCGTATTGGAATTTTTGACAATATTTTCGCGGATATTGGGGATGAACAGTCAATTGAACAAAGTCTAAGTACTTTTTCATCGCATATGACTAACATCGTTTCAATTTTGTCCGAAATTGATGATAAATCACTGATTTTATTTGATGAATTGGGAGCCGGTACAGATCCACAAGAGGGTGCAGCACTTGCGATTTCAATTCTTGATTATGTTGGTTCTAAGAGTAGTTATGTAATGGCGACAACTCATTATCCAGAACTTAAGGCCTATGGATATGAGCGTCCACAGACCATCAATGCCAGCATGGAATTTGATATAGAAAGCTTGAAACCGACTTATCATTTGTTATTAGGAATCCCGGGCCGCAGCAATGCATTAGATATTTCTAAGAAGTTAGGGCTGGATGATGTCATCATAATGCAGGCAAAACAATTAACTGCAGGACAAAATCAAGATTTAAATGACATGATCCAAGATTTGGTTGCCAAAAGGCATCAGGTTGAAGAAGAGTCAATAGAATTACACAAAAATCTGGAAGAATCACGGAAACTTCACGATGACTTGGAAAAAAAATATGATGAATTTGTAAATCAACGTGAGAACTTGCTTGATAATGCAAGAAGAAAAGGTAATGAAATTGTCGAACAAGCAGCCAAAAAGTCCGAAGAAATTATCGCGGAATTACGTAAAATGAGGTTGAATGCGGGAACGACTATCAAAGAAGATAAGCTGATCTCTGCGAAAGCGCGTTTGAATGCACTTGAGCAACCTACTAATTTAAAGAAGAATAGGGTTTTGCGTCGCGCAAAGAAGAAACAAATCTTGAAGCCAAATGATGACGTACTTGTGAAATCATATGGACAACGTGGCGTATTGCTACGAAAGGCTGGCAATCATGAATGGGAAGTCCAGCTAGGTATTCTCAAGATGAAGGTCGCAGAGGGTGACTTGGAGAAAGTCAAGGTTGAAGAAAATAAGAGAACGGCAATTAGAACAAGTGTTAAATCAGCTAATGCAACACATGTATCCCCGACCTTGGATTTACGGGGGGAACGCTATGAAGAGGCACTGGTGAAAGTCGATCGATACTTAGATGCCGCCGTTTTGGCAGGCTATTCAACTGTAACAATTGTCCATGGTAAGGGTACTGGAGCACTAAGACAAGGTATTACTGATTTTCTGTCGCAAAGTCGAGCAGTGAAGAGTTTTAAATTTGCTGCACCCAACGCGGGTGGAAATGGTGCAACTGTGGTATATTTTAAATAGTAGAGCAGAAATATTGATTTTTTTGTATAATCTGGTATCATTTACTTACGAAAGGATAGTAGGAGGCGGTTTAATTGATTAAAGAATTAACAGATTCAACATTTGAAAAGGAAACTAGTACAGGTGTTACATTGACCGATTTTTGGGCAACATGGTGTGGTCCTTGTCGGATGCAGTCACCAGTTGTAGAACAGTTAGCGGAAGAAATGGGAGATAAAGTAACTTTCGCCAAGGTTGATGTTGATCAAAATCAGGCAACAGCAAGTGAATTTGGAATTATGAGTATCCCTACGCTATTGATTAAGAAAGATGGCCAAGTCGTTGATACTTTGGTTGGTTATCATCCAAAGGAAAGATTACAGGCTAAGCTAGAACAATATATTTAATAGACGTTAATAAGAAATGCAAGAAGTCATTTGACTTTTTGTATTTTTTTTATATAATAATTATATAAACAATATTATACGTCATATAATATTGTTAGATGTAAAGCTAGTGGAGGTCAAACTATGAAAATAAAAATATCAGCAGATTTGCTGGATGGAATGGTTCTGGCATTACTGGCCCAAAAGGATTATTACGGTTATGCATTAACGCAAGATATGCAAGCTGCGATTGCTATTTCGGAATCAACGATGTATCCAGTTCTACGCCGCCTGCAAAAAGATGGTTTTTTAACAACTTATGATCAACCTTATCAGGGAAGAAATCGGCGTTATTATCAAATTACAGATAAGGGAATTGAGCATCTTCAGGATGTTAAGAAGATGTGGGAAAGTTATAAGTTAAGTTTGGATCAAATCTTTTTTGGGGGAAAGGGAGGAAATATGAATGGATAGTCAAAGATATCTGGAGGAATTGAGTAAGCTGTTAAGTAGTTTATCAAAAGATGAGGTTGAAGCAGCAGTGGACTTTTATTCTGAATTTATTTCTGATGCGGGGCTTACGACAAGGAGTGAAATTGAAACACGATTAGGAACACCAAAACAGTTGGCACGTAAGATAATGGCTGATCATTCAGTTAGAATGGATGATGAAAATGAAGAAAAGGTTAAACCCGCACGTATAAACTCAAAAATGATTTGGTTGATAGTTTTAGTAATATTGTCATCGCCAATGACACTTGGGCTTGGTGGAGGCCTTTTGATCGCATTAGTAGCAGTTATTTTCTCAGTAATACTTATGGTTGTTGTCATATTTGCTGGTTTGATCGTTGGAATGGCCGTTACGCTTTATGTTGGTATTTCATTGCTGTTTCAGAGTCTAAATACCGGACTTTTTTACATTGGCATTTTCCTGATGTTTTTGGGACTCTTGCTGGTGTTATTACCGATTACTTATTGGATCTGTCGTGTTATCTTGCAATGTATAGCTGATTTTGCACGATACTTGTACAAAAAATTCAGAAGTAAACAGGATGGTGGCAAATAAAAATGAAGAAAACAATAATTGCGGGATTTTTTATTTTGATGATTGGAATCCTCTTTACTGGGTATGGGTATATGAAGAAAGGTGCTAACCCATTATACATTGATGATTGGAAGCCCAAAGTATTAACAAAAGTAGCAAGCAAGAAAGTCTTATCGAAAAATGTTAGTTTTAAAAAAATAAATATTAAAGATACCACAGATGATATTGTGATTACTAGAGGTTCACATTATCAAGTCAGCTATCAAGGGATTAAAGGATTTCAACCAAGTGTTTCGCTTTCCAATGGAAGTTTAAATATTCGGCAAAAAAAGAGTTTGAATAACCTCATTAGTATTTCAAACATAAACGAAGGTGGTCAAAAAGTGATAATTACAATTCCCAAAACAGTTACGTTACAAGACATTAGCGCAAACGTCACTGAAGGGGATATGGATATTCAAAATATTAAGACTCAAAAAATAGAAGTTAAAAGTATTGATGGTGATATTAGTATCATAAACATGACTGCAGATAGCCTTAAGATATATAATGAAAATGGGGATATTGAGATAGGGGCACAAAGTAAGATTACTGAGGGGTCATTCTCATTAGTAAATGGCGACCTAACCGCGCATGAGAGTAGTTTCAGCAATGCTAATATGACTAACTCATACGGTGATATTGAACTTCTTAATTCAACTGTTAATGGTGGACAAGTCAAACTTACTGAAGGTGATTTTGAGGGTAAAAAGCTTGGTGTAACCGGCAAATTCAGTGTTACTAATAGAGATGGCGATAATACGATATCACTCTCAAATAGCAGTAACATAGGATATTTGATGAGTACTAGTGATGGAGATAATACTTTATTTGGAAAAGATGTTGGGAGTCAAGTGACAGAAAAAACTAATCTAGTGAATCAAATCGAGTTAACGAATGAATCTGGAGATAACGAAATAAATTAAGGTGGGGATAAATGATGAAAAATAAGAAATTAATGAAGTCAAAAGATAAGGTGCTTTCAGGAGTGCTAGGCGGGGTTGCAGAATATTTAGATTTAGATAAAGCACTCGTGCGGATTATTGGTGCAATTCTAATAATTTTTCCGGGTCAATTGATTATTGGAATAGTTATTTATATTATTGCAGCAGTGGTTATGCCAGAAGATGATGGCAGTAATCATTCGGATGACAATGTTGTTGAGGGCGAGTTTCGAGACAAATAAAGTTTAGTAGGCATGATACAGTGTATCTAAAAAATAAAAAAGGAGCGTGACAAAGTTTGCATTTTTGCACCGCTTCTTTTTTGTGGAGCTAGGCGTGAACATTTTGTACTTTAGACAGGTATTAGTTTATTTTTTTACAGAAATATTACAAAATTAAACTGATTTTACAAATTCTTTAAGAAATCTTATGCGAAAATCACTTGTAACAACTTACAAGAAATGTAATCATTGTAGTTATATAAATGTGAATTAATTGCGAATTAATTGTGAATTTTATATGAGTCTAAAATTATTAATAATCAAGGGATTTGGGGGGATTTTGTTTGAAAGAGTTTAGTAATATGCTGATTAAAAACGAAGTTACAAAATTTCTTTTTAAAACTGTTTTTTATGCAGTTATTATAATGGGCTTAGTGTACTTATTTAGTTATAGCGGCATGACTGGTCCGCACTTTATTTATAACGAGTTTTAAAGGGGGATGGTTTAAATCGTGAATATTATTCAACAAATCGACAAATGGTCCGAAATAATACCAGGTGCAACTGTTTATGATTATCTGGGTGATAGGAGAACATATTCAGAGTTGAGAAAGATGTCGGATTCTTTAGCTCAGAAATTAATAGATTTAGAATTACCCAAAAAAGCACCCATTTTGGTATTTGGGGGACAAACTTTTGAGATGCTGGTTTCTTTTTTAGCCATAGTAAAAGCGGGTCACTCATATGTACCGTTAGATTGTGAATCGCCAAATGAAAGAATTATACAAATTGCCGAAATAGCAAAACCTGCTGCATGTATTGCTGTTGAAAAGCTACCAGTAAAAATAGACGGTCTCACTATATTGGATAGCGAAGAACTGGCAGAGGTCTTTGCTGGGGAGGAAAGAGAGTTTGATGCCACTGAATATCAGGTTAGTGGTGATGATATCTTCTACACGATCTTTACTTCAGGGACTACTGGTGTACCAAAGGGAGTACAAATAAGTGCTAATAATCTACAAAGTTTCTTGAATTGGATGAAGAGCGATTTTGGAATTACAGCTGGAAAGACATTTTTGGCACAGCCAGCATACTCATTTGATCTATCAGTGATGTCTATTTATCCTGCATTAACACAAGGCGGAAAATTGACAGTATTACCAAAGAAGGTAACTGCTAACTTTAAAGATCTGTTTGAACTGCTGCCAAAACTTAAACTAAATATTTGGGTCTCAACACCTTCATTCATGGATATTTGCTTGCTTGATAAGCATTTCAATGAAGATAATTATCCCACAATAACACACTTCTTATTTTGTGGGGAAGAATTAACACATGAAGCAGCAAAGAAGTTGAATGAGCGCTTTCCAAATGCAAGTATTTATAATACGTATGGCCCGACCGAGGCCACAGTTGCTGTCAGTCAAGTTCTAATTGACGAGAATATTCTTGCAGATTATCCAAGACTACCAATTGGAGTTGCTAAGGAAGACACTGAATTATTGATTGTGGATGAGGATTTGCATGAAGTACCAAACGGGACATCAGGTGAACTGCTGATCATCGGTCCAAGTGTTTCCATAGGTTATTTGAATAATCCTGAAAAAACACGGCAAGCATTTATCAATTATAAAGGAAGACATGCTTACCGGACTGGTGATTTAGCCGAAGTTGATAATCAGGGTCAATTGTTATATCACGGCAGAATTGATTTTCAGGTGAAGCTCCACGGTTTCAGGATCGAACTTGAGGAAGTCGATCAACACTTGAATCAAGTTTCATTGGTTAAGCAGGCTACATGTGCAACTAAGTATGACGCAAATCATAAGGCTACGCAGATTGTTGCCTATGTAGTACCAGAGCCAAATGATTATAAATCAGAATTTGCGTTGACAAAGGCAATCAAAAAAGAACTAACGACTTTGATGATGCCGTACATGATTCCACAAAAATATGTTTACGTGGAGTCGCTACCACTTACCAATAATGGCAAAGTTGATCGTAAGAAGATTCTGAATGAGGTCAATAGCTAATGATTAATATGCAGCCGTATCAAAATCCAACATATTTTATGTTGATAGCATTGACGTTATTACCAATAGTTATTGCAAATCTATATGAAAAGAAGATTTATTGGTATCAAACACTTATTTCTTTTGGTTTCCTGTTGTTATCCTTTGGAGGAATAAAGTGGCATCAAGGAATTGCCTTGATTGTCTATGTCATTTTTGAAATATTTCTAATTAAGCTGTATTTCAATTACAGGTCAAAGTCTAACAATTCGTGGATATTTTATTTGACTGTTTTTGTAGCTATTATCCCCTTGATAATTGTTAAAGTTACACCTGCAATTTATGGTGGACAAGTCTCAATTATCGGTTTTTTGGGAATAAGTTATATTACTTTCAAGATTGTCGGAATGATTATGGAGATTCGTGATGGGGCAATTAAGGAATTTAAATTGGGGCAAACGATTCAATTTTTGCTGTTCTTTCCAACTATTTCTTCAGGACCAATCGACCGATATCGTCGATTTGTTGGGGATTACGATAACCAGCTTTCGCGCGAAAAATATTTGGATTTACTTGAAAAGGGAGTTTGGTATATTTTTCTGGGTTTCCTCTATAAATTCTTTATAGCATACTTTTTTGGCACACTTTTGATGCCGCAGGTTGCTCAAAATGCACTGACTCGTGGGGGAATATCTTGGTGGCTTGTTGCTTACATGTATGTCTATTCAATGGATTTGTTTTTTGATTTTGCAGGGTATAGTTTGTTTGCAGTTGGGACAAGTTATATTATGGGAATCGCTACTCCAATGAACTTCAACAGGCCATTTGCTGCCGCAAACATTAAGGAATTCTGGAATAGATGGCACATGTCATTATCATTTTGGTTTAGAGATTACATTTATATGCGGTTAGTATTTTTCATAATGAAGAATAAATTAATAAAGAGCCGCATAACAATCGCGAACCTAGGCTACTTAACATTATTTCTGATAATGGGATTCTGGCATGGGATAACTTGGTACTACATAGTCTATGGCCTGTTCCATGCGTGTGCAATCATTACTTGTGATGCATGGTTGCGCTTTAAGAAGAAACATCGGCAACAAATTCCAAGCAATCGTTTTACGAAAGCTTTTGCTATCTTTCTGACATTCAACACAGTTTGTTTTAGTTTCTTGATTTTCTCAGGTTTCTTGAACACAATGATGTTTCATCATATTATGAAATAAAAAGGGGAGTTTTTTAAATGAAAGAAAAAATTATTGAAATTTTGCAAGACTTGACCGGAAGTGAAGAAGTTGCTACTAATCTTGACCTCAATCTCTTTGATACAGGACTGATCGATTCAATGGCAACAGTTCAACTATTACTTGAATTGCAAACACAATGTGGGGTCGATGTACCAGTCTCAGAATTTGAGCGCAGTGAATGGGAGACACCTAACAAGATTATTGCGAAAGTTGAATCATTAAAGGCATGAGCATGTTCAAAAGATTATTCTTGATTTTTGGACCAGTTGTGTGTGCAGCCATAATCGTTCTCGGTTTCTTATTCTCCCCATTCAGGCCAGATAAAATCTCACAGAGTACGATTCAAAAGGCTGCTCTTTCTCAGTCACCACAAGTTTTTAAGGGGATGGCTGTTAAACGTGCGGCTTTTAAGGAAAACTACGTTCCTTTTTTTGGATCATCAGAGCTTTCAAGAATAGATGCACTTCATCCATCAGTACTGGCACAAAAGTATCATCGCAGTTATCGTCCTTTTTTGTTGGGGACTGCAGGAACTCAATCGATAACTCAGTTTTGGCAGATGCAGGGCTTTGGTAACGAATTAAATAATAAAAAAGCTGTGTTTATTATTTCACCGCAATGGTTTGTTAAAGGGGGAATTAATGCTGCAGCATTCAATTATTTTTATCCTCGTCCGGAAATTGTGAATTGGTTGCTGAAGGCAAAACCAACAACTGAGAACAGATATGCAGCTGAAAGATTATTGGCGCTTAATCCTAAAGATTCTACGGATGAAATTGATGATAGTGTCTTAAGGATTGCCGCTGGTCAACGGTTAACTAATTTTCAGAAAACATATCTGCACTTAGTAAAAAATGAATTAGATCATGAAGATCAATTATTTTCAACAGTTTCGCTAAATAACAGAGAAGCGTTGATTAGGAAAAGAGAAAAAGAACTGCCTAAAGTTTATAATAAAGCTAAACTTGACAGGATAGGGTATGCACTTGGTAAGGCAAATACAACCAACAACTCATTGGATATTGATAATAATTTTTGGAAACACAAATTAAAACCGGTCTACAAAAAGTTGGCGGGAGAACAAAAAAACTTTAGTTATATCAAATCTGTCGAATATTCAGATTTTCAGCTTGTATTAAACGAATTTGCAAAGCATCATATAAATGTTTTGTTTATTATCCCACCAATAAATGAGAAGTGGGCAAATTATACTGGTTTATCAATGTCGATGATTCAAGCATTTGATGACAAAATTACGTATCAACTGAAGTCTCAAGGATTCACACATATTGCAAATTTAACTAACTCTGGGACAAAACCTTACTTTATGCAAGACACAATTCATCTTGGATGGAGAGGATGGCTAGCTGTCGACCAATATGTAAATCCTTTCTTGACGAAGAAACAGGCGAAGCCGCAATATAAAATGAATAATTATTTTTATACAAAGAAATGGCAAAATTTGGATTACTAATTTTAATTGGATCCTTTTTACCAAGTAAAAAAGAGACTTTTGCAAAATAATGATTTTGCGAAAGTCTCTTTTTTGGAATGATTTTTAAAGTGAAGAACAGTTTTTCTATAAATAATAAAAACCTAAGTGCAAATTATTCAGAAAAATGAAGTGGATTCTTTTCAGGAATCAACGCGATATCAATTGGATCATCAGGATCTAATTGAACTAAAAGCGAAACAATGCTGCTCCTTTTTTTGATATCTTTAATAATAGCTTCACACACGAAACCACTTTGCAGTTGAATTGTTTCTGCAAGAAAGCCGGTTTCCAATAAGAAGTCAGCTTGTTTGCTAACTTCATTGCGCAACTGAACAACTTCACCCGATAATTCAAAGAGTTGTTGCTTTTTATTACTCTTAACTCGTTTTAAGTTTCCCCAGCCAGCTTTAGCAAAGAAGACCGTCAAATCATCATCTTTAGCAAGGTATATTTCACGTGCTAATCGCTTTCCTGCCCAATAAAGAATATTATGATTATCCCCAATTAGTTCGGGAACTAAGATGTCACGCATAACTTCATAACCAAGGGTATTTGCTAACTCCTTTTTTTGTGACAGTTCTAAATACTTATTTACGTCCATGACGACTCTCCTTTAATTCAATCTACCATCTAATTATACATTGAAATGCCTAAGAAAGTTGTAACTAATTTAAAATTTAAATAATAGTGAAGACTTTTGCTACTAACAAGGTTTATCTGTATAATTAATGAAGAAAACAACATTATTTAATTGTGGGGTTTGTTATGAAAAAAATATTGATAGCAACAAAAAATGAAGGAAAGGCTCGTGAATTCAGGGCTTTTTTTGAACCAAAAGGTTTCAGGGTTGAGACTCTAAATGAATTAAAGGAAATACCAGAGATTATTGAAGATGGACAAACCTTTGAAGAAAATGCCTTGATTAAGGCACAGTCACTGACAGATGTGCTGCAGACTGTTGTGGTGGCTGATGATTCTGGATTGATGGTAGATGCACTTGGCGGTGAGCCAGGCATTTATTCTGCACGCTATGCAGGTGATCATGACGATAGTGCTAATAACAAGAAGTTACTTGAGAAGTTGAAGGATGTTCCTGATGAAAAGAGGACTGCAACATTTCATACTTCATTAGTCGTTACCCGTATTGGGAAGAAACCACTTGTGGTTAATGGAGATGTTAAAGGAAAAATTCTGAAAAAATTACAGGGCAATGATGGTTTTGGGTATGATCCATTATTTTATTTACCCGAACTTGACAAGACTTTCGCAGAACTAACACCTGCTGAAAAGAACAAGGTTAGTCATCGCGGGCGAGCAATCAAGAAATTAAGTGAAAAATTTGATGATTGGTGGGTTAAAGAATAATGGGTGAGAAAATACTAGTAGTTAGTGATAGTCATGGAGATCGTGATATTTTAGTAAAGCTCTTGGAAAAGTATAAGGGACATGTCAGTGCAATGTTTCATTGTGGTGACTCAGAGCTCGAACCAGACGATGAGTTGTTCAATGATTTTCATGTGGTAATTGGAAATTGTGATTATGATACTAGATTTGCAAAGAAAATAATTGTAAAAGTTGGTTCAGAAACTGTTTTGCTGACCCATGGACATCTATATGGTGTAAATAGTGGCTTGAATAGCTTGAATCTCTTGGCACAGGAAAACGGAGCAACAATTGCATTATTCGGCCATACACACCTCTTAGGTGCAGAGATGAACAATGGCTGTTTATTCCTTAACCCAGGCAGTATTAGTTTCCCAAGGGGGAAATACAGCTACATAGGCGGAACCTATGCGCTGATTGATGCTGATGCTCAAAAGCTGCATGTACAATTCTATAACCGCGCTTTTGAACCTGTTCCTGACTTAGCAGTTGATTATAAAAGATGTTAGGTTGAGAAATGAATACAGATTTGAGAAAATTGTATATTAGATTATTGAAATGGAGCGTAACTACAGTTTTCTTCATGGTTTCACGTCAATTTGTCAATAGTCAGATATTTGACATTGTTATAATTTTCTGTGTCTGTTATTGCATCATTATTTTTATGTTCTGTTGCTATCTTCAATTTTTCGGTAAAAAATAGTGTTGACATTACTCAAAATGAATGTATAATAATAAGAGTATTTTGCCCGTTGGTCAAATTGGTTAAGACGTCGCCCTCTCAAGGCGGAGTTACGGGTTCGATCCCCGTACGGGCGATATGTTGAAGCAAAATACGTGTCCATCATTTAATTAGGATGGACTTTTATTTTGCGGAAGCAGAACCAGTTTTCTTGTCCTTCAATGACATTATGTATATATTGACAAGTAAATGAATAAGTATTACTATTAAATAGTTATTTTTAATTCATTGGGCATTCGCCAAATTGGTAAGGCAGCGGACTCTGAATCCGCAATGTACTGGTTCGAGTCCAGTATGCCCAATTGTAAGTGTATAAACACCGTTATCTAAGTTTAAAAGCCTAGTATAACGGTGTTTTTTTGTTATCCATGTTCAACGGAAATCAACTAATTATAACTTTTGTTAGCCCTTTGTTAGCCCTTTTTAGAAGTCTACATAGCTGGTAAACTTGGCCGCAATCTCATTTTTCTTTTGATTAGTTAGCGCTGCATAGACATCCATTGTAGTCTTAAAATCACGATGCCCGAGCTGCTGTTGTACTTGCTTTATAGATAGCCCTGATTCAATAGCTAGAGTAGCGTAGGTATGCCTAAAACCGTGAGTAGTAATATGCTTTAAGTCATACTTTTGGATGCAGTGTTGAAGCCACAGAGTGGGTTTGACAGGTTGCAACATTGTATTTTTTACTGAATTAAAGACCAGTTGATTAGGCTGTAGAGAATTGAAACCAAGATGCATTAATTCTTGTTGTTGCTGGAACCGCCATTTTTTAATAATGACGATTGTTTTTGGATCAATGAATACAGTACGGTTACTTTCGAACGTTTTGGGTGAGTTGATGATTAAGCCATTCTCACCACGTGACTGAGTTTTATTCACAGTCACAGTATTTTTCTCGAAATTGATATCATTATAAGTTAGCGCCAATGCCTCAGACTTTCGTAGTCCACTGAAAGCTAGTAATCTAAAGAAGGTATATGCCTCCATATTGTCCTCGTCATATAAACATTTTAGAAAGTGTTGCAACTCACCACGATCATAGAAATTATTTTTCATTGTTGTGACTGGTTTAGCTTTATTACGTGGTTTAATCACATTGTCAACGGGATTTTCGATGATTAGTTTCATCCTTTTAGCATACTTAAATATTCGTGACACATTATTGATGAACACTTTATATTTCGTAAAGCCATCGGCAAACCACTTATCTACAGCTTGTTGGCATTGCATCGTAGTTATTTTTGAAAGTGCAATATTACCAAAAACAGGAAGGATGTGTAATGTAAATATTTCTCTTGTTTTAGTCCAAGTCGATTCCCTTACTGTATTTTTATAAAGTTTAAACCAAGCCTCATAAACTTCTTTAAATGTAATTTTACTACTATCACTAAAGCCATTATTGCGAATTTTTTCCTCTAATTGAGCAGCTGCAATTTTGGCTTCTTTTTTTGTGCTAAAACCCTGGCGCTTAATAACTTTTTGTTTTCCTGAAGAATCTCGACCCTCAAAAACCTGAAATCTCCAAAATGTACCTTTTTTATTTTTATATTGTTTAATTGAAGCCATTATATTTTTCCTCCATAACGCACAGCTGGCGGCAAGTGAATTATGTATGGAGATACTAAAATAAATCTATATTGTATTGCTCGGTTATATTTTCTTTTTTCCAATTGAAATATTCCGAAATATATTCGCTGTTTTCTTTTTCATGTAAAAAGTTTTTCAAGCTATTTTCAATTTGATTCCTAAGTTCTGTTTTTAAAGGTATTGAAAGTTGTGAACTAAGCTTGGAAAAGCTAATTTTGTCATTCTTACTAGCTAATTCACAGTTAATTAGGAATTGATTGCTACGGAAAATATTCCCTTTAGTTGAAAGATTTATTGATAGTTCAATCGTTTCATTTCCTTTTGGCGAAATACATAATAAGAATCCATCTATATTTACCCCCAAAGGTATTCCTTTTGTCTGTTCCGAATCGACGGCGTAATCATAATCAAACTCAATAGCATTCTCTGAAAAAGAAAATTTAACACTAAAATCCAGAGGCGAATAATCAAAAAAATCTTTGGGTTCAACTAATAAATAATTGCATAGCGTATTGATGGTATCAAACTGAATACCTTTTGCATCATTTTGCTTCAAAGAAGTTAATGTCGTTCGTGATATGCCAGTGTCATTAGAAATTCTTGTGATTTTTAACTGTCTCTCAGCTAAAAGTACGGCTAGATTACAAATAATCATGATTTAACTCCTTTCTACATTTATTGTACAGTATGTTGAACAATAAGTATATAGAAAGGAGTTAATACTGTTGCAATATCTTTCTGAATATGTTTTAATAAGTCTATAAACGTTCAAACTATTGTACAAAAAAGAAGGAGGAATAAAAATGCAAGCAAATTTTAATTTAGAATTACCAATTGAAATTGAAAATGAGTTAAGAAATAGAATTATAGAAATTGTGAAAAATACAATTGGCACAATTAAGCATGATTCAAGTTTCCCAGAATATATGGACAAAAAACAGTGTGCAGAATATTTGAATATCAGTCGCAGTACTTTTGATAAGTGGCTTAAAACGCAAGATATACCATTTGTACTTATCAATGGATCGTACAGGTTCAAAAGAAGTGAGATTGATAAATTCATGGTAGAAAAGCAAAAATAAAAAATAGCACAGCTGGCGGTGTGTGTGTATAAAGAAATAATCAAGAAATGATTGAATTGATGAAAAATAAATATGAAAGAAGACAATAAATATGGAAAATGAATATAGTAAGATTTTAGACTTAATTAAACAAGATGTTAAAAATTTAAGAGTATCCCTCAATTCAATAGGAAAAGAACAACTTGTCACAGATGTAATACCGAATACAGTTATGACAATTTTTTCAACAATACTAAAAAGATTTAATAACGATCTTTCTGATTACAATAACTTTTTAAAAAGTTATCACGGAAATAATATTCGTGAGTCTGTAATCGCTGAAACACCGATGTATTTCTTTTTAAAAGAACTAGATAAAATAGAAAAATCTGTAGTTGAATTGGACGATATCAACTTTTTGGTCAAGAGTAAATATGAATGGGATATGCTCATGAAGCAACTAGATAAATTCAATATTTCATGGGACGGTATTCAGAACCCATCAAGTATTAATCGCTGGAATGACTATAGGAAAGATACAGTAATTGTACTTGATGACACTATAGTAACTTATGGAAACACTGAAAATTCAGCTTATCCAAGCATTGATGCTAAAGACTTAATTTAAAAGTATAGGGAGGGAAATTAACTATGACAAATTTAAATCAATCATCGTCGTTTAATATCTTAATCAAAAATCAACAGCAATGGAATTTATTGATGGAGAATCTTGAAAACCGAAATGTTACTTGGGGCGGAAAATATCGTCCAACAGAGATTAATAATTGGAATGATTTTGAAGAAGATACTGTTATTACAATTAAAGATAGCAAACTAACCTATGGCCGAGTTGAAAACTTAGCTTATCCAACCTTGAAATTTACAGATGACAATGTGATTCTAGTCGGTTAATCAATTAATTCAAAATTAAATAAAAAGGGGAAATTTAAAATGAGGAAATCACCATTAAAGGAACAATTAGAGAAGCAGTTGAAAGAGGCTAAGACACCATATAAAAATATTGCTAAAAACATTTATAATTTTATTATGACATATCGCGGCGGTATAGAATTCACCTCTTCGCCTTGGCAAGAAAATATTTTTGAAGTAGTGATCAAAAATTCAATTAAGAAATATGGAAAAAAGCAAATTGAAGAATATGAAGGAACTTATCAAAGTGATCATTATAATGGGTTCGAGATTAAAATAGTTAAAGAAATTGATAAAATCATAGAAGACGAGAGAGAGACGTTTTCTATGTCCCAAATAGATATTAATAAGAATATACCAATACATGGTGTTTTCATGACTTCTAACTATTCGGGCTGGAACAAGTTAATAAGATATTTAGAACAAGATTCAGATATCAAATGGTTAAATGAAGAAACAAAAGGATTACCATATAAAAATAATCAATATAAAGACTTCGTTAGAAAATATGGAGCTGGAGATAAAAATAATGTCCTTTGCGTCATGATTGATGAAAATTTAGCCTATCTATGTGACATTGAAACACTATGGACTTATAATTGGTGGTCAATTGATGATATTAGTACTCCAGAGAGACGTGATGTAAAAATCAATTAAAATAAAAAAAATAAACTCCTTAATTTGAGGAGTTTTTTACTATATTGATTAAATTAATTGATAAAAACGGTGAACTTTGCCTATGTAACACTGCATAATAAGTGAAGGGGTATTAACCTCATACATAAGTGAAGGTAATAGCCTATTCATTAGCTGCGCTAATTCATAGTGAAAGTTCAAGACATTTGTGTCACACGTTATTCGCAAGCTCATAACGGGACACTAACAGTTAGTTTTCCTTATATCAGTTTTCCGCCAATTATAGGAATTTAAGTTTTAAATTTTAAAAAATATAAAAGGCGAAAACTGTAAATACAAAATAAAGGATTATAAAAAAACTAGAACACTTACAGTTTTTAATTGAGTGATGATTTTCCGCCAAAAGTTCGTCTATTATATAATTATATATTATTTCTTATAATAGACGAACAAATGGCGGAAACTAGAAAATAATAAAACTGTAAGTGTTGGTACAGTACTATATATTATACTAAGGGAACATTTACAGTTTTTGAGAAAGTAATATTATTGTGAAGTTGCGCAGCAACGAACAAGCCCTGAATTACAAGAGTAGCGCAGTAAGAGGCGGTCAGCCTAATGTTACGCCGTGAGCATAGCGAACTAGTAACTATTATTACACATACATATTAATATTAAAAAATAAGGGAGAGATTCAAATATGACAGATACAAAGAAGAAGGAATATAAATATGAAGATTTTTACGATTGTGTTTTCCGTAAACGTATAAAATGCCAAGCCAAAATTAAACGAGGACGTATCACTTATGATGAAAAAGATGAATTTTTCAAACACCCTCAATATTGGGTTGAATTAGTTGATTTAAGGAGTGTCAAAACTGGTAAATTTATAAGAAGTTATTCGGTTTTGGAGGCCGATAAACGTATCAGAAATAAATTTTTGAAGGTTGGTCAATATGTTACATTCTATGCAACAGTTGAAAAATTTCAGCGTACGAGAGTACCCGATCCAGAAAATCAGTTTGCATGGTTTAACAAACACATGACTAATGTTAAGGGTTGCCAAAATCTAGCAGTAATGAACAAACAAGAAGCAGAAAATAATATCAAACGTGGTGAAGTTGAGTACTCCACAAATAGCAAAAATGAAAATTTAAAAGTTGAAAAATAATATATGTGGAAAAGAGGTGTGAGATATGGAAGAGTTAGATTTAAATGAATTAATAAATGAATATAATAAATATATTCCACAAAGAGAAGTTGAGTATTTTAAGAAAAATGGCTCATTAGATCATAAAAAAAGAGTAGTTGAGAAGTTAAAAAAAGCATTCAAAAATGTTTCAACATCGGGCAGAGGCAAGAAGTTAATATTCTTTATAGGAGCGCCAATTGAAGGTGCAGTTGTTGATTTGAGACAAGTTGCTACTACTGATACAGCCGTATTAAAAGTGGCTTACAACGCCAATCTGAGTATTACACAAGATATGATTGGGGAACATTTTACAGCTAAAAGGTGGCTCACAAAGTTTGGAGTAAGGTTACCATTCATTAGCAAGGATGAGTTTTTTAAAAAATATAACAACCATTCAAACTATGGTTCTGAAATTGATACTAAGTTTGAGGCAGGCGTGAATATTAACAACTATACTAAACCAGATATTCATGAAGTTTTGAATAGTGAACTAGCTCAGAAAAAAATAGTATATGTGATTGATCGCTTTTATGGTAGATTTTTTGATTCAGTCGTCAAACATAGCAAGCTGAAATTTAAAAAGGTTTATATTGGCAACTTTGAACACGAGGAAATTACTGCAGACGGGAATAAAAAGTGGGGAATTAATAAATCAAATAAATTAACGGAATGGGCGACTGGCAAAGTTGAGTATTTCATCAAGCAAAACAGAGACAAATATAAAACTTTGGTTGAATTATATAACTCGAAAGAGTTTAAACAATATATTAGGGAAGATTTGAATATTATATCTCTTTGGACTGAATACGAGCTGGTTGAAGCTGATACAGATACAAAAGTTGAAATTGATAATCAAGCTGAAGTAAATCTTTTAGTTAGCAAAATGGTGATTAAATCAATGACAAATCAAGAAATTAGCAATGATGTAAAAATTAATAAAATACCCTACGAGTTTGCTAAAAGGTTTTATATTTCTACTTTGGACAATGAGACAAAAACACTATGGAATATGGGCGGTGAGACGTTATTTAAGTTTGACAATGAGAAAGATGGAATGTTATATCGACTGATCAGAGACCGAGTGTTAACTAAGTCGGTAGCAACGATTTTAGAAGAGATGAACGATGTAGAAATTGATATGGCCTACTATGAGGAACGCTGCGAGGAATATGAAATTAAGTTGAATGAGATTTTGAATAATCAAGACAAGTTAAATAAATTAATTGAAGAATATGAACGGAATAAGAAAGGGATAGGTGATTAATATGAATGATATTTTTGATAAGGGGTTAAAAACTAGTAAATTAAGAGGTAGTCATATTCGAGAAAATATTGATGAGGTGTCGTTAAACGAGAAAATTAGAGGATATATAGGAAATGACACAAGGTTTAGTGACACTGGATTAAGTCAACATTTGGAAAATTTAGCCGATTATTTTTTGGAATCCGAAGACGTGAAGTCTAATAGGAGGATTGAGAAGTCCTTTTTCAAAAATGAAAGAGAATACGGCAAATATAACCAATCAAAGGCCACTCTTATAAGCGAAGAGAACACACTAGATTGGCTATGTGACGGTGTTGAGAGAGGCACATTGACAGATGAGTATATAGAGAAATTAGTCGCTAATATGGGCGGTAAAGACGTAATGAGATGGGTGATTTCGATGCACGAACACCTGAAGGAGATACCATTGCAGATGAAACCTGTATTAAAAAATATTTTAGATAGCTGCTTCGAGTTTGGCACATACAAAGAGCAAGAAGTATTTACGAAGGCAATGGTAGGATTGAAGTTAGATGAGATTGCAGAGATTAGAGAAACAGGAGTGAGAAATGTACAAAAACAATTTAAAAATATATGTAATAAGATTGCTGAAAGAGTTAGAAATAGTAATATTGAATTGAGTTATTAAATTAATTAGAAAAAACTTGAAAAAATTGCAATTATTTTGTCGAAAACAGTTCGTTTTTTAAAACGAGATGCCAGTATATACGAAGAGGTAAGAAAGATATAAAATCACGAGCTAAGTTTATTAATTCTTGACCGATTCAAAAAAATACTTTGCGTTACACCTGTTTGGTAGGGAAACCTACCATGATGTTGATTTCAATGGGAACACTCATTAAATCAACTCCATTAATTGTTATTTTTTCATCACATATATATTTTTTTAATATACTTCTAAAATTTAGTCTAATACACCTATTATAAAATAATAACATAATTTAGGCCTTGTAACAAGCTAAATTTTAGAAGTTACATACCGAGGTTAGTAAACGTTAAAGGCGGTATTTCATCAGCTTCCTATTTTTAAACAAAAATATGGTTATGTCGTTGGCTAATCATTGACCTTAAGTGGTCAATACATAAAAGTTTCATTTTTATAATACATAAATCGTATTAAGTTATGATTTAAAAAAATTAAACAGGGAGTGTTGAAAATGAAAAAAGAATTACAGATGAATTTTAGTTTTGAAGGAAATAAGGTTAGGACAGTACAAATTAATAATGAACCATACTTCGTAGGGAAAGACGTAGCCGAGATTTTGGGATATTCAAACACTCGCGATGCTTTGCTAAAACATGTAGATATCGAAGATAAGGGGGTAGCAAATTGCGACACCCTTGGGGGAATGCAGAAATTAACAGCAATTAATGAAAGCGGACTGTATTCATTAATTATTTCAAGCAAACTGCCAAGCGCAAAGAAATTTAAACATTGGGTAACGAGTGAAGTATTACCAAGCATTCGCAACCACGGAGTATACATGACACCTGAAACATTACAAGAAACATTAGCTAAGCCTGAGAATATGATTCAGATCTTAACAGCTTTAAAAGATGAACAAGAAGCTAGACAGATTGCTGAAACTAAAGTAATCACATTGAATACGAGAATTAAGAAGCAAGCTCCAAAAGTAGCCTATCATGATCAGATTCTTAAAACGCAGGGAGTAACATACACAGCTACTCAGATCGCCAAGGAATATGGCACGAGTGCTTCAAAATTAAATAACCTTCTACATGAATTGAAATTCATCTATAAGTCTAATGGCCAGTGGGTATTGTATTCAAAATTTCAATCTGCAGGATTAACTCAATCGGAAACAGTAGAAAGAAACGGGCGTGTATTTGATTCGACACGTTGGACGGAAAGAGGAAGGAAGGCAATGTTTTATTTATTGACTAAGAAAGGCTTTGTTGACGAGGACAATAAAATTGATTGGGTGAAAGTGAAAGAGATTCGTGAAGAGAACTATAAAAAAATAATGGGAGATACCATTATGGATAGCGAAGAACTTGACAACAACATGGCAATATTAAAATAGAGGCATAGCCTCTAACTTATACATAGTACATTAAAAATGCTATCAACTCGTCAATTTTAGCCTGTCTCTCGTCGCTCTAACTTATACATAGTACATTAAAAATTTTTAATAGGAGTGATTAAATGGCTATATTTATTTTGGTTATAAGTTTGTGGTTAATATTTTTTATATTGCTCGATTTCAGAGTGATGAAAAAAGAGCAAGAAAGTATTGATGAGATTGTAGAGTTTAATCAGAAATTGAATAAACTAAATGTAAATTTGAAAAAGTTGAATAAAAAGAATTTGAGATTGCCGAGAATTGGGAAGTAATAAGCGCCTATTAATTAGGCATACATATATGGATTAGCGAAAAAGTGAAAATAAATAAGATGAGAAAGTGGAGTGATCAATGAGTGATAACAGATTCAAATATTAAAGAGATTTTAACAATGCCGAGTGCTAAAAAAGGCATAAAAATAATCATGACTAGCATGAATGTAGAAAGAAATGAAGCAGCAAATTTATTGTATGTCGATTGGATTGAGCGTCGAGCTAAGAAAGTACCACATAATAGGCTGGTTGCATATGCCAAAAAACACACCAAGGAACTAGAGTATAGTGCCAGAAGTGTAAGGCAGAGTTATTTTAAAAAATGGAAAGATGAGAGAGAGAAAGAAAATAGAGCTACGGCATTGGCTAATGGTTGGCTAGTAGTTGGGATGTCAGAAGAAGAAAAGCATGAATTGATTGAAAAAGCGTTACCGAAATTGAGAGATATATTTATTAATTTAAATACTAGGAAATTTGTTGAATCAGTTTTGAAAAATGGTAAGGAAGAGACTAAGCAAAAGTTTAAATTAACTGATAAGCAGTTTGGTAGAAAAATTAGAGATATTGAACTGTTATGTGCCAAGAATCGATTAGGTATTAAGAAGCTGTTTGCCAAAGATAAAGATGCAAAAGAGTTAGTAATTTTGAATCAGTTTATTGAATTAATTGAAAGTGAAAATGATAATTATGACGCTCTGATTGGGGAATACATTAGAAGTAATGCAGACTATTTCGACAATTTAATTGGTAACATTAGTGGGATTTACAGTCCAATACTACTTGCCGAGAATTGGGAAGTAGCTAGGTTACGTGATAAATATAAGTTAGTTAATTATGTGTATAGGCGTTTTGAATATTTAGAAAATGTATAAAACAACTATTGCAATTGAATTAACTCGGCTAATTAGGCTTTTTACTTGTCATCTAATTTATTTTCTAATAGTTGTTGTTGAACTAATTTTTGATATTCCTTTGGTAAAAGACTTTGCTCTTCTTCTGTGGGTAATATCTTTTCATCTTCTTTATCAGTCAATACGCTTTGATGGAAAGAAGCTCCTGAATCCATTATCTCAGCAAAAATTTGCATTGCTTTAGAAATACTCGTTATTTTTTCTGGAGAGAAATTCTTTTCCTTAGAGGAACTTACTAACGCCCTTGCTAATTCCCCAAAGTCTCTTACATATTCTTCATTTAACTTTTTTTCAAAGCTTTGTTTTATTTCTAAGTCTACCTCTACTTCTTCTAATCTTATTTCTGCAAGTTTCTTAGAAACTTTGCTATTTCTATATTTATTAACTATATCTATTGCTTTACTAAAAATCACTAATCCTGAATAGACTGAAAAACAAAAAACGATCCATCCACTACCTACATCTAAATTAGATATTTGAGGTTTCTTTTCAAGTTCAGGTATACATTTTAATAATGTCAATGCTTTGTCAAATTGCTTGTTTGTATATACAAACAATTTATAGGAATCAGATGAAGGCAGCTTCATTGCTAACGTTTCTTTCTTTTCTTGCGGGATCTGTTTTTCAATAATCCCCACAGCACCTTGACATTTGGCGATTGCTAAATTAATTTGATTCACAAGAAAATTTACATCATTGACGTTCATTTTAGGTGAATCAACACCTAAATATATCAATCCTTTTTCTTTCAATTTATCTATGTTTGTGTTTACTATTTCTAGTGGTTCTATCCTAAATAATGCATTTATGGCTCTTGAATAATTAGTAACTGCTAGTATATTGGAAGTATTGGTGCTAGCGCCTTTTACATCTGTCATATCTATAATTGCTTGTTTTAGTATTACACGAATTTCATTCAATCTCATATATGTATTGTTCCCTTGATTTTTTCTTTTATTATACTCTCTTTTTATTTGGTGGTATATTTTTTATTCATTTAAAAATACTAAAATTAAGTAAAAAAACAATAGTGAACGTACCTTAATATTGTTATATGTGTAGAGAAAGGAGTGATAGCAATGGTACCAAGAAAGATTAGTAAACCATTCTATCGCTCTAAAGCGTGGCAGAAATGCAGAGCAGGTTATATCAAATCTGTAGGTGAATTGTGCGAAAGATGTATAGCAAAGGGGAAGATTAAACGTGGTTATATAGTTCACCACAAGAATTATATAACTGCAGATAATATAGGTGATCCAACGATTACATTGAACTGGGAAAACCTAGAATACTTGTGTCATGACTGTCATAATGCAGAACACTTCAAGAGGTATGAGGTTATGAATGATGATGTGCTGTTTGATAGTAATGGCCAGTTGATAAAGAAGTCAGATAGGTAGACGGATACATTAGAAACGAATATATACTATGTATTATATAGAAGAAAAAATTTTTTAACGTTGGTGGCTTATTTTAAATGGCAGGCTGCTAACGTTTTTATATTGATTAAACTCTCTGGATTTTAGTCCTAATAAAAAAGTAAGGCTAACCTAATAACCCCCCGTAAAGTACTAGATTATAGGACGGCTAGGGAACGGAATGGGAGTTTCGATTTTTGCAAATTCAATTTTCCCACATGAGGGGGGGTTAATTTTTCGATAATCACGATACATAAAAAAGAAAGGGTGATGTCATGGAAAAAGAAATTAATGAAATTAATAAGGATGAATTAATTTTAAAAGAATATAGAAAATTAAAGAGAATAATGAAGCCGATTGGCAAGGAACAAATTAAAGCGATTGATGATTTACTAAATCGTTTGGCCTTCATGACCAACACTCTTTCTGAATTAGAAACTGATATTAAAAAGAAGGGTGCTATTGTGCTATTTGTAAATGGAAAACAAGAAATGATTATAGAAAACCCTGCCCAAAAATCATATAACACCATGATTAATCGTTATAACTCCTTATATAGCACCATCTTAGGTTATCTAACTAAAGCTATTGAAGCGGAAAAGGTCACACAAGTTCAATCAGATGGATTTGATGAATTTGTAGGGCGGTGATTCGGTGATGTTGAAACAAAAATATCCTGATGACTATGATCCGATTACTGAATATTGGAAATCGTTTGTTCAAAATGGCGGTAAAACAGTTGTATCAAAGAAAATTTACAAAACTTATAGAAAAATAATCGCAGATTTAAACAGTAAGGACAGTGATTACTATTATTCAAATCTGAGAGGTAATCATATTATTGAATTTATTGAAAATTTTTGCAGACATTCAAAAGGAAAATATGGTGGCAAGCCTGTAATTCTTGAACTGTGGGAAAAGGCGATGTTAGCTACCGTATTTGGTTTTGTTGATTCTAATGGTTATCGAAAATACCAACGTGCAGTGCTAATTATTGGGAAGAAAAATGGCAAGTCGTTACTAGCTTCATGTGTTGGCTTGTATATGTTATTGGCCGATAATGAATCGGGGCCTGAAATATATAGCGTTGCTACTAAAAAGGAACAGGCAAAAATAATATGGGAAGAATCAAAACGTATGGTGAACAAGTCACCAGCTTTAAGAAAGAGAATCAAACCTACTATTAATCAGTTATCGAGTGAAAATTTCAACAATGGTACATTCAAAGCCCTTGCTAGTGATACCAATTCACTTGATGGATTGAACGTGCATTGCGCTTTAATGGATGAGATACATCAATGGAGAAATGGAGAAGCTTTATATAATATCATTGCTGACGGCGTTACTGCACGTGATCAACCATTAATTTTCATAACGTCAACTGCTGGTGTGATTAGAGAAGATATTTACGATCATATCTATGACGAAGCGACAATGACCATTAACGGTTACGAGCAAGAGGCGGGATATGAAGATGAACGCTCTATCTTTTTCATTTATGAATTGGACAAAAAAGAGGAATGGCGTGATAAATCGAATTGGATTAAAGCCAATCCTGGACTCGGAACGATTAAAAACATCAAAACATTGGCTGAAAAAGTGGCGAAAGCTAGACAAAATAGTAGATTAATTAAAAATTTAGTTTGTAAAGAGTTTAATATCAGAGAAACTTCAACTGATACATGGCTAAGCTTTGACGAATTAAACAATGAAGAAACTTATGACTTAGCTAAATTGAAACCAAGATATGGAATTGGTGGAATCGATTTGTCAAAAACAACCGATTTAACGTGTGCAACAGTAATTTTTAAAGTATCAGATGATGAAAAAATATATGTCAAACAGATGTATTGGTTGCCAGAAGATATTTTAGAGGATAGAGCTGCCGAAGATAAAATACCATATCCAACATGGAAGGAACAAGGATTACTAAGGACTAGCCAAGGAAACAAGGTTGACTATCACGATATTCTAGATTGGTTTATCGAAATTCAGAATGAGTATGATATTTACTTATTTTCTGGGGGATATGACTCGTGGAGCGCCACATATTTAATAAACGAGTTAAAGCAAAACTTTGGAGATGAAACCTTTACGCCTGTAATTCAGGGTATGAAAACACTAAGCAGTCCAATGAAAGATTTGGGTGCTGACTTAATTAGTAAAAAAATTAACTATAATAATAATCCAATTTTGAAATGGTGTCTTTCAAATACGGTTACAGAAATGGACAAAAACGGAAACATACAACCACACAAGGGTAAAAATCAAAGAAAAAGAATTGATGGCTTAGCTAGTTTACTAGATGCCTACGTGATATATGAAAATAAACAAGCAGAATATGAATCAATTATTTAGAAAGGAGGTTGAGAATTGGGACTTTTTAATTTTAAAAAGAAAAATCAAGCAAAAGTCGCAACAAGTAATTATAAATTAGTAACTGATTATGCCAATGGCTTTTTTGGCTGGAATGGGAAACTGTATGAGTCTGATTTAATCAGGTCAGCTATTCAAGTGAAGTCACAAACGATTGGAAAATCAGTCGCTAAGCATATTAGAAATGATAAGGATGACAATAAAGAAGTCAATCCAGATCCCTATATTTCTATTTTGCTATCGGAACCTAATCCGATTATGAGCGGTCAAATGCTGCAAGAAAAATTAATAACTCAACTGGAGTTAAATAATAATGCTTTTGCAGTCATTTCAAGGGATAGTAATGGATTACCTATTTCAATATGGCCGATAGTCGCTAATAGTTTTGAAGCGTTACAAGATGTTCAAGGTAACTTATATGTCAGGTTTTACATGCGAAATGGCACGATTTACACGTTTAGTTACGATGATTTAATCCATCTAAGGAAAGATTTTAGCTCTAATGATATTTTTGGAACACCTATAACACGTACATTAGAGCCCTTGATGCAAGTTGTAACAACGATTGATGAAGGTATTGTATCTGCTATTAAAAATAGTGCAATGGTCAAATGGCTATTGAAATTTAATCAAACTATTCGTCCAGAAGATATCAAGAAAAATGTTGATGAGTTTACTCAAACTTACTTAAAAACTTCGAATAATGATTCAATTGGTGTCGCTGGTGTTGATGCTAAGGCTGATGCAATTCAAATTGAACCTAAAGACTATGTGCCAAACGAGAAGCAAATGAATGCTACAGTTCAGCGTATCTACTCACTATTCCACACGAACATTAATATTTTGCAAGCTAACTACAGCGAAAATCAGTGGATAAGTTACTATGAGTCACAAATTGAACCAATTCTAAGACAATTAAGCGAACAATATACATTGAAACTTTTCACTAGATCGCAGAGATTACAAGGCAATCAAATAATCTTTGAATCGAGCAATCTCAGTTATGCCTCAATGCAGACAAAGTTATCACTCGTTCAAATGGTTGATCGTGGAATCATGAGTAGAAATGAAGTTAGAAGTTACTTTAATCTAAGTCCAGTTGATGGCGGAGATGAAATGCTATTGAGACTTGATACAGCTAAAATAAATGATAACAACTCACAATCGAAAGGTGGTGAGGAAACATGACAACAGTAATACCAATTAAAGGAGTAATCATTAATAATGATGATGCTTATATCTATGCTTATTTAGAAATGGATTACACCTCACCTAAACAGGTTCAGGCAGTATTAAATCAAGCAAAAGATGATATAGAACTTGAAATTAATAGTGTAGGTGGTGATGTTGATTCGGCAAGTGAAATATACACGATGTTATCAACATATCAAGGAAATGTAATTGCTAAAATTGTAGGTTTAGCAGCCAGTTCGGCTAGTGTAATTGCAATGGCTGGTAATACAGTTGAAATTGGTAAATTAGGTCAACTAATGATACACCGTGCAAGCGCTGGAATTGCTGGTAATGCAGATGATTTTAGCAGTGGATTGCAAATGCTAAATGAAACTGATCAAGCTATTGCTAAATTATATGCAGAAAAAACTGGTAAATCAGTTGATGAAATGTTGAATTTGATGAAGGCTGAGACGTGGCTTGGTGCTGATAGAGCTATCGAACTAGGTTTAGCAGATAGCATTATTGGAGAAGATGAGAAACCAAAAATACAAATGACAGCTAGTTTAAACTTAACACCAAGAATTAGCAATGATGCGAAAGCTAAATTGAAACTAGCAATCGAAAATAAATTAAATAAGAAAAATGAAGAGTCATGTCAATCAGATATGGCTCTTTTAAATGCTCAAATTGGATATTTAGAGCTGAAAGGGAGCGAGTTATAAATGAAGAAAGATGAATTATTGGAACAACGTGCTGAATTAATGATTGAAGCTAGAGAAGATATTGCAAATGCTAAGGCTGATGAGGCACAAGCAAAAATGGACGAAATTAAGAAAATTGATGAAAAGATTGAAAAAATGAATGTTGCTGAAGCTAATTTAAAAGCTTTGGATGATAAGCCAGCTAAGATTGAAAACTTGGCAAAGGAAAATAAAAAAATTGGAGATGAAATTGAATTGGAAAAAGTAGATAACACAATTAAGAAGGCAAATTATGTTGATGCCTTTGCAAAAACAATGTTAGGTAAGAAATTAACACCTGCTGAAAACGAAGTATTTGTTAAAGAAAATGCAGCATTTTCACATTCAACAGAAAATACAGGCACATTAATTCCTGATACAGTTGTAGACGGAATTTTTAAAATCGCAGAAGAGCAATACCCACTTTTTGCTGATATGAAAGGCTACAACGTGCGTGGAACGCTCACAATTAACAAGCATGATGGAATTGTTTCTGGTGATGCACAATGGGTTGACGAATCAGTACAAGCAGATGATGAAGAAAATAAATTCGGTCAATTAGTATTAAAAGGCTTTGAATTAAACAAGGTTGCTTCTCTAAGCTGGAAAATGAAATCTATGTCTGAGGCTGACTTTATTAGTTTCTTGACACAAGAATTGGCCGATCGTGTTGGTGTTGCGCTTGGTGTTGCAGCTCATCAAGGAAATGGCGTTAAATCTCCTAAAGGTGTTGAGGTTGAACTAAAGGCTGAAGAAAACACACCGCAAGTCGTTGAATATACTGACAGCATTGCTTACAAGGATGTTACCGCTGCATTGGGCAAGATTCATTCTAGCTACGCTGCTAAGTCTGCAATTTATGTTAATAATTCTACACTTTGGAATCAATTAGCTAACATTGTTGATGGACAAGGTCGTCCTATTTTTATCGCTGATCCAACAGGAAACACAATTGGTCAACTGTTTGGGCATGAAGTTAAGGTCGATGCTGGTACAAAGGATGGCGAAGTATTAATCGGCGATGCAGCTGACACAGCAGTTAAGAATGTAAATCAAGAAATGTCATTGGCTCAAGAAGACCACGTTAAAGGACGTACGACTGATTATGGTGCTTATACCATTGTTGATTTTGGTTTATTGACAACTAAAGGATTCGCGCTTTTGACAAAAAAAGTGTAGTCCCCGCTCAACAAACGGGTGAATCAAAACCCACGGCAGCCAATACAGTAGTTGAAATTACAGCATGGCTAGATGAACATGAAATCAATCATGACGGCATCACGTTAAAGAACGATTTATTATCACTGATTCCACAGGATTAATTATAGAGAGGAGAGTGCAGAATGGCTGAAGAAAATACCAATACTGATAACCAACTATTGACACAATTGAAAGAGCATATCAGGTGGGAGGATGGCATGGATGAGTCTATGTTGTCTTTCTATCTCAAATCTGCCGAAAAATATGTGACTAAAAAGATTGGCTATACCGAAGAATATTTAGTAATTATGGTCGCAACCTTAATGAATGATAATCGAAGCTCAAGTGAGGATTTAACGAAAGCTCTTTCGGCACTTGAACCAATTTTTTCCTTGGAGGTGTTAACGAATGGCACAAGTCAAACAGAACCAACTAACTAATAGCTTAAAATGGGTTGCTAGTTTGCTTGTGTTGAAAAATACAGTTGATGAAGATGACCGACCCGTTCAGGGTTGGGGGTTGGATAGGATAGTTCATTATATGGACTTGGGCATAACATCAACTGAAAAATATTTAGCACTGCAAGCAAAAACAGACGTAATTAAACGGATAAGAATCAGATATAATAAATCGATTACACAAAAAAATAACCGTATCAGAATTGATGGTATAGATTACAAAATAACACGTATATATGAAGATAAAGATAATGGATATGAGGAGTTGAGCCTAGATTATGTTAATTAATTTTACGGAGATGAGAACAAGACTTAAATCATTAGGTTTAAATGTATATCGTGACCTAGCTCCGAAGAATACACCATTACCTTACTATGTATATAGTTTTGTAAACGAAAAACAAGTAAGAGCTAGTAATTTAGCTCAATTGGCAATACAAGAATATCAAATTAGCTTATTCACCAATGGAACTGAAAAAGAGTTGAAACCTTTTAAATCAGCATTTCAAGATGTAAGTTATGAGTCAGTAATTAATCAACCAGAAGATGATGAGAATGATGAAATAGTTAATCATTTTTACACCTATATGGAGGTATTAGCAGATGAGTGATAACGGGTTTGAGGATTTAGCAAGACAACTAAAGCAAATAGATATAGGTAAATCGGTAGTTAAATCTTCACTCGAAGAAGCTGCTGATTTTTATTTACAGAAATTGAGACCTAATGTTCCAAGTTGGGGCAGTGGTCATCATGCAAAAGACGATTTATCAGTAAAAATTAACGAAGATGGTGTTCAAGTTGTATTTGGTGAAAAAAGTTATTACTGGTATTTTGTTGAAAATGGGACAAAAAAACAGCGTGCACAACATTTTGCAAGGAACACGTTGGAACAAAATAGGAGCAAAATTGAACAAATCATGCTCAAAAAAATAGAAAGCGAGTTGAGGTAATAAATGACAGAAACAAGTAAAGCGAGTGATATTCAATATCAAATTGGTGTAGGGGACTTATTGGTTGCAATAAAAACAACCAAAGATACTACTGGAACAGCTCCAGCATATGATACTAAAATTTGGCGTTTATCTAACGCAAAGAAAATTAAAATTAAAGGTAATGGTAAAGCTACAGATATTTATGCCTCTAACGTTAAGATTGCAACAGTTGCACAGGAAACATCACAAGAAATTAGCTTAGATCATATTGGATTCCCAGTTGCGCTATTAGATCAATTATACGGTCAAACAGCTACAAAGGGTGTTACATTGGCAACTGCTGAGGCTAAAGAGTTACCAGAATTTGCGTTTGGTTTCATTGCGCCAAAATCTGACGGTCAAAATGACGCTTATTGGTTTCCTAGTTGTACACTTGATCCAGCTTTAAGTGATGACTATGAGACAGGCGAAGACACTTTCAAGGAACAAGATCCAAGTATGACAATTAATACAGCTGGCTTAAGAAATAACAAGGTTATTTACACGAAATTTAGTTCCGTACGTGACGGAGCTATGACAATTGATGATTTTGTAAAAGAAGTCATCTATGATGCTAGTCAACTAGCTACACAGGCAGGTGAATAAAAATGGCTAAATTAAAAGATTTAATTAAATTAGATGATCAGCAAGATATTATTAAAATTAGAGGTATAGAGCTACCAATTGCTTTTGATATGCGAACATTCGACTATGTAGAAGAAGCCTACGGAAATTCATACACCATTTTTGAAAAGGATATGAATAAGATGTTGAGTTCCAAAAATGTTAAAGTTTCAAGTAATGTATTCAAAATTATGCGTACGTTAATCTATGCAATGGTTAGAGCTGGAGGAACTGAATGTACTCCAGATGAATTAGCAAAAGCAATTCCACTAACTGAAATGCCAAGTGTATTTGAATCTGTATTGGGCGTATTCCAAGGTCAGTATTTTCAACCATCTGATGGAGAAAAAATTAAACAAACAAAAAAATAACAAAATCCCAAGGTGAAAATATCGACACACCTTGGGATTTTTATTTATATGTCGGAACCACTCTACTTGGTTATAGCATAGATGATTTTTTACACATGACGCCGAATTTATGGATGAAAGAGTATATTTTGTGGCTCAAAATGAATAATCCAGATGCGATTCAAGAGACAGAAACAGTCTATGTTGATCAAGTTCCATTCTTATAGAAAGGGGGAACGTGATGAGTGATTTAAAATCAAATGTTGTACTTAATTTTAAAAGTACAGGTGAAGTTAGCTTAAAACAATCATTGAAGGAAATTAACAGTGTAATGGATGCTGCTGCAAAAGAGTATAAGGCACATATTTCAGCAATGAAAGATTCCGCTAGCACGAGTGAAAGATTAGCAGCGCAACAACAAAAGTTACAGATTCAATTATCTGGTGCAGACAAACGAGTTGAAACTTTAACTGAACAATTTAACAAAATGAAGTCTAGTGGTTCAGCTACTAATACTGAATTGAATAAGATGGCTGGTGATCTGGCTAAGGCTCAATCTGTGCAATCCAATTTGAAAAATGCACTTTCGCAAGTGAATGAACAACTTTCTCAGGAAGGGCAACATGCCAACAACGCAAAAGATAAATTAAGCACATTGTCAAGTGAATCTCAACAATTGGACGCAAAAGAACAAGAATTAACGTCAGCGTATAAATTACAACAAGCTGAATTGGGTGAAAATGCAAGCAAATCAGAGCGATTAGCAAGCGAACAAAAATCATTGAGTTCAATTCTAGAAAACTCTAAATCTAAAGTGACTAGCCTAGAGCAAGCCTTGAAGGAAACAAAGACAGCATATGGAGAAAATAGTACTGAAGCTAGTCAAATGGCTACCAAGTTAAATAATGCAAAAACTAATGTAGCAGAGTTAGAAACTAAAATGGGTAGTCTAGGTCGTGAATCTAAAACTACTGGCAGTGCGTTGGGAACATTCAAAGAAAAACTTTCATTCGGTGCCGTAGCTGGTGTAGCTGCAAATACTGTCCAAAGTGTAATCGGTGGTTTGGGAGAATTAATCACTCAAGGAGCAAGTGCAAGTGATGCAATGCAGAAGTTTGATAGCACGATGGAATTTGCTGGGTTCGGTAAAACTGCAATAAAATCGGCAAGCTCAAGTATGAAAAAATATGCTGATGATACTGTTTATGATTTAGATACAGTGGCAAATACTACTGCTCAATTAGCTGCCAACGGCGTACCACATTACACAGCCTTAACTCAGGCAGCTGGTAATTTAAATGCGGTTGCTGGTGGTAATGCAGATACGTTTAGTAGTGTAGCGATGGTATTAACTCAAACCGCTGGAGCTGGAAAGCTAACAACTGAAAATTGGAATCAATTAAGTGATGCAATACCTGGTGCAAGTGGAAAATTGCAAGAAGCCATGAAGAAGAATGGTGCATATACTGGGAATTTTCGTGATGCAATGGAAAAAGGTCAGATTACAGCTGGTGAGTTTAATAAGGCAGTAATGCAACTTGGTATGGAAGATGCTGCTAAAAAAGCTGCTAAATCAACAAGTACATTCGAAGGAGCTATTGGGAATCTACAAGCTAACATCGTCACTGGTATTCAAAATGTTATTAATTCAATTGGTAAAGCTAACCTTACAGACTTAGTGAACACAATCGGTGGCAGTGTAGTTAGTGCATTTAAAATTTTAGTCAATGTGTTACAAGAAGTTAAGGCACATTCAGGTGCTTTCAAGGCGATTGCGGTGGGCGTTGGCGGTTTAGTTGTAGCATTAAAAGCTATGTCAATTATTACGGGCATTAAAAATACAATCACTGAATTTGTAGCCGCAACTAAATTGATGACTATTGCAACTAAAGCCGCAGAAATTGCACAAGCAGCATTTAATTTAGTATTAAACGCAAACCCTTTTGTACTTATTGTCAGTTTGATAGCAGCAGTTGCAGCCGCTTTAGTTTACTTTTTCACGCAAACTAAAACAGGTAAGGAAATATGGAGTAATTTTACAAATTGGTTAAAAAATTTATGGACTGGTTTGAAAAATTGGTTTAGTCAATTTTGGACTGGTTTAAAAATTTTATTTGACGTAGCAGTTAAATTAATTGTCAATAGTGTTAAGGAAAAATGGAATGATATAAAAACAGCAACTACAAATATTTGGAATGCCATAAAGACCGCTATTTCAAATGTTTGGAATGCTATTAAAACCGCTGTTTCCAATGCTATTAATAGTGTTAAATCTACGGTATCGAATGTTTGGAATGGAATTAAGTCTGTAACTAGTTCAATTTGGAATGGAATTAAGTCTGTGATTAGTTCAGTTTGGAGTGCGATTAAGGCGGGAGTTTCAAGTTCAATTAATGCTGTAAAATCTGTTATTACCTCAGTTTGGAACGGTATCAAATCAGTTACTTCAAGTGTTTGGAACGGTATTAAGTCGGTAATTTCTGGTGTATGGAATGGTATCAAGTCAATAGCAAGTAGCTCAGTGAACGGTATTAAATCAACAATTGCCTCAGTTTGGAATGCTATCAGATCCATAACTTCGAGTGTATGGAATGGTATTAAGTCGGCTATGGTATCACCAATTAATGCAGCTAAATCAGTAATAAGTGGAATCGTTTCTACTATTAAGAGGCTATTTAATTTTCATCTGAAATTTCCAGAGGTATCAATACCTCATATCAAATTACCACACTTTAGTTTGTCTGGCTCTTTTGATCCATTAAAAGGAAAGATACCAAGTATTGGAATTAATTGGTATGCAAAAGGTGGTATTTTTGATAAGCCGACATTATTTCCGACCGCTGGTGGTTTTAATGGTCTTGGTGAAGCAGGTCCCGAGGCAGCATTACCACTAAACGCAGAAAACTTAGCAGGTATTGGTAAAGGTATTGCGCAGCAAATGGGGAATATGCAACAACCTATCTACTTACAAGTCGATGGAAAAACTTTTGCAAAATTAACAGCACCATATATGAGTGGTGCGATGGGAACTAATGTAAGACTCAATCAATTTGGAATGGGAGGAATGTAAATTTGGATTTTTCAATTAATAATCAATCAGCAGAAAAACAAGGTATATATTTGGTAGATTACCCAGACATTTTAACGGCTGAACAAAATACTACCTTCTATTCCGTTAGTGGTCGAGATGGTTCAATGGCACAAGATGAAGGACTGCAAGACGTAAATTATACATTTAAATTTGCAATTTATAACTTTAGTGATGTCTATCAGGCGTATTCTAAGGCCATTTCATTCCTAAAGTCGGGTAATTATGTATCAACTGACGAATGGAACTTCAATTTATATTTCAATCATATTCAAATTGGCAATGCAACGGTTGATAAAGGTGTAATTCTTAACTTTTCAGTTGTTTATCGTTGTCGGCCATTAAAATATTTGAAAAATATACAGCCAATAACATTAACTACAAGTGGAACAGTTAATAATATTGGAACGTATAAAGCATTACCATCAATTAGAGTTTATCGATCTGGCGCTGGAACTGGAACATTAAAAGTAAATTCAGACACTATAACATTCGATATGCAAAAAGATTTTTACGATGTTGATAGTTATCTAATGGATTGTTTTTCACAAAATACAAATATGAACGCTTATATGAGTGGTGTTTTTCCTGAGTTGAAAGTTGGGAGTAACACCATTTCTTTTACTGGGACAATATCAAAAATACAAATTGAACCGAGGTGGGTCTATCTATGATAGTTTTATATGATACAACAGAAACGAAATTTACAAGTAATGGGTTAGGTCTTTTAGATCACGATATTATTAATCCAATCATTGAAGAATCGGCAAACGGTACATTTAAACTATCTTTTGATTATCCATTATCGGGTATTTGCGGTAGTCGAATTGGTAGACGTATGTATATTAAAGCTGATGATCCAGATACAGAAGGCAATATTTTTAAAATTTATAATATTGAAAAAAGCGATGGTATGTTGAGTATCATTGCTTTTCAAGTGGCTAATGAGTTCAATAATAATTGGATTGAACATACTAATATAATGGGTAAAAATGGACAATCTGCATTAGATCAAATGAAGTCTAACTTGACTAATTCTACTAGATTTAATTTTTATTCTGATATTGATAGCACTGCTAATAGTGAAATAGTACGCTTGAATCCCTTAACTTGGCTAATTGATAGTTCAACAGATAATTCTTTTGTTAACCGTTGGGGTGGAGAGATTAAACGTGATGGTTTCAATATCAGAATTTTTAAACAACGTGGCTCAAATAATGGTGTACAAATTAGATGGCGTAAAAATCTATCTAGTTACAACGTCAAGTGGGACGATACAACAGTAGTTACACGTATTAGGCCAATCGGTTACAACGGTTTAACGTTGCCAGAACTGTATGTTGATAGTCCAAAATTAGCAGATTATGGTGATCCAATCATTAAAGAAATTAAATATGAATCAGTTAAAGTTGCTGATGAGAATAGCTCAAGTGATGATAATATCTATAAGACTGTTGATGAAGCCTACACAGCTTTAAGGAAATTAGCAGCTAAAGAATTTAATGAAAATCACATAGATGATCCGACTGTTACGGCTGATGTATCAATGATTAGTTTAAAAAACACTCGTGAATATGCAGATGTAGCTGAATTGGAAACAATCAAACAATGGGACACAATTCAATTAATTAATGAACGTGATAATGTTGATATTCAAATGCGATTAAATAGTTACAAATATAATCCACTTAATCATGAGTTCACGGAATTAAAATTTATATCTGTTAATCAATCATTAAAGAGTGGAAACACTAGCTTATCAACTGTGATTAACGGTATTTCAAGTACAGTTCAATCAGTATCAGATACAGCTAATCAGGCACAAATTGCGGCTAATGGAAAGAATATGATTCAGCGTGGCGATGCTAATCCTAACGATCTAACTTTTAACGGCACACTAACAGACGGTGATATTTACTGGCGTAGTAACGGCAATAAGACTGAAATGTGGATTTATAGTGCGAAAGATAAAGCGTGGGGATTAGTAGTTGATGATGCAACTGGTATTAAAGCTGACCAAGCACAAGCTACAGCGGACGGAAAAAATACAATTTCTTATACTGATACTGCACCAGCTAATCCAAAGGTTAACGATGTGTGGTTTGAAGAAAAATCAGATGGCACAATCATAACTAATATTTGGAATGGAACTAAATGGGAAGCACCAACTAGTTCAGAGGTTAAGCAAACACAAGTTGACTTGGAAAGTAAAATTGCTGAAGCACAAGCCGATGTGAATAAGAAAATTGCAAATACACAAGCTAATTTAGATGAAGCAAAACAAAATTCAGCTCAGTTAATTTCTGATGCTCAAACTGAATTGAATACACAAGCTGATGAACTAAAAACTGTCAAACAAAATGCTGAAGACGCTCTAAATAAATCAAATGGAAATAGTAGTAGTATTACTGATATCAATGCTGATATTAGTAAGATTAATGGTTCATTAACTATTAAAGCTAATAAGTCAGATATCGATGCGGTGAATAAGACTGTTTTATCTCAGCAGAATCAAATCACAGCTAATACAGAAGGTCTACAACTCAAAGCCGATAAGACATCTGTCGATACACTTAGTCAAACAGTTACAAATCAAACTGCACAAATAGCTGTACTTAATGATGAGGTTGCAGAGAAGACAGCTAAAACAGATTTTGATAATTTAACTGGTAGAGTAACTAGTGCAGAACAAAAGGTTACGGCTAATGCAGATGGTTTAAATAGTACCGTAAGTAAGATGAGTACGTTACAAGACCAAGTTAATAACAGCGCTGTGGGGACTAATTTATTATTAGGTACTAAAGATTTAGACCCGATTAATTGGTATATCAATGGGACTAAGGTGAATGCTCAAAAAGGTGCAACTTCTGATACGAATTTGAGTAATAGTTGGAGAAGTGACATTACTATACTTCACTCTTGGGCGGACTGGAACTCCTACCGATTAGTTACACCTAATGATATCGTTTTGACCGTAGGTGAAACTTACACAGTTAGTGTTTATGCTAGATCGTATACTGGAACTAGTACATCAGGTTTCGCTTTAACTGCATATGAAGAAGGTGGAGCTGGACTTAGTGGAAAAGATTTAACTAATCAGATAACAACTACATTCCAGCAATATTCAGTAACTTTCAAAGCAACTTCTAGCAACTTGAAAACATTCAGAATAGAACCTCATGGTAATTGGACTAATGTCGGTGGATCGGTTTATATGTATGGTTTCAAACTCGAAAAGGGTTCAACTGCTACTGATTATTCAACCAATCCTGCAGATAACGCCACAGTCACATCTGTAACCAGTGTATCTCAAAAGGCTGATCAAATAGCAGCAGACTTAGCTACATCAAATGGAGATATCACCCAATTGAAAGCTAGGGCAACAGGTTGGGATTCAAGTATTGCTAGTGCAAATGGAAAAATAAACACATTACAGGCAACTAGTGATGGTTATGCAACAAATATTAGTGCAATACAAAATCAAGTGAATAATAGTGCGGTTGGTACTAACTTATTGTCTGGGACAAACTCAGATTGGAAGACTCACACATTTACAAGTGGTGATTGGGGAACAGGAGACTCATTTACATTAACAAGTGATGATCTTGAACCTAATACCTACTATGTTTTCCAAACAGAAGTAAAGGCAAGTAACGCTTCTAAGTACCATGTTGAAGTAGCAGGATATGATTCTAGTGGAACTTCCTCCATTATTGGTAATGGTGCACTTGTTGTTAATTCAGGGTTGACATATGTTATTTTTAATACTGGTTCACTAGTTAAATTTAACTTTAGACCTCACGTTCGTTCAGGCGGAGCAAGTGCGGGCAGTGAATCTGTTCAATGGAGACATGAGAAACTTGAAAAGGGCAATGTAGTTACTGATTGGTGTTTAGCGCCAGAAGATGCGGCTACAACTAATTATGTTAATAATCAGATAACTGCTACGGCAAGCACATTATCGGCTAATTTAACAAGCACGACTACAACCTTGAAAACTTATGCTGATAATTCCGCAACGAACGCTAAGAATGCTGCTATTTCGACAGCTAGTTCAGACGCAACTACCAAAGCTAATGCTGCGCAGAGCAACGCCATAGCTAGTGCAAAGACGTATGCAGATACCCAAATTAGTGCTACTGCTGGAACATTTAACGTTAAAACGAGTGCAATACAAACTCAATTGGATAATAGTGCGGTAGGGACTAATTTATTATTGGGAACTAAGTCAATGGATTATATGGGGAGCAGCACTGCTGGTCAAGGTAAATGGTCGTATGACACAAATCATGTAAGTGTTAATAATGGTTTAGTACATGTAGACAATTCAACAATGACATCAGGTTTTACTGATATTTGTCAGATTGTTAAGGTTTCTCCATCAACCACATATACTTATTCGATACAATTAAGACATGCAAGTAAAAGTTCCACATATGGTCAATTTGTAACTTTATATGCCTTAGAGTATAAGGACGCTGGAACTACAACCACATCTAGCTATAACGATCATAATTTTATAATAGGAAATAGTGATCAAAGGAAATATACAAATGTTAGCTTCACTACCCAATCTGATTGTCAGTATATTAAAGTCTACATTCGAGTATTCTATGGATATATCGTTAATTTTGAAACACCTAAGTTGGAGCAAGGTTCTGTTTTAACCGATTGGTGCTTAAATCCTAGTGATACTAATTACACCAACATGTTCACTATGGATAGCAATGGTATTACACTTGATGCTCATGGAGTTAATAATAGTAATAAGACTATTTTATTACGTGGTGATCATGTCAAGATTGATAGTAGTAATCCAGTAGTTATACCTACTATAAATGCTAATGTAATAACGAGTGGAACGTTGGATGCAAGTAAGATCACAGTTAATAAATTAAGTGCCAATTCAATAACCAGCGGTACATTGAACGCAGCAAATGTTAATGTTATCAATTTGAACGCTAATAATATTAGTTCGGGAACACTGACAGGTGTTACATTCCATCAAACAAGTTCAGGGCATGATACTTATATCGATGGAAACGGTATGCATGATTATGATTCGAGTGGAAATAATGCATGGATCAATCAAGGCAAACTGCAAGTTTATGATTCAAACAATCAAGGATTCTTTATGCGGGCTGGTTCACTTCAGTTAACAACCCAGGCATTATGGAATAGTAATGCTAATCCCTTATATGGAACCATTGAACGAGATAATAATTTATTTAGTCAAAGTAAAAATGGTATGCAACTAGTAGGTGCAAATGGTGTTCATATTCAAACTGCAAACTCAGGTTGGAGTGGAGTGTCGGAATCACAATTGCTTGCTAACGGGACTGCTGGGACATCAATTGCTCTGAACGATAATGGTGACATTGCGATAGGAGCTGCACATCTAATTCAAATGTATGGAGGATACCAATATACAAATGGGGTAAATGTAAAGCCGGTTTTATCTGTGGGATGTAGCGGAACAACTGAAAATGCTGCTGGTTCCGATATGCTATTAGCTGCTAGGACTATAAGTTTAGCAGCAGGTGGTAATGTCACTGTAACTTCGGGAGGATTTGTGACAGGAGGGAGTGCCAAGATAGGAAACAATTTTTCGGTTGTTGGGGCAACTGATCTTAGAGGGAGTTTGAGTGTTGCAGGTTCAAAAAACGCTATTGTTCAAACTTCACAAGGCTGGGCTAAAATTAATGCTTATGAAACAGCAGAATATTATTTTGGTGATATAGGTAAAATTAATACTGGTAATGGGTCAAAAGCTAAAATTGTCATGGATAGTTTATTCCTTGAGACTGTTAATACAAATGTTGATTATCATGTATTCCTATCAAGTTATGGGAACGGCTATGCGTGGGTTTCAGAACAAGGTAAAGATTACTTTATTATTGAGTCTAATGTACCAAATCTTGAAGTTAGCTATGAAGTCAAAGCTAAAAGAATAGGTTATGAGGGAACACGCTTAGAAATAGATGAAGATTTCGGTAAAAATTCAAATTAAAAAGGTAGGTAAATAATGATGGAAATTAATGCAACTAATATATCGTATGCACTTAATGCAGGAGTTACAGATTCAGTATCGGTAACCTTGCATGGTTCAGATAGCAATGGAACTTATTTTGATGGAACTGTTAAAGTTTTATCCGAGGATTTAGAAGAGAATAAAACTTTTGGCGGAGCTACGCAAGATGAATTGATCGTACTTGCTAAATCAAAATTAAAAGGCTTTATAAAATAGTGATTTTATCACGCAAAATAAGTGGTGGGTGGGTAGGATTAGGAAGTGAAAAATGGAAAATGAAAAAGTAGTAGATTTACTGATGGATATTCAACAGCGCTTAGCAAAGGTTGAAACTAACACACAGGGTGTATCAGAGACGACTAAGAAAGCCGAACAAGCATATCAACTAAGTCAGCAAAATGAACAAGATATTCAACGATTAAAATCTAATAGTCAATGGTGGTCACGCACAATGTGGGTGGCTATTATTTTACCCATTGTGTTATTTTTAGTTGAACAATTTATAATTAAATAGATCAAAAAAGGAGGAGTGAAAATGTTAAAAAATGTAAAATCCAAATTTATTGAACCTGATGGTACTCTAAACGGTCGTATCATATCGGCATTAATCGCACTGTTGATTGTACTAGTTCAGCAGATTGTCGCTTGCTTTGGTATTAAGTTTACAGGTGATTGGGGATCTATAATTAATGTGATTAACACCATTTTGACTATCTTAGGTTTAGTGGGTGTAGTAAGTGAGGTCAGTCCAGTTACGAATAGTGAAAATGGTGATGTGAAATGAGGAAAAAGATAAATGGAATGTTAATGGGAGCGGTCGTCATGATCGCTTCTTTTTTATTTTTATGTAGTTTAGTCTCAGCTAATTCATTAGGTATTGATGTAAGTAATTGGCAAGATTCAACTACTCAATACTTCCAAGGATTCAAGGATAAAGGAGCAACATTTACAATAGTTAAGTTAGGTGGCTCGGGTGGTGGTGAAGGTGTTCATTATAAGAACCCTAAAGCATCCGCTCAGTTAGCTTCAGCTAGTTCAGTTGGATTAAATGTAGGTGGATATTACTGGGGTCAGTTTGGCTCTAGTCAATCACAAGCTATCAATATGGCTAATCTAGCTATTAGTGATGCTCAGAGAGTTGGTTTAAAGACTAGTTCAGTAATTGCCTTGGATTATGAACAAGGTGCAACAAGTGATAAGGAAGCTAACACTCAGGCTATCATTTCATTTATGGAAACAATTGAAAAGGCTAACTATAAAGCTGTATTGTATTCGGGAGCTAGTTATCTAAGAAATTACATTAATGTTGATGAAGTTGGCTCAGTCTTTGGTACAAGGACATGGGTAGCTAGTTATAAAACTACCTCATTACAGACAGCTCCAGACTTTAACTACTTTCCTTCAATGAACTATGTAGCTATGTGGCAATACGCAGATAACTTTTACTCAGTTGATGGTAACGTGGACTTAACCAATCTTATGAGTGATGGAGATGTTAAAAATAATACACCTGTTAAACCCACTGCAAGTAATGCAACACTAGCTAATAATACAGTTGATGGTGATATGACTTACTATGTTGTTAAAAGTGGTGATTCATGGTATTCAATAGCTAAGAAGTTTGGATTAGATATGTATCAATTAGCTAAGTTAAATGGAAAAACTATTAATACTGTAATCCACCCTAATGACTCTTTGAAACTTAAAGGAACATTAGTTAATAATGCCTCTAAGACCTATACAAAGACTTCAACACAATTAGTTACAGTTGACGGAGTACTAGGATACAACACGATTCTACAGCTTCAGAAGCTCTATGACATGAAAGTACAAGATGGTAAGATAAGTAATCCTAGTAGCCTCGTAAAGGTGCTACAGAAGCATCTAGGAGTAACTCAGGATGGCATACTTGGGAAGAATACTATCAATGCTATGGAACGCAAAGCAGGGCTAAAGCATACTGATGGAGTATTAACTCGTGGTGGATTTACGATTAAGTATATTCAAAGATGTATTAATAAAGGTGTAAAACCATTTTAAATTTAAGTATTAATGTGATATAATTTATATGAAATATATTTGACTTAGACAATTTAGGCTCTCTAGATTAATTTCTAGGGAGTCTTTTTTTGATTTAAAATTTAATTGAAATCTATATACTGAGGCTTTAGATTCAATTATCACCTACATTTGGTAGTAATTGACTTATTTTTGTTAAATTAATGATTTTATTTTTTGAATTTTTTGTAGTAATATGATAATCTATTTTAGGAACGTATGTTTGTAAAATCTGGGGGAGCTGGTAAATAATTGAGAAATAGAATGTTGCTTAGAAAAATAGACAGAAATTTAATTATTATGAGTCAGTATTTACTAAAATCAGAAGAACATGAGGAAATTTACAAAATTATTTCTTCTGAAGATTTTTATAAGAATATAGATAGTTTGAGTGATAGTACATATGAGGGAATATATACTAATAGGCATTTGTGGATTTTTCAGTGTGAAAAAGAGTGGAAAAAAGGAACAGGGATATTTAGGGAAGATATAAGAAAGTTAGAGGTTAAACCACGTTGTGAGTTATGTAATACAGCTCTCAGAACTGAAAAATATCATATCATAAATAGAGAAAATGGTAACTCTTTATGGATTGGGAAAGAATGTTTTGAACATATACTTAATAATGATATAAAAATGGGAATGAATGATTTTACACCAAATGAAGCAGAAAAATTTGAGAGATTAAAAAGTATGTATAGTGGTTTGTTCAAGTTTGTTGCAGAAAAACCTGAATTAAATGCAGAATATGAAGTGTCTTCCGAAGTAATCGATTTATGCCTAAAACTGAAGAGAAAAATTAACAAAGAAATAAGGGATACTGTTAAAAGTAACAGTACTAACAGAATAAAATTAAAAGAACTTTTAGGAAAAGTTGACGATGCATATAAAAAAATAAAATTTGATATCTCAAAGAAAAATGAGTATTCAGGATTCAGCAATAAACTAAAAGCAAGAGTAAGCAAAAATCAAACTATGGAAGAGTTGGATAAAATTATTAAAGGGGTTCAACAAAATCATGGATTTTTGGATACTAATTCAGCATCTTTGATAAAAGATAATTTATTTTTAAATCATTATATGAAATTACTTAAAGGATTATATGGTGAAAAAGTAGAAAGATTTGATGATAAATTCAACACTTTTCACTTTTTTTTAAATTATAAATCATATAAATTAAGAGCAAAGTTAAATTCAAGAGATACCATAAATGCTTTTGGATATGATACAGAAAATTTTAAACCTCAAAATAACTGTGAAAATATCTTATTTCCTTTAGACTTAAAGTGGGAAGGTCAGGAAACTAAAGATAATTTATTTCTTATTGGTTATGAATATCTGGTTAACAGAAAAAATAGTTATAAAAATTATGAATTACGTGTTGGGGAATTAGAGAGCTTTATAAGAGCTAATGAAATAATAGGTGTAAACACAGAAAAAGTTAGTAGATTTTTGAAAAGCATAGTTATCTTACGTAGTAGAGACAAATTCTTTTTATGTAATGCAAGTGATATTATTATGATAGGTGAAAGTGTTGTTAAAGGGCAGAATATTTTATTTAATAAAAAAGAAATTGACAATAAAAAATCATTATTGCAGGAATTATTTGACAGGTACTATTTGAAATATAATAGTAGGTAATTTGTACAGATTCCTAGTTAATAAATATATCTATGTACAAACAAATAGACCCTCTTCGGGGAGAGAGTCCATGGGCGATGTGGATTGTTCAAGTCCACAATTGAGATGATACCTTGACCATCACCATTTCAGCTTCTTTAGTCATTCAACTATTTATTATTTATTTGATATTTAGAGATGATAATAAGAAGTAGTTCATTAAGTACTGGGGTTTAATTATCCTGGTGTTTTTATAACTTTTGATCTTGAAGTAACCTTTCATGAGCAGCATCAAGTTTAGAAACATTTTTCATTATATTCCTAATTCTAGCGACTAATAATTCTTTGTCACTGCTATTATTAAAGTCAAAAACATTATCTTTTAAGACCTCAGAAAAAGATTTATTAATAAGAATAATTAAAGGCAAAGTAACTCTAGAATCTGAGGCAATTGACTCTTCTGCACTGCAATGAAACTCTGCTTCTATAAAATTTTCCTTTCTTTCAGTATTATATCTTACAAGTTCATGAAAAGACCCATGCGTCTCTCCAGACATATTCCGATAAAGTAAATAGAGGCCACATGAAGGATCTAAAAATTTAGTTCTTTCATAAACGTTTGGAATACCAATCTTTTTAGCACTCGGTATTTCTCTAACATCTTTTAAAGTAAGATTTGCCTCTTTAGCCGTATATTCAACAGAACTAATCATTCTTTCCTGTATCGGAAGTTTAACACCGTTATTATTATCTATATCTTCTTCTATTCGCTTTAATAATCTTTTCTCATTTAATAATCCATTTTTTATATAATTTTCAAATCTTAATTTATCTGAAGATCCCAGTAGCCAAGCAATAGTAACACATGATTCGTAAATCAACCTTCCAAGCCCATTTTGCCCATAATGTATATGTGCTCCAGACAAATGTAGTACGGACTTACCTATTTTAATTACCCTAACCATCATACCTAGAATAATACGTCCCTCAGTAGTATTTGTAGTACTAGACTCCAAAAGTATTTGATAAACAAATAAAAATTCTTTCATAACATCCCAAGAAGTATGATCTACAACATTAAAGTCATTCAATAGATCAGGTATTCCTACTTTAGGAATACGATCTAGAGAGAGTAAATTACAATATATTTTCAAATGAAAGGACAACCTCCCTTGAGTTAACAAGTTAAATAATTCTACAAGAATAGTTTACCACAATATCAAAACAAGGCAATCGATAGTGGTACTGAAAAGAACGTACATTATAATTGCTTTTAACTTCTTTTAATATATTACATACAGTGTGTTGATTAAAGAAAGTATATATTTTGAGACATAAATTACTGCTATTTTTAAAATTGGTATAGCTCTAATTCATTTATACGTATTTTATTCATAGATATTTAGATAGGGTAGTTAACTTAACAATATTTCACAGTATAATAAAAAACTGCTACTCAATTGAGTAACAGCCACTTGCCGCCAGAAGATTATTTAAATTGTTAGCTTTTTGTTAGCCTAAAAGTTTTTTTCACAAATAAAAGAGTTGATATGACAGCATATAAGTGACTGATTGTGAACAGAATTGCGAGTCCAGTATGCCCAATACCTATATAATTGAAGCCTGTATATCATTCAGAAATGTTGATATACAGGCTTTTTTATTTTTTGTCTTCGTATTATTTTCATTATTTACAATTTTAGTGTGCATAGAGTGCACATGAGCATATGATACTCTTAAAAATTCACAAATGAGGTAAATCTTTCAGCAGTGTCTTGTTTTTGCTCTTTTGTAACGGATGTATAGATATCTAAAGTTGTGCGTATATCCCTGTGTCCTAATTGCGCTTGTAACTGTTTTGGGGGCATTCCACCTTGAATCGCTAATGTTGCATAAGTGTGCCTAAAACCGTGCACAGGAATGTGTTTAAGATCATACTCTTTAGTGATTCTTGTCATCCAAACACGAGGTTTGTTGGGATTATGCATCTTGTTCAAGTTGGAAGAGAAGACAAGCTGGTTCTTGGATGAACTACTATTAAAGCCCAATTGAAAAAGCTGCATCTTTTGTAGTTTCTTCCAGTCTTTTAAAATGCCTAATGTTTTATTATCAATAAATATTTCACGTTCACTAGCTGCAGTTTTGGTTGATTGGATTATCAATTTACCGTCACCGTTTGATTGGGTCTTATTGATACTTATTTTGCGTTTTAAAAAATTGATATCTCTCCATTGTAAAACGAGTGCCTTACCTTTACGCATACCAGTAAACGCAAGCAGCCTAAAGAAAGTATACGCTTGTTGAGTTCCTGATTCTTGGAGACATTCTAAAAATTTTTGCAGTTCATTTCTACTATAATACATATCTTTTTTATTTTTTTTTATCAACTGCCTTCGATTGCTAGGAATAATAATTGCATCAATTGGGTTACTTTTAACTATCTTTAATCTAACAGCATAATTAAATACTCCTTATATATTGTTAGCGAACCTTTTATAGTTTTTGAGTGGTTTTTTAAACCATTCATTTACAATAAGCTGACATTTTGCTGGAGTAATTTTGCCAATGATTTCATTGCCTAAAGCTGGAATAATATGGTTTTCAAAATTTCTCTTTGTTGTTGTCTAGGTAGATTCTTTAACAGTCAATTTATAGTTCTCAAACCATTGTTTATAAACTTGATTAAATGTCATTCTTGAATCGGTAAATCCATTCAACAATTGTGATTCTAATTCTTCAGCAGCGATGCGGGCTTCTTTTTGAAGCCTAAATCCGCTCTTGCTCTTTTTTAATCTTTTACTAGTTGCAGGATCAGTGTAGGAAATTTGGAATCTCCAAAAATTTTCCTTTTGTGTTGTATATTTTTCAATGAAAGCCATAGAAGAGATAAACTCCTTTCTGAGTAATTTACTAGGTTTGTACGCAATTTATTGTGAATTTATGCAAAAGTGGGGGAGAATCAGAAAGAGATATGAACTAATCCTGCTAAAATACGCACATACGTTCGCTTTACAGACTAAATAAAAGCCCCCGAAAGGGCAATATAATTTTTATTTCTTTGTTAATTTGATTTGTTCCAAATTAGTACTTAAAATTTCACCCTTTGTTAATTGAGCGGTAACACTTGAAACCTGACCAGTTTCAGAGTCACTAGTTATTCCTAAAATTTCATTAATCATTCCATCATTTGTGCTTAAATTACCGCTTCCCTGAAGTGCGGTTATAACATATCTACCTGCTTTTATGTCTTTTCCAACTTTCCAGTCACCAGCACTTAGAATGGTTTTCTTAATTCTTTTGCCTGTTGGAGTAAAACTTGTAGACTCTATGCCCTGAATTTGGACTTGATCACCTTTTTTTAAATTTGTAGTATATGAATCAACCTGGCCACTATCAGTATCTACCGTTTGACCTAAAATAACATTTATTTGCCCTGTACTATCTGAAAGGTTTCCACTTCCATTGATTGATTTAATAATATATCGACCAGGTTTTATATCTCCTTTTTTACCAACTGTGAATGTTCCAGCTCCTAAAGTTGCTTGAGTAGCCTTAGCATATATGCTATTATTTGAACCTTGAGAAATGAAGGCAGTTCCTAGAAAGGCAGAAGATAAAATGATAGGTAACACAAGTTTTGATATTTTTTTCATGATAATAAATTCCCCCAAGCATTCTATTTTACTACTGTATTTTTAGATTTTTTGTTAGAAAAAATGTGCCAAATTAAGAATAAAGCCCCAATAATAAGTGCTAGCCAACCCCAAACAGTTAAGTCACCGTAACTTCCAGCATTTGAAACTCCCAGTAACCACGCTAAAGCCAAAAGAATAAAATTAGCAATATCTCCACCTAATTTTTTAGTTGATTTAGTAGCAAGGTAAACAATCCCAGCAACTAAATACAGAACTGCTACCAAAATTCCAGCAGATCCCCCATGCTGATGATTGCTTTCCAAGGAATTCCCTAGCCCGGCAACCATTGATTGTAAACCAATAAAAACAGAAAGAACTATCATTAAAATACCAAAAACAAGCTTTGTAGTCTTCATACATAACTCCCCCTAAAAATTCAGCTTTTACCGTCGTCAGTTTTTGGACTATGTTTTATTTACGAACCCGAATTTTACCACAATCACGGCATTGATATTGATGAGCCTTATTTGATCTAGTGCCGTCTATTACTAAAGTGGAAATACCAAGTGTTGAAGTAACTGCTGCAACTTTCAATTTTGAAAAATTTTTTACAACTTTTTCATTATGTTTAAATGGTGTTAGTAGATACGAATGATTAATATTTAGTGATGTGGTTCCTTGTTTATTAGTAATTGTTTGTATATGTTGAAGATTGTTTCTACAACTGTATGCCATTATCGTAATGATTTTCTGTACCCAGCGGCTTGAGCATCAGCTTCACTATTAAAATACACAGCGTTAGATGAATTCATGTGATAACCAGCTTGACCTGGGACATGATAGATATGCGATTGAGAATTTCCAATAATTTTACCAGATGTTCCGGTGTAAAGGTCATCACCACCGTTGTTATTTGTTGTTTGAGCTACTGTAGCTTTTGAAGTTGCAGCTGCACGGCTGCTGGAAGCAGCAATTGACTGTGAAGTTGCAATTGATGAAGCTACCGATTGAGAAGAAGCTGCAGACTGAGAAGAAGCTACAGAGGCAGCAATAGAAGAAGATTGTGCAATACTAGAACTAGAAGCTAATGATTCACTTTCAGACTCTGATGAAGCTATGCTTGCTGATTCGGAAGCGGCAATTGATTCACTTTCAGATTTAGCAGCGGTCTTACTTTCAGAATTAGCTTTTTTAATAGATTCCTTTTTTGCTTTTTCTTTCTTTTGCTTAGCCTTATCAACTTTAACAATTTTTGTACTACTTTTTGATGAACTTGAACTAGCACTAGAAGTATTACTGCAACCTGCTAATGTTAATGCACAAAATATACTTAAGAAAATCCCTAACTTTTTCATAATGTTACTCCCCCAAATAATTTCAGCTTTTATAGTCATCAGTTTTGGACTAAATGTAGATATAAATTTTGGCTATTTAATCATTAATTACCCCCATCACTGCTTGAGGATTCAGTACTTTCTTCTGCATTTTGCTGTGTTTTGTTTGTTGGTTGACCATTATGATCAAGATAACCTTGATCCATCATATATTCAGTCTGCATTTCCCCAGAATCTTTCATATCATTAGGTGTGCTTTTCAGAGCATCATATTCTGACATGCCCTCATATTTTATTTTATAAGCCACAGGAGACATACCATATTTATTTAAGAAACCAGTAAGAGTATTTTCGTCATAAGATATAGAACTACTACTTGAAGGTTGTACTTGAGCACTTTGAGCACTGGTGAATTGCGAGTTCTGTGAGCTAGAGTTCGATGTTATGGTTTTATTTTTTGCCTCTAATTTGATTTTTGATTCGCTTTCTGCTTTGGATATGCTCTCAGACTCTTTTTTCTTTTTCAAAGCAATACTTGCTACTTTTTTGCTTGATTTTTTCGTCATAATGTTTTCGGATTTTTCTTTAGACGAATTGCTGTTTTTGTTTACAGAATTATTATTTTTACATGCGGCAAATAGAAGAGAAGAAGTTGCTATCAAACCTAATAAATATATTTTTTTCATTTTTGTTTCCCCAAAAAACAATTTTTTACATTTAGTGAGTAATATTTGATACTTGAGTTTATTCCTAAATAAAAGCCCACAAAGGGGCAATTAATTAAAAATCTAAACGCAAGCAAACACATGATCAGAATTTGCATCAATGTGATCTTAATTGATTTAGAATTAGATAGTTGACTATATCGCCTATTTTCAATATTGTTGTTCGAAATATAAAAAGACATAAGAATTGTGATAGCTGAAGATGTTGACTCAATTATTATGTATGATTTAACAAGAGTTAAATCATTTTATTTGCTAAATGATGTGTATTTTTGCAACTAAAATAGTTATTTTTATGTCTAAAATCGACTAAAATTCATTTGAACTCTAGTATTTGAATCTTTTTTCAATAATATAATATCATAAATGATTGATAAATTATAAATTTTTTTGAGGATAATGAAAAAAGTTGGAAATTACTTGGGATATAAAAAAGATGTTTTATTTCTATCCATTCTGCTTAAGATTTAATGACTATATTTTAATGTTTGAACTTGAGATTGAAGTAGTTGTACAAAATTATTATTTGGGGAGAATTACTATAAGTAGAAATAAAGTGTAGTGTTTGAAAGTAAAATAAGGAGATAAGTTCGAGGATAGTAAAAGTGTGAAGTACTTATGGAACGCGTTTATACGGAACAAATAGAGGAGTCAGATCAAAAATTAACATTTGATCCAGCTCCTTATGAGAAAAGCTTATTATAATTTAGCATGCAAAGATTGTATTAAGTGGCTTTATCACTCGATATAGTAATTACGTTCCATCATTGAGATGTAAGGAATCAATTTGGTGATTCATCATGTGATAAGTTGATGAAAAAGGCATTGTTCAACCTGTTGATTGTATAAAGAACCTTACCAATCAAAGCAGAATCGTCGAGGTCTGCTTTTTTTAATATAAATGATTCCTTATTTAAAAAATCGGATAGAGGGTGGAATTGAAATTCTAATTTATTAAGATTTTCAACACGATAGAGATGAAAGAGGAAACCTTCATCATGGGAAGTAAAGGCAACAATATCCTTTTCTCTAATATAATCCAATTTATTTCTTTTGAGTTTAGCTATACAAATGATATCGTCATTTTTTAAATATGGATTATCACTTGCAGTTAGTAACGCGCTGTATTCCAGTTCGATATTTGTGTATTTTTCATCATTGATACTGATAACTATATCTGAATTATGCATTTTAAAACTCCTTTTTTTATTGTGATATTTTACTGCTTACGACGTAAATTATTTTTCATTTTGGACACAAATACAAAAAAACAGAAATTTTTTGGTAATACGTAAATAAAAAATTAACTTATTTCAGAGGTACTGATCCTTATTTTCAACTGTATTTTTGTATGCATCAAAATAAAATACGCATAAAAGTTTATTAATGAATTTATTTTTTGTAATTTAATTCAATCGATTGTAATTTTCCAAATTTTTTTCATATTAACTTAGATATTTCTATATTAAGGATTAATTTAATAGTAGTAATTGTTATGTAGTTTTTTAACTAACATTTTTTTGATGGGGAAAAATACAAAATTCCTTTGTCAAAAGTATTGACAAAGGAATTTGAAGTTTAGCCAAGGTGTTAATACAGCTTAGAAAGCATCATCTTTTAGCTTAATTATTATTTTGTTAATTGCTTAATATTGTTTGCCCAAATCTTTACTTGGTTTTGTGATTGTATCTTGTCTAAGCAAGGTTTGTAAGTTTTGCTCACTGATAAAGTTAAAGTTTGATTGTTCATGCCGTTCAATGAAGTACCAACCCCACTTAGTTCTTGAATAGGAGAAATTAAAACCTTGCATTGTACAATATCTGCTAAGCGCTGCATTAAATATTGATTTGCAATCATTCCACCATCCACATGTAAGGTCAGTTTGCTATCAGTAAATACCTGACACATTAGTGAGATGATATCATTAATTTGATAGATAATAGCGTCTAAAGCAGCACATACTATCTCATTACGTCCAGTTAAAGGTGTCATCCCAACCAAAGCTGCTTTAAGTTCTGGTTTATTATAAGGCGCGGCCATCCCGCTAAAAGCAGGAATTAAAAAAGTAGTGTCATTTTTACTGGCAGCTTGGGCCATTTCATCTGTTTCTGCTGGATCGTTGATAAGTTTGAGTCGATCTTTGAGCCAAGATATCAATGCACCAGAATAATTGACATTTCCTTCCAAAGCATACGTTGTTTTACCTTTTCTTTTCCAAGCAACAGAAGTATTTAACCCATTCTTTGTACGCAATAATTTTTGACCGGTATTCATCATAATTGACGAACCTGTTCCAAAAGTTACTTTAATTTCTCCTGGATGTAAACAATTTTCCGCCAATAGTGCCGATTGTGAATCTCCTAATATGCTTGTGATTGGAATAGGTTTTTCTAATGTACCAAAAAGGGTAGTTGTCCCAAAATTGCTATCTGAGTCGACAATAGTGGGAAGATTTTTTGGATTAATACCAAATATTTCACATAGTTCAGGATCCCATTCGCAAGTTTCAATATTCATTAATTGAGTTCGACAGGCATTACTTGGCTCAGTTTTGTAGGTTCCCTCGCTTAGAAGATAAAGCAGCCAACTATCAATTGTACCCAAGCATAGGTCGCCAGTAGATAACGCCGTTTGAACAGCAGGTTCATAAGTTTGGAGCCAATTAAACTTTGAAGCTGTAAAATAAGGAGAAAGAGGTAATCCGGTTTTATATTTTATAATCTTTTCCCTTTTTTTTATGTTAGGTTGTTCTGTAACTTTAGTGGTACGGTTGTCCTGCCATACAATAGCTAAAGCCAAAGGTGCAGAAGTTCTTCTTGACCAGGCAGCAGCTGTTTCTCTTTGATTACTAATTGTAACAGCCTTAATTGCAGCATCACCAGCGTGTGATAAAGCTTTACGAATTAAAAATTTTAAATTTGCTGCTATTTCAGTGAGATCATGACTAATCCAACCTTGTGGATTAATGATTTGTTGATGATTTTTGGTTATTTTATATGCAATTGTGCCATCCTGTCTTACTAATAAAATTTTTGTTCCTTGCGTGCTTTGGTCAATTGCTAAAGTTAATTCAGACATTATATCACCTACTTTAGCCACATTTTAATTTTTTCGTTAAGTGATTTTGCATCCATACCATAGTATTTAAATACTTCATCTTGCATACCCGCAATCACTGGTTCATCAGGAAAACCAACAATTCTAATTTTATATCTCCTCTTGGTGATAAAGCTTCTGCTACAGCAGAACCAAGGCCACCATATAAACTGTGTTCCTCTAGCGTTACTATTAAATTTGTTTTATCCGCTAGTTGATTTAATAATTCAATATCTAACGGTTTGATACTGACTAAGTCAACAACAGTTGCATTAATTCCTTGCATTTTCAACAATGAAGCAGTTTCAATAGCAATATGCAGTGTTTCACCTGAGCTGACCAAAGCAACATCTGTTCCATTTTCGACAACAATATTTGCTTTGCCGGGTTTAATAAACGCATTTTTAGTATCACTATAAATGTTTGGTAATGCAACTTTTCCGATACGAACATATGCTGGTTCATTTGATATGGCAAGGTACTGGATCAATTTGGCTGCTTGGTATTGGTCAGCAGGAGTATAAACTTCCAAATTAGGTATTGCTCGCGTTATGGCTAAATCTTGCAACGAGTGATGGGTTGCCCCAAGATCTTTATAAGAGTTTCCACCAGAAATACCAATCAACTTGACATTATTATTTGAATAAGAAACATCTACTTTTACTTGTTCAATGCTACGCATTGTCAAAAATGCAGCTGGAGCAAAAACAAAAGGACGTTTACCTGAGTGAGCTAGCCCACCAGAAACAGTGACAGAATTTTGTTCCGCAATTCCAATTTCAACTAGTTGCTCCTCATGTTTTTTAATATAGGGTGCTAAAGAAGCGGAGCCGCGCGAATCACTGGTTACTGCTAAAATATTTCGATCTTTATCTGCTGCTTTGGATAATTCAGCCACAATTACATCGCCGATTTTTGCTTGCTCACTCATTTTTTAGACCTCCAATTATAGTTTTTAATTCTTTCACACCTTGCTGATACTGTTCATCAGATGGTACTTTATGGTGCCATTCTGCTTTATTTTCAGCAAAACTGATTCCACGTCCTTTGATAGTATTTGCTAGAATCAGGAGCGGTTTACCAGTATGATTTTGTTTTTTTAATGAATTGACTAGTTCACTTATATCATTGCCGTTTACTTCAATAACATTAAAACCAAATGCTTCATACTTCGCCGTCAATGATTCGGAATTCATTACCTGTGTGATTGGTCCTGAAATCTGTAATTTATTATGATCAATAATTGCTGTTAAATTGTCCAAGTGATAGTTACCTGCAAACATAGCAGCTTCCCAAACTGAACCCTCTGCCTGTTCACCATCGCCCATTAAAGTGTAGACATGGTAACCACGATGATCTAATTTACCTGCCAAAGCAATTCCGGATGCGAGACCAAGACCATGGCCTAGAGATCCAGTATTTTGTTCGATTCCATGCACATGATTTGTTGGGTGTCCAATATAAGGAGAATTGAATTGTGAATAGGATTCAAGATCTGTTTTTGGAAAATATCCTCGATCCGCAAGTACATTATAAAGAATTTCGACTGCGTGTCCTTTTGATTGAATATAATGGTCGCAATTCTGATCTTCAAAAGTTTGCGGCGTTTGATTCATGACAGTGTAATAAAGTGCTACCAAAATATCTGCACATGATAAATCTGAACCAGTATGCCCCGTTCCAGCTTTATAAATCATATTCCAAGTTGCTAACCGCATTTGAGCGGCCTTTAATTCTAGCATTTTCGTATCCAAGATAACTACCTCCTAAATATTTTTCGTTCATTTGATAATACTTGTAATGTCTCCACGTAAATAAGCTTGAACTTCCTCTTCAATTGGATCGTAAAAATCGGGTGAAATTTTTAAATATTTACATGCTTCGTATAAAATTGGAACGACATCTGCTCTCACAGCTGCAATGTGATGAATGTATGGACCGTAGACCAACTTGGTTTCAAATCGATTTAAGTTAGCAAATTTAAGCCATAAATAAGTTCCTTGTTCATATGGACCAACACAAGTTTGAGCATTTCCTAATAACAATGAATAATTACCATTATCGCCGTCAAAACGGCATAAAGTGTAATTGCCAGTTTTAGCCTCAAAAGCGACGGAACCAGGATAATCAAAAACAAAATGGGATTTGGGCAATACAGGCTTATTCTTAGCCGTAGAAAATGGGAAAACTCCTAGATGTTGTAGTAATTCACCATTTTTTTCTTCAGGGTGACGACAATTAACATCAGCAAAAATAGCTTTCTCCATTCCCATGGTTGCAGCTTCAACTAGTAATTCAGAAATTACTCCATGAATATCAGTCTCACAAGTTACGGGGGTCCCTTCGTCCTGTAATAAGGATTCTGTAGCATAAGGCAAGATCCCAATTTCATCCTGTAATGCGGTCCAGCATTGAATAGCGCCTGAATTGCAACCGTATTCATTCATTTTATTAGTTAAGGCGACTTTAAGAACTGCAATCATTTCCAGATCTTTGTTACTAACTTCAATTTCTGCAATTTCTTTTAACTTGTTAATTGTTGTTGAAATTTTTGGATCGTTATCAGCTTGTAAACGATGAATTTCTTGAGTTAATTCAGGTAGCGGAATAGGGGAAAGAGAAATATTGAATCTTTCTAGCAATTCGCCTTCATTGATCATAGTTGACCAGAAATCAAATGGACGCGGTCCAACTTGCAGGATACGAGTATTTTTAAAAGTTTTTACAACGTTACAAACTCTGATAAAATCCTTAATGCCTTTCTCAAATTCTGGATCTTCAAGGCCAACATTAACCAAGTAAGTAAAAGGAACTTGGAATCGACGTAGAACTTTGCCAATTGCAAATAGACCGCATTGAGTATCACGCAATCGCGAACCATCAGGTGCTGGAGCCTCATCTTTTGGCCCCCATAATAAAACAGGTACATCAAATTGTTTAGCCAGTCGAGCACATTCATATTCTGTACCAAAATTTTCATTTGCTAAAAATAATCCATCAATATTTGCATTTTTAAATTTGTGTGCAATCTTTTTCATTCCATCGTCATCGTAGAGTAGTCCATCACTATTTATATCTGTAATATCAACAAAATCTATATTTAATTCATTCATCTTGTTACGAGTAAGATTAGCAAATTTTATCGCTGCATCGGCTGAAAAAATGTTACGTCTTGTTGGAGCAAATCCTAGTTTAATTTTATTGTCCACACTAAATCACTCTCCTAAACTAATTCTTATTTTTACAAAACTAAGTGTATTATTTTAGAAAGAAAAAAAGCAATACAATTGCAAAATAATTTTTAATTTAGTATTATTTTAGTGGAACTAAAAAGGTGGAATGAAAAATGGTATTGAAAATGAGTGATATTGCAAAAATGGCCAATGTTTCTAAATCAGCTGTATCTCTTGCAATTAACGGTAAAGATGGTATTAGTGAGGAAACAAAAGAAAAAATCTTAAAAATCATTTCAGAACAGGGATATAAACCTCTACGAAAAAGTAAGAAAGATACGGTACAAGGAATTGGAGATGTTACTTTTTTAGTGGTCACAACAAGTGGAGTCGTTCAAGATGATTATCGTAGCTTGCCTTTTTTTAGTAGATTGATTTCGGCGCTATCTGTGAGTATAGGTCGGCTAAATGGGACACTGCATACTGTTACTGTTTCGGCAGATAAACTTAATGAAAAACTTGATGATATAGTGTCTAATGAATCAAAAGGAGTTTTAGTATTGGGCACAGATTTAACTAAAACGCAGGTTCGTTTGATAAAAAAGAAAATTACGAATATTGTTTTTTTGGATACTTATTATGAAGATGTTGTTGCTGATTTTGTGACAATGGATAACTATCAGGGTTCTAAACTTGCAGGAAAATATATTTTATCAAAAGGTTACACGAATATTGGTTATTTTGCTTCTGAAAATTTGATGTCGAATTTTAGTGAACGACGTCGCGGATTCCATGAAATATTAGCTGAATCGGAATTGAAAATATCTAATGACCATTTTTATTTCATTTCACCAACAAAATTAGACCCAGAGGGATTGAATTTAAAAAAATTAGTGACACCATTACCTAAGGCTATTTTTTGTGAAGATGATTATATAGCGATACGTCTTATAAAAGCTGCTCAAAAGGAGGGAATTAAGGTCCCTGATGAACTGGCAGTAATGGGGTTTGATGATGTCTATGAAGGAACATTGATATCACCAGAGTTAACAACAATTCATGTACCAGTTGATCAAATAGCGCAACAAGCTCTGTTGCAGCTACAATGCCAGTTAGGTACTGCTAACTGGAATCCACAAAAAACTTTGATTTCTACAACGTTGGTTGAAAGAAAGTCGTTATAAAAGTTTTAAAAGCTTATTATTATTTTGGGATATACAGGGATCAGTCTGAATCCCTTTTTTTGTAGGTTTTTGCAGATTATTTTTATTTAGTTTTTCTTTTATTTTAGTTTTATTTTAGAAAAATAAGATTGACTAAAGTAAAAATGAATGCTAGTCTTATTTCGAGAAAATGTTAAATATTTCCGAACATAGAAATTACTTAATGAATAATCTTATCAATATGGGAGGAGGCTTATAATTAGCGAACATTAAAACATTTATGAGTTTTATTTCTAAATGTAAGCGGAAACATTTTTTTTAAAATATATTAAATTTAGTTAGTATATTAATTTCATAAATATTTTAAGGAGGGCTTTACATGTCAGAATCAAGTATTAAGCATAGAGGATTATTGAAATTTGGAATTTTATCTATCTCAACAATGTTGCAGGATGCCAGTGCTATTTCGGTTGCAGTTGTTGGAATGGTAGGAGTATTTTCAGATCATAGTGCTGCATCCGTTCAGGCACTGGTTACGATTCCTTCATTTTCCATGATGATATTTATATTACTTAATAGTGTAGTTGTTAAACTTATAGGTAAACGTAACACGGTTATTATTAGTTTGTTACTAGCATTAATCGGTGGCATTGGTCCTGCGTTTATTTCTAATTTTACAGCTATTCAAATTCTACGTTTTATTTATGGAGCAGGCACTGGCTTGTATACACCACTTGCTGTGAGTTTACTAGGTGACTTTTTCTCTGGAGACGAATTACGAAGTTTACTGGGTATCCAAGCAGCAATTTCAGCGATTGGATCTAGTGCAATGACATTTGTTGCAGGTATTTTGGTTGGTATTAATTGGCAAGCATGTTTTTGGGTATATTTTTTAGTTGTTCCAGTACTTATTATTTTTACACTTGCATATCCTAAAAATTCAAGTGGCACAAATGTTAAGAAAAATGAAGTTATTAAGAACAATCTAGAGGGTTCCGTCGAAAAGAAAAGCAAGAAATTACCAATCATAGTAATTATTGGGATACTACTGTTATTTATATATTTTAGTGTAATTATGGCATTATTTACAGATAGTGGTTTGGCTATAAAACAATTAGGTTTAAGTAACCAAGGCTTTTTGGGAACAGCATTATCAATTGCGGGACTTGTTAGTGCAGCCTTTTCGATTATTTATGGCAAAATATTCAAAATTTTCAAGCACTTTACACCAGTAGTTATCCTAATTATTAGTGCCATTGGTTTTATTGGGAGTGTCAAGAAGTTTGTGTAAATGGGAATACCTTTCCCCTGTAAAATTAAA